>CAVIFY010000089.1:0-23366 GCA_963642245.1 Bifidobacteriaceae bacterium | reverse complement strand
CAACGCTACGGCTCGCTTCTCCCACAAGCTTAGCTTGTGGTTTACTTTAAGAATAAAGACCGTACCGACAACGCCTGTCGATACGGTCTTGCTTTGTATAAATTTTGACTTACTCTCGGCGCAGCGCCTCAATGGGCGACAGCTTGGCAGCCTTGCGGGCCGGATAAATGCCGAAGAACAACCCAACGCCGCTGGAGAATGCCAGGGCCAGCACGATCACCCACCAGGTGATCTTGGGGGTAATGTTGATAACGGCACAGGCCGCATACGCGCCTACGATACCCAGCACCAAACCGATAATACCGCCGATCAAGCACAGGATCACCGACTCGGTCAGGAACTGCAAGGTGATCACCTTGGTCTTGGCGCCCAAAGACTTTCGTATGCCGATCTCCCGCGTTCGCTCGGTTACGGACACCAGCATAATGTTCATGACGCCGATACCGCCCACGATCAGGGAGATAGCGCCTACACAGGCGATAAATGCAGTGAGCACCTGCATAACAATGTCTACGATCTGAATATAGGTGGCCATATTCTGGGCAATGTACATATTCTTGGAGTAATTGCCGTGGGCCGCTTTTAAGTAGTTGACGGTGGCGTTGCCCACTGCGTCATTATCTGCACCGTCCTGGGCAATCACGAAAATGGAGCTCAGGTTGGTGTTGGCACCGGTGATCTGGGTCAATGTAGTACAGGGCATAAACAGGGCGATCACCGGGGAGTCCTCGTTCTGCTGGAACATGGTAGACAGAGAGGAACTGCCGCCGGCAGACTGGGCGATCTGGTCAATATTGGCCACGCCCACCACCTTGACTTTCATGGACTTACCGCTGGAGGACACAGTCACATACTCGCCGGTCACATCCTCATACCCAAACACGCTCTGGGCACTGTTGATACCGATCACGGCAATGGGTGAATTGGCGTTATACTCCTCGTCGGTAAAGAACCGGCCGTAGGTGCAGCCCTCGGTCAGGGCGTACTGAATGTCGCTGTTTACGCCCACCAGCATAGCGGTGGCTTCCTTGGCCTGGGAGTCAATGGTGGCCTTACCAAAGCCCATGAGCATAGGCGAGCAGCGGTCCACGCCGTTTACACGGCTTTTAATATTTTCTACATCTTTTAAGGTGATGTAGTCGTTGTCGGTCGCCTGGGTGGTATCTACCGTGACCATCACGGCATTGGAACCCATATCCTCGATCAGAGAGACGATATAGTCCCGGGCACCGGTACCGGCTCCCACGATCATGATCACGGAGCTGATACCGATAATGATACCCAGCATGGTCAGGAGCGAGCGCATCCAGTTCGCCTTTATGGCTTTGACAGCGATTTTAAAGCTTTCTGAAATGTTCACAAAAAGTGCTCCTTATTTCGTTGTACTCAGTTTGTCAACCACCTTGACCTTAAAGGTGTCTTCCTTATAGGTAGAGGACGGTGCGGCAACGATCTTGTCCCCGGCTTTCAGGCCGTCGGTCACCTGGTACGCGCTGTCAGACATAGCGCCAGTGGTAATGGCGGTCTTGGTAACGGTCTTGTCGTCCTCATTGTAGAGGTACACATAGGTGCCGGTCTTATCCAGCACGATAGAGCCGGTGGGCACAGTCACAACGCCCAGGTATTCGCCGGTGCTGATCACCACATTGGCCTCAAAACCGATGATGATGTTCTCGTCCGGGTTCTTCACTTCCACGGTGCACTCCACGCCTGCGCCGGAGCTGGTCAGGCTGGACAGGCCGCTGATACCGGCCATGGAGCCTACATTGTCCAAGATGGAGCCGGCAGAGCCGCCGGTAGCGGTGGGCGCCTTAGCGGTCACTTCGCCCTCATAGTTGCCGTAAGCGGTGGTAATAGTGCAGGGCATACCCACTTTTACGCGGTGGTTATCGTACTCACTCAGGCTGATGGTCACAACCATGGAGTTCATATTCTCCAGCACAATGCCATCGTCTACCAGTGAGGTCTGCTCACCGGGGGTCAGGTCGCAGGTGGTGATGGTGCCGTCAAAAGAGGCGGTCCAACCGGCCTGCAAGTCCTTGTTGGCGTCCTGCAAAGCGGTCAGGGCGCTCTCTGCACCCTCCATTACGCTCTTCTGGGCGTTGACAGCGGTGTCGGAAGCCTCTACCGCATACATTCTGGACTGGGCATACAGCGCAGCCAGCTGCAACTGCTTGGTGGTCAGCTGCACATCGCTGGTGCTGGTCACATCCTTGGCCACGCTCTTCCAGTCGATTTCCTTAACTGCCTGGGCAATGCTCTTAGCCAGCACATCGCCCATCACTTTCAGATTATCCTCATTGATCAGGCCCTCGCTGATGGCGTCACGAATGGCCTTCTCCACCGCATTGGCGATCACATTGGCGTCGGTAATATTGTTATCCAGCGCCTTGCTGATGGCGTCCGCAGTGGTTTGCAGGATCTGCATCATGGTGTTCACATCGTCGGTCATATCGCGAATATTATCTGCGATCTCGGCCAGCGCGTCAGACAGATCGGTGAGCGCACCGGTAGAAGTGGTCTTGGTAAACTGGGCAATGTACTGCACATTGTCGCTGACTGTAACAGTCACCTGCTTGGCAGACTTCAGCTTGGTGCCGTTGGCGTCATACCAACCGGAGAAGCTGTAATCCTTGGCAGGCACAGCCTTAATGACCACCTGCTCGCCCTCGTCATATTTACCGGCGCTGGACGCACCTGCGGTGTTGTTACCCACCTGCACGGTGCCGTAGCTCTCCTGACCGGCCAGCACGGTAGCCTTTACCGTATAAGTCGCCGCCTTGGTGCTCTCCTGGGTGGTGGTCACCCGAGTGGTAGGCGCCGTGGTGGGCAGCGTGGTGCTGTGCTTCTTGGTGGTGGTCTTTTTGGTGGTCGTGGTGGTGTTGGCGGACTTTTGCAGCTTGGCTACATCTTTCTCCAGCTTGGCGATCTGCTTGTTGACCGCAGCCAGGTTAGATTTAGCGGCAGACTGGTTGCTGCGGGCGGTATTGTACGCCTTTTTTGCGTCCGTATAAGTCCCCTGCAATTTGGAGATCTGGGCGTCCATATTGGAGGTGTCAAAGGTGGCCAGCTTGTCGCCCTCTTTGACCTTGTCGCCCTTTTGGACAAAGACTTCTTTTACCGTCGCCACAGTGCCGACTTTATATGTACGGCTGGCGCCTGCGGTCACATCGCCGGTGGCGCTGACCGTCTCGTAAATATCGCCGGTAGAGATGGTGTTCAGGGTCACCTGCTCGCCGCCGTTGACCTTACGCACAATGACGATACTGGTCACGATAATGGCGATCACCAACACAATGGCGATGGGAACGATAATTCGTTTTTTGCTCTTTTTAACAGTTGCCATAATTTCGCCTCTTCGATTAAAAATTTATACAAAGTGTGGAACGTGTCTATTATATCACAGTCCGTATAATTGTCAATAACAAATTGTAAAGTTCATAGCCTATTCACATTTACCGGCAGCCAAAGCCCGGGCGCCGATGTCTTTTCTGTAATGCACACCGTCAAAGTGCACTTCCCCGGCAGCGGCATAAGCGGTATCCAGCGCCGCCTGCAAGTCATCACCCAGGGCGGTAATGCCCAGCACGCGCCCACCGGCGGTGACCAGCTTGCCGTCCTTTTGGGCCGTACCGGCGTGGTACACGGTGACCCCCGGTCGTTGACCGTCGGTAAGGCCGGTGATCTCCAGCCCCTTGGGGTAAGACTTGGGATAGCCGCCGCTGGCCAGGATCACGCAGGCGCAGGCCTGGTCGCTCCACTGAATATCCAGATCTGCCAGCGTACCGGCGTTAATGGCGTCAAAAATATCCATAATATCCGTATCCAGCCGGGGCAGCACCACCTGAGTCTCCGGGTCGCCGAAACGGCAGTTGTATTCGATCACCTTGGGTCCCTTGGGGGTGAGCATCAGGCCAAAGTACAGGCAGCCCCGGAAAGTGCGCCCCTCGGCGTTCATAGCCGCAATGGTGGGCAGGAAGATGGTGTCCATACACTGCTGCGCCACCGCGTCCGTGTAGTACGGATTGGGCGACACGGTGCCCATACCGCCGGTGTTCAGCCCCTTGTCGCCGTCCAGCGCCCGCTTGTGGTCCATAGAGGACACCATAGGCCGCACGCACTTGCCGTCCGTAAAGGCCAGCACAGACACTTCCGGCCCGGTAAGGAACTCCTCCACCACAATATGATTGCCGGAGGCGCCGAATACCTTGTCCTCCATAATTTCCTTGACCCCGGCCACCGCTTCTTCCAGGTTCTCCGGGATCAGCACGCCCTTGCCCAGGGCCAGGCCGTCCGCCTTAATGACGGTGGGGAATTCGTTTTTCTCCGTAATATAATCAATAGCCGCCCGGGGATCGTCAAACACCCGGTACTCGGCGGTGGGAATGTGGTACTTTTGCATCAGGTCCTTGGAGAACACCTTGGAGCCCTCAATAATGGCCGCATTGGCCCGGGGACCGAAAGTGGCAAAGCCCGCTGCGTTCAGCGCGTCTACCATACCGGCCACCAGCGGATCGTCCGGCGCCACCACTACCAGGTCTGCTTTGATCTCCTTTGCCAGCGCCACCACGCCGTCTATATCCATCGCCGCCACATTGTGGCACACTGCGTCATAAGCAATGCCGCCGTTGCCGGGGCAGCAATGCACACTGTCCACTCTGGGAGACTCTTTGATCTTGCGCACCAATGCGTGCTCGCGGCCACCGCCGCCTACCACCAAAACCGTCATATTCTTTGACCTCCGAAAAAGACTTTTAGGAGAACTGCCGTTTTGCCGCCAATTCTCCTGTATCGTTTTATATTCTTATTTGTTTTTATTGATGATCCGGCTCTCTACCTTGCCGCTCTCCAAATCAATAAAGCGGGTAAAGAGAGAGACTTTGTTATCTTCATTTAAGCTGTCCCAGATCATTTGGGTAAAGCTGTCCAGGTCGCCGTCCATCTCCACCGGCACCGGCTCGCCCTCAAAGGACGGGATAGGATCGCCGTCGCCCTTATAGGTGTGGATCAAGTGACCCAGACCGGGCACCGCCTCATACTCAAAGAAGTAGCGCAGGCAGGAGTCGCCCCGACCCATATTGGACTTTAAGATGGACAGGTTGTAGTCGCCGCTGGGCTTGACCACACCGCTGATCCTGGGGGTGTAATTGGGCGCGTCCGGCTCAAACTCACGGGTCAGCAGGGCATGGCGATAGCACTTGCCCTCTGCCATAAAGTCATAGATGGTATCCGTCTGGTCGCCGTTGGTGACGATGGTCTTGCCGTCCAGGCACAGCACCGGGTTGTAGATGATCAAAGACGGATCCTCCATCTTGCTCTCATCAAAAGCCTTGGTGCGAATGCCGCCACGGTCGTTCTCCTCAAACACACGGTTGCGGGAGTTGACGCTGCGGCCCATAATAAAGTAGGCGATCATCGCCGTTTTGCCGTCCTTGCTGCGGCCAAGCACGATCCCGCGGCCGGGATAACTGTTGCCGGACAGCAGGGTTGAAAGCTGTTGCATCTCCATAATAATCACCATAGCCTTTCAGGCTACATACCGTTCATTAAAAATCATTAACGCCTTGCTGTAGCCTGACAAGGTGTTAATGGTGATTACAGCCATCTCAAAATTATGCCAAAGGC
Organism: Bifidobacteriaceae bacterium; assembly: GCA_963642245.1. GTDB lineage: Bacteria > Bacillota > Clostridia > Oscillospirales > Acutalibacteraceae > CAG-217. The sequence goes on along the minus strand of CAVIFY010000089.1, from coordinate 17,741 downwards.
AAATTTTGAGGGCAATATAATCTGTATAGTGTGATTTTTCACACTATACCTCAATCTAAAATGCGGGTCTTGTTGCCCGTGATCTGAATTTTATCCTGGCAAAACAGCGCCACTGCCCGGGGCAGCAGCTGCCATTCGCACTGCTCCATCACCCGCCGCTGCAAGATCTCCGGGGTGTCCCCCTCCTGCACCGGCACCGCCTTTTGGGCGATAATGGGACCGGCGTCGCAGTCGGCCGTCACAAAGTGCACCGTGGCGCCGGTGAGTTTGACCCCGCTTTGCAGCACCGCCTCATGCACATGGAGCCCATAGTAGCCCTTGCCGCAAAAGGACGGGATCAGCGCCGGATGAATGTTCATCATCTTGCCGGGGAAAGCGTCTACCACCTGCTCATCAAGAATGGTCAGGAACCCGGCATACACCACCAGGTCCGCCTGCTCTGCCAGCAGCAGATCCCGCATGGCAGCGGAGTAAGCGTGCACATCCGGGTACGCCTTGCGCTCCAGCACCTTGCCGGGAATACCGTGGGCCGCTGCCCGCTCCAGCGCATACACGCCGGGCTTGGACGCGATCACGCAGGTGATCTGCCCGCCGGGGATCTCTCCCCGATCTTGCGCGTCCAGCAGGGCTTGCAGGTTGGTGCCCCCGCCGGAGACTAACACCACAATGCGCTTCATACCAGCTCCACGCCTTTCTCGCCGGACTTGATCTGGCCAATGACCGCAGCCTGCTCCCCTGCCTGTTGCAGGATCCGCACCGCCTCGTCCGCCTTGGTGGCGTCTACGGCGATCACCAGACCGGTGCCCATATTAAAGGTATTATACATATCCCGCTCCGGGATATTGCCCTCCTTGGCGATCAGGTCAAAGATGGGTTTCTTAAAGCACTTGTCTTTCTCAATAACAGCAGTAAAGCCGTCTTGCAGCATACGGGGCACATTCTCATAGAACCCGCCGCCGGTAATGTGGCTGATGGCGTGCACCCGCACGCTGTCCATCAGGGCCAGCAAGGGCTTTACATAAATGCGGGTGGGGGTCAGCAGCTCCTCGCCCAGGGTCTTGCCCAGCTCCGGCACCTGCACATGCAGCCGGTCGGAAGAAATATTAAACACTTTGCGTACCAAAGAGAAGCCGTTGGAATGTACGCCGGAGGAGGCCACGCCGATCAGCGCGTCCCCGGCCTGCAACTCCTCGCCGCTGACCAGCTTGCTCTTTTCGCCAACGCCAACGGAAAACCCGGCCAGGTCGTACTCGTCCTCCGGGTAAAAGCCGGGCATTTCTGCGGTCTCGCCGCCAACCAGGGCGCAACCGGCCTGTACGCAGCCCTCGGCCACACCGGCCACGATCTGCTCGATCTTCTCCGGGAAGTTCTTGCCGCAGGCGATATAGTCCAGGAAGAACAGGGGCTTGGCGCCGGAGCAGGCCACATCGTTGACGCACATAGCCACGCAGTCGATACCCACGGTGTCGTGCTTATCCATTAAAAAGGCGATCTTCAGCTTGGTGCCTACGCCGTCTGTGCCGCTGACCAGCACCGGCTCTTTATAATCGTTCACCGGCAGCTGGAACATACCGCCAAAGCCGCCGATCCCGCCCAGCACGCCGGGCACGGTGGTGCGCTTCACATGGGCCTTGATCCGCTCCACAGACTCGTAACCGGCGGTCACATCCACACCGGCTGCCGCATAGCTTGCACTAAAACTCTTTTCCATACTCAGATCTCCTCCAGTTTCTTTTGCAGGTCTGTATCTTTTTGGCGCACGGCAGCGGCCATATCCGCCCGCATCTGCACCAGTTTGTCCATCAAATCGTCATTGCCCACAGCCAGGATCTCCGCTGCCAGCAGAGCTGCGTTCTTGGCGGCATTGATCCCAACGGTGGCCACCGGGATACCCGGGGGCATCATCACCGTAGCCAGCATGGCGTCCATACCGTCCAGCACCTTGGCGCTGCACGGAATACCGATCACCGGCAGAGTGGTGCACGCGGCCAGCACGCCGCCCAGGTGCGCCGCCATACCGGCAGCCGCCAGGATCACGCCAAAGCCGTTCTCCCGGGCGCCCTCTGCAAAGGCCATGGCCTCCTTGGGGGTACGGTGGGCGCTCATTACATGCACCTCGGTCTCAATGTTCAGCTCGCGCAGCTGCTTAATGGCCGGTGCCACCACCGGCAGATCGCTGTCCGAGCCCATAATGACTGCAACTTTTTTCATAAAACTGTCCTCCGTTTGCGGGCTGCACCGCCGGGCGCAGCACCGGGTATGGCAAGTGTTTTTCCGTTTTTATTACGGCTATTATACGCTATATGCTGCGCTTTTTCAATAGAAAAGTACAAAAACCAACCCGTGATGTCACAGGTTGGTTTTCTCTGTTAATCGTAAATGCTTTCGTCCAGCTTACCGGCACCGATAAACCCGGCTGCGCCGTCCATATCCGCCGGGGTGATCTGCCCGTCGCCGTCAAAATCCAGCAGCCGCTCGTACTCACCCTCGCCCCGGTCAATGGCCGCGGCATACTGCTGATAAGTCACCAGATCCCGGGCGTTTACATAGCCGTCGCCGGTTATATCATAGACCATCACCGGCACATCGCCCAGGTCCACGCTTTGTGTTGTAACCGTTACCTGCACCCGGCGGTACAGGTAAAAATCCGCGCCCACAGTCAGGGTGTAAGTACCGGGCGCCACGGCAATGGAAAAAGTGCCGTCCTCGCCGGTCTGCACGCTCTGATCGTCCAGCTCTACCATAGTGCCCACCAGCAGATAATTGTGGGGGTGGCTGTCGTCCGGTCCCTCCATCGCCACCGCGCGCCCGGTAATGGTGTAGCTGAGCGCCGGTTGGAAGTCCGTATCATAGCTGTTGCCGCAGCGCCGGCAGGTGTAGCGGGTGTAGCCCTCCGCCGTTGTAGTGGGCGGGATCACCGTGGCCGTATAAATATGTCCCAGCGCCGGGGTGCTGACAGTATCGGACAAATGGGCACTGCACCGGGTGCAATAAGTATAAGTATAGCCCGGTAGGGTGCAGGTGGGGTCCACGCGGTGGGTGGCAGGAGCCGTATGCCCCAGCTTGGCAATGGGGGTGGCGTAGCTGTCGCCGCAAGTGCAGGTATAGAGAATTTGGCCGTCCGCCACGCAGGTAGGCTCCGTGCGCCGGGCGGTATAACTATGGGTATGCACCTGCACAGGCACCGCCGCCGTTTGGTCGCCCCAGGTCAGGGTGGCGGTGTATGTGCCCTCTGTCCAGTGGTTGGCGGCCTGATCGTCCGTCAAGGCAAAGGTGTAGCCATTATAATTTTTGTCCGTCAGCGGTAGGGTCACCCGGTCGCCGGTATCATAAGTGATGGTGATCTGCAACCGATCGGCAAAGGCGTTCAGGTCAAAATACGCATAGTCCTGTCCATCGCTGTCCGTGCGCGCCGTGCTGTCCACACCGGTGACCAGCACCTGATCCGCCGGGAATGCGGCAGAAAATCCGGTCACTTTGCCCGGGTACAGATACGCCGTGTACGCTCCCAGGCTGTGGTTATTGGTCACCTGGAAATAATAAGTCTCCCCCGCCTGCAAGGTGCAGGTCAGGTCAAAGTTCAGATCATAAAGGGAGCGGTCGTCGCTGCCCTGCCCCAGGTCTGCCTTGCTGCTGTCGCACAGGCGCACCACCGTGTCCACACTGCCCATAGAGTAAAAATGATAAGTGCCGGTGGCGGTGGGGGTGTAGCGATACCAGTCCGTGCCGCTGTAAGATTGGAATGTATTGCCAAAAGTGGCGCCTTGGGTCAGCTCCAGCGCCGGGTCAAAGGTGATCTGCGCCGCTGCGTTTGCATAATACTGGGCGGTGGTGCCGGTCAGCCCCCGCAGGGTAAAGGCGGTCATGGGGCGACCGTCCTCGTCCTGATACCCCACCGCGTACTGACCAAAGCTGGTGCCTACCGGGAACTGAGCAGCGGTCAGCGCCTTGCAGTCAATAAAGGCACAGGCGCCCAGTTGCAGACTGCCTGCCATATTGTCAAACTGAATATCCGTCAGCCCGGAGCAGGCGGCAAAGGCATAGCTGCCAATACCCGTGACCCCGGCGGGAATATGTATCGTCTGCAAGGCTGCAGCGTGGAAAAAGGTGTTGCTGCCAATGGCGGTCAGGCTCTCCGGCAGCTGCACATCGGTAACAGCTGTCAGCTGACGGAAGAGATGATCCCCCAGCCGGGTAATGCCCTCCTCCACTTGCACCGTGCGGATTTGGGTACGGTAGGCGGCAAAGGGCGGCAGGCTCTCCGGGGTGTAATCCGGCGTAGCGCCGGTGCCGGTGAGGGTCAAGGTGCCGGTGCTCTCCTCAAAAGTATAAGCCACCTGACTGTCGCCTAAAGTCCCCTGCTCCCCGGCAAAGGCAAAAAAAGATGGCACCCCAACAAACACAGCTGCCAGCAGAATACAAAAAATCATACCGCACTTTTTCATCAGGATACCACCTCGCTTATTCTGTTGTCATTATACCATAAGCCCGCCGCCGGTGCAACCGTCAGTCCGCCAGCACCTTGCGCAGCAGCTTGCGCACCTTTTGCAGCCGGGTACGCACCGCAGAGCCGGAGATACCCAGCGCCAGGCCGATTTCCTTGCTGCCGTAGCCCTGGCGCCGCATGGCCAGCAAAATCTGATCCTCTCGCCCCAGCATACCCAGCACCTGGGCCCACTCCACCATAGTGATGGGGTCCGCCCGATCCGGCAGGTCAAAGTCCTCCGGCATTGCTACGCACACCGCCCGGGCAGCAATGGCCCGGTAGTGATCGGCGCACACGCTGCGGGCAATGGACAGCAGCAGGCTCTTATCCGACTTGGGAAAAGCCGGCGCCCCCAGCAGCCACTGCCAATACTGCATAAAAGTCTGCTGGGTCAGCTCCTCGGCCAGATCAGCAGGCACGCGAGCGCCGATCCAGCGCAGCACCGCAGCATAAGATCCAGCATAGACAGCGCTAAAGTGCTCATACTTTGTACTTTTTTCGGAATGCTTCATACGCTTCTTCGTCCATGACCTGATTGCCTACCATGCTGTTGGCCTGCACCGTGCCCAGCAGCGGCTTGGGGCATACGGCAACCGCGCCGACAATAAACAGCAAGTGCTTATCCGTGATCATCTCCGGGGTCACATCCGGCTCAAAAAACAGGCTGCTGCCCACCACGATCACCGCGCCGTCCTCCAAGCGGGACAGCAGATCCGCACCGGCACGCAGCTCTGCGGAGAACTGGTGCAAATGGTCAAGATCCCGATCCAATTCCCGGAACATACCGTTCAGGTTCTCGATCACCAGACCGGTGCCCTGCTCCGCAACGCCCATACCGTTTAGAAAAACCCGGGCGTGCTTCTCTCCGGCTGCCCGCCGAAAGATGGTCATACCGTTGCAAAGGCAAATGGCGCCCTCCGGCAGTGCAGCCCCCAGCACATTCAGCCCATTATACTGGGCCACTTTGTCCATCGGTGCAAACACCTCCTGGGCAACGGCCTCCTTGCTTATATCCGCATACGCCTCTGCGAATTCCGGCGAGGGGTCCTCCGGCAGCAAGATGGTGCTCACCGCCTGAATAGAGCTGATCTTGCGCAGCGCCTGGGGTGTGTAGTTGCGCAGGTCTAATACGGCCACGGCCTCAATTTTCTTTTTACCGAACATAGTACATTTCCTTTCTGCTGATCAAGCGCCTGTATTTGTGTGTACACTCTATAAGACGGCTGCCGGTGACAAACTGTCTGCACCGTTTGGCAATTTTTGCAAAAAAGTAGCGGCTATGAAAAAAGGCGTATGTACCGGGGTACATACGCCTATAACCGTCATAATGACCTGCGCTTATACAAGCTCGATGATGCACATCTCAGCTGCGTCGCCGCGACGGGGGCCAGTCTTAACAATGCGGGTGTAACCGCCGTTTCTGTCCTCGTACTTGGGAGCGATCTCATCAAACAACTTCTTTACAACATCTTCCTTGGTAACATAGGAAAGCACCTGTCTTTTGGAAGCCAAAGTGTTCTTCTTGCCGAGGGTGATCATCTTCTCGGCCATAGCGCGAACCTCTTTCGCTCTGGTAACGGTAGTTTCAATCTTGCCGTTTTCTAAAAGAAAAGTAACCATACCTCTGAGCATTGCTTTTCTGTGGTCAGTAGGTCTGCCCAATTTTCTGGAACCTGGCATTGAAATTCCCTCCTTTAATCCTCATCGTGACTCAGGCTGAAGCCCAGGGATTGCAGCTTGGCAACCACCTCGTCCAGGGACTTGCGGCCCAGGTTTCTAACCTTCATCATATCTTCTTCGGATTTGCTGATCAAATCCTCTACTGTGTTAATGCCTGCTCGCTTGAGACAGTTGAAAGAGCGCACGGACAGATCCAGTTCCTCAATGGTCATCTCCAGAACCTTCTCCTTGCCGTCGTCGTCCTTCTCCACCATAATATCCTGGTTGCCGATCTCCTCAGAGAGATCCACAAACAGCATCAGGTGGTCGTTGAGAATCTTAGCAGCCAGGGAAGCGGCCTCGTCAGCCGGAATGGTGCCGTCCGTCTCAACATCAAGAATCAGTTTATCAAGGTCTGTCTGCTGACCTACACGGGTGTTCTCTACGGTGTAATTCACCTTGAGCACCGGGGTGTAGATAGAGTCGATTGCGATGGTGCCGATGGGCAGATCCATCAGCTGCTTGTTGCGGTCACAAGGCACATAGCCGCGGCCGCTGTCTGCCGTCAGCTCCATAGATACGCTGGCGCCGGCGTCCAGATAAGCAATGTGCAGCTCGGGATTCAGGATCTCTACATCTGCGTCATGGATAATATCGCCCGCAGTGATCTCACCCTCGCCGCTGGCCTCAATGTGCAGCATTTTCGGCTGCTCATCGTGGATCTTCAGGATCACATTCTTCAGGTTCAGAACGATCTCCGTCACATCTTCCTTCACATGCGGAATGGTAGAAAACTCGTGCAGCACACCATCAATCTTCACGGAAGTGATGGCATAGCCGGGCAGGGAGGAGAGCAGCACTCTCCGCATACCGTTGCCCAGGGTTGCGCCGAAACCTCTTTCCAGAGGTTCCACCACAAACTTACCTACGCTTCTGCTTCCCTGAGTAGATAAATCTACAATCTCGATTTTCGGCTTATCAATTTCAATCATTTAAAAGCCTCCTATTTTGATTTTTACAGCTAAATAACAGAATGATCAACTATTATCTAGAATAGAACTCAACGATCAAGTGCTCTTCAACAGGATAATCAATGTCTTCACGGGTGGGCAGAGCCACGACCTTAGCGGTCAGCTTCTCTGCGTCAACCTCCAGCCACTTGGGAGCGTTGCCATAAACGCCCTCTTCCTTTACGAGCTTAAATCTGCCGTTCTCCTTGCTCTTATCCACCACAGCGATCACATCGCCGGCCTTCACAAGGTAGGAGGGAATGTTGACCTTTTTGCCGTTCACGGTGAAGTGACCGTGAGAAACGGCCTGGCGGGCCTCACGACGGGTCTTGCAGAAACCGGTGCGGAAAGCCACATTGTCCAGACGGGTCTCCACCATGGTCAGCAGCACAGCGCCGGTCTGGCCGGGAGCCTTAGCTGCCTTCTCATAGTAAGAATGGAACTGCTTCTCCAGAATGCCGTAGATGAACTTAACTTTCTGCTTTTCCTGCAGCTGCATAGCATACTCGCTCTTCTTGCGGCGATTCTTGGTATAAGAATTTCTGAATGTATCCTTATTTGTATAGCCCATAACAGCCGGAGAAATGCCGAGTGCTTTGCAGCGCTTTGCGATGGGCTCTGAATTCTTTGCCATATCTTCTACACCTCCGTTAGATTATACACGACGTCTCTTAGGCGGACGGCAGCCGTTGTGCGGAATGGGGGTAACATCCTTGATCAGGGTTACATCCAGACCGGCGGTCTGAAGTGCGCGGATGGCAGCTTCACGGCCGGAGCCGGGGCCTTTGACGAAAACTTCCACCGTCTTCATACCATGCTCCATAGCAGCCTTAGCAGCAACCTCGGCAGCAGTCTGTGCAGCAAAGGGAGTAGACTTCTTGGAACCACGGAAACCCATTTCGCCGGCAGACGCCCAAGAAACGGCATTGCCCTGCGTGTCCGTGATGGTTACGATGGTGTTGTTGAAGGTTGACTGAATATGGGCAGCACCACGTTCAATATTCTTCTTCTCGCGGCGTTTGCGAGAGCCAGTGGTCTTTTTTGTAGCCATACTACGAATATCCTCCTACGCTTATTTCTTCTTGTTTGCTATGGTCTTCTTGGGACCTTTGCGGGTACGGGCGTTGTTCTTGGAGGTCTGTCCTCTTACAGGCAGGCCCTGACGATGGCGCATACCGCGATAGCAGTTAATTTCAATGAGTCTCTTAATGTCAAATGCTCTGTCTCTGCGCAGATCACCTTCAACATTCAGGTTCTTCTCAATGTAATCACGAATTTTGGAAACCTGATCCTCGGTAAGATCTCTGCACCGAGTATCGGGATCAATTCCGGTTGCCTCTACGATCTGAGTAGCAGTGGTACGGCCGATACCATAGATGTAAGTAAGGCCGATCTCAACTCTCTTATCGTTGGGCAAGTCAACACCAGAAATACGTGCCATATTGTTTTACCTCCGAATTATTGCTCAGGATTAGCCCTGACGCTGTTTGTGCTTTGGATTTTCACAGATAACCATGACTTTACCATTGCGCTTAATCACTTTGCATTTGTCGCAAATTTTCTTTACAGAAGGTCTGACTTTCATTTGAATATCCTCCTTTATTTACTTTGAGCGCCAAATAATACGACCCTTGTTCAGGTCATAGGGTGACATCTCAATCGTTACCTTATCACCGGGAAGGATACGAATGTTGTTCATCCGCAGCTTGCCGCTGATATGGGCTAAAATGATGTGGTCATTTTGGAGTGCTACCTTAAAGGTCGTGTTGGGCAGCGCCTCAACCACAGTACCTTCCACTTCAATCATATCTGACTTTGACATCGTTTACCTCTCTTATGGATAGGATCTTGAATTGATGTTCGCTCTTATCTGGAATCACATTACGGCGTAATCGCCTGCAATTGATTAACGCCTCAGACCTTGGTCAAAATGACCGGACCGTTAGAGGTAATGGCAATGGTGTGCTCAAAGTGCGCAGCCAGCTTGCCGTCTGCCGTCTTGACCGTCCAACCGTCTGAAAGCTGTTTTACCTTATAGGTCCCCAGATTTATCATTGGTTCAATTGCCAATGTCATTCCGGGTAATAGTCTGATACCGCGTCCTGCGTGACCGAAGTTTGGTACGCTGGGGTCTTCATGAAGTTTGGTGCCTACGCCGTGACCCACAAAGTCACGAACAACACCGTATCCGCGCTCCTCGCAGTAGGTTTGTACTGCGTGGCCGATATCGCCGATCCTGTTGCCGGGTATCGCCTGCTCAATGCCTTTGTACAGGCTCTCGCGGGTGGTATCCATCAGCCGCTTTGCCTCGGGCGAGCAAGACCCGACTGCAAATGTGGCAGCATTATCGCCGTTATAACCGTTTTTGGCCGCACCCAGGTCGATGCTGACAATGTCACCCTCTTGGAGGATGCGGTCCTTTTTCGGTATGCCGTGGATCACTTCATCATTTATGGATATACATGCGGTAGCGGGAAAGCCTCCATAGTTCAGGAAATTGGGCTTGGCGCCCCGTTTGATGATCAGATCATAAGCGATCTTGTCAATTTCCTTTGTAGAGATGCCCGGCTTTACAGCCTCACCTGCTACCATCAATGCTTCAGCGGAGATCTGGCAAGCCTCTTTCATCAGCTCCAGCTCTCTGCTGCTTTTAAGCACGACCATGTTAATCCTCCAGTGCTGCAAAAACGAGTGCCGTGGTGTCTGCCACCTCTTCCTGGCCCTCTACGACTGCCAGCTTACCCAGCTTGTCGTAAAAGTCCTTCAGCGGCTCGGTCATCTTGTGGTATTCCACAAGGCGGGCCTGCACCGTCTCCGGCGCGTCGTCCTTGCGTTGAATCAGTGCACCGCCGCAAGCGTCACAAACACCGTCTACCTTAGGCTTTTTATAAAGCATATGGTAGGAATTTGCACACTTGGAACATACACGGCGGCCGGACATTCTGGCGGTGATCTTCTCGTCAGGGACTTCTATATCAATGACCTTATCAATAGCCACGCCCATGTCCTCAAGCGCTTGGGCTTGAGGAATGGTACGAGGAAATCCGTCCAGAATAAATCCGTTTTCGCAATCTTTTTGTTCCAGTCTGTCCTTGATGATCCCGATAACCACATCGTCCGGAACCAGCTGGCCGGCGTCCATATAGGACTTGGCCTTCAGGCCCATCTCGGTGCCCTCTTTCAGAGCGGCACGGATGATGTTACCGGTGGAGATGGCAGGAATGCCATACTTTTCAACAATCTTTTCCGCCTGGGTGCCTTTACCGGCACCGGGCGCGCCAAGAAGGATCAAATTCATCTTGCGTTCTCCTTATAATCAGTCAAGGAAGCCTTTATAGTGGCGCATCATCAACTGGCTTTCCAGCTGACGCACAGTCTCCAGAGCTACACCGCACATAATGATGATGGATGTACCGCCCAGGGTGATGCTCATGCCGCCGTCGTCGCCGCCGGTCTCCAGGGGCGGGATCGCCGCCTTACAGATCAAGGAGTACACGATGGGGAACAAAGCAACTACGCAAAGCATCAAGGAACCGATCAGGGTCAGACGGGACAGGACCCGCATGATGTAATCGGAAGTGGGCTTGCCGGGACGAATGCCGGGGATGGCGCCGTTGTTCTTACGAAGATTATTTGCCATTTCAATGGGGTTGTACTGAATGGTGCTGTAGAAATAGGCAAAGAAGATGATCAGCAGGAAGTACATACCCGCATACCACCAAGAGTCACTCTGGAAGGCGTTAAAGAACTTCTCCCAGCCGGTGCCCTTGTACTTGTCGGCAGAGATGAACATCTGCACCGTACCGGGCAGGGACAAAATAGAAGATGCAAAGATGATGGGCAGCACGCCGCTCATATTGATCTTAATGGGCATGTGGGTGGACTGACCGCCGTACATTTTGCGGCCCACAACACGCTTGGCGTACTGAATGGGCAGGCGACGCTCTGAGTTATCCATAAACACGATGTATGCGATCATCAGCAGGAAGATCACGCACACCACGGGAACCAGAACTTTGTACACGGTACGGCCGGTGTCCAGGTACTGGAACAGCTGCTTGATCAGGGTGGGGAAACGAGACACGATGCCGGCAAAAAGGATAATGGAAATACCGTTACCGATACCGGAAATGGTGATCTGCTCGCCCAGCCACATGATCACGGCTGTGCCGGCGGTGAGCACCGCAATGATGACCACAGCCTGGAACACGGCGTCAAAGCCGGTGAATGCTGCGCCGCTGGCGTCCTTCATCAGGTAGCCATTGGCACGCAGGAAGAAGAAGTATGCCAGGGACTGCAACAGACCCAACAGAATCGTAACGAAACGAGTGATGGTGGCGATCTTCTTTCTGCCTTCTTCGCCCTCTTTCTGCAACCGCTCCAGTGCAGGAATGGCCACAGCAAGAAGCTGCATAATAATGGAGGCATTGATGTACGGTGTGATGGACATAGCGAAAATCGTTCCGTATGTGAATGCACTACCGGTCATCAAGCTCAGGTAGGTTAAAATGGTGTTGCCCTTACCCACATTGATCTCATCGACAATGTTCAGGAAAGGAACAGGAATGACAGAGCCAATTCGGAAAACAAGGATAACAAATGCTGTAAACAAAAGCTTTTTGCGGATGTCCGCAACTTTCCAAGCGTTTACGAAGGTCTTGATCATTTACAGCACCTCCACCTTGCCACCTGCTGCCTCAATCTTAGATTTGGCGCTCTCACTGATGGCGGTGACCTGAACGGTCAGAGCCTTGGTGATCTCGCCCTTGCCCAGAACCTTTACGCCGTCCAGGGTCTTCTTCAAAAAACCGGAGGCCACCAGGCTCTCAGCATTAACGGTTGCGCCGTCCTCAAATCTGTCGTTCAGATCAGACACATTGACAATGGCGTACTCCGTTGCAAAAATGTTGTTGAAACCTCTTTTGGGCACGCGGCGCTGAAGGGGCATCTGGCCACCCTCAAAGCCGGGCCTTCTGCTGTAACCGGAACGGGCCTTCTGACCCTTCTGGCCTTTACCGGCGGTTTTACCCTGGCCGGAAGCAGTACCGCGACCGATACGCTTAACACTCTTTTTGGAGCCTTCAGCAGGAGAAAGTTCATGTAATTTCATCTTGCTACCTCCCCTTATTCTTCAACAACGGTGATCAGGTGTGCGATCTTCTTGATCTTGCCCTGAGTTGCGTCGTTGTTCGGCTGAACGGTTTCGTTGCCGATCTTCCGCAGGCCAAGAGAGTGGGCGGTGGCGATCTGGTCCTGCTTACTGCCGATCAGGCTTTTTGTAAGTTTGATTTTAATATCTGCCATAATGCGCCCCTCCTTATCCTACGATCTCTTTCACTGACTTACCGCGAACAGCAGCAACTTCCTCTGCCGTGCGCAGTCTGCTCAAACCGTCAATGGTGGCGCGAACCACATTGTACGGGTTGTTTGAGCGAACGGCCTTGGTACGAATGTCGCCGATACCAACGGTCTCAACAACCGCACGAACCGGGCCGCCGGCGATCACGCCGGTACCTTTGGGAGCGGGCATAAGCAGCACTTCGCCAGCACCGAACTTACCGGTGATCTCGTGGGGAATGGTGGTGCCCCGCAGAGATACTTTGATCAGATTTTTCTTTGCGTCCTCGATCCCCTTACGGATAGCGTCCGGAACCTCGCCGGACTTACCGATACCGAAACCGACCAGACCATTCTTATCACCAACAACCACCAGTGCGGAGAACTTAAAAATTCGACCGCCCTTTACGGTTTTGGAAACACGGTTGATGGTAACCACTCTTTCTTCAAGTTCCATTGAAGATGCGTCAATCTTTGTAGCCAAAAGTATTTACCTCCTTCGTTAGAACTTCAGTCCGCCCTCACGAGCGCCGTCTGCAACCGCAGCCACACGACCGTGATACACGTAACCGCCACGGTCAAATACGCACTCGGTGATGCCCTTTGCGGTGGCTCTTTCTGCTAATGTCTTACCAACAGCCTTAGCTGCTTCTACATTTCCGCCGTACTGTGCAAAGTCCTTCTCAGTGGTGGATGCGCTTGCCAGCGTTACACCGGCCACATCATCAATGAGCTGAACGTAAATATTGCTGAGGGAGCGATATACGTTGAGTCTGGGACGAGCAGCAGTGCCGCTGATTTTGCCACGAACACGAATGTGGCGCTTTTGTCTTGCCTTATTGGCGTCTTGTCTTGAAACCATTGTAATTCACTCCTTCCCTTATTTCTTACCTGCTTTGCCTTCCTTGCGGCGGATATGCTCATAGTCATACTTGATACCCTTGCCCTTGTAGGGTTCCGGGGGTCTCTTCTCGCGGACCTGAGCGGCAAACTGGCCAACGGCCTGCTTGTCTGCGCCGCTGATGACGATGGCGTTGGCACTGGGGCACTCAATGGTAATGCCTTCCGGTGCATCCATGATCACCTGGTGAGAAAAGCCAAGGTTCATCGTGAGCTTGTTGTTCTGTACCTGTACTCTGTAACCAACACCGTTGACTTCCAGATTTTTCTTGAAGCCCTCGGTCACGCCCAGAACCATGTTGTGAATGAGGGTGCGGGTCAAGCCGTGAAGAGACTTGTTCTCCTTCTCATCGTTGGGTCTTTTTACAATAACTTCGTTGCCTTCTACAGCGACTGCCATGTTCGGATGAACATCCCGGGTAAGTTCCCCTTTGGGGCCCTTTACGGTAACAGTCGTTCCGTCAACCTTTACGTCAACGCCGGCAGGAATTTCAATAGGCTTTAAGCCAATTCGTGACATACGACTGCACCTCCTTACCAAATGAATGCCAGAACTTCGCCGCCCACATTCTCTTTGCGAGCTTCTTTGTCTGTCATAACGCCTTTAGATGTAGAAACGATGGCTACGCCCAGGCCCTTCATTACCTTGGGCATATCCTCAACGCTTGAATACTTACGAAGACCGGGCTTAGACACGCGGCGCAGACCGGTGATGACGCGGCTCTTGCCCTCGCCATACTTCAGGGTCACGCGGATAACGCCCTGCTTGCCGTCTTCAATTACTTTGTAGCCTTTGATATAACCTTCATCTACCAGAATCTGAGCAATTGACTTCTTCATGTTAGATGCGGGAATATCTACAGTATCGTGCTTAGCGGAATTCGCGTTGCGAATTCTGGTCAGCATATCAGCGATAGGGTCTGTAATATGCATTGATATTTCCTCCTTATTCGATCTTCAATTCTCAGATTACCAAGATGCCTTGCGCACACCGGGGATCTCGCCCTTGTGAGCCAGCTCTCTGAAGCAGATACGGCACACACCATACTTACGCAGGTATGCGTGGGGTCTACCGCAGATCTTACATCTGTTGTGCTGTCTGGTGGAATACTTGGCAGGACGAACTGCCTTGACTTTCATAGATGTTTTTGCCACGATAATCCCTCCTTACTCTGCAAACGGTGCGCCCATCAGCTTGAGCAGCTCCCGTGCTTCTTCGTCTGTGTTTGCGGTGGTTACCATGATGATATCCATACCGCGCACCTTGTCGATCTTGTCATATTCGATCTCGGGGAAAATCAACTGCTCTTTGATACCCATGGCGTAGTTACCACGGCCGTCAAAGGAGTTTGCATTGATCCCTCTGAAGTCACGCACTCTGGGGAGAGCCAGATTGAAAAATCTGTCCAGGAATTCATACATTCTCTCACCACGCAGAGTGACCTTCACGCCGATGGGCATACCTTCACGCAGCTTGAAGTTTGCAACAGACTTCTTTGCGCGGCACACCACGGGGCGCTGACCGGTGATCTGGGACAGGTCGGAGATGATCGCATCTACAACCTTAGAGTTTTCGCGGGCTTCGCCGCAACCAACATTGATAACAATCTTGTCAAGCTTCGGGATTTGCATAACAGATTTGTAGCCGAATTTCTTCATCAATGCCGGAGCAACTTCGCTCTTATAGGTTTCTTTTAACCTTGCAGCCATTGTTATGTTCCTCCCTTACTTAAAATTCGTTGCCGCATTTTTTGCAAATGCGTGCGCCGCCCTTTTTGTGGCCGACGCGGGTCGCCTCGTTACATTTGGGGCACACCAGCTGTACCTTGGAAGCGTACAGCGCGGACTCAACATCAATCAGGCCGCCGGCCTCGCCCATCTTGCGGGGCTTTACATGCTTGGTCACCACATTGACCTTCTTGACGATGACTTTACCCTCAGCAGGGCTAACGGCAACAACTTCGCCGCGCACGCCCTTGGATTTACCGGACAGCACCTGTACGGTATCGCCGGATTTTACAAACATCTTACTCATTCTCTCGCACCTCCATTAAAGCACTTCCGGAGCAAGGGACAAAATCTTCATGTAATCCTTATCACGAAGCTCTCTTGCTACGGGTCCAAAAATACGGGTGCCACGAGGCGTTTTATCCTCTTTGATAATTACGGCAGCATTTTCATCAAAACGAATGTACTGGCCGTCGTCACGACGTACACCTTTGGTTGTACGAACGATGACTGCTTTAACAACTTCGCCCTTTTTCACCACGCCGCCGGGTGCTGCTTTCTTGACGGAAGCAACGATCACGTCGCCGATGTTGGCGTATCTTCTGCCGGAGCCGCCCAGCACGCGAATGCAAAGGATCTCTTTAGCACCGGTGTTGTCTGCGACCTTCAGCCGACTTTCCTGTTGTATCACAGCATTTTCCTCCTTCGTACTGCAAAATAACACTTTGCTCATCTTGCAGTTATTATTTTAGTTCCGACTGCAAAAGCAGTCTGTATGAAAAACCAAGTAATCCGTTTGAATTATTTAGCCTTTTCAATGATCTCAACCACACGCCATCTCTTGTCTTTGCTGTAGGGACGGGTCTCCATAATCATAACCTTGTCGCCTACGCCGCATTCGTTCTTCTCGTCGTGTGCTTTGTACTTCACGGTACGGTTTACGATCTTGCCATACAGGGGGTGAGCCACTCTGTCCTGAATGCTAACCACAACTGTCTTATCCATCTTATCGCTGGAAACAAGACCAACTCTTGTCTTTCTGAGGTTTCTTTCCATGATCAGTTACCTCCTTCTTAAGAGTTTGCGCTTTCGAGTTCGATCGCGCGCTCCACAGTCTTGATGCGTGCAATGTCCTTCTTGACCGCTTTAATTCTCATGGGGTTGTCGAGCTGATTGATGGCCTGCTGGAAATGCAGGTTGAAGAGTTCATCCTTGAGCTCTGCCAACTTCTTTGCGCGCTGATCGGCGCTCAAAGCACGGATTTCTGCTGCTTTCATTCCTGCTCGCCTCCCTCTTTCTTAACGAACTTGCATTTTACGGGGAGCTTGTTGGCAGCAAGACGCATAGCCTCGCGAGCCACAGACTCCTCAACGCCGCCCAGCTCAAACATAACGCGACCGGGCTTTACCACGGCTACCCAGTAATCCACGTTACCTTTACCTTTACCCATTCGGGTATCGGCAGGACGAGCGGTAATGGGCTTGTCGGGGAAAATCTTGATCCATACCTGACCGCCACGCTTGGTGTAACGGGTCATAGCGATACGGGCAGCCTCGATCTGTGCCGCAGTGATCCATGCAGGCTCAGTGGTCATCAGACCGTACTCACCGTAGGTAACTTTATTGCCGCGGGTAGCCACACCGGTCATACGACCTCTGTGCTGCTTGCGGTGCTTTACGCGCTTAGGTAACAGCATTATTGATTTCCTCCTTCCCGACGATTTCTTCTCTTATTGCGAGACTCGTGAAGAACCTCGCCCTGGTAGATCCAAACCTTTACGCCGATGCGGCCGTAAGTGGTCTTTGCCTCAACCAGACCGTAATCAATGTCTGCACGGATGGTCTGCAGCGGGATCGTACCCTCTTTGTAAGTCTCGGTACGCGCGATCTCGGCGCCGCCTACACGGCCGCTGACCTGGATCTTGATACCGCGAGCGCCCAAACGCATGGTGTTGCGGATAGCGCCCTTTACAGCACGGCGGAAAGATACACGCCGCTCCAGCTGGCTGGCCACATTCTGTGCAACCAGGGTCGCATTCAGGTCGGGCTGCTTGATCTCAACGATGTTGATGTACACTTCGTTCAGCTCTTTGCCCAGCTTCTTGGCGCACAGCACTCTGAGCTTTTCGATCTCAGCGCCCTGCTTGCCGATCACCATACCGGGCTTTGCGCAGTGGATGTTGATGCGCACGCGCTTTGCGTCACGCTCGATCTCCACCTTGGGAACACCTGCGCCGGAAAGGGTCTCCAGCAGATACTTACGCAGCTTGTAGTCCTCTACAAGAGTATCGCCGAACTCGCCCTTCTTTGCGTACCAGCGGGAGTCCCAGTTTTTAATGACACCGATTCTGAGACCGGTAGGATTACATTTCTGTCCCATTTAACTCTTCCTCCTCGCTTAGTCTTCCATTTCCTTAACGGTAATGGTGATGTGAGATGTTCTCTTGTTGATTCTGTAAGCTCTGCCCTGGGCTCTGGCCTGAATTCTCTTCAGAGTGGGGCCGGCGCCTACATTGCAGTCGCTCACATACAGACGGGAAACATCCATATTGTTGTTGTTCTCTGCATTCGCCATAGCGGACTTGAGCACCTTCATCACAGGCTCACAAGCGGCTTTGGGGG
>CAVIFY010000088.1:0-2190 GCA_963642245.1 Bifidobacteriaceae bacterium | reverse complement strand
GTTGCCACCACCTAACCGGTGCCCGTCCCCTCTGTCGCTGCGCGACATCTCCCCGTACTGCGGGGAGTCACCCTCTACAAGGGAGGCTTTGTTTTATAACTTTTTTGCGTTACGAATTATGTAGGGTGCGATGCCCACATCGCACCGTTTCTATGATCCCTACGCATTTACAAATACAAATGTTAATATATTATGAATAATGTAAACATAGTATGAACAAAGTGTTGACCTGACCTGCGGGAACGACTATAATATTTGCAACAAAAGAACGCAGGGCGCTATGGGCGCAAAATACCGTTCTTTGGGGGTAATACTATGATACGATCCATGACCGGGTTCGGCCGTGCGGTGCAGGAGATTGACGGCTATGTCATCACCGTGGAGCTGAAGTCTGTAAACCACCGGTACTTTGAGTTCTCCTCTCGTGTGCCGCGGCAGTACGGCTTTATTGAGGATAAGCTCAAGTCCTTTGTGAACAGCCGCGTATCTCGCGGCAAGGTGGACTGCTTTGTGGGCATTGAGGCGCTGAATACAGAGGCCGCCCAGGTGGCAGTCAACCACACGCTGGCCGGTGCTTACAACACCGCTTTGCAGGAGATCGCAGACACCTACGGGGTCAAGCAGGACTGGGGCGCTGCCGCCATTGCCCGCTTTCCCGATGTGTTGGTGGTGCGCAAAGCAGAGGAGGACGAGGACAAAATTTGGTCCTATGTGCAGACGGTGGCTGCCGCTGCGCTGGATAAGTTCGTTGCCATGCGTGAGGTGGAGGGCGCCAAAATGAAGGCCGATGTGGCCGGGCGCGCCCAGACCATTTTGGACTGTGTGGCGTTTGTGGAAGAGCGCTCACCTCAGACCGTGCGTGAATATAATGAAAAGCTGGCTGCCCGGGTGCACGAGCTGCTGGGCGATGTGACCTTGGACGAGGGCCGCTTGCTCCAGGAAACGGCGATCTTTGCGGACAAAGTAGCCGTGGCGGAAGAAACGGTGCGCCTGCGCTCCCATATTGCCCAGCTGGGCAAATTCCTGGAGGCCCAGGAGCCCATCGGCAGAAAGATGGACTTCCTGGTGCAAGAGATCAACCGGGAGGCCAACACCATCGGCTCTAAGGCCAGTGATGTGGCCATCGCCGGCAAAGTGATCGACATTAAGGCTGAAGTAGAAAAAATCAGAGAGCAGATCCAGAACATCGAATAATGCAGCTGGTGAATATCGGCTTTAACAATCTTGTGAATGCGGATCGGGTGATCGCCGTTGTCAGCCCGGAGTCTGCCCCGGTCAAGCGCATTGTGCAAGATGGCAAAGCAAAAGGAACGCTCATTGACGCCACCCATGGCCGCAAGACCATGAGCGTCATTATTACAGACAGCGACAATGTGATCCTGTCTTACCTGGATCTGAACAAAATTGCTGAGAAATTTTCTGCGGAGGTGCGCGATGCATTGTGAGAACAAAAAAGGCTTATTAGTTGTCCTGTCCGCACCCAGCGGCTGCGGCAAGGACACGGTTTTTCGGGCCATTGAGGCACTGCGGGACGATGTGGTAGAGTCCGTCTCTGCCACCACCCGTGCGCCCAGACCCGGCGAAGTGGACGGCGTGAATTATTATTTCAAGACCCGCGCGGATTTTGAAAAGATGATCGCGGACGGCGGCTTCTTTGAGTATGCCGAGTATTCCGGCAACTATTACGGCACCCCCATTGCCGGGGTGGAGCAGGCCATTGCACAGGGCAAGGTTTGCTTTTTGATCATCGAGGTGCAGGGGGCAAAGAATGTGATGCGCATTTGCCCGGACTGTGTGTCCATCTTCCTGTACCCGCCGAATTTTGAGATTTTGGAGCAGCGCCTGCGTGGGCGTATGTCCGATACGGACGAAGTGATCCGCAACCGACTGGAGATCGCCAAGGTAGAGCTTCAGTCCCGGGACTGCTACAAATATCAGGTGCTCAATGACGATTTGGACACCGCTGTGCACGAAATCAATCACATCATCTGCGACGAGCTGGCAAAGCGCAACGCAGAATAACTGCTACTGGAGGTAGAATACTATGTTTAATCCCGATTTGAAAGAAATGCTCAAGAATGTAAACAGCCGTTACAGCCTGGTGGTGGGCACAGCCAAGCGCGCCCGCGAAATTCAGGACGAGGCCATTGCTGCCGAGCAGCACCTGGACACCAAGACCGTGTCCATGGC
>CAVIFY010000087.1:0-2446 GCA_963642245.1 Bifidobacteriaceae bacterium | reverse complement strand
GCAGCTTGATCTGATTGGCAGACTCCTCACCGCTCACATAGAGAATGGTGTGGCGCCGTCCCAAGTGCTGGCAGGCTTGCAGCAAAATGGTGGACTTGCCGATACCCGGGTCACCGCCTAAGAGCACCAAACTGCCCTCTACAATACCGCCGCCCAGCACCCGGTCAAACTCATGAATGCCGGTAGAGATCCGCCGCTCCACATCTTCTGTGATCTCTGACAGGCGCTTTAGCGGCCGCGGAGCATAACTGCCGCCGCTGCGCTTGGCGCCGGTGGATTTGACCGCCGGGGCCTCCTCATTCATGGTGTTCCACTCGCCACAGCCCGGGCACTTGCCGTACCACTTGCCGCTCTCATAGCCGCATTCGCTGCAAATATACATACTCCTCTGTTTTGCCATTACGGTAACTCCCCTGTTTTCATGGTGTCGCTAAGCCCTGCCAAAATGCAAAAGGCCACGCGCCGCCGATAATCTTCCTGCTTTAACTGATTATTTTCTTTCACATTGCTCATAAAGCCGCACTCCACCATGACGGCGGGCACTTTGGCTTTATAAAGCAGATAATAGCTGTCGTCCGAGGGCTTGTTCTCCCGCCGGTTGCCCGGCTGCAAGTGCTGTTTGTCGTAGGCCAAAATATTGGCCGCCAGTTCCTTGCTCAGCGGATCGTTGACCGTGTACCAGATCTGCATACCCCACTGGGAAGTATCGGCAAAATGGTTTTGGTGAATAGACACCAGCACCGCGTTATCTACGCTGTTAATGTAGTCAAAGCGGTTGTACAGGTCCGAGCGCTTTTTGTCGTCCCCGGCCTTGTAGACCAGGTAGTCCCCGGTGCGGGTCATAGAGGCGGGTATGCCGCTGATCACCGCAAAGGCGTACAGGTCACGGGCGATAGCCAGGTTGATCTCTTTCTCTACCGTACCGTCCGCCGCTACGGTGCCCACATCAATGCCGCCGTGGCCCGGGTCGATCACCAGGTTATAGCGGGCCTTGGGGTACTGCACCGCCGATGGCGCAGACTGCCGCAGCAGCACTTGCAGGGACAGGCAGGTCACGAATACAAACGCCACGCACAGCGCAGCGGGAAAAACACGCTTCACAAAAATCACCCGTACATACTATGCGGGCGCGCCCTTGCTTATTATTATAACCGCCCGGGCTGCGGGGCGCAAGTGCCGGTTGCATTTTCCGCCTGACTGGGTTATAATTTGGACAGAAAGGCGTGATTTTATGAAAATTGTCAACTTAGACGGCTACACCACCAACCCGGGGGACCAAAGCTGGGACTGGCTGGGCAAATACGGCGACTATACGGTCTACGACCGTACCACAGCGGAGGAAGTGCTGCCCCGCGCCAAGGGCGCCAATTTGCTGATCATCAACAAGACGGTACTGGACCGTGCAGCGCTGGAGACTCTGCGCCCGGAGCTGGAATACATTGGGCTGCAATCCACCGGCTATAATGTGGTGGACTGCGCAGCGGCCAAGGAACTGGGCATTACCGTGTGTAACATTCCCGCCTACTCCACCAATGCGGTGGCGCAGCTGGTGTTTGCCTTTATTCTGTCGTTTACAAATCAAGTGAGCACCCACGCACAGGCGGTGCAAGCGGGCGAATGGTGCCGCTGCCCGGACTTCTGCTTTTGGAAAACACCGCTGATGGAACTGGACGGCAAAACACTGGGTATCTTCGGCTTTGGTGCCATCGGCCACAGAGTGGCGCAGATTGCAGAAACATTCGGTATGCAGGTGCTGGTGAGCACTCCTCACGAAAAGCCCCTTGACGGCCTGCACAGCACTCGATTTGCCGACCGTGATACGGTGCTGGCACAGAGCGACATCATCACCTGCCACTGTCCCCTGACACCGGACACACAGGGTATGATGAACGCAGCGGCCTTTGACAAGATGAAAGACGGCGCCATCTTTATCAACACCAGCCGGGGACCGGTGGTGGATGAGCAGGCGCTGGCAAACGCCCTGAACAGCGGCAAACTGGCTGGCGCCGGGCTGGATGTTCTCTCTACCGAGCCACCTGCCACAGACAATCCCCTGCTGACCGCCAAGAATTGCCTGATCACCCCCCACATTGCCTGGGCGGCGTATGAGACCCGCGCCCGCCTGCTGGGCATTTTGCAAGAGAACATTGCCGCTTACCTGAACGGCACGCCGCAGAATGTGGTGAATGGGTAAAATATAAAGTAAGAGGCGGCAATCTGCCGCCCGAATAATCCCTCAGTCGCGCAAGCGCGCCAGCTCCCTTTACAAGGGAGCCTTATTGGTTACACATCTTTGCCTCCCTTGCAAAGGGAGGTGGCAACGCCGTTAGGCGTTGACGGAGGGATTGCACAAACACAAAACAACACCCTCGACCAAACGGTCGAGGGTGTTTTCTATTCTTAAAGTAAACCACAAGCTAAGCTTGTGGGAGAAGCGAGCCGTAGC
>CAVIFY010000086.1:0-2449 GCA_963642245.1 Bifidobacteriaceae bacterium | reverse complement strand
CTTCTCCCGTTCTGCGCATTTACATTTAGGTTATTATCATTATAGCAAAAAAACGCGATTTTGCAACACTTATTTTGTGCGGATCAGGTGCCAGCCGTCTTTGGCATAGATAATGCCGGACAGCACCGTCACCACAGCCACTGCCCAAAAGGCAACAGTGCAGTACACATTCAGCCAGGGGGTAGAGGTGGTAATATCCGCCGCGCCCTCGCCGATGGCCAGCAGCAGGTAGGTCATACCGGTGGTGGACATTTGCAAAAAGGTCTTGGCCTTGCCGAACTTATTAGCGGCGATCACCTCGCCCTCCGCAGCGGCAGCCATACGAATACCGGCCACCAGGAACTCCCGGGCCATCATCAGCATAATGACCAGCTCCGTGTGCCAGCCCATATTGACGAATACAAGATAGGCGGCCAGCACCAGCGATTTGTCGGACAGCGGGTCCATCAGCTTGCCAAAGTCCGTGACCAGACCCTGCTTGCGGGCGATGATACCGTCCGCCTTGTCGCTCATACAGGCGATAAAGTAGATCACCAGCGCCACGCTCCAGTGGTATGGAAATTGGATCAAAGACGCCGCCAGCAAAAAGGGAATGCAGGCAAAGCGAAATACAGTGATTTTATTGGGCAGGTTCATCTACATACTCTCCTAACAGATCATATTCTTCCGTGCCGGTCACACGCACCTGCACAAAGCTGCCGGTCTCCAGCGGTACGGCGGAGTGGATCCAAATGTTGCTGTCGATCTCCGGCGAGTCAAAATAGCAGCGCCCGGCGTAAGTGTTCTCCTTACTGTCCGGGCCGTCGATCACGGCGGTGTAGGTCTCCCCCACCCGGCGCTGATTGACCGCAGCGGTCACATCAAACTGCACATCCATCAGTGCGTCCGCCCGGGCGGTCTTTTCCGCCTCCGGCACCTGGTCCGGAAATTCGGCGGCAGGGGTGTCCTCCTCCGGGCTGTACGCAAAGCAGCCCATTTTGTCAAATTCCATTTCCTTTACAAACCGGCACAGTTCTTCAAACTGCGCCTGGGTCTCGCCGGGGAAACCCACCATAAAGGTGGTGCGCAAGGCCAAGCCGGGAATACGGCGGCGCATTTTATAAATCAGATCCCGCAGGGAGTCATAGTTGCCGTAGCGGTTCATCGCCCGCAGCACATCGCCGTTGCAGTGCTGCAAGGGAATGTCGATATAAGGGCAAATTTTATCCTCACCGGCGATCACATCGATCAATTCATCGGTGATCCGATCCGGGTAGCAATAGTACAGCCGGATCCAGCGGATCCCGTCGATCTTTACCAGACGGCGCAGCAGCTCTGCCAGGCAATACTTGCCGTACAGGTCCTTGCCGTACAGGGTGGTGTCCTGGGCAATTAAGATCAGTTCCTTGATCCCGCGCCCGGCCAGGCTCTCCGCCTCTGCCACCACGCTCTCCATAGGACGAGAGCGGAACGGCCCGCGAATACCGGGAATGGCGCAGTAGGAGCAGCGGTTGGAGCAGCCGTCGCTGATCTTCAAATACGCCCAGTGGGCAGGGGTAGAGAGCATTCTCTCCCCCTCCAGGGGCAGCAACTCTTTGCAAGGGAAAAAGTTGGTCTGCACGCCGCACAGCGCCTTTTGGCACACCTTGACAATATCCGCATTGGCGCCGATACCGATAACGGCGTCCACCTCCGGGATCTCCTCCATCACCTGGTCCTGGTAGCGCTCGGCCAGGCAGCCGGTGACCACAATAGCAGAGATCACGCCGGCGGTCTTGTACTGGGCCACCTCCAAGATAGTCTCAATAGCCTCTCGCTTGGCGTCCTCAATAAAGCCGCAGGTGTTAATGATCATCAGGTCGCTGTCCTCAATGCTCTGCACGATCTGAAACCCATTCTCGCTTAATTTTTCTAATAACAATTCGCCGTCGACCTGGTTCTTTGGGCAGCCCAAAGAGATCATGCCGACTTTATATGTATTCTTCATCTTCCAGTTGTTCCAAGGCAGCCTGAATATCGTGATAGCCGAACCCGCGCCGTGCCAGCGCAGCCATCACCTTTTGCCGCCCGTCTTCCTGCTGTAATTTTCTGCTGTATTTGCTCAGGATCAAGTCCTTGGCATTTTGCACATTGTCCGGCGCCTGGTCTGCAAGCGCCCGGTCGATATACGCTCGGTCGATCCCCCGCTTTTGGCACTCCTGCCGGGCATGGTAGACCGAGAACTTTTTATCTTCGATCAGGTGGCGCACCAGTCGCCGGGCGTACTTCTCGTCGTCCAGGTAACCGGCGTCCAGCATTTGAGCCACCGCTTTGTCCACAGCGGCCGGGTCTGCGGTGCGCAGCAGCTTATCCCGCAGCTCTTTGGCGGAATGGTCCCGGTGGGACAGCAGCTCCACCGCTTTGTTCAGCGCCTTGCGCTCGTTGATCTGCTGCACCAGCAGTTGCCAGTCGTCCTCGCTGATCTCCGTAC
>CAVIFY010000085.1:0-3292 GCA_963642245.1 Bifidobacteriaceae bacterium | reverse complement strand
ATTACATTCTCATCCACCGAGAGCCGGACGGCACCTGCACCTACTTTAAGGCCCGGACGGACGAGAATGGCGCGGTGCTGACGGACGAGAACGGCCAGGCCCGGGTGACCCCTTTGCCGGACGGCGCAGGGCTGGATTACGGCGGCGAGCGGGGCAACTTCTTCCTGCTGATCCCCGGGTATGTGTTCGGTCGGGAGTACACCACCGTGTATGAGACCGGCGACGATCGCTACGACCCGGGCCGTCATACCATTATCGCCACCGACGGCACCGTGCAGCTTGCCTGCCCCTTTTACATCAACCGCATTGATGTGACCAAGGAGAAGAACCAGATCGAGCTGCGCAATTTGGATAAAAACGGCGCTATTACTTATAATGTTTGCCCCATTCAGGTGGATGTGCATGTGGTGGATGGCTACGGCCACACCGCCGTGCAGGGCAAGGACTACACCGTGTCGTTCTATGACGAGAGCGGGGCGCAGGTGGATACCCTGTCCGAGCCGGGCAAATATACCATTGTGCTGGACTTTTCTGCCAGCGACCGCTATACCGGCAAGCTGGAGGGTAGCAGCACCGATCTGCTGCGGTTTGAGATCGCCAAGCTGCCCATGAACCGGGCGGGCTTTGGCAATGTGCAGGCGCCGTACTCCGGCAAGAGCATTGCGGATGTGATGGCTGCTATGACCTTTACCGGCACCACCAAAGACGGCCATACCTATAAAAAGGTGTTCAAAGAGGGCGAGGACTACACCATCACTTACAGCGGCTCCACGGTGAACGCCGGCAGCGGCACCTATACCGTAACAGCGCTGGAGAACTCCAAGTACCTGACCGGCAGCGTGACCTACGCTTATACCATTGCCCCGGCGTCCATTGCCGGGTACAGCGGGTCGGATATT
Organism: Bifidobacteriaceae bacterium; assembly: GCA_963642245.1. Classification (GTDB taxonomy): domain Bacteria; phylum Bacillota; class Clostridia; order Oscillospirales; family Acutalibacteraceae; genus CAG-217. The sequence continues at coordinate 2,393 of CAVIFY010000085.1, read as the reverse complement.
GGCGCTCCGGTGACTTATAACGGCAGCGCCCAGCGCCCGGGCACCGCCTGGTTTGACAGCCAAAGCGGCTTGCAGTCCGGCCGGGACTATACGGTGGTCAGTTACAGCGCCAACACCAATGCAGGCACCGCCAATGTGACGGTGCAGGGCAAGGGCAATTATACCGGCACCGCGGTGCTGCACTTTAAGATCAATCAAAAATCCCTGAACGACAGCGATGTGACCGTCCAGTGCACCCCCACCGCCAACGGCGCCACGGTAAAGGTGACCTATAAGGGCAAGACCTTGCAGCAGAACAAGGACTACACCGTGTCCATTGCCACCAGCGGCACCACCCGCACGGTAACGGTGCTGGGCAAGGGCAACTTTAAGAGCGGGCGGCAATTTAAGATCCATGTGCACGCCTACAAGTGCACCGCCAAAAAGGCAGCCACCTACTTTGCCACCGGGTATAAGAAATACAAGTGCACCGCTTGCGGCACTCAAAAGACGGAAAAACTGGCCCAGTTAAAGCCTGCTGTATCGTCGCTGAAAAGCAGCAAAAAAGCCCAACTCACCGTAAAGTGGAAGAAGGGCAGCGGCATTACCGGCTACCAGATCAGCTATTCCACTTCCTCCAAATTTACCAAATCCACCACCAAATCCGTCACGGTGACCAAGGCGGGTACCACCGCAAAGACCCTGACGAAACTGAAAAGCAAAAAGAAGTATTATGTGCGCATTCGGGTGTACAAAAAGCAAAAGGGCGGCAAGCTGTACGGCGCCTGGTCCCCGGTAAAGAGCGCCACTGTGCGGTAATTGACTTTGCTTTTCCTTTGTGTTATATTGAGGCCGAATGAATGACCCAAGCGAGGTGCGTTATGAAGCAAAAATGTAAATCTCTGTTTTGTGCCATGCTGTGCCTGGTGCTGGTGTGCACTGCCGCATTCCCGGCCTGGGCTGCCACCACCGCGCCGGTGTTTGGCACCGATGTGTCCCAGCATAACGGCAACGGCGTGGACTACACTGCGTGGAAGAATGCGGGCAAGACCTTTACCATGATCCGTATGAGCTGGGGCAACGACCATCTGGACCCGCAGTTTTGGGCCAATGTGAACGCGGCGGAGGCGGCGGGCGTGCCCTTTGGCGTGTACCATTACAGCTATGCGTTCAATACCAAGGAGGCCACTGTTGAGGCCGAGTATGTGAAGAGCGTGTTGGCCCAGATGAAGGGCAAGTACAAGTATTTTGTGCTGCCGGTGGCCTATGACCTGGAGGACCAGCTGATCCTGGACAACAGCAACAAAAAGACCATTATCCAGCACGCCACCACCTTTTGCGACGCCATTCGCGCCGCCGGCTACACCCCTATGGTGTATGCCAATTTGGATTGGTTCACCAATTATCTGAATGTGCAGACCCTGCGCAGCAAGGGCTATAAGCTGTGGTACGCCAACTGGCAGCCAAAGACCACTGATTTTTCCACCCCGGTGCAGATCGGCAAAACCGGCGTGTATGCGGATATTTGGCAGTACGCCGAGGGCGATATGGACGCCGGTGTGCCGGATTATAATGTGCTGTGGGATCTGTCTGCTCTGTGTGCCCATCAGAGCGCAAAGATCGGCGAAAGTCTGACCCGGGCCACTGCTTCCAAGGACGGCAAGCGGGTCTATACCTATCGCTGTGCCGTGTGTGGCAAGCAGTACACCAAGACCGTTGCGTACTATAAAGCCAGCAATATCAAGCTGAGCAAAACCGCCTACACCTACAACGGCAAGGTGCAAAAACCGTCTGTGACGGTAAAAGACAGCAAGGGCAAGGCCCTGAAAAATGGTACGGACTACACTGTCAGCTATCCCAAGGGTATGAAGAATGTGGGCAAATATACCGTGAAAGTGACCCTTAAGGGCAATTACAGCGGCAGCAAGTCTATGACTTACAATATCAACCCCAAGGGCACAAGTATTTCTAAGGTCACTGCCGCCAAGAAGGGCCTTAAGGTCACTTGGAAAAAACAGGCCACCCAAACCACCGGCTACCAGGTGCAGTACAGCACCAGTAGCAAGTTCAAGAGCGCCAAGACGGTAACGATCAGCAAAAATAAGACCACTTCTAAGTCTGTCAGCAAGCTGTCCGCCAAGAAGAAGTATTATGTGCGGGTGCGTACCTATAAGACCGTGAAAATCGGTGGCAAGAGCGTAAAACTTTATTCCGGTTGGAGTAAGGCTAAGAGTGTGACGACCAAGAAATAAAACATTCTTAGCATTGCCTTCGGCCAATCCCCCTGCGGCTACGCCGCTTCCCCCTTTGCAAGGGGGACAAAGATATTGAAACCGATTTGCCTCCCTTGTAAAGGGTGACTCCCCGCAGTGCGGGGAGATGTCGCGCAGCGACAGAGGGGACGGGCACCGGTT
>CAVIFY010000084.1:0-3430 GCA_963642245.1 Bifidobacteriaceae bacterium | reverse complement strand
CTTGTCTATTTTTTGTACAGTGCGGGCCTCTGCCCGCTCCTCCGGGTCGCAGTCCGCTGGGCAAAAGCCGTAGTCCTGTACGAACTGGTCCATCTCTGTGCGGGTCATACGGTCACCCCCAGGTCATAGAGGTTTCGGAACCAAGTTTCACTATGCCGTGTAACGGACGCTTCTTTGCTGTCCTCATTCAATAGGTCATCCAGCTTCTCGCAAACACAGCCCCAACAGTAACAGCCGCCGGGCTCCTTATCGCCCTCACCAATGGAGAACCCATAGCCATCAATGTTCACCTCGCAGCCATCGCACTCCACAACCCCTGCTTCTTCGTTATACATTCTCCATGTCCTCCTGCTTGTCCTCGTCATACTCCAGCGGGTGGATAAAGCCATACGCCTTTGGCAGCGTCAGCAGCGCCTCGCTCTCGGGCACGGATACCGCCTCCAGCACATCAAATATGCCGTCCCGCATAGCTACCCTGTAACCAGGCCGTACATCACTGAACCCGGGGGCCCGGCACACCTTGCCGTCGGTCATGATCACCAGATCCATATATCTATTACTCATTTTCATCATCCTTTTCAAGTTTTAAGGCGCGCAGATACGCCAGTTCAAAATCTGTCAGCGGCGCTACCAGCACCACCGTATGTTTGTCGTCCTCGATCACCAGCTGCTTGTCCTGCTGTGGCTCCCGGTCGTCCTTAGGCAACACGAACACCGCCAGGGCGATCAACGCGCAGCCGGTGCCGCTGATCACTACGGACACCCACCAATAGGGGTTGTCGGCTACCAAACAGCAGCCAAGCAGCACCAGCAGAAACCCGGTGATCACCAGGACCACGCCTGCCTTTTCTCGTCTCGTCATACCGTCCTCCTAACTCAGCAGCCGGGCAAGGACCACCTTGCTCATGAGCTTGCTGTTGCCCATACGGCTGAAATGTTCGTGCCAGTCAGCGCTCACCTTACCACGGTCCAAGCCTATATAGCGGGACACCTCGCTGACATTCAGCATTTCCTTGTTAGGGAACGCCGCGTCAATTCGTTCCAGGTTGTCCCGGAACCCTTCTTTTTCCCTCATGTTATTCACCTCAATTAAAGCACCGCAAGGCGTATGCCTTGACTTTTTCCCTTTCAACGCCTATACTATAGGTGTTGATATGTGTGTATGCCTTTTGTATCAACTCCTTTGACCGACTGTTGCCGCAGTTGGTCTTTTTTATTTGCCAGCCCTTTGGGCAAGCGGCAGAGCCGCAAGCTGCCCGCTGCACGGCAGAAGTGCCGTTGGCGATAAATGTGATGTTGGGTGGGGCGGGCGTGCGGGAAATCAAAAAAGAAAAGAAAGAAAGAGAAATGAAAAAATATCTCCCCGCTGCCTGCTGCTTATCTAAAGGCTGGCCAGTAGTAACTTGTCAGGTTACTAATTGAGCAAAAAAAACAGGTCTCGGGTCCTTAATATGAAGACGATCGACCATAATATCAATCTCAGAAGAGCCAAAATCGCCGGTTTTTACCCTCGTAGAAAAGGTCCGCTCTGAAATACCAATCTCATTTGCCATCGACTTAAATGTGTATCCGTTCTTGACCAATTCTGCTTTGAATAGCGCCCTGTTCAGCATGTTATCACCTCCGTAACTTATCAGGTTACTCTCATTGTACCACTGTGAATGTAACTTGTCAAGTTATTTCTTGCAATTTTCTTGAAAAATATTTCTTGACAGGTTACTCTGTGCGTTGTATAATTTAGGAAAAGGAGGTGCCATAATAAATGACTATTGGTCAAAGGATAAAAGAAATGCGGCTGGACAAAAATCTAACGCAAGACGAATTGGCAGCTCGCATTCACACTACAAAACAAACAATACATAAATACGAAAACGGTATTATTACTAATATTCCATCAAGCAAGATTGAAGCAATCGCCAACGCGCTGAATACAACTCCCGATTATTTAATGGGTTGGGAAACAAAATTTAGTGCTCCGGAAGTAACAGAAGACACGGTTATCTTCCCTGTTATCGGTGAGATTGCCGCCGGATATGATTATCCTGCATACGAGGACTGGAGCGGTGAGACGGTAGAGATACCTAAGTCTTACCTGCACGGCCGCAGCCGGGATGACTTCTTTGTGCTATCTGTTAAAGGTGACAGTATGTACCCGCAGTATATGGACGGCGACAAGGTGCTGATCCTGAAGCAGAGCACCATGAACCGCTCGGGCGAGATCGGCGCCATCATCTATGACGGCGATATGGCTACATTGAAGAAGATAGAGTATGTGGACGGTGAGGACTGGGTGAAGCTCGTTCCCATCAACCCGGAGTATCAGCCTAAAACGATCCGCAACGAGGACCTGGAGCAATGCCATGTTCTTGGCATTCCCCGCCTGCTGGTCCGCGAGATTGAACAATAAAATCATAATGAAAAAAAGAAAAAGAATTATCCTTCTATTATTGGTGATTGTGCTCTCCGTATGTTTTATCCCCATGAGCGCATCTGCGCACTCTGGAAAGACGGATAGTGCTGGCGGGCACCATGATACTGCCACCGGGGAATATCACTACCATCACGGACATCCGGCACACGATCATAAAAACGGTGTGTGTCCATACGGCGATTATGACGACACGGATTACAATTCTTCTGACTACACCTATGGCAGCCAGAGTGCACAAGATTCACAGCGCACCCGCATTTCAGCCAGCCAGCCGGGTAGTAACCGTGTGACCTGGCAAATTGTGATCGTGGTCGCTTTGCTGGTGATTGCCGGCATATTTGCGCATAACGATAAAACTAATTTAACAGTAGCCGCATTTGTCATAGCTGCCATTGTCGTCATTTATGGCGTTTCCACTTACTCGCTCAAAAAAGAAACCGATTTTTACAGAGACAAAGTCTGTTTCGTTACGGACGAGCACTCGTCCTACTACCACCAATATGGTTGTCCGGATATAAGTTCAGGGCTATTTTATGTTTACAGCATAGATGAAGCAAAAGAAGCCGGATACGAACCCGACCCGGACTGTTGCAAATAATAATTGAAAAAAGAAAGAAGAGTAGAATATGGATATAGGTTTTGTTGTCCTTAACATAATTCTTACATTGGCGCTTTATATTTTGCCGTATGTTATTATTCGTTTAATTCACCGAAAGCCATTATCAAAGAAGGCTGCTGCGATTTTTACGATTACATGGGCAATATTAACCGCAGTCTTACTGATTTGCATAAAGTTCAAATTAGGCATTCCAAGTTCATCTTCTAGCATGAGTCTCTACTGGGCAGCAGTGTTCCTGGGAAATGGACTTGGCGTTGATATCCTTGTGCACAAGAAGAAAAAGAAGGTTAAGATATTACCGGCGGCAGAGGCGATAGCTTCCAATGATCCATACAATGTAGACGATGTGGAAGTGAATATAGTAAATGTTCCGGGTGCCA
>CAVIFY010000083.1:0-3566 GCA_963642245.1 Bifidobacteriaceae bacterium | reverse complement strand
ATATGACGGCGCGGATTACCACGGTTGGCAGGTGCAGAAGAACGCCGTTACCGTGCAGGAAGTGTTCCAAAACGCGGTGGAAAAGGTGTTTGGCGCCCGACTGCCGGTAAAGGGCTGCTCCCGCACAGACAGCGGCGTGCACGCAAATTGCTATTATGTCAGCTTTCAAACAGAGCTGTCCATTGCCTGTGACGGTGTGGTTCGGGCGCTGAATACGGCGCTGCCCAGGGACATTGCGGTGCTGAACTGCCAAGAGGTGCCCCTTGATTTTCACCCCCGGTACTGCTGCCGAGAGAAAGAATATGTGTATAAGCTGTATAACGGCTCTGTTCGGGATCCGTTTTTGCTGCGCTATGCGTACCAGTACCGCTATCCCATTCGGTTGGAGCGTATGCAGCAGGGGGCCGGGGCGTTCCTGGGCACCCACGATTTTCGCGGTTTTTGCAGTGCCCGCAGCGATGTGGAGGACACGGTGCGCACCATCACCGCCTTTACCGTAGAGCGGCAGGGGGATATGGTGCTGTTTAAGGTCAGCGCCGACGGCTTCCTGTACAATATGGTGCGCATTCTCGTTGGCACGCTGCTGTTTGTCAGTGAGGGCAAGATCGACCCGGCAGACCTGCCGGCGATCATTGACAGCGGGGAGCGGATACGCGCCGGCAAAACGGCGCCGCCCCAGGGGCTGTACCTGAACCGGGTGGAGTACGACCCGGCAGACTTAAAGATGTAAACAGAAAGGCGGTGCTTTTGTGGAAGCGGAAGACCGGCAGGCGCTTCGGCGGGAACGCAAGCGCCAAAAAGATAAAAAAGTACGCAGGATCGTGTGGATCGTGCTGGCGGTGTTGTTGGCGGCCATTGTGATCCTAAAGCTGTGCGAGGTGGATTTTGGCAGCCTGGGCAGGGACGGCAGCGGCACATCGTCTGTGCTCTCCGGCAACTTCCCTTACGCGCTGGACGGCTCCGATGGCGTGACGGTCCATAAGCAGGGCGCCAAGCTGGCGGTGCTCACCGGCGGCTCCCTGACGGTGCTCAACCCGTCAGACGGCAAGGAAGAATTTACCGCCGTTCACGGCTACGCCAATCCCATTACCGCTGCCTCCGACTCTTACCTGGTCACTTACGATCAGGGCGGCTCCAAGCTGCGGCTGGATTACAGCGGCGAGAATTTGTACGAGATTGAGAGCAAGACCGGCCTACTGTGCGCCGATGTGGCGGACGACGGCAGGGTGGTCTACGCTGCCCAGTCTGCGGATAAGCGTAGCGATATTCAGGTGATCACCAAGACCCGGACTGATAAGATGAAATACAGCCTGTCCTACGGCTTTGTGACCAACATTGCCATTCGGGACAACGGCAGCCAAGTGGCCTTTGTGGCTATGAACAGCAAGGACGCCCACTTGCAGCCAAAGCTCTACTTAATGCGGGTCAAGGACACGGAGCCTTATGCCAGCTTTGACCTCCCCGGCACCCAGGTGCTGGACATTACCTACCGGGGCAGCAGCTTGTATGTGGTGGGCAGCAGCTTTGTCAGCGTGATAAACGGCGACAAGCTGGAAACGGTGCTGAAAAACGGCGAGATACAAACGGTAGCCTATGACTACAACGGCAGCGGCGATCTGGTGCTGGCGTACAGCTCGTACAGCAACGCTGCGCAGAATACCGTAGCGCGGATCACCGCCGGCGGCAAGGTGCAAAACCCCTTCACCGTGCAGGGCGCCATTAAGGATTTGTCCGCCTCCGGCAACCGGGTAGCCCTGCTCTTTGCGGATAAGATCAAGGTTTATAAGCTGTCAGACGGCAGCGTGGTACACACGGCAGACTGTACGGACGCTGTGCGGTCCATTACCATGATGTCCTCCAATGTGTTTGTGCAGCGCCAGTCTGTGATTGAGAAAGAAGAGACCAAATCTTGAGTATTTTGGATTACATATTGATCGCCCTGGTGGTGCTGATGGCGGTATGGGGCTTTCGGCGGGGACTGCTATCCGGCCTGATCGGCGTAGCAAAGTACGCTGTGGGTGTGCCGTTGTCGCTGTTCGTCAGCCGGCAGTATTACCAAGTGGTGTACGAAAATCTGGTGGAGCCAAAGGCCCTTGCCAAGGTGCAGGAGAAGATCGCCGGTGCCTCCGGGGTGGACACTTTTGTGGCCGCTTTGCAGGAGAAAATGCAAGCCCTGCCCCAGGCGCTGCAAGGGGATTTTGACTTTGCCGCACTGCAAAAGGGCAGTGCCAAGGCCGCTGCGGATTTTGTTATGCAGCAGCTGGTGGAACCGGTAGCCGGGCTGCTGGTGAAAATCGCATTATTTTTAATATCGTTCATAATTATTGCCTTGATTTGTTGGCTTCTTTCCGCTATGCTAAGGAAGAGGCAGGGCAAAAAGACCGTGTTTACCCGTGCCAACAGCCTGCTGGGCGGTGCTTTTGGGCTGGTCAAGGGTTGCCTGTTTTTGGTGCTGGTCAGCGGCATTTGGGTGTACCTGGCCGGTAACGACTGGCTGCCGAAAGACAACGGCGTGTATGCGTTCTTTGCAGACAGCGCCATTTTAGAATATATGGAAACTTTGCTTCCCACACTATAGGAGGACCTGTTATGTCTACATTAAAAGAGAATGTACACGACCTGTTTGACGGCTGGAACACCATTCCCAACTGGCTGTCCTTTATCCGTATTGCGCTGATCCCGGTGTTTGCGGTGCTGTTTATCCAGGGTCACCAGCTGGTGGCGGTGATCGTAATGATCTGCGCTGCGCTGACGGATCTGTTTGACGGCAAGATCGCCCGCAAATTCAACCAGGTGAGCAACCTGGGCAAAATTCTCGATCCCATTGCGGATAAGCTGTCCCAAATGGCTATCGTTGTGGTGCTGCTGTACACCTATTGGGAGAACCCCATTAAGTACCTGTTCTTCTTCTTTATTGTGAAAGAGGTGCTGATGCTGCTGGGCGGCGCACTGCTGCTGTCCAAGGGTATGCGTCCCACCGCGGCAGAGATCTGGGGCAAGGTAGCTACCAATGTGTTCTACATTGCTATGATCATCATTTTGGCCTTTGGCGAGAACGGCGCGCTGTGCAATGTGACCCACTTTACGCTGCCGTCCGTCGTGACCTGGGTGCTGGTGGCGCTGTCCGCCGTGTCTGCCCTGGTGTCCCTCCTGGGCTATGTGCCGGGATTTTTGAAGCAGCTGAAAGAGAACAAGGCGCAAAGCGCTGCAAAATAAGCATGATTCATCAGGAGATCAATTTATGAAACAACAGATGTGTGCCCGCTGCGGCGAACGCCCGGCGGTGATCTATATTCAAAAAATGGAGGGCGACCAGGTAAAGCCGGAGGGGCTTTGTATCAAGTGCGCCCGGGAGCTGAACATCGGCTCCATCAACCAGATGATCGACAAGCTGGGTATCTCTGACGAGGAGCTGGAGCAGGCATCCGAGCAGATGAGCCAGTTTATGGAGAATATGGGCGACTTTAACTTTGGCGATATGAGCGAAATGTTCAACCCGGAGAATATGGACGGCGCCCAGACCATGCCCTTTGCCAACCTGTTTGGCAACTCCGGCGAGTTGGCTG
>CAVIFY010000082.1:0-3618 GCA_963642245.1 Bifidobacteriaceae bacterium | reverse complement strand
GTACAACAGTAACGCCCCTGAGCAAAAGACGAGAAGCGCCAAAAGTGGCTTGAACTCGATGTTCAAGCCACTTTTCCAAAATAGCAGACAATATAGAACACCTTCGGCAGGAGCAAGCCCCTGCCCTACAAATATTCTATTTGAATTTTACAGCATGGCGCGATTTAGCCACTTTATCGACAGTCTGAGGCAGGGTATCATTTTGTGATATCCCGCCCTCTTTTTTTCAGTTACAGGTTCAGCAGCTGAAAGACCATTTGGCTCATATTCTCCCGGTCGCACACCTGGGTAAAGCGCACGGTCTTGTTCTTCAGCGCCGCCAGGGGCTTGGGTACGGCAGCGCCGGTGACCCGGTGCAGCTCCTCTACCATATCGAACTCATCCAGCTGCGGGGTGTTGCCCTCCAGCACGGCGGTGAGCACGCTCTTGGAGAACTTGTAGGGAGAGGCGGTGGAGTCGATCACCGTTGGCAGATCGTCGCCGGTCTCCGCCACATAGTCCCGGTACACCTTTACAGCCACGGCGGTGTGGGTATCGCACAGGTAGCTCTGGTCAGTATAAGTCTTGTGAATGGTATCTGCCACAGCGGCCTCGTCACAGTAACCGGCGGCAAACTCGCTTTGGATCTTTGCCATCACTTCCGGCTCTACCGTGTATTTGCCGTTCTCCGCCAACTGGGACATCCAGCTGCGCACGGCAGCGTCGCTCTCGCCGCTCATATGGTACAGCAGCCGCTCCAGGTTGGAGCTGATGAGAATATCCATAGAGGGAGAGGTGGTGGCGTAAAAGTCCCGGTTCCGGTCATAGGTGCCGGTTTTCAGGAAGTCCGTCAGCACATTGTTGGTATTGGACGCGCAAACCATGGTCTTAATGGGCAGGCCCATGTGCTTGGCGTAATACCCAGCCAAAATGTTGCCGAAGTTGCCGGTGGGCACCACCACATTCATGGGCTCGCCCACTTGCAGCTGACCCATTTTGCACAGGTCCGCATACGCGGAGAAGTAATAAACGATCTGCGGCACCAGACGGCCCCAGTTAATAGAATTGGCAGAAGAGAACATCATATTCTTCTTTGCCAGTTCCCCTTTAATCTCATCATTGGTAAAGATGGACTTTACGGCGCTCTGGGCGTCGTCAAAGTTGCCGTGAATGGCGCAGACGGCCACATTCTCACCCTCCTGGGTGGTCATTTGCAGCTTTTGCATGGGCGACACGCCGTCCACCGGGTAGAACACCAGGATCTTGGTCTTGTCTACATCCTTAAAGCCCTCTAACGCGGCTTTGCCGGTATCGCCGGAGGTGGCAACCAGGATCACAATGGTCTTGCCCTCGGCGGTCTTTTTGGCAGATACGGTCATCAGGTAGGGCAGCAGCTGGAGCGCCATATCCTTAAAGGCGCAGGTGGGGCCGTGCCACAGCTCTAAGATATTTTCCTTGCCGCCGATATTCACCGTGGGTGCCACAGCGGGGCTGGAGAATTTATCTGCCCGGTAAGCGCCCTCTACGCAGTAGTTCAACTCCTCATCGGAAAAGTCCGTCAGGAAGGTGCGCAGCACGGTCTTGGCCCGGTCAATGTAGGACATCTCCATCATCTCCCGCACCGTGTCCATAGAGAAGTGAGGCAGTTCTACCGGCACAAACAGGCCGCCCTCCTCGCTGATCCCCTGGGCAATGGCCTGGGCTGCGGTTACGCGGATCTTATTGTTTCTTGTTGAAGTATATAGCATACACGCTCTCCTATTCGTTGGGGGTTGTGATTTCGTTTTTCTTGCAGAATATTTTATACCAATGTAAAGGCATTTTCAAGGTGTTTTACGGATTTTGTGCCGTCCTTTTGCAAAAACACTTCAATTACATCAAATCTGAGCTGCTTTTTCGTTGGATTTTGGGCCAAAAACAGCTTGGCGGTTTGAATGATCCGCTCCTGCTTGTATTGGTCTACGAATTCCGCCGGGTCGGCAATGGCACCCTGGCTGCGGGTCTTGACCTCCACAAACACCAGGTACTGCCCCTTGGTACATACCAGGTCGATCTCGCCAAAGCGGCAGCGGTAGTTCACATCATACAGCTTGTAGCCCTGCTTTTGCAAGTACCGGGCAGCCTCCAGCTCGCCGTACTTGCCGTAGTATTCCGGCCGGATCATCGGTCCATCCACTTCTTCAGGAACGACAAGCGGTGAATGGGACTGATTCCGTACTGCTCCAGCCGCTCATAATGCAGCTTGGTGCCGTAGCCCTTGTGCTTTTCAAAAGCATACTGGGGGTACTGCTCTGCCATTTGCAGCATATAGCGGTCACGGCTGACCTTGGCCAAAATAGACGCTGCCGCAATGCTGGCGCTTTGGGCGTCGCCCTTAATGATGGTGCGCACCTCCATGGGCAGATCGGGGGCACGGTTGCCGTCTACCAAGGCGCAGTCCGGCTGCACCGGCAGGGCGGCTACCGCTCGCTGCATAGCAAGGTAAGTGGCGTTGAGAATATTGATCTCATCAATTTCTTTTTCCGTAGCCGCGCCGATCCCGTAGGCGGCGCACTGGCTGCAAATGGTATCAAACAGGGCCTCCCGCTTTTTTTCGCTGAGTTTTTTGGAGTCGTTGACCCCTTCGATCACCTGCCCCGGGTGGAGCACCACCGCCGCCGCATACACCGGCCCGGCCAAGGGGCCTCGCCCGGCTTCATCAATGCCGCAAATACAGGTGTAGCCCACTGCGCGGGCCTGCTCTTCAAACGCTGTCCATTCCATCATTCCGGCAATTCCAGGGTCATGCGCCCCAGCTTTCCTCCTCTGAATTCGTCCGCCACGATCACCGCGGCCCGGTTATAGTCGATCTCGCCGCCCCGCATTAAAAAGCCGCGCTTGCGGCCGATGGCCTCCAGTATCTCCCAGCCCTGCATATTCTCGTCCACTTCAATACCGTAGCGCTGGGTAATGGCCTGGGGTCTGGTACGCCCCAGCACCTCCAGCAGGCGGCAGGTCAGGGTCTCCAGGTCTGTGACTTCATCTTTTACCGAGCCGATAAACGCCAGCCGGTCCCCTACTTCCGGGTCGTCGAACTTGGGCCACAGCACGCCGGGGGTGTCCAGCAGCTCAATGCCGCCGCCCACAGCGAACCACTGATTTTGGCGGGTGACGCCGGCCTTGTCGGCCACCTTGGCGCGGTTTTTACCGGCCATACGGTTGATAAAGGAGCTTTTGCCGGTGTTGGGAATACCCACCACCATCAGCCGCAGGGGCTTACCGGCCATCCCCCGGTCGGCGTTCTTCTCAATGATCTTTTTCAGCACCTGCTGCACCGTGGGCAAAAAGGCGGACAGCCCCTTGCCGCTGCGGCAATCCACTGCCAGGGCGGTCTTGCCCTGGCCCTCAAAGGCAGCGATCCAGCGCTTGGTGGCCGCCGGGTCCGCCACATCACATTTGTTCAGCAACACGATCCGGGGCTTGCCCCGCACCAGAGTGTCCAGCTCCGGGTTAGCAGAACTATACGGCACCCGTGCGTCCAGCAGCTCTACCACCCCATCCACCAGGGGCAGCATTTCCTTGATCTGGCGCCGGGTCTTTGCCATATGGCCCGGGAACCACTGTACCTTTTGTTTTTGAAAATCAGCCATTGTCCTTACC
>CAVIFY010000081.1:0-3691 GCA_963642245.1 Bifidobacteriaceae bacterium | reverse complement strand
AATCCCTCCGTCAACGCCTTACGGCGTTGCCACCTCCCTTTACAAGGGAGGCAAAAAAGTTTGCCGTAGGGGCGGCAACCTGCCGCCCGCAAGCGGATCATATCCGCTCCCTGCAAAGAGCCACGCCGGGCTTAAAGGGTCTTGCGCATATAGTCCGGCCTGTATTCCACATACCCATGCTTGGGATAAAAATACCGGGACTCAAAATAGCTGTTTTTCTCGCCCAAGTGCAGCTTCATCACCGTTCTGCCGTGGGCTTTGGCAAAATCCTCTGCCACCTGCAAAAGCTGGGAGCCCAGGCCCCGGCGCTTCAAAGCGGCTTTCACATACAAGCGGTGGATCACCGCCTCGCCGTCAGGCAACAGATTGCACCCCACGGAGCCGACCACCCGGTCCCGCTCGTCCAGCATGATCCAAAAACAGTCGCCTTTGTTAAAATACGACCCCTCCAGATCCAAAAGGTCCCCATTGAGCGTAGGCACCCGGCCTAAAGCGTCTTTAGCTTCCAACACCATAAAAATCAGATCATCCCGGTATTTGGGCGTATAAACGATGATTTTCATATTTCCCTTTCTAAAAACCCGGCACAAGTAAGGAACTGCGCCGGGTGTGTTGCGTATGGCTACGCTGTGTTTTTCTTTATCTGCGCACCGGGGGCGGCAGGTCCGGCGGGTCGTCCTGGTCCCGATTGCCGGAGGTCTGCATTTCCTCATACTGGCGCATTTTCTCTGCCCGGCGCTTGCTCTTGCGGCGGGCGTTGCGGATAAACAGATACAGGTACACCAGCGCAAACAGCACGGCGGCGCCCAGCACGATCCGCACCACGGTCAGGGAAAAGAACGCCTTGACCGCGTTCAAAATCTTTAAGAATGTGGACAGCTCTACCCGGTTGGCAGCCACCAGTTGCACCGTTGCCACCACCTGGTCCGCATAGACGATCTCCGCCTTGCAGATCTTTTGCCCTTTTTCCACCGGGGCCTGCACGCTCTCCGGCTTATCCACCGCCCGAATGATCACGGCGGATTTGTCCAGCCCGGCGGGCACGATGGTGTTTACATCTTTCTCCGCCACCAGCTGCACCGCGTCGGCGTCCTTGCCGTTCTCTACCGGCACCTCGTCGATCACATCATTCTCGCTGACCAGGGTGGTATATTTCAGCGAGTCAAAGGCCCAGTCAAACAGGGACGCTGCGTCAATAAACGAGCACTTCTCCACATAGCCGTCGCTGTTATAGTCGATCACCGGCGCGCCCAGCACCACGGCCAAATAGTTGTAGCCGTCCTTGGACGCCTTGGTGATCACGCAGTAGCCCGCCTCCTCGGTGGAGCCGGTCTTGATCCCGCTGGCGTACTCGTAATAGTAAGACACATAGCCGCTTTGCAGCATTAAGTTGGTGTGGGTAAAGGTGGTATTCTTGTACTTGTACTGCACGGTGGTGCAGATCTGCTCAAAGGTATCATTTTGCAGCGCCTTTAAGGTGATCTTGGCCAGGTCGGCAGCGGTGGAATAGTGGTTGGGGTCGTGGAGACCGTCCGGGTTCACAAAATGGGTATTCTTGCACCCCAAAGACTGGACCCAGCTGTTCATCTCTGCCACAAAGGCGTCCGTAGAGCCGGAGACGAACTCCGCCAACACATGGCAGGCGTCACAGGCAGAGTGCACCATGGTCAGGTACAGCAGCTGCTCAATGGTCAGGCTCTCCCCCACTTTCAGCCCGGCAGTCTGCGCCCCGGTGCCCAGCATAGCGTCGTATGCGCTTTGGCTCACCTTGGTCTTTTGGCTCAGGTCCTTCACTTTATTCAGCACCACCATGGTGGTAACGATCTTGGTCAGAGAGGCCGGGTACATCCGCTTGTCCTGATTTTTCTCCGCCACCACAGGGAAGGACGGATCGTCCAGGCTAAGGAGCATATAGGCCTGGGAATACAGCTTGCGGTCCGGCTTGTACACCGCGGCAGAGGCAGAAAAACCCGGCACGCAGAACACGGCGGACAGCAGCAAAACGAAAGACAAAAAGAAAGAGACAGTTTTTTTCATGGAACTTGACACCCAAACAAAATAAAGATATTATAATACTTAGTCTATCATCTTTGGGCCAAATTGAAAAGCCCAAAAGCGTAAAAACTTTTTGAATTTTTCGGAGCGAATTATGATTTACATTACCGGCGACACCCACGGGGACCTGTCCCACTTCAAAGACCCTAAGCTGCGGCGGCTGGGGGAGAAAGATATTGTCATCGTCTGCGGTGACTTTGGCTTTCTCTGGGACCCTAACGACCCTAAGGAAAAGCGCAACCTGGAGTGGCTGAAAAAGCGCAAGTACACCATCTGCTTTTTAGACGGTGCCCACGAGAATTTTGATATGCTGGACAGCTATACCCCCTACCGCTGGAAAGGCGGCAACACCCACAAGATCGCCGACAACATCTACCACTTAATGCGGGGCGAGATGTTTATGTTTGAGAACAAGACCTTCTTTGTGATGGGCGGCGGCGAGAGCGAGGACAAGGATATGCGTGAGGATGGGGTCAGCTGGTGGAAAGCGGAGCTGCCCACCGCCGAGGACCTGAAAAACGGCCAGGACAACCTGCGGGAGTATAAGTACGCCGTCAACTATGTGCTCACCTACGAGGCCCCGGCCATTGCCAAGGACTTCTTAAAGCTGCACACCAACAAGGGGGTGCACATTACCCCGCTGAACACCTACCTGCAAGAGCTGATGAAGCAGGTGGAGTATATGCACTGGTACTTTGGCAGCCTGCACACCGACCTGGAGGTCAGCAAAAAAATGACCGCCGTGTTCAACGAATTTATCGAGATTTAACCGCCGAGGAAAAGAAATGGAAGAAAGTCAATTCCCGATCCCCTCGTTTTATGCCTTTCGGTACGCCAACAAAGCCGCTGCCGGGTATCAGCATTTTCTCTATGTAACAGGCAATTTTGTTACGCCGTATCTGATCGGTTATGTACTGCTGATTTTAATATTTCGAGTGGGACTTGAAAAATATGTTTCGCTGGAGCCAATGATGTGGGCGGCGTTCGTATGTTTCATTATCGGCATTATCATGGCGATCAAATACATTGTGGGCTTTAAGGGCGTTACGCTGTATAAAGATCATTTAGAGATCACTATGCACTCTCTGTTTACCAAGCGATTTCGCCCCACCGTGTCCATTATGTACAAGGACATTGCCAGCGTGTACAACAGCCGCCTGAACCTGCGCAGCCAGGGTATGCGGCAAAAGTGGAGTATGCTGGTAGACTTTGGCGATTATCAGTATTATACGGAGATCCGCCTGCTAAACGGCAAGCAAATTTGTGTTTCCGTGGAAAATCAAGAGGCCTTTGCCCACGAGCTTTTCGCCCGCATTGAGGATTACGCCCACCGCCATGGGCAAACCAAATAGCGCATAAAAACAGCACCCGCATTCTTTACGAATGCGGGTGCTGTTTTTATTCTATGGGAATGTGATTGAATGGGTCGGGGCGGATAGTATTCGTCCGCTTTTATCCCCTCAGTCGCAAAAATGCGACAGCTCCCCTTGCAACAAGGGGAGCCTTTTTGTTTGTAATACAGAAAAGAACCGGTAGGGGCGACAATCTGCCGCCCGCCGTGTAATCCCTCCGTCAACGCCTTACGGCGTTGCCACCACCTAACCGGTGCCCGTCCCCTCTGTCGCTGCGCGACATC
>CAVIFY010000080.1:0-3817 GCA_963642245.1 Bifidobacteriaceae bacterium | reverse complement strand
GTACTGGGCAGCGTTGGTGTAATTCTCGATCACAGCGAACACAGCCGACAGCATAAAGAACAGGCTGGACACGGATTTGAAAATCAGGTTGCGAACAGAGTTCCCCCCGGAGCGGACAAAGACAAAGGCCAACGAAACGGCCACGCCGATGCCCATAGCAATGTAATAAGTCATAATGAATCCCCCTTATTGATTTGACAACTTACGCATTTGCTTGGCTTTTCTCCAGTATAGCACAACCAGGGGCAGGTCTGCAAGTAGCCAGGCCACAGGACCGGCAAAACACACGGCTTTGAACCCAAACAGCGGGGTAAAAAGATACGAAACGGCAATTCTGCCTATTAACTCTCCGGCACCGGCCACCGCATTTGCATAGGTACAGCCCAGTCCCTGGAGGGTGTTGCGCAGCACAAACAGCACACTGACCAAGCTGTAACACAGGGAGATGGCAAACAGGTATTCCTTGGCAGCGTACATAATTTGGCTGTTATAATCGGTCATAAACAGGCCCACGATCTGCTCCCCGCCGAAAAAGAGTACCGCGGAGCACAAAACGGACAGCCCCAGATCCACCGCAAACACTTTGCGCACAGTGGTCAGGATCCGCCGGTACTGCCCGGCACCGTAATTCTGGGCCACAAAGGTGGACGCGGCCACCGCCAGATTGCTCATAGGGATATTGGTAATGCTCTCCGCACGACCGGCGGCAGTAAAGGCCGCCACCACATCGGCGCCAAAGCCGTTGACGGCGCTTTGCAAGATCATAGAGCCGATACTGGTAATGGTAAACTGCAAGGACACCGGAATGCCCAGCGCCAGCTGGCGGCGGGTGCGCTTAGCGGTAGGCACCAACATACGCGCGCTTAGCCGCAACACCGGTATGCCGCGAAAAACATAAACACCCGCAGACACGGCGGCCACCATTTGAGAAATCAGGGTGGCCCAGGCGGCGCCTGCCACGCCCCAGCCCAAGTGGGCCACAAACAGCAGATCCAGCGCCAGGTTCACCGCCACGCTGATCATTAAAAACAACAGCGGCTTTTTGCTGTCCCCTACGCTGCGGGCAATGCCGGTAAACACATTATAGAGCAGCTGGGCCGGCACCCCCAGGTACATGATCGCCGCGTACTGCACAGACAGGTCGTAGATCTCCTGCGGGGTATGGATCCACCCCAACATAGGGTGCAAGATCAGCAGCGCTAGGGCAGAAAACATCGCCCCGGTGATCAGTGACAAACCGATACCGTTCCCCGCCTGGCGGTTGGTCTCCTCCCGATCCCCGGCGCCAAAGCACTGGGCAACCGGTATAGTAAACCCGGCGGTCAGACCAAAGGCCGCGCCGATGGCAAAGCTGCTGATAGGCGCAATATTGCCCACAGCGGCCAACGCATTGGTGGACACATAGCGACCCACAATGATATTGTCCACCATATTGTAGGTGTATTGCAGCAGCGAGCTGAGCATAATTGGCAGCGAAAACAGCACGATCTGCTTCATCGGCTTGCCGTGTACAAAATCAGTGGTCATCTTCTACCTCAAAAAACTGGCGAAACGCCGTGGGCAGCGCATAATCCCGCCGCACTTCTTCCAGCGGCACCCAGGTGTAGTCCCCGGCGGTCTCCCGCACGGCAATATAGTAGCAGCGCATATCCCAATGGATGTGGGTGAAAATGTGGTTGGCGTGGACGATCTTTTGCAGCTCCAGCGGCTCCAAACCGGCCTTTTGCAAATAAGCAATGGCTGCGCCCTCGTCCAAAAAGTCCTCTGTATTGGGCAGCTGCCACAGGCCGGACAGCAGCCCCTTATCCCCCCGCTTAGACAGGGCTACCCTGTCCCCGCAGGTGAGAAAGAATACGGTGCGGTTTTGGTGCCGCTTGGCCCGCTTGGGCAGCTTTACCGGGTAATCGGTCTGATGACCGGAAGCGCTGGCGGCACACACATCACAAAGGGGGCAAATATCGCACTTGGGCGATTTTGGAGTGCAAACACAGGCGCCCAGTTCCATCAGTGCCTGGGTAAAAGTGCCGCAAGCCCCTGCCGGGTACACCTGCTCCAGATCTGCCTTGATTTTTGCCTTTGTGGTCTGCAAGTCGATAGGCGCCGCATTTTCCGTAAAGCGAGTAATTACCCGCAGCACATTGCCGTCTACTGCCGCTACCGGGCAGTCAAAACAGATGGACGACACCGCTCCGGCCGTGTACGGTCCGATCCCCGGCAGCGCCAGCCAGCCGTCATAATCCGCGGGGAATTCACCGTGCAGGTCATTGACGATCACCCGGGCGCACTTTTGCAGGTTGCGGGCACGGTTATAGTATCCAAGGCCCTCCCACAGCTTGAACAGCTTGTCCTCCGGCACATTCGCCAGGTCCTCCACCGTAGGCAGCGCGGCAAGAAAGCGCAAGTAGTAATCCCATACCGCCTCCACCCGAGTTTGTTGCAGCATAATTTCCGACAGCCACACATGGTAAGGCTGACGGTCCCGCCGCCAGGGCAGATCTCGGGCATTCTCTGCAAACCAGGGCAGCAGCCGCCGGGGCAATATTGTCAACGGGTCCTGCATACAGGCACCCCCTTTTCTGATCTTTGCAAGTAGTATAGCACACCCCTGTCCCCCGGGCAAGGCAAAAAAGCAAGTTGTACCACTTGGAAATTGCAGCCATTTATGATATAGTGGATAGCAGAAAGGCAGGTAACAGTATGGCAAAGCGGATCGGCAGCGTGGATATACTCAAGGCACTGGGCATTTGCTCGGTGATCCTGTACCATACGGAGACCCTGCCCCCTGCGGTAAACGGCTGGATCGGCTCTTACTTTATGCCGCTGTTTTTCTTTGCCTCCGGGCTGACTTTCAGCGCACGGCAGCCGAAATTCGGTGCTTTTCTAAAGAAAAAATGCGTCTATCTACTGCTGCCCTATTGTCTTTATCTACTCTGCTGTGCAGGGCTGAGTCTTGCCAAGCAAGTGGTAAGCGGCGCTGCATTTCCCATCAAATCGTTCTTACTGGGCGCTGTTAGCGGACTGCCCAATATGAGCGAATACACCGGCAGAGCCTGGTTTATCTACTGCTTTTTTGTAGCGGAAGTGCTGTTCTATTTTTTGCTGAAATGGACCAAGGGCAAACGCACGCCGCTGTTCCTGACTGCGCTGTTCTGTCTGCTGGCAGGGTATTTTTGTACCCGCTATCTGCGGCAGATCGCACCCCTGCCCTGGCGGCTGGCCGACGGACTGGTGGCTGTGTTCTTTATGGCCGTAGGCTATCTGCTGCGGGACGGTGTATTAAAGCTCAAGGCGCCCGGCCTGCTGTTTATTCTGCCCTCTGTGGGCTTTGGTCTGCTGAACTTCCATATCAACGGCCAGGGGCTGGTGATGGCTTACTCCTACTATGGCGAACTGGTGCCTATGGTGGCGAGCGCCCTTAGCGGGTGCCTGTTTTTTGCGGCGCTGTCCAACTGCCTACACAGCCGCTATTTGGAGTATATCGGCCGCAACACGCTGTTTATTTATCTCTTCCACTTCTTCCTTTGGATCTATCCCCTGCCCCGGCTGCTGGGCAAGGTAATGACCGTAGGCACCGCTACATACAACTGGCTGTACGCTCTGCTACTCTTTGCAGAGATACTGGTGATCTTTAGCCTGCTGATCCCGGTTTATAACCGTATCATGCAGCCCTTGCAGCACCGCCTGCTGGGCAAAAAGAATGAAAAATAGCGTAAATTCTCTATTGACACGCCACGCCAATTCTGCTACACTATGAGTGTTGATATTCCTCAATAGCTCAGTTGGTAGAGCATGCGGCTGTTAACCGCAGGGTCGTTGG
>CAVIFY010000079.1:0-3985 GCA_963642245.1 Bifidobacteriaceae bacterium | reverse complement strand
AGTCCCAGCTGTTCCACCCCATAGGCGGGGTGGGCGCAAGTGTCTTTTTCATATCGTTCACCTCAAAAAAAGCCGCCGGTGATTGCCCGACGGCGCTGTTTTTTTATTGCAATGCTTTGACCATACGAATGTGGGGGCAAAACTCGTCCAAATAGACCTCCCCCACCGGGGCAAAGCCGCACTTTTCATAAAAAGGCTGCACCCGGCACTGGGCAGACACCTCAATGCCCGCAGCCCCCCGGCGGCGCAGTTCCGCCTCTGCCAGGTCCATCATTTGCCGCCCCAGGTGCAACTGGCGGGCAGACTGGATCACCGCCACCCGGCCGATATGCCAGTGGGCGCCGCCGTCCTCCGTAAAGGCACGCAGGGTGCCCACCGGCCGGCCGTCCGCAAACAGCAGCAGGTGCAGCGCGTGGCGGTCGATGGCGTCAAATTCCTCCTGAAAGCCCTGCTCCTCCACAAAAACCGCCTGGCGAATGGCCGCGGCCTCCGGGGGCAAAGCGTCATAAAATGCGTGGGTAAATTCCATTACTTCAAATACTCCCAATGTTTGTCTTTTTCGCTGAGCTGCAAGGTCATACCCGGCGGAATGGGCCACTCCACGCCGATCTTGGGATCGTCCCAGGGAATGCCGCCCTCATCGTCCGGGTGAAAAAAGTCCGTCACCTTGTAGCAAAATTCCGCCCGCCGGGACAGCACCAAAAAGCCGTGGGCAAACCCGGCGGGGATCAAAAACTGCTTTTTGTTCTCCGCAGAGAGCACCTCGCCGTGCCACTGCAAATAGGTGTCGCTGCCCGGGCGCAGGTCCACCGCCACATCAAACACCGTGCCGCTGACCACCCGCACCAGCTTGGTCTGGGGGTAGCGCAGCTGGCGGTGCAGCCCCCGCAGCACGCCGTAGGTGCTGCCGGACTGGTTGTCCTGCACAAAATCATAATGAAAGCCCAGAGCCTCCATATCCCGCTGATTGTAGGTCTCCATAAAATAGCCACGGTCGTCGCCGTGCACCGTAGGGGTGAGCACTGCCAGCCCGGCAATACCGCCCACATTCTGCTGTGCCTGCATTTGGATCATGCCTTTTCTTCCTCCAATGCCTGTAAATACCGCGCCAGCGCGTCTTGCCACTCCGGCAAGGGGGTCAGGCCCGCTGCCGCCAAGGCGCTGCAATCCAGCCGACTGTTCAGCGGCCGCCGGGCCGCCGTGGGGTACGCCGCCGTGGGGATCGGCTCCAATTCAATCTCTTTGCCGGCGAGATCAAAAATCCGCCGGGCAAAGTCATACCAACTCACCGGTTGGCCGCTGCCGGTGGCGTGGAACACACCCTGTGCGTTTTGCTCTACCATTTGGCAAATCAGCTGTGCCAAGTCCGCCGTATAAGTGGGGCAGCCGATCTGATCGTCCACCACCGACAGGCGGTTGCGGCTCTCTGCCAGGCGCAGCATGGT
This sequence comes from Bifidobacteriaceae bacterium, assembly GCA_963642245.1. Taxonomy (GTDB): domain Bacteria; phylum Bacillota; class Clostridia; order Oscillospirales; family Acutalibacteraceae; genus CAG-217. Next base: position 2,540 of record CAVIFY010000079.1, on the reverse strand, counting down.
CTTTACAAAATTGTTGCCGCAGAGGCCAAACACCCAGCTGATACGCAAGATGGCGTGGCGGGGCACCGCCTGTGCCGCCTGCTCGCCCAGCAGCTTGCTGCGGCCGTACACATTCAGGGGCGCCGGGGTCTCCGTCACCGGGTGGGGCGCCGTGCCGCTGCCGTCAAACACATAGTCCGTAGACGGGTACAGCAGCCCGCAGCCCACTGCCGCGCAGGCGTGGGCCACATAGTCCGTGCCCGCCGCATTGACGGCCATACAAAGTTCTTCCTCCGTCTCTGCCCGGTCCACCGCCGTGTAGGCAGCGCAGTGCACCACCCAGTCCGGACGGTAGTCGCCAATGGCGGCCTCCACCCGTGCCGGGCGGGTAATATCCAGTTCCGTATGATCGGGGGCCCATACCTGCCAGCCCTTGGCCGTGGCTGCCTGTGCCACATCCGTGCCCAGCTGACCGCCGCCCCCTGTTACTAAAATTCGCATTTATTCGCCTAACCGCTCTCTGTACATGGTCTGAAAATAAGTTTGATATTCGCCGCTGAGAATGTGGCTCCACCACTCCCGGTGGGTCAAATACCACTCCACCGTGCGGCGCAGGCCGGTGTCAAAATCCGTCTCCGGCTGCCAGCCCAGCTCCCGGTGGATCTTCGTAGGATCAATGGCGTAGCGCCGATCGTGGCCCGGCCGGTCGGTGACGAAAGTAATCAGACTTTCCGGCTTGCCCAAAGCGGCCAGCACCGCCTGCACCACCTGCAAATTGGTGCGCTCGTTGTGCCCGCCGATGTTATACACTTCTCCCGCCGTGCCCCGGCGCAGGATCAGGTCAATGGCGGCGCAGTGGTCCTCCACATACAGCCAGTCTCGCACATTCTCGCCGGTGCCGTACACCGGCAGGCTTTGGTCCGCCAGCGCCCGGGTGATCATCAAGGGGATCAGCTTCTCCGGGAAGTGATAGGGGCCGTAGTTGTTGGAGCACCGGCTCACCGTAACCGGCAGGCCGTAGGTGCGGGCGTAGGCCAGCACCAGCAGATCCGCCCCCGCCTTGGAGGCAGAATAGGGGCTGGATGTGTGGATGGGCGTTTCTTCCGTAAAGAACAGATCCGGCCGATCCAGGGGCAGGTCGCCGTACACCTCGTCGGTAGACACCTGGTGATACCGGATGACCCCGTGGCGGCGGCAGGCGTCCAGCAGCACCCCGGTGCCCAGCACGTTGGTCTTTAAGAACAGATCCGGCTGGGTAATGGAGCGGTCCACATGGCTCTCCGCCGCAAAGTTCACCACATAGTCCGGCCTCTCCTGCAAAAACAGGCGCTCCACCGCCTGCTCGTCGGCAATATCCCCCTGCACAAAGCGGAAGTTGGGGTTCTCCATCACATCCGCCAGGGTCTCCAAATTGCCTGCATAGGTCAGCTTGTCCAGGCAGACCACCCGATCCTCCGGGTGGTGGGCCAGTTGGTAGAATATAAAGTTGGCACCGATAAATCCGGCGCCGCCGGTCACAAGTACAGTCATCATCGCACCTCAGTATTGAATTTCGCCCCGCACCACCGCCTGCAAGTAGGCGCCGTATGCGGATTTGCCGTAGGTCTTGGCCGCTGCCGCCAGATCATCGGCGGTGATCCAGCCGTTAATGTAGGCCACTTCCTCCGGGGAGGAGATCTCCACCCCCTGCTGGTGCTGAATGGTGCGCACAAAGTTGCCGGCCTCCAACAGGCTGTCCGTGGTGCCGGTGTCCAGCCAGGCGTAGCCCCGGCCCAGCAGCTTTACATCCAGATCCCCCGCCTGCAAATACAGCCGGTTCAGATCGGTGATCTCCAGCTCACCCCGGGCGGATGGGGTCAGTCCCCCTGCGTACTCCACGCACCGATTGTCGTAGAAATACAGCCCGGTGACCGCGTAATTGCTCTTGGGCACCGCCGGTTTTTCCTCCAGCGACACCACCCGGTTCTCCCGGTCGAACTCCACAATGCCAAAGCGCCCCGGGTCCTCCACATGATAGCCGAACACGGTGGCCCGGTGATTTTGCTCTGCATTCTCCACCGCGCTTTGCAGCAGCCGCCGCAGCCCGGCGCCATAGAAGATATTGTCCCCCAGCACCATACAGCAGCAGTCGTCGCCGATAAAGTCCGCACCCAGGATGAAGGCCTGGGCCAGCCCGTCCGGGGAGGGCTGCTCCTTGTAGCTGAGCCGCAGCCCGAACCGGGCGCCGTCCCCTAAAAGGGACTGAAAGCGGGGCAGATCCCGGGGCGTGCTGATAATGAGAATATCCCGCACCCCCGCCAACATCAGCGTGGTCAGCGGATAATAGATCATGGGCTTGTCATACACCGGCAGCAGCTGCTTGGAGGTGATTTGGGTCAGCGGATACAACCGGGTGCCGCTGCCCCCTGCCAAAATTATACCTTTCATACCATTCCCCTTCCCGGCCCGCGCCGTGTGTCTATTTTATATACCTATTATAACTCTACCATACCCCGACTGAAAATGCAATCATAACCCCGCATGAAAATGCGGGGTTTGCAGAACGGCCCCATAGGGGCCAT
>CAVIFY010000078.1:0-4078 GCA_963642245.1 Bifidobacteriaceae bacterium | reverse complement strand
CTCGCCAAGAGCGGGCGGGGCAGAGCCGAAAGGCTTGATCCGCGGTGCTGTCCGAAACAGCATTGACATAATACCACGGGAGGAGTAAAATGTCAATAAGAAATTTCGATTTTTTTGAGGTTTTTATGAAAAAATTTTGGATTTCGCTGTTTTCCGCGTTATACTGCGGTTTTACGGTAGGGTATATGCACTTTGCGGACCCGCGTACCAACGCCGGAGCGCTCTCTACCATCGGTCTGGACCACCCGGTGCTGTTCGCTCTGTGGGGTGCGAGCACTTACAGCGTGCTTTACCTTTTGCTCTATACCATGTATAATAGGCAAAAGCGCAGGGGACTGTGCCACGGTTTGCTGCTGCCTGCCGGTGTGGGTATGGCGCTGACGGTGTGCTGTCCTTTTGACTTTGAGCGGCACACCCTGTGGCTGCTGCACTGTATCGGGTCGCTGGCTTTTTCCGTGCTCAGCGGAGTCGCGATCTTTCTGTGCTTTTTGTTTTCATTCAAAAAAGGGCGGTTTTGGCAGTGTGCCACGGTATTTTGGGCGGCGCTGATGATCGGCGATTTGATTTTGCTGCTGATTTATAAAGAAACCGGCCTGATCGAGGCAGTGCCGGTGCTTACCGGCGTGGTGCTGCTGAATATTGCGATTTATCAAAAAGAGAAGGTGACAGCTTATGCGGCTTGATGGCGCGCTGGCGCACTTGGAGCGCTATCCGTTCCATATGCCCGGCCACAAGCGCAACCCGGCCTTTGGTCTGCCGGGCGCGGAAATAGATATTACGGAGATCGAGGGCTACGACGATCTGCACGCACCCGCCGGGGTGCTGGCCCGGCTGCAAGAGGAATTGGCGGCGCTGTATGGTGCAGAGGCGTCTTTCCTCTCCGTCAACGGCTCTACCTGCTGCATTTTGGCGACCCTGTCTGCCCTGTGTAAGACAGGGGACGAAATTCTCATTGCCCGCAACTGCCATAAGGCGGTGTACAACGCCTGCTTTTTGAACCGGTTGCAGGTGTACTATGTGGAGCCGGAATTTGACCCGGCCACCGGCTTTTATACCCGGGTGACCCAGGCGGCGCTGGATAAGGCGCTGGCGGCGCACCCGGGCGTGGCAGCGGTGGTGGTGACCTCGCCTACCTATGAGGGCTATATCTCTCGCCTGCACTGCCCGGTGCCGTTGGTGGTAGACGCTGCCCACGGCGCCCACCTGGGGCTGGCCCCTTGGCTGCCCGGGCGGATGGCGGGGGACGCAGTGATCTGCTCTTACCACAAGACCCTGCCGGCGCTGACCCAAACCGCCGGTGTGCAGGTGTATGACCCGTCGCTGGCACCTAAAATCAAGCGATATATGGATATGTACGAGACCAGCTCGCCCAGCTATGTGCTGATGAACAGTGTGGCAAAAATGGTTGCCATCGTGGCGGACCCGGCTGTATTTGCACTCCTGCAAGCGGGACTGGAAAAGCTGTATGAGCTGCCATTGCAGCACCTGCGGCTGATCCGGGCGGACGATCCCACCAAGATCAATATTTCCACCCTGCATTGCAATATAGACGGCAACGCCCTGGCGGGGCGGCTGCGGGCGCGGGGGATCGAGCCGGAGATGAGCGACCGTATCCATGTGATCTGTATGGCAACGGTGGGGGACACCGCCGCCGGATTTGATCTGCTGGCCAGCGCGTTGACAGAGATCGATCGTACCCTGGAACCGGGCGACTGGCCGGTGGCACCGCTGCCCTTGCCGCCCCGGCACCTGCAAAGCTGGCAGGTGCCCGCCGGGGAGCCGCTGCCGATCGAGCAGGCAGTGGGGCGTATCGCCTGCGAGACGGTATTTGCCTATCCGCCCGGGGTGCCGATGATCGTGCCCGGGGAGGAGATCACCGCGGCGTTTGTGCAGGCGGTACAGACGGCGAAAAACTGCGGCACGGTGCTCCACGGCACAGCCGGCGGCGGGGCGGAGCGCATTTGCTGCTGCGTATTGACAAAGGACTGAAAGTATTGTAAAATAGAGCCAACATATTGAAATGAGGTGCTTTTCATGAAAAGAATTAAAACTTTAAGTTCCAGAAATCTTTGTGCTTCCGCTCAGAAGGGCGGCTGCGGCGAGTGCCAGACTTCTTGTCAGTCTGCCAGCAAGACCTCTTGCTCCGTTGCCAACCAGAAGTGCGAGCAGCTGAAGAAATAAGAATTTTGCAATTAGGGCGGGATGGGCGATTGCCCGGGTCCCGCCTTTTTTGTTTGGAGTAGACTATGATACACGCATATAAACTAAACGGCTACAACATTATCCTGGACCAAAACAGCGGCTGCGTCCATTCTGTGGACCCGGTGGCCTATGATATGATCACCATGTACCAGGATCATGACAAAGAGGAGATCCGCCGTTTTATTTTAGAGAAGTACAAGGATCAGCCGGATGTAACGAACGCGGACATTGATCTTTGTTTTGAAGATATTGAGGCGCTGATCGCCGATGGGCGGCTGTTTGCAGAGGATACCTTTGAGGCGGTAGCGGACCAATTTAAGCGCCGCCAGGGGGTGCTGAAAGCCATTTGCCTGCATGTGGCTCATGACTGCAACCTGGCGTGCAAATACTGCTTTGCCGGTAAGGGCGAGTACGACGGCCAGCGGGAGATCATGTCCTATGAAGTGGGCAAGCAGGCGCTGGATTATCTCATCGCCAACAGCCCCGGCCGCCGGAATTTGGAAGTGGATTTCTTTGGCGGCGAGCCGCTGCTGAACTGGGATGTGTGCAAGCGGCTGGTGGCCTATGGCCGGGAGCAGGAAAAGCTGCACAACAAGAACTTCCGCTTTACCCTCACCACCAACGGCCTGCTGATCAACGACGATGTGATCGACTTCTCCAATCGGGAGATGGGCAATGTGGTGTTGTCTTTGGACGGGCGCAAGGCCACCCACGATCGGCTGCGGGTGGGCCGCAACGGCAAGGGCAGTTATGATTTGATCTTGGACAAATTCAAGCGCTTTGCAGACTCCAGAGGGCAAAAGGACTACTATATGCGGGGCACCTATACCCACTTTAATACGGACTTTGCCGCCGATGTGCTGCACATGGCGGACCTGGGCTTTAAGGAGTTGTCCATTGAGCCGGTGGTGTGCGACCCCAAGGAGGACTACGCCCTGCAGGAGAGCGACCTGCCGGTGCTGCTGGATCAGTACGAGATCTTGGCCAAGGAAATGCTGCGCCGCTATCGCAAAGGCGACGGCTTCACCTTCTATCACTATATGATCGACCTGGACGGCGGCCCCTGCATTGTTAAGCGGGTCAGCGGCTGCGGCGTGGGCACGGAGTATATGGCTGTGACCCCCACCGGCGATCTGTACCCCTGCCACCAGTTTGTGGGTGATACGGACTTCCTGCTGGGCAATGTGTACGATGGCGTCACCCGGCCCCAGGTGCTGGAGCAGTTTGAGCACTGCAATGTGTACAGCCACAAGGAATGCAAGGACTGCTTTGCCAAGCTGTATTGCAGCGGTGGGTGCGCCGCCAATGCGTACCATACCACCGGCAGTGTGAACGGCGTGTATGACTTTGGCTGCCAGTTGCACCGCAAGCGCATTGAGTGCGCCATTATGCTCAAGGTGGCTGAGGCAGAAGAGGGCTTAAAAGTAGAATATTAAAATAACAGCGCATAAGAAAACCGCCGGTCCTTGTGACCGACGGTTTTTTGTATGGGTTTTGTTTTAGTCCAGGTGTACCGCTACCGGCTCGCCGCCGTGGGTGCGGCTCTCGTCTGCCAAGTACACGCACAGGTGACCGGCTACGGAGTCAAAAATAGAGGTGCAGGCCAGGCTGGGCTTTTCGCCGCGGACGAACTGCACAAAGTCCGCCGCCAGCCGCTCGTCGCCGCCGCCGTGGCCGCCGTAAGCGCCCACCATATCGCCCTGTACATTCAGGTCCACTTCTTCAATTTGGCACTCGCCGTTGTGGGCCTCCGGGGAGGGGTCGATCTTGGACACATAGAACTTGGACTCCTCAAAGTTGCCGTAAATTTCGCCCTTAGTGCCGATGATGTGAATGCGGCGCAGGGGTGCGGAGGAACCGCCCACCATATTGTGGG
>CAVIFY010000077.1:0-4365 GCA_963642245.1 Bifidobacteriaceae bacterium | reverse complement strand
ATAACAAATTCCGCATAACTTAAAGCACCGAACCTAAAAAGTGGTTCACCACAAAAATGCCTGCAATATACAGCACCACCGCCGCCAGCGCAAAAAAGTCGCCGGTGTGCAGGTGCATTTCTTTCATCTTGGTGCGCCCGGCGCCGCCTCGATAGCAGCGGCACTCCATGGCGTCCGCCAGCTCATTGGCCCGGCGGAAAGAGGAGATAAACAAGGGGATCAAAATGGGCACCAGCCCTTTGGCCCGGCGGATCAGTCCCCCGCTCTCCATATCGGCGCCCCGGGATTTTTGCGCCGCCATGATCTTGTCGATCTCTTCGATCAAGGTGGGAATAAACCGCAGGGCGATGGTCATGGTCATGGCGATCACATGCACATCGATCTTAAACACCTTTAAGGGCTTGAACAGCCGCTCCAGCGCGTCCGTCAATTCCGTAGGCGAGGTGGTGTAAGTCAGCAGACTGCCAACGATCACCAGCTCGATAATGCGCACCGCCATAAAGATAGCGGTCATAATGCCGTCCATGGTGATCTTCAACTTGCCCAGGGTCACCAGCGGCTCGCCATCGCCGTAAAACAGATTGATCACACCGGTAATAAGAATGATCACGATCAAGGGCTTAATGCTCTTTAAGATGGTCTTTGGCGGGATCTTGGACAGCCCCACCGCCAGGATCATAAAGGCAATAGCCAGCCCCAGGGACCAAAAGTTCTTGCACAGGAACACCGCCACCACCATTAAAAAGGTGAGCACGATCTTCATACGCGCGTCCATACGGTGCACCGGGGAGTTGCCGGGGAAATACTGACCAATGGTCATACTGGAATTCACAGGCGCACCCCCTCTCTCTTTAGGCGCTGAAATTCGCGCACACCGTCCTCAACGGTAAAAACATCTGTGCGGCACGGTACGCCCCGCCGCCGCAGTTCTAAGAAAATATCCGTCACCTGGGGCACATTCAGCCCCATTTGGCGCAGTTCCTCCGCCTTGGCATACACATCGGCCACCGGGCCGTAGGCGGCCACCTGCCCCCGGTGCATGACCAGCACCCGGCGGCAAATGCGCGCCACATCTTCCATAGAATGAGAGACGAACAGCACCGTTGCCCCGGTGCGGTCCCGGTAGCTGCGGATCAGATCCAGGATCTGGTCCCGACCCCGGGGGTCCAGCCCGGCGCAAGGCTCGTCTAAAATCAGGACTTTCGGCTCCATTGCCAAGATGGACGCAATCGCCACCCGGCGCTTTTGCCCGCCGGACAGGTCAAATGGCGACTGCTCCGCAAAATCACGGGACAGGCCCACCAGTTCCATAGAGTGGAACACCCGGCGGCGGATTTCTTCACCGTCCAGCCCCATTTGCTTGGGACCGAAAGCGATCTCTTTATATACATCTTCTTCAAAAATCTGATACTCCGGGTACTGAAAGCACAGCCCCACCTGAAAGCGCACACGGCGGATCTGCTTGCGGTTTTGCTTGCTCCAAATATCCTCGCCGCCTACATAGACTTTGCCGCTCTGCGGCTCCATCAGGCCGTTTAAGTGCTGAATAAGCGTGGACTTGCCGGAGCCGGTGTGGCCGATAATGCCAATGATCTCGCCCTCCTCCACGGAGAAAGACACATCTTGCAGCGCCGCCGTTTCAAATGGCGTACCCACACTGTAACGGTAATTGAGTTTTTCACAGGTCAGTACTGCCAAAATTCTGTTCCTCCAAGTTGGAAATCAATACATCCACGCATTCTGCGGTGTTCAATACTGCGGGATCGGCAAAGCCCAGCCGGTCTGCCAGTTCCGTTGCCTGGGGCACATCCAGCCCCAGGTCTTTCAGCTCCGCCACATGGGCAAATACCTCTCGGGGCGTGCCGTCCAGTCGGATCACACCATCGTCCATCACCACCACCCGGTCGGCCTGCACCGCCTCGTCCATATAGTGGGTGATAAGCAGAATGGTGATCCCCTCTTCTTTGTTCAGTTTCTTTACAGTGTCCAGCACTTCCCGGCGGCCGCTGGGATCCAGCATAGCCGTAGGTTCGTCCAGCACAATGCACAGGGGTCGCATGGCAATGATACCTGCAACCGCCACCCGCTGTTTTTGCCCGCCGGACAGCTTGGAGGGCGATTTCAGCCGCTCCTCATACATACCCACCGTCTTGAGGGCGGCGTCCACCCGGCGGCGGCATTCCTTAGGCTCTACCCCCAGGTTCTCCACCCCAAAGGCCACATCCTCCTCCACAATGGAGGAGACGATCTGGTTGTCCGGGTTTTGGAACACCATACCCACCTTGCGGCGGGCGTTATAGACCACATCTTCATCCTGGGTCAACGGGGTGCCGTCCACCACCACCTGCCCGCTTTGGGGGAACAAAATGCCGTTTGAGAGCTTGGCCAAAGTGGATTTGCCGGAGCCGTTGTGCCCCAGCACCGCCACAAAACTGCCCTTTTCGATCTGCAAGTTCAGGTGGCTGAGCACCGGGCGGGGCGCCGGCGCGACCTTGGGCGCGTCCGGGTCCGCAGGATATGTAAATGTTACATCGTTAAATTCAAGAATTGCCATCTTTGCCTTTCCACACAGCGGTGGCGCCGCAGGGCAGCACGCCGCCGGTTTCCGTCACCGGCAGGCCGATCTCATCCGCAGACACAGAGCCGCCCATTCGGCGCACCAAAACATCTTCCAAAATATATTGCATGACCGAGGCAGACAGGCCGGTGGTGTAAGAATTCAGCACCACAGCCAGGGCGTCATCGCTGAGCACCTGCTGCACCAGGGTCACAAAGTCGTACAAATTATCTTCCAGGTGCCAGATCTCGCCCTTTGGCCCGCGGCCGTAGCTGGGCGGGTCCAGGATCACAATATCGTACCGATTGCCCCGCCGGATCTCTCGCTGCACAAACTTGATACAGTCGTCCACGATCCAGCGCACAGTGCCGTCTGCCACGCCGGAGGCGGCTGCGTTCTCCTTGGCCCACTGGACCATACCCTTAGAGGCGTCCACATGGACCACCTCTGCGCCGGACTTTAGGCAAGCCACGGTGGCGCCGCCGGTATAGGCAAACAGGTTCAGCACCTTTACCGGGCGACCGGCGCCCTCGATCATACCACGCACCAGGTCCCAGTTCACCGCCTGCTCCGGGAACAGGCCGGTGTGCTTAAAGCCCATAGTCTTGATATTAAAAGTCAGGTCCTTATAACGCACCTGCCACACGGCGGGAATGCGCTTAAAGGTCTGCCACTTGCCGCCGCCGGTGCGGGAGCGCACATAGCGTGCCCCCGGCTGGGCCCACAAGCGGTTCTCCCGGGGGCTGTTCCAGATCACCTGGGGGTCCGGACGAATGAGGATCTCTCTGGTCCAGCGCTCCAGCTTTTCGCCGCCGGAGCAGTCTATCAGTTCATAATCTTTCCAGTCACTGGCTACACGCATTAACTCAATCTCTCCCGTACCACATCTGCAATTCGATTGCCCAGTCGGGTGATCTTATCCAGGTCTTTACCCTCTAACATCACCCGCACCAAAGGCTCCGTGCCGCTGACCCGTACCAGCACGCGGCCGTCGCCCATCAGATCCATCTCTGCCTGTTGCACGGCCGAGATGATATATTCGTCATTGTTATATTTCTGCTTGCCCTCCGGGGTCACCTCAACATTGATGAGCACCTGGGGGTACACGGTCATAATTTTGGCAAGCTCTGACAGCTTTTTGCCGCTTTTGACCACGGTTTTGATCAGCTGCACGCCGCTAAGCTCGCCGTCGCCGGTGGTGGCGTAATCCAGGAAGATCACATGGCCGCTTTGCTCGCCGCCGATATTGTATCCCTTTTGCAGCATACGCTCCAGCACATACCGGTCGCCTACTGCCGTCTTTTCGCAGGCAATGCCGTTCTCTTCACAGAACTTAAAAAAGCCCATATTGCTCATCACCGTAACCACGGCGGTGTTCTTAGCCAGGGTGCCCTCGTCCAGCATACGCTTGGCGCAAATGGCGATCACCTTGTCGCCGTCCACCAGTTGGCCGTTCTCGTCCACCGCCAGCATACGGTCAGCGTCACCGTCAAAGGCCAGGCCTAAGTCCAGCCCGTTGTCCGTAACAAACTGCATTAACTCCTCCGGGTGGGTGGAGCCGCAGTGGTCGTTGATGTTCACACCGTCCGGCGTGTCGGAGAGCATATAGCACCGGGCGCCCAGGGCGGTAAAGATCTGCTTGGCGCAAACGGAGGCGGAGCCGTTGGCGCAGTCCAGGGCGATATTCAGCCCGTCAAAGCGCACATCGGAGGTCTCCACCACATGGCGCACATAATCCTCCACAGCAGTCTTGCAATAAAGCCGATTGCCCACATCGCCGCCCAGCTTCTCCGGGATCTCTTCCGCGC
>CAVIFY010000076.1:0-4451 GCA_963642245.1 Bifidobacteriaceae bacterium | reverse complement strand
CTTGTCTATTTTTTGTACAGTGCGGGCCTCTGCCCGCTCCTCCGGGTCGCAGTCCTGGGGGCAAAAGCCGTAGTCCTGTACGAACTGGTCCATCTCTGCGCGGGTCATACGGTCACCCCCAGGTCGTAGAGGTTCCGGAATTGGGTCTCGCTGCGCCGCACGATGGTCGCTTCTTTGTTGTTCTCGTCCAGCAGCTGCTCCAGCTTCTCACAAGCACATTCCAGGCAATAGCAGCCGCTGGGCTCATCATTGCCCGCACCAACGGAGAACCCATACCCCTCAATAGTGATGTCGCAGCTGTCACAGGCAATCACGCCCGCCTCTTTGTCATACATCAACTTCTTCCTCCTGCTCGTCCTCGTTGTACTCCAGCGGATGGATAAAGCCATACGCCTTTGGCAGCGTCAGCAGCGCCTCGCTCTCGGGCACGGATACCGCCTCCAGCACATCGTATGTACAGCCCTGCACTATGACTTTTTGTCCGGGCTGTAGATCACTGAACCCGGGCGCCCGGCACACCTTGCCGTTGGTCAAAATCACCAGATCAATATATTCACCCAAATCAATATATTCACTACTCATCTTCATTGTCCTTTCCAAGTTTTAAGGCGCGCAGATACGCCATATCAAAGTCTGTCAGCGGCGCCATCAGCACCACCTTGTGCTTTTCGTCCTCGATCACCAGCTGCTTGTCCTGCCGGAGCTCGTCCTCGTCCTTAGGCAGCACGAACACCGCCAGGGCGATCAATGCGCAGCCGGTGCCGCTGATCACTACGGACAGCCACCAATAAGGGTTGTCCGCAACCAGGCAGCAGCCAAACAGTACCAGCAGGAACCCGGTGATCACCAGGACCATACCTGCCTTTTCTCTCTTGGTCATTGGTTTGTCCTTTCTTGCAGTCAACTGCAATTTAGTATTTTCCGGCGTTATAGGCGTGGAACGCCGGGGCGAACACAGCCAGCTTGGTACCGTTCTCTCCCAGCTGAATGAGAGGGAAGCCCGGCCGGTGCATATACTGCCTTGCGGTTGGAATACTGCAATTCAGGTAGGCCGCCACATCTTCAGGACCCAGGTACAGCTTGGTTCCCTTGGCCTTGACTTCTTCCTCTACCGCCTCGGCCGTGCGGATCAGGTCGATATAGCTTTGCAGACGCTCCATACGCTGCTGTACGGCGGCGTCGAAGTCATCCATTGCCAAGGGGCTGTCCTTACTGATAGGTACTTTCATCATTATTTCTCCTTTCTTTTAGGCCAGCCCTTTGGGCAAGCGGCAGAGCCGCAAGCTGCCCGCTGCACGGCAGAAGTGCCGTTGGCGATAAATGTGATGTTGGGTGGGGCGGGCGTGCGGAGATCAAAAAAAGGAAAAAAGAAAGAGAAGAAATGAAAAAAGGTCCCGCTGCTTGCTTAGTCCTGCCGCCGCCCAAAAGGCTGGCTTTTGTTGTTTGTTATGGTATAATGAAGTCACCAATTTGAAAGGACTGAACGCAATGAAACTGAACAAAGACTGTGTAAGAGATGTACTGCTCTATCTTGAAGAACATCTCGGTTATGACGACAGATTAGACGCTTCTTCAATCAAAATTGAGCCATACACTTACGAAGAAATTCTATATACGATCAGTCTATTGTCGGAAGCCGGGTACATAAAGACCATTCCAATTAGGAATTTAAGCACCGCAACATCATATTTTGTGGTGTCAATCCTTATGCCCGGTCACGATTTACTTGACAATATTCGTGACAACACAGTATGGACGAAAACGAAAAAGACGGCCTCAAAATTCACATCTGTCTCTCTCAATATTCTTTCGTCTGTCGCTTCCAATGTCCTTTCAACTATGCTTCTTAATCCACCTACCGTTTGAACTTGTGTTCCAGCACTTGCTGTAAACACGCTTCCATATCCGTTTCAGAAATAGAAATATTTTCTTTCGCAAGATAATATAAAACAGCCTTCAATTTCCAACGCTCCAGCAAGGCATGGACAGTGATCATAAGGGTGCATACTGCCCAAATAATAATCCAAAAACATTTCATGTGACTCACCTCACTATACCGATGTGTGCATATTGCGCTCGGCGATGATCTCGTTAATTGCGCCGAGGATCCGCTCTTTTGCCTGGGGCGGTTTACGCTTGCCGGTTAAAATCATCGAGATATAGTCAGTTGTACATCCCATTTTGCTTGCCACGGCTTTTTGGGTTATTTTGTTGATGTGCATTGTGCCGACTGCTTCCGCAATCCAACTGTCCATTTTTTTACTCCTTTCTGCCGCTTCGTTCTAAAAAACGAACATTTTTTGAATTTGTAGTTGTATTTTCCGAACTGTTGTGCTATTATGGATGTGCAAAGCAACAGCACATTGGACTGACAAGAGGTAGCGCTCTCATAGTCCGGCTTGTTTCGTGTTCGGTAAACCTAACTACAAGTGCAATTATAATTCGGCAATATGAATTTGTCAACACAAAAAGTTAGGTTTTATGAACTTTTGTAAATTTTGCACAAAAACAGAGGTGTAAAACTATGACTTTTTACGATAGATACCAGCAGCTTTGTGTTGAAGCTGGTTCTTCGGCGACTGGTGTTGCTGTTTCGGTTGGTATATCCCGTGCCTCTGTCAGCGACTGGAAAAACAAAGGGGCTGTGCCATCCGCTTCCAGCTTAAAAAAGATCGCTGACTACTTTGGTGTCTCTACCGACTACCTTTTGGGAAATACGGACATAAAAAATCCCCCGGACCAGCAAAGTCCGGAGGAGATAGCAAAAGTGGCACTATTCGGCGGTGACGGAGAGGTCACCGATGAGATGTGGCAGGAAGTTAAAGGGTTTGTAGAATTCATTAAAGATAAGAGAAAGAGAGAGAATGACCAGCACTGAGTCCCTGTTCGACGAGATCGAGCGTAACAATATTGAGGTGTATCTGGGCAGTATGCCCGCTGTCAAGTCTGCGTCTGCAAATATCGGCAACGACTACTACATAGCGTTGGACGAGCAGAGCCTGGAGAGCACCGCAGAGGCCCGCTGCCGCCTGGCTCACGAAGCCGGGCACTGCATAACCGGGTCGTTTTACAACCTATATGCCCCGCTGGATCGGCGCAGCAAACACGAACGCCGGGCAGATAAGTGGGCGGTGAAAAAGTTGATCCCAAAGGCCGAGTTGGAAACGCAGCTGCGCCAGGGCCTGGAGCCTTACGAGCTGGCCGAGTATTTCAATGTGACGGAAGAGTTCATTCATAAGGCACTGGAGTTCTACTTTGAGTGTGGAATTGCATAATCAATTGGAGATCGAACGGTAAATTTGTATATACCGCCGCATGGCGATATAAATATTATGTGGAAAAGGAGAAGATCAAATGAAAAAGTATCTTCAAAAAAGCATGACCCCTAACGAGCAGGTAACACTGGAAGCCAAATTTCACTGGATTGTTTATCTTTTGCCAGTGGTTGTATTTGTGCTGTTCTTGCTTATGGCAATTTCCGGCGGTAAAGAGAGTTTTGGTGCATTCTTAGCTGTCGGTATCGTTCTTGCTTTGCTGGCTATGGGGCCTGCGTTCAAATGCACTATGTTCAGTGAGTTGGCTATTACCAACAAAAAAATCTTTGGCAAAACCGGGTTTATCAAGACCAACGAAATGAATTCGCCCATTAAGCAAATTCAAAATGTTGCGGTGTCCAATGGCCTGTTTGGCAAAATTTTCGGCTACGGCAATGTGACAGTAACGACAACTTCCGGTGTGTACAGCTTTAAGTATGTATCAAAGCCAAACGACTTCAAAAATGCAGTAATGACGCAAATTGAGAACAGCGAAGAAAGCAAAATGGATATGCACGCACAAAAAATTGCTGACGCAATTCACAATACAAATAACTAAGCGGCGTTTCAGCATACATAATTTAGATTGCGGAGTTCTGATAGCGAACAGTAAAACATGACCATTTTGCCAACCTTGGCAGAATGGTCCTGTCTAATGAAAAAAGAAAGAAGAGTAGAATATGGAAATTGAATCATTATTGCTGGATCTATGCGGAATTATACTGCTGTACTTTGTTCCGTATGTAGTCGTTCGCTTGATCCACCGCCGGTCATTTTCTCTTAAAACCGCAAAGATTATGACCATTGTATGGGCGATTATCTCGGCAGCCATAGTTGTGGCCATTAAATTTATAACAAGCAGTCTGGGTGCTACCGTCTCAAACGGACTAAATGTGGCAGCCATATTCATTTGGCACGGATTTGGATATTCTGTACTTCTCAAAAAAAGCAAACGAGAAAAAGCGAACCAAAATAGCACGCCAACAGCAGAGCCCCAGACGCTCATAAACGGCGAGCCTTGGCATGATCATGAGACTAAAGCAGAAACTTACGATCGAGCACCCGAAAGTTCAGTCGCTGCCGATCCATACAATGTAGACGATGTGGAAGTGAATATAGTAAATGTTCCGGGTGCCA
>CAVIFY010000075.1:0-5457 GCA_963642245.1 Bifidobacteriaceae bacterium | reverse complement strand
AGTACGCCTCTCATGACTACCTGGTTGCTATGGTCAAGGCTGCCGCTGAGGAGACCGGCCTGCCCATCGCCCTGCACCTGGACCACGGCCCGGATTTTGAGACCTGCAAGGCCTGCATTGACGGCGGCTTCACCTCTGTGATGATCGACGGCTCCAGCAAGCCCTATGAGGAGAACATTGAGCTGACCAAAAAGGTGGTTGAGTACGCCCACGCCCACGGTGTAGTGGTTGAGGGCGAGCTGGGCACCCTGGCCGGCGTGGAAGATGATGTAAAGGTAGAGGCCGGCAATGAGAGCTACACCCGCCCGGAAGAGGTTGAGGATTTTGTGACCCGCACCGGCGTGGACTCCCTGGCCATCGCCATCGGCACCAGCCACGGCGCCTACAAGTTTAAGCCCGGCCAGAAGCCGCAGCTGCGTTTTGACATTCTGGAAGAGGTGCAGCGCCGTCTGCCCGGTTTCCCCATCGTACTGCACGGTGCGTCCTCCGTCAACCAGGACCACATCAAGATGATCAACCAGTACGGCGGCCAGATGCCCGACGCCATCGGTATTCCGGAGGATATGCTGCGTGAGGCTGCTTCCATGGCTGTCTGCAAGATCAATGTGGACTCCGATATTCGTATCGCCATGACCGCTGCCATCCGCAAGCACTTTGCCGAGAACCCCACCCACTTCGATCCCCGTCAGTATATGACCCCTGCCCGCGACCTGATCGAGGAAGTTGTGGCACACAAGATCGATGTTGTGTTCGGCGCTGCCGGTCACGCCAACGACTGATTTTAACTGCAAAAAGGCCCTTGGTATTTTTTACCAAGGGTCTCTTTTTTTGCCCGGCGGCTACATCATAGACGATACATTGTCTACAAAGTTCGCCACGGAATTGACCGCCTTTTTCATGGTTTTTTGGGTCTTGGTGGAATTGCTGTTCATGGTGGCCACCGTACCGGCGACCATGCTGCCCACAGCCATGGCCACGCCCAGGCCCTTCATCATATTTACCGTTTTCTTTTTCATATTCGTCCTCCGTTATTAAATTGCAACGCGCCTTGCTCTATTAGTTTGCACCGCGCGGGCGCAAAAAGTCCACGCAGTTTTTGCCTGCGCCCGCCACATTTTAACGGAAAAAATTGGCAAAAAAACACCCTACTCTCTTAATGGGAGCAGGGTCATTTTTTGTGTTTTCAGAATTTCCAGTCCGGCTGGGTGGGGATCTTCTCTACCGCCTGGCCGTCGATCTTGCCCAGACAGGAGCCGAACTCCATACCGAATGCCCGACCGTCTACGAAAATATCCATGAGCGGCCGGAGCACAAAGCGGCGCTCCCGGTAGCGGGGATGGGGCACCACCAAATTTTCCGTTTGCAGCTGCAAATTACCGGCAAAGATCACATCCACATCCAGCACCCGGGGGCCGTTCTTTACCCCGCGCACCCGGCCCAGACCGGCCTCCAGTCCCAGGCACACGCCCAGCATTTCATGGGGATTTAGCCGGGACTCTACCAAAAAACACACATTGTAAAAATCGTCCTGCCGGGCATAGCCCACCGGCTGGGTCTGATAAACGGCGGAGGCGGACACCACATGGGTGCCGGGCACCAGGTCCAGCGCCTCTCTGCAATAAGTTAAATTGGCCAGCCGGTCACCCATATTGGTACCGGCGCTGAGTACATAATACATATTACTTCCTGTCTCTGGAAATGGTGACGCCCACCCAGTCAAAATCCGCCTGAATGGGTGCCTGGGGTTTCTTTAAGGTCAGGTCCACCCGCAGCACCTCCGGGTACTCTGCCAGCACCGCGGCGGTCAGGTCCTCTGCCGTACGCTCCAACAGGTCGTTGGTGCGCTCCGTAAACACCCGGCGCAGGGTCTTAATGACCTTGGCGTAGCTGACGGTATCCTCCACCCGGTCGCTGTGGCAGGCCTTTGCCAAATTTACATACAAGTCCGCGTCGATCTCAAAGCGCTGGCCCTGAATTTTCTCCTCCGGGTTCACCCCGTGGTAGCCAAACAGCCGCAGACCGCGGATCAAAATTCTGTCCGTCATTTGTTCTGCACCACCACTGCGGTGCCGGTGGCGCTGACCATCAGCATATTGCCCTGGCCCAGCACCTCGTAGTCGATATTCACGCCCACCACGGCGTTGGCGCCCAGCCGGGTCGCCCGGCTCTCCATCTCTGCCAGCGCGGCCAGGCGGGAATTTTCCAGCTCCTCCTCATACCCGGCGCTGCGCCCGCCCACAAAGTTGCGGAAAGAGGCGCCAAAGTCCTTAATAAAATTCACGCCATTGACCACCTCACCGGTGACAATGCCCTTGTACTCCACGATCACGCCGTTCTCCACGGTGGGGGTGGTTACACTGATCATACCCTTGCTCCTTTCAAATGCTGCGCCATCAAGACGCCCTGTTTTTCCTGTTCTATATTATGCAGGCGGATGATGTCCGCACCGCCCAAAATACCCACGGTATCGGCGGCAATGTTGCCGTATGTGCGCGCCTTTGGCTCCGGCTGGTCGCTGCCCCGGCCGATCACCCGCTTGCGGGAGCAGCCCAGCAGCAGCGGAAAGCCCGCCATCTTGTACCCGGGGATATTGGCGATCAGCGCCAGGTCCTGCTGAAAGTCCTTGCCAAAGCCAATGCCCATATCCAGGCAAATTTGGCTGTCCTGCACACCCAGCGCCCGGCAGGCGGCCACGCTCTCTTCAAAAAACGCCTTGACATCCGCCGGTGTGCCCGGCCCGGCGTGCATAATGACCCAACCGGCCTTGTAGCGGCACACCACATCTGCCATTTCCGGACTGACTACGCCGCTTACATCATTGATGATCTGCGCCCCGCAGCGCAGCGCCTGCTCCGCCACATAGGGGTAATAGGTGTCTACCGACACCGGCAGCGCCGTCTCCTTACAGAGCACGGACAGCACCGGCTCCAGCCGCGCCCACTCCTCTTTGTCCGTTACCGGGGTGTGGCCCGGCCGGGTGGACTGGCCGCCAATGTCTAAAATATCTGCCCCCTGCGCTTCCAGCGCCCGGGCGTGGGCCAGCGCCGTTGCCGGGTCCAGCCAGTCGCCCCCGTCGGAAAAGGAGTCCGGGGTCACATTCACAATACCCATCAGCAAAACCTTGCTGCCATATTCGATTTTTTTCTCTCTGCAATGCCAAACAGCCATAGGTTCTCCTTACTTGGTCAGCAGCGCCAGCGCCTCGGCGCGGGTGCGGGCGTCCGTTTTCATAATGCCCCGCAGGGCGGAGGTTTGGGTGGTGCTGCCGGCAGCCTTGGCCCCCCGCATATTCATACACATATGC
Source organism: Bifidobacteriaceae bacterium (assembly GCA_963642245.1). Lineage (GTDB taxonomy): Bacteria > Bacillota > Clostridia > Oscillospirales > Acutalibacteraceae > CAG-217. The sequence continues at coordinate 2,153 of CAVIFY010000075.1, read as the reverse complement.
TCCGCCTCTAAGATCACCGCCACGCCCTTGGGCTGCAACTCGGTGTTCAAAAAGTCTGCCACATCGTGGGTCAGCCGCTCCTGCACCTGGGGACGGCGGGCAAAGCAATCCACAATGCGGGCAAACTTGGACAGACCGATAATGCGGTTGTCTGCCGGGATATAGGCAATATGTGCCTTGCCCACAAAGGGCAGCAGGTGGTGCTCGCACATAGAGGCAAAGGGAATGTCCCGCACGATCACCATTTCGTCGGTGCTCTTCTCTTCAAAAAACTTTAAGTGCTGGCGGGGGTCCGTCTCCAACCCGGCAAACACCTCGGCGTACATATCCGCCACCCGGCGGGGGGTCTCCACCAGTCCCGGGCGGTCCGGGTCCTCGCCTACGGCCAGCAAAATCTCCCGCACGGCAGCTTGCAATCTCTCTTTATCCATTATGTTGTTCTCCTAAAATCCGGCACAGGCGGCCCGTTGCGGCGCTTTTGCCGCAAAAGCAGTGTGTACCCGTTATTTGCTGAAATAGCCCTGTATGGTGCTTTTATCACGGGCTGTTAAGGCGTTGCCGCTGTATTCCGGCTCCACATTGTAGGCGTTCACGCCGTTTTGGGTGCCGGTGAGCACCGTGATATTGTCGCTGCGGCCGGAAAAATCACGCACGGTCAGGTTGGTGCGCGCCAGGGTCACAAAGTCCCGGAACAGCTCATCTTTCTTGGCGCCGTTGTCTGCGCTGAACAGCATATTCAGCGCCGCCAGCCCCAGGTCGTTGGCGGACTTCAAGTCCTTCTCCTCCAAAAAATAGCGCCAAAGCGCGGTAAAGCGCTTGCCGTTCAGGCTGGCCTCACCGGCGCTGATCCGCAGGCTGAACGGGTCCGCCGCCGTGGTGTTGCGGTACTTAATATCCGCCGCCAGGGGGTAGTTGACCTCCCCCAAATCGTCAAAAAACGACGCAAAGTCCGTAACGGTCATGACAATGTAAAAATCCGGCTTGATCCCGGTGGCGGTCTCCGTCATCTGCACCAGACTGTTGATCCCGCCGGTGGTATAAACCCCTGCCAGGGTGCTGCCCTCTGCGGTGGTTTGTGGCAACAGGTTGCAGATCTTATAAGACACGCTGTCCATATCCGTTTGGATCAGCACAGCCGCATACAGATTTTGGTTATCCTTGCCGGTAAGCGCCAGCAGGTAATTGGTCTTGCCGCTGACCCGGGGCAGCTCCGGCGGGGCGGTGGTATCGCCTGCCTGGGTGGCAGCCACCGTTTGGTCCGGGGCAAAAAACTTCTTGGCAGAAAAATCGTTCTTGGCCCCCACATAGACCACCACAACGATCGAAACCAGGAGCACAGCCGCCAAAATGCCCAGCAGAATATGCTGCTCCCGATCCGCCCCGGTGCGGGACTTGGAAAGATAAATATCGCCCCGGTTCTTAAAGATCTTCATAAAGGGGTGCTCCTTTCTGTCTTAATATGCTTATTATACAGGATAGCACCCGCCGGTGCAAGGTGCACCGCCACATTTTTATTGCCCGGCATTTGTGCCAAATCACCACTGTACAGATAAGTTATCGAACCCGGACTCTATAATATAGAATACCTACTCTATAATATATATAATATATATATAATTTTACAATAAGTATTGATTATAATCATAAATACTGCTATAATAGACTCTGTATTCTGGCGTAGTGGCAGCAGACGGAAGATCAAGTCCGTTTGCCCGGCAGTCTGCTTTTTTGCACCCGGTGCACAGGGCGGTTTGCCGCTCTCTCTGCCGGCCTTTGCCACCGCCGCACCGAAAAACAAGGACCCAAAGGAGAAGTTATGGATTCCATCAAGGAGATTTGGACAGCTGTACTGAACTGTATGAAGCGCCAGGTCAGTGAGACCGCCTACAAGGTTTGGCTGCAAGAGCTGATCTTGCAGGACCTGGACGCCACCCGCGCCGTAATTCTATGCGCCAATCAAATGAAGTGCAACATCGTCACCGAGCAGTATAAAGAGCCGCTGGAAAGTGCGTTTGAAGAAGTGATCGGCTTTCATGTGACGGTAGAGATCATGGCCCGGGACAACACCCCGAAGGAAGAGGCAAAGCCCAAGGAGACCAAGCTGCTGCCCACGGAGCAGCCGGGGGATATCCATACCTTTGACACCTTTATTG
>CAVIFY010000074.1:0-5485 GCA_963642245.1 Bifidobacteriaceae bacterium | reverse complement strand
GCAGTGCGGGGAGATGTCGCGCAGCGACAGAGGGGACGGGCACCGGTTAGGTGCTATCAGCGTAGCTGACTGAGGGATTGCGGTGCGATGTAGGCATCGCACCCTACAAAATGTAGGGCCCGATGCCCACATCGGGCCGGTTATTTTATCCCCTCAGTCGCGCAAGCGCACCAGCTCCCCTTTATTACATAAAAGGGGAGCCTTTTTATTTTTACCGCTCGCTCTTACCCCTGCTTTTGCGGGGCGCGGCGCAACATATCCGGCAGGGAGCCCAGGATCACCGTTAAGTTGGCAATCACCCGATCCTGCTGCAAGCCATCCTTACTTCTAAAGCTATTGACCAGTAATCCGGCAATGGCCTCGGTGATAAAGTCGCACAGAAAGTCCTTAAATTCCTCCGTCACCGCCAGCCCGCTCTGCCGCTCCGCCTCTACGATCACCTGGCGGGACAGGGACACAAAATCGTTACAAAAGAACCGCTTTAGCTCATCTCGCCCCATACTATCGTAGGCGCAGTTCAGGATATGCTCGTTCTCCTTGATATATCCCACCACAAAGCGCACCGCGTCCTCATAATCCAGCAGCAGGTCGTAATTCTTGACCACCTCAATGGCCTCCTGCTCCAACATCCACTTGAGCAGTGCATAAATATCCTCAAAATGATAATAGAAAGTTTTGCGGTTTACATTGCAGTCGGTGATGATCTCCGTTACCGTGATCTTGCTCAGGCTCTTTTGGCGCATAAACTTCTTTAAGCTGGCCGCCAGCGCCTGCTTGGTTTGCAGTGTAGCCTCTTCATGGGTCATACCGGGCACCTCCTTTACCTTTATTATACAAATGACCGGCAAATATGCAAGACCCTGCGGGCAAAATTTGACCCACAAATGGGTATCATTTGTCCGTATTTACCCAAATGCCACGGTTTTGACCGTGGTTTTTTGCTGTCTGCCGCGGTAAACTACCCATCGAAAGCAGAAAGGAGGACCCAATGGAACGAACATACAACATTGCCCTGCACGCGCCCCTGGGGCTGCGGCTGGGTCGGCTGGAACTGGACCAACAGGGGGGCAGCCTGGCAGGCACCTTAACGGTGCTGGGCAACAGCAATCCGGTCAGCGGCGCCATTACCCCCAGCGGCACCATTGCCTTGACCGGCACAATGACCACCAAACTGATCACATTCCCGTTTACGGCCACCGGAGCAGTTACCGGCAAGCTGCTGGATCTGCAAGTGATCGGCGGGCGCTACGCCTTTCGCCTGACCGGCGAAGAGATCGAAGAATAGGAGCAAAATATGAGTTACATTGAAGTAGAACACAGTTACAAACGCTATAAGACCGGCGACACCGTGATCGAGGCCAACCGGGATGTGAACTTCTCCATTGAAAAGGGCGAGCTGGCGATCATCCTGGGCAGCTCCGGCGCCGGCAAATCCACCGTGCTGAACATACTGGGCGGTATGGACACCAACGACGAGGGCCGGGTCATTATTGACGGCAAGGACATTGCCGCCTACTCCCCCACCCAGCGCATTACCTACCGGCGCAACGATGTGGGCTTTGTGTTCCAGTTTTACAACCTGGTGCAGAACCTGACCGCCAAGGAGAATGTGGAGCTGGCGTCCGAGATCGTCAAGGACGCGCTGGACCCGGTACAGGTGCTAAACGATGTGGGGCTGGCCGGGCGGATCAACAACTTTCCCGCCCAGCTGTCCGGCGGCGAGCAGCAGCGGGTGGCCATAGCCCGCGCCGTGGCCAAGAACCCCAAGATCCTGCTGTGCGACGAGCCTACCGGCGCCCTGGATTACCAAACCGGCAAGCAGGTGCTGCAAATCCTGCAAGACCGCAGCCGCAAGGAGGGCGCCACGGTGATCATCGTCACCCACAACGCCGCCATTGCGCCCATTGCGGACCGGGTGATCCGTATGCACGACGGCACGGTCAAATCCATTGAGATCAACGAACACCCGCAGTGCATTGCGGATATTGAGTGGTAAAAGGCGGTGACTGCAATGAAGAAAAAAGCCTTATGGAAAGAGATACACACCTGCTTTTCCAAATCCAAGGGGCGGTTCTTTTCCATCCTCTGCCTGGTGGCGCTGGGCTCCTTTGCCCTGGTGGGGCTGCAAGTGGCAGGCCCGGATATGCGCCAGACCGGCGAAAGCTATTTTGAGCAGCTGAAGGTGGCGGACATCAGCGTTATCGGCGACTACGGCATAGACGCGGACAATGTGGCCGCCATTGACCGGGTGTCCGGCGCAGACAAGATCGCCTACGGCTACTTAAAGGATGTGGTGCTGGCGGATACCACCACCAGCATACGCATTTTTTCCGCCACAGAGGGCATTTCCGAATATGAAGTGGTACGCGGGCGAATGCCCAAGACCAGCGACGAGATCGCCGTGGCCGCCGACCTGGCCGACCAATATCAGCTAAACGACATTCTGTCCGTAACGGAAAAAGAGGACATCACCGGCAGCACAGTGCTCCGGCACCACGACTTTCGCATTGTAGGGTTCGTCAACTCCGGCGAGCTGCTGTCCAGTATCAATATGGGTCAGTCCACCGCCGGCACCGGCGAGCTGCAAGGCTACGCTGTGGTGACCCCCACTGCCTTTGACTCCGATGTGTATATGATCGCCCGGCTGTCCTTTACGGACACCAAGGGGATCAGCCCCTATTCGGACGAATACACCCGGCTTATCACTGCCCACAAGGAGGAGCTGAACCGGCTGCTGGCCGACCAGCCCTCTACCCGCCTGGCTGCTATTCAGACCCAGTATCAGGAGAAAATCGACCAGGCCCAGGCCAAGATCGACAAGAGCAAAAAAGAACTGGCAGACACGGAAAAGAAGCTGACAGACAGCGAAAAGCAGCTGAACACCGCCAAAAAGACCTATCAAGAGAACCTGGACGCCTACAACAGCCAGGCCGCCCAGGCTAAGCAGAAATTTGCCGCCGCTCAAAAGCAACTGACCGACGGGCAAAAGCAGATCGAGCAGGCAGAGAGCCAATACACCACCAAAAAGGCCCAGCTGGAACAGGCGGAGCGCCAACTGGCTGCCGCACGGCGCAAACTGGACAAAAACTGGGCGGACTATAACAAAAAAGCCGCGCAGATAGAGGAACTGCGCCGGCAAAAGGCCCAGCTGACCGCTGCCCAAAAGGAACTGGACAAAGAGATCGCCGCCGCAGAGGCCTCTACCGGTATGACCATTGACCAGATCGCGGCGTCGCTGCCTATCCTACAAAAAACGCTGCCCGCAGACCAGTACAAGCAGCTGCAAGAGCTGGTGACCAGCAAAAAACAACTGGAGGCCAAGTGGGCTGCCTACAACGCCGCTGCCAAGCAGGCCCAGGGCGCCGAGGAGGAACTGGCCGCCGCCAAAAAGCAGCTGGACCAGGGCGAGGCCGACTACGCCGCCAAGGAAAAGGAAGTACAGTCCGCCAAAACCCAGATCACCGCTGCCGGCAGGACCCTGAACCAAAAGAAAGCCCAACTGAAGAGCGCACAGGCCGACTACGACCGGGAAAAAGCGGCCGCCGATGAAAAGCTGGCTGCCGCCAAGGCCCAGCTGACCGCAGCGCAAAAGAAAATTTCCGCCGGTGAACGGGAACTGAAAGCCGGGCAGGAAGAATTCAGCAGAAAGGCACCGGAAGCCCGGCAAAAGATCAGCGACGCAGAGGAAAAAGTGGCCTCTGCCCGCCGGGCGCTGAACAGCCTGAAGCAGCCGGTCTACGCCATGGACACCCGCCGCGAGATCCCCGGCTCCGAGGGCTACCGTATCTACGGCAGTATCTCCAACATTGTGGACTCCCTGGCCGGTATCTTCCCCATCTTCCTGTACTTTGTGGCGGCGCTGGTGACCCTGACCACCATGACCCGCTTTGTAGACGAGGAGCGGCTGAACGCCGGCACGCTGAAAGCCCTGGGCTACGACAACCGGGATATTATGAAGAAGTTTACCCTGTACGGCCTGTCCGCCGGTATGAGCGGCGCCCTGCTGGGGATCATCGGCGGCCACACGCTGCTGCCGCTGATCGTCTATAACGCCTACGGCAAGAGCTTTACCTACCCAAAGATCGAGCTGCATTTTTACCCGGGGATCACCGCCATCTCCCTGGCGCTGGCTTTTCTGTGCACCGTGGTGCCTGCCTTTGTGGTGGCGCAGCGGGAGCTGAAAGAGCGACCCGCCGCCCTGTTGCAGCCCAAGCCCCCGGTGGCCGGGTCCAAGATCCTGCTGGAGCGGATCACCCCGGTATGGAACCGTATGAACTTCACCCACAAGGTCACCGCCCGCAACATCTTCCGCTACAAAAAGCGTATGCTGATGACCATTTTCGGCGTGTGCGGCTCCGTGGCTCTGATCTTTGCCGGTCTTAGCGTGCAAAACTCCGTGGCCGGGATCAAGGACCTGCAATTCAACCACATTATGCGGTACGACCTGATCGTGGCAGAGACCGACGACCCGGACGACAGCCAGAAAGCAGACATTGACGCGCTGCTAAAGGACGGCCAGGTCAAGAGCCAAACCGCCATCTACTACGAGACCGTAACAAAAACCGCCGGCAAGAACAACGACAGCCAGGAGATCAAGCTGATCGTGCCGGAGGATCAGGACCAACTCTCCACCTACATCACCCTGCGCAACCGCTCCACCGGCCAAGCCATCACCCTGTCTGACGACGGCTGCGTGATCAGCGAGCGACTGGCCAAGCTGCTGGGGGTGCAGGTGGGCGACACCATCACCTTTGACGATGCGACCAAGACCCCGCGCACCGCCAAGGTCACCGCCATTACAGAGATGTACACCGGGCACTTTATCTTTATGAACCGCGCCGGGTATCAGTCGGTGTTCGGCCAGACCTACTGCCCCAACGCCCACCTGGTCACCCTGCTGAACCGCTCGGCAGAGAACGCCCAGGCCCAGGCCGCCCGGTTCATCGACCTAAGCGGCGTGAAAGGCGTGGTGCAGAACACCACCCTGACCAATCAGATCGACACCATCGTGCACTCGCTGCACCAGATCATGCAAATTCTGATCTTCGTTGCCATGCTGCTGACGGCGGTGATCCTGTACAACCTGACCAATATCAATGTGTGCGAGCGTATTCGAGAGCTGTCCACCGTTAAGGTGCTGGGGTTCTATGATAAGGAAGTGACTCTGTATATCTACAGAGAGACCCTGCTGCTCACCGTGATCGGCACGCTGGTAGGCTATGGGTTCGGCGACGCCCTCTACCGCTACATTATCACCGTTGTACCGCCGGAGGATGTGATGTTCAACCCGGCGCTGGGGCCAAAAGCCTTTTTGATCCCCGCCCTGGTGATCGCCGCCATTACCGCCTTCTTAGGCTGGCGGGTACACCGTCGGCTGAAGAATGTGGATATGCTGGAGGCCTTAAAGTCCGTAGAGTGATCCACTTGTAAAATCATAACCCCGCATGAAAATGCGGGGTTTGCAGAACGGCCCCATAGGGGCCAT
>CAVIFY010000073.1:0-5565 GCA_963642245.1 Bifidobacteriaceae bacterium | reverse complement strand
GCTGCGCGACATCTCCCCGCACTGCGGGGAGTCACCCTTTGCAAGGGAGCCTAAGGTATTGATACCGATTTGCCTCCCTTGTAAAGGGAGGTGGCTGCGAGCGTGCGAGCAGACGGAGGGATTAAGCGGCGGGAGCAAGCCCCCGCCCTACAGTAATTCTCTCTTTTGTAGGGTGCGATGAGTGAATTGCACGCAGTGCAAGAGACACGAGGCTCCAAATGCGTTAGCATTTGGGAGAAACAGTCCGGGGGACTGTTTCGTAGCGAGTGCAGTATCGCACCGCAGGTCACAAACTGCGCCCCTGCCACACACCTGATCCACCACACAAAAAACCGGGCAGCATTTCTGCTGCCCGGTATCCGCGCAATGTTTAGCTTTCGATCGCCTTGTAGCCGTCTACCACTTTCAGGCCCAGTGCCTTGCAGCGGGCGGCGTCATATTCCTTGGTCAGCTTGTCTTCCGGCACAAACTCAATGTCCATGGTGGACGGATCTTTGCCGTTGACCAAAATGTCATATGCCATTTCACCGGCCTTGTAGCCGATGTCATAGTAGCTGATGGACAGGGTGGCCACGCCGCAGCCGGAGCAAATGCCCTCCTCACCGGCAATGATGGGTACGCCGGCAGGCTGTGCAATGTTGTCAATGGTCTTGGCGCTGGAGGCCATGGTGTTGTCCGTGGGAATGTACAGCACATCGCTGTTCTGGCAAGCCAGCTTGGTCACAGACGCGATCTCGTTAGAGTCCGCAGCGGTGTATTCCTTCACTTCCAGGCCCATTTCTTTCAGCTTTGCGCCTACAACGGTAGCCTGGTACTTGGAGTTCTTCTCCGCAGAGCAGTACAGAATGCCCACTTTCTTGGCGTCCGGCACCCACTCTTTGACCATAGCGGCCTGCTTATCCAGCGGCGCCAGGTCAGCCGTACCGGTCACATTGATCCCGGTCTTGGTAGCGGTCTCGTCCTTCAGACCCAGAGCCACGCCGTAGCTGGTGACGGAGGTGCCCACGATGGGAATGGTGTTGGTCGCCGTGCGGGCAGCCACCAGTGCGTCCGTAGCGTTGGCCATGATCAGGTCCACATTCTGGGACACATACTGGTTGACGATGGTGGAGCACAGGGTGGAGTCACCGGCAGCGTTCTGCTCTTTGAAAGTCACCTTGTCGCCCAGCTTATCCGTCAGCGCCTGCTTAAAGCCCTCGGTGGCCTTGTCCAGCGCCGGGTGCTGCATGGCCTGGCAGATACCTACGGTATAGGTGTCCTTAGCACTGCCGCCACCGGAACAACCGGCAAATACAGAGGCCACCAGCAGCCCGGACAGAGCCACGGCAGCGATCTTCTTCACAACCTTATTCATTGTAATTACCCCTTTTCTCGGTAAATTTATGGTGATTTTAGTTTAGCACATAAAAGCGTTAAAGTCAACACCTTTTTTCTTGCATAAATCCCCGCCCGGGTGTATAGTGAAGTTATCATAATGAAAAGGGGATATTTCTATGCAACTGAACCCGTACCGGGACCTGCCCTGGGAGCAGCTGATGCCCACGGCCCGGCGCAAGCTGCTGTGCAGCGACAAAGACTATATGTTCGTCCTAATGGAGTGCAAGGCCGGCACCGCCCAGCCGCCCCACAGCCACCCCCATACCCAGGTGGATTACCTGCTGGAGGGCGAAATCGATATGCAGGTGGGCGACGAAGTGCGCCGTATGCACGCCGGCGACATCGTGCAGGTGCCCGGCAATGTGCCCCACGCCTTTTGCCGGGTCTACCGGGATACCCGCTGGCTGGAATTCTTCACCCCCGCCCGAGAAGATATATTGCCCCGGGAAGAACAGGAAGAAAGAGAATAATATAGCCCTTTTGGCGCCCCTATAATAAGGGGCGCTTTTTTGTTTTGCTTGTTCCAATAAATAGGTAGGGGCGGCAATCTGCCGCCCGCTTAATCCCTCAGTCACTTCGTGACAGCTCCCTTTACAAGGGAGCCTAAGGTATTGTAACCGATTTGCCTCCCTTGCAAAGGGTGACTCCCCGCAGTGCGGGGAGATGTCGCGCAGCGACAGAGGGGACGGGCACCGGTTAGGTGGTGGCAACGCCGTTAGGCGTTGACGGAGGGATTGGCAATTCAAAGCCCCCTGCCCTACAAAACTCTCCGTTCCCTTTTCCCCGCCTGCCGGGCATAAAGCGCCCCGCAAAACACGGCGCAAACGGCGGCGGCAATGGGCATGGCCCACCAAATGGCCCCGGTGCCCAGGGGCGCCGCCAGGCACGCACCTATACATAGGCATACCGGCAGCGCACCGGCGGTGACCAGCGCCGATTTGGCTCGGTTCACCGACTGAAAATAGGCGCTCACCGTCAGTACCGGCGGCAAAAACAAAAGAGCCGGTGCCAACCGCCGCAAGCAGTGGGTGCCAAATTGCACGATCGCCGGATCGCGGGTAAAAATACCCAGCAGCGCCCCGCTCAGGGCATAACACACTGCCACAGCCGCCACCGCATACACCAGCCCCAGCTGCACCGTGCGCCCCACCGTTTGGCGCACCCGACGGTGCAGTCCGGCACCGTAGCTGCTGCCGATAATGGGCGCTGCCGCCAAGCAAAGGGCAGAGAACGGCGCCAAGGCAAATTCCGCCAACCGGCTCACATAGCCAAAGGCCGCCACGCCCACCGTGCCCGCACGGGGCGCCAACAAACCGTTTATCACCACCAGCACAACAGACAGGCTGCCCATCTGTACCAAGGTGGGCAGACCCAGGGTCAAGATCCGTCCCATAGTGGTACGATCCGCCCGCACGCCCCGAAACTGCTGGCAGGAAAACCGGGTAAAAAACAGTACGCTCATACAAAAGCTCACCGCCTGGGCGATCACCGTGGCCCAGGCCGCACCGGCAATACCCAAGTGCAGCCGATAGATCAGCAGCCAATCCAGCAGCAAGTTTACCCCGGTGGGCAACAGCCAGATCCAAAGGCTGTGATCCATACGCCCCTCCGCCCGCATAATGGACGAAAACCCGGTGGAGAACACATTGCCCGCCGCCAAAATGGTAAAATAGGTGCGGGCGTAAGGCAAGATCTCTGCCGTGGCGCCAAACAGCCGCAGCAGCGGCGTGCGAAACAACAAGCAGATACAGGTGATCCCCAGCGCTGTGGTGTAGAAGAACGCCATAGCGCTTTTTGTGACCCGGCCTGCCGCCCGGTAGTCCTTTTGCCCCAGATAGGGCGACACCAGCGCCCCGGCACCGGCGCCGACCATTTGGGCAATGGCGCCCTGCAAAACCGTCAGGGGAAAGACCACGCTGATCCCCGCAGCCGCCAGATCGCCTACTCCGTGGCTGACAAACAGCGTGTCTGCCACATTATAAAAGGCACTAAAGAGCAGCGCCGCCAGGGTGTACGGCAGGTGCCGCAGCAGACGCCCTGTCACTGGCGCAGTGGTCAGCGCCTGCGCCTTGTTCTGCGCCTTTTGGCGCCCGCCCTTACCCACGGCGCAAGGTGGCAAAGGCCGCCTTGTAAGCCATAGACGCACCGCCTATATCCACCATCCAGCCTTGGCTCAAGGGCGTAAAGCGATAGTATTTTTCCACTTCCTGGATCAGCGCCAGCAGCCCCTGGGCAAAGGCGTAGCGCAGCCGGGTCTCACGGTTGACCTGTATCGGCACCCGGCAAAGGGCATTGTGGGTTTCCAAGGACAAAGTCTTTTTGTCCAGCGGTGCGGTAAAGGACTCCAGCGGCAAAAAGTCCAGCACCGGGTCGCCCCACAGGCTGCGTTCCGGGTCGATCCAGGCAAACCGGGTTTGGCCGTCTACCGTATGGCACAGGATATTGCTGCTCCACAGGTCAAAGTTCACCATCACGCAAGGCGCCGCCGCCAGCACCTCCCGGTACTGCCGGGCATACTCCAGCAGGCGCTGCCCACGGCGGCTGGTCTTGCCCATACGCCGGGCGTCTGCCAGCAGGTTCTCGATCATGGAAATATAAGCGTCCGCCCAGTTCTCGTGCAGCCCATTTTGCACATAGCCGTAGCCGCTGCCGGGCACATTATGGATCTGTGCCACCATCTCCGCCGTGCGCCGGTGTTTCTCCGCACTTGGCAGCGGGCACTTGTCCCGGTGCACCCCGGGCAGCCGCTCCATCACCACCCAGGGCGCGCCGCACAGGCTGCCTGCCGGGTCGCTGTACAGAATATCCGGCACGGTGATCTCCGTATGCTGCCGGATCTGATCGTACCAGTACAACTCGGTTGCCAGCATATCTCGCTCATAAGTCATCACCGGCACTTGGGGCCGGGGCGCGATCTTCAGCACCACCGGCGGGTCCGTCTCCGCGGCAAAAACGGCATTGAACATACCGTCTCCCAGCAGTCGAAATTGCACCCCCGCACTGTCTATGCCGGCTTGTTCCAGCATACCCCGCAGCGCCGCGTCGGTGGGCAGGGTCTTGGTCTTGCTTTTCATATTCAGGTCACTCCTTTCCGACGCTATCATAGCACACCCCCCCATTTTGTCTACCAAAAAGCCGCGAAAATACAACAAATCCCCATCGACTTGCGCCGCCCCGGTTGACGGACAGCCCCCGGGCGGCTATACTGCACTTAGGGGGAATTCAAATGGATAGTGCGTCTTTAATGAGTATTCGGGTGATCCCGAAAAGCGTCAAGGAAGAAACCGGTCGCCACGCGCTGGAGCGGCTGCACCATACCCCGTACCGGGACGAGGTGCGCCTGTTCTCCTGCCTGCAACGGGGCGATCTGAAAAAGCTGATCTACGAGCTGGGGCAGATCGGCATACAAAATATTACCGTGGGCCAAATGTCGGAAAACGACTTGCAGCAGCAAAAATATATGGCCGTCAGCTTTATTACCCTGGCCACCCGCTACGCCATTCAAGGGGGCCTGGGCGAAAGCAAAGCCTATGCGTATTCGGACGACTTTATCCGCCGCATTGACGCAGCCAGCGCCAAGCGCACCGTGCACGCCGCCATTGTGGACGGCGCCATTGAGCTGACCAATATGGTCAGCCGGGAGCAAAAGGACCTGACCTACTCGCCCCATGTGCGCCGCTGCATTGCCTATATCAACAAGAACCCGGACCGCAAGCTGACGGTGGCTGCCGTGGCCGCCCACTGCGGCCTGTCGCCGGACTACCTCTCCCACCTGTTCAAATGCGAGTTGGGGGTGAACCTAAGCACCTATATGACCGCCCAAAAGCTGGAGCTGGCCAAGACCATGCTGTGGGAGGGCTGCACCGCCGAGCAGGTGTGTTACAGCCTGGGCTTCTCCTCCCAGTCCCACTTTATCGCCCAGTTTAAGCGCCGGTTCGGTATGACCCCGCGGGAATATACCGCCCTGCTGGGCACGGAAAAGTGAATATAAATATAGTATCGCCCCTTGATTTTCCAGGGGCGTTTTTCCTATATTCGCACACCAAAACAAACCGTAGGGGCGGCAATCTGCCGCCCGCATTGCATTGGGTATTTATACTTTATTGTAGGGTGCGATGCCCACATCGCACCGAAATCCCTCAGTCACTTCGTGACAGCTCCCTTTACAAGGGAGCCTAAGGTATTGTA
>CAVIFY010000072.1:0-5990 GCA_963642245.1 Bifidobacteriaceae bacterium | reverse complement strand
GGTTACAAAATCTAAGCCCCCCTTGCAAAGGGGGGAGCGGCGTAGCCGCAGGGGGGATTGGCCGAAGGCATTGACAAAGGAATAGGGCGGCACGATGTGGGCATCGTGCCCTACATCGTCAACATTGACTCCATATTGCTTGTGGCGGATTTTTAACAAAATCCACCCCGCGCGCATTCCGTAATGTTTCCTCCCCCAAAAAGGCTTATGCCTTTTTGGGGACCCCGTGAAAAGATCGTAGGGCGGGGGCTTGCTCCCGCCGCTGCTGTGACACCCACCCCGCTGCATAATCCCCAAAAAATGTTAAATCCTATTGACAGGGTATGCTTTGTGTGGTATTTTTTAATTCAAAGTTTAGATGAAAGGGCGTGCGGGTATGCAGGTGTATGCGGACAATGCGGCCACCACCAGAATGAGTGACCGGGCGGTGCAGGCGATGTTGCCGCTGCTGCAAGAGAATTTTGGCAACCCATCATCGCTGCATTCTGTGGGGCAGCGGGCCAAGGAAGCGCTGGAGAACGCCCGGGACAGCATTGCGGCGGACCTGGGGGTCTCGCCCAAGGAGATCTATTTTACCTCCGGCGGGTCGGAGGCGGACAATCAGGCCATTCGCTCGGCGGCGGCCATCGGCCGGCGCAAGGGCAAGACCAAGATCATTTCTTCCGCCTTTGAGCACCACGCGGTGCTGCACACCCTGGCGGCGCTGGAGAAAGAGGGCTTTACCGTAGAGCTGCTGCCGGTGCACGAGAACGGCATTGTGCGCCCGGCGGAGCTGGAAGCAGCCCTGGACGAGAATACCTGTTTGGTGACCGTTATGGCCGCCAATAATGAGATCGGCACCTTGCAGCCGGTGGCGGAACTGGGCAAGATCTGCCGTGCCCACGGGGTGCTGTTCCATACGGACGCGGTGCAGGCGGTGGGGCATACCCGGCTGAATATCACACAGAGTGATATTGACCTTTTGTCCCTGTCTGCCCACAAGTTCCACGGCCCTAAGGGAGCCGGGGTGCTGTACGCCCGCCGCGGGGTGGCGCTGACCAATGTGATCGAAGGCGGCGCCCAGGAGCGGGGCAAACGGGCCGGTACGGAGAATGTGCCTGCCATTGCCGGTATGGCCGCCGCACTGCATGAGGCCATGGAGAACCTGGACCGGGACGCAGCCTATGTAACGGAGCTGCGCCGGACATTGGAAGATGAATTAAGCCAAATCCCGGAGAGCCGGATCAACGGCGACCGGGTGCACCGGCTGCCGGGCACCCTGAATATGTGCTTTGCGGGCATTGAGGGCGAGAGCCTGCTGCTCCTGCTGGATCAGGCAGGGATCGCAGCGTCCTCCGGCTCCGCCTGCACCAGCGGCAGCCTGGACCCCAGCCATGTGCTCTTGGCCATCGGCGTGCCGGTGGAGGTGGCCCACGGCTCCCTGCGGCTGTCCCTCAGTGCAGAGAACACGCCGGAGCAGGTGGCCCATATTGCCGAGACCGTGCCCCGGGTGGTGGCGTACCTGCGCTCCATCAGCCCGGTGTGGGAGAAAATGCAAAACGAGAACGCGTAAAGAACAGGAGCAAGAAGATGGCTTTGTATTCCGACAAGGTGATGGACCATTTTATGAACCCCCGCAATGTGGGCAAGCTGGACCACCCCTCCGGTGTGGGCGAGGTGGGCAACGCCCGCTGCGGCGATATTATGAAGATCTATATTCAGGTAGAGGACGGCGTGATCACGGATGTGAAGTTCAACACCTTTGGCTGCGCCTCTGCCATTGCCAGCAGCTCTATGGCAACGGAGATGATCAAGGGCAAGCCCATTGACCAGGCGCTGGCACTGACCAATCAGGCGGTGGCTGAAGCCTTGGACGGCCTGCCTGCGGTAAAAATGCACTGCTCCGTCTTGGCCGAGGAGGCCATTAAGGCGGCGGTGAAGGATTATTATGACAAGAACGGCATTGCCTACGACCCGGCGGCCTTTTGCCCCGGCGACTGCGACCATTGCCATTAACGACCCGGTGTAAGGGAGGAGAAAACCATGATACGGGATATACAAGATGAGATCATGCGGCTGAAAAAGGAGAACGATGTGTGCATTCTGGCCCATTTGTACCAGAACGACGCCATTTTAGAGGTGGCGGACTACACCGGCGACTCCTTTGCCCTGGCCAAGCTGGCCCAGACCGTGCCCAACAAGACGGTGCTGATGTGCGGCGTGCGCTTTATGGCAGAGACGGTAAAAATGCTGGCCCCGGACAAGCGGGTGCTGCTGAGCAACCCGGACGCCGGTTGCCCCATGGCGGAGCAGATGGACCGGGAAGTGATCGAACAGGTGAAAGAGAACTACCCGGACTACACGGTGGTGGCCTATATCAACACCACGGCAGAGTTAAAGACCGTATGCGATGTGTGCGTCACCTCCTCCAGTGCGGAAAAGGTGATCCGCAAGATCGACAACGACAAAATTCTCTTTATCCCGGACTGCAACTTGGGGGACTATGTGTCCCGCCAGGTGCCGGACAAGACCTTTAAGCTGCTCAGCGGCGGCTGCCCCACCCACGCCCGGCTCACGGCCCGGGATGTGCAGGCGGCTAAGGCCAAGCACCCCCAGGCGCTGTTTTTGGTGCACCCGGAGTGCGTGCCCGCCGTTGTGGAGCAGGCGGATTATGTAGGCTCCACCACCGGTATTATGAACTATGCCATCCAGAGCGACGCCAAGGAATTCATCATCGGCACGGAGAACAGCATTTGCGAGCACCTGCAAATGCAGTGCCCGGACAAGCGCTTTTACCCCCTGTCCAAGGACTGCGTGTGCCATAATATGAAAGCCACCACCCTGGGCGATGTACTGGGCTGCCTGCAAGGCACCGCCGGTGAGGAGATCACCGTGCCCCCGGAGATCGCGGAAAAGGCCGTGCGCTGCATTGACCGTATGATCGAACTCTCCGAGTAAAACAGAATAGGCACAGATACATAAGGACGGCCCCGGCCGTCCTTTGTTTGTTGTGAAATTCCTCCAACGCCTGCGGGATGATTTCCAAATCCCTCCGTCTGCTCGCACGCTCGCAGCCACCTCCCTTTACAAGGGAGGCAAATCGGTTACAAAATCTAAGCCCCCCTTGCAAAGGGGGGAAGCGGCGTAGCCGCAGGGGGGATTGCGCCGGAGGCGGTGGAGGGATTATTTGTCCTACACCGTCCCCCCCCCAACGGATTTCCTCACAACCCCCGCAAAAATATTGACCTTTGCCCACGGTTGTGCTAAACTTGTATTCGTATTACTATATAAAACAAGCGGAGGTACTTTTTTATGGATAATTCTGAGAAAACACTGGAAAAGCTGGTGACCCTCAGCAAGGGGCGTGGCTTTGTGTATCCCGGCTCTGAGATCTACGGCGGCCTGGCCAACACCTGGGACTACGGCCCCCTGGGCGTGGAGCTGAAAGAGAATATCAAAAAGGCTTGGCGCAAGAAGTTCATTCAGGAGAACAAGTACAATGTTGGCCTGGACAGCGCCATTTTGATGAACCCCCAGACCTGGGTGGCTTCCGGTCATTTGGGCGGGTTCTCCGATCCGCTGATGGATTGCTGCGCCTGCAAGACCCGCCACCGTGCGGACGATCTGATCGAGGCCTTTGACGGCACCAATGTGGCCGGCTGGACCAACGAGCAGATGAGCGAGTATATTAAAGAAAAGAACATTCCCTGCCCCAACTGCGGCGCCCACGATTTTACGGACATTCGCCAGTTTAACCTGATGTTCAAGACTTTCCAGGGCGTGACCGAGGACAGCAAGGACGAGATCTATCTGCGCCCGGAGACGGCACAGGGCATTTTTGTGAACTTTGCCAATGTGCAGCGCACCACCCGTAAGAAAATTCCTTTCGGTGTGGCCCAGGTCGGCAAGTCTTTCCGTAACGAGATCACCCCCGGCAACTTCATCTTCCGTGTCCGTGAGTTTGAGCAGATGGAGCTGGAGTTCTTCTGTAAGCCCGGCACGGACCTGGAGTGGTTCGACTACTGGCGCAGCTTCTGCCGCGACTGGCTGTATTCTCTGAATATGAAGCCGGAGAACCTGCGGCTGCGTGACCACGACCCGGAGGAGCTTTGCTTCTACTCCAAGGCCACCACGGACTTTGAGTACCGCTTCCCCTTTGGCTGGGGCGAGCTGTGGGGCGTGGCGGACCGTACCGACTACGACCTGACCCAGCACATCAACACCAGCGGCAAGAACCTGGAATACTTTGACCAGACCACCGGCGAGAAGTATGTGCCCTATGTGATCGAGCCGTCCCTGGGCGTGGAGCGCCTGTTCCTGGCTCTGCTTACCGAGGCCTATGATGAAGAAGTGATCGACCCGGAGAAGAACGACACCCGCGTGGTGCTCCACTTCCACCCGGCCATTGCGCCCTTTAAGGCTGCCGTGCTGCCCCTGAGCAAGAAACTCAGCGACCAGGCCGGTGAGGTGTTTGACACCCTGTCCAAGAAGTTCAATGTGGACTTTGACGACGCCGGTTCCATCGGCAAGCGCTATCGCCGCCAGGACGAGATCGGCACCCCCTATTGCATTACCTATGACTTTGACTCGGTAGAGGACGGCTGCGTCACCGTGCGTGACCGTGACACCATGGAGCAGGTGCGCCTGCCCATCAGCGAGCTGACCGCCTTTATTGAGAGCAAGCTGGAATTCTAAGTAAAAGCGAAAGGCATTTCTTATGGAATTGAACCGCAAGCAAATCAAATTGCAGGCCCGCACCCTGGTGCAGAACAAATGGGGCGCCCTGTTTGTGATCACCTTTGTGGTGATGGTGCTCACCGGTATGGGTATGTTTAATAACTCCCAGGTGGATCTGATCAAGCAGATCACCAATTATAATGACACCAGCGACTACGGCAGCTGGGACAATAGCGACGACAACCCGCTGGATAACTTTGATTTTTACGATCAAGAGGACCAGCAGAGCGAAGAGGATAACCCGCTGGCGGATTTTGACGGCACCGGCGCCATTACCCCGGTGGCTACCGGCAACAATACGGCAGAGACCATGTCCATTGCGGCGCTGGCCGGGTTCGGCGCGCTGTTTAGCTTGGCGGGTCTGGTGCTGTCGCCCCTGAATGTGACCCTGGACGGCTACTATGTGTACTTTGTGCGCACGGCGCCGCCGGTGCGCCTGGGTGCGGACCTGGGCCAGGTGTTCAAAAACACCTTTAATAAGCACTATTCCGGCCGATTGCTGTTGGTAATCTTAGCCAATTTGTTCACTTTCCTGTGGTCGCTGCTGTTTGTTATCCCCGGCATTGTGTACAGCTACGGTATTTATTTTGCCAGTGAGCTGATGGTGGATAACCCCAACCTGTCGCCGATGGAAGCGCTGAAGCTGAGCCGCCGTATGGTAGACGGTCACCGGGGCGAGCTGTTCCGCTTGGATCTGAGCTTTATTCTGTGGTGGCTGCTGATGGCGTGCACCGCCGGGATCGCCGGTATTTATGTGCTGCCCTATTATAAGACCACTCGGGCGCTGTATTATCAGAATTTCCGTATGCGCGCCTTGGCTACCGGCCAGCTGACGGAGGACGACTTCCTGAGCGAGGCGGAGCGTATGGCCAAGTACGGCGCGTATGGCGCCTATACAGCCCCCCGCCGGGAGCAGCAGCCCATGAACGGCCAGTATAATCCTTATACCCCGCCTACGGCAGATGATTTCCGCTCCTATGAGCAGTGCGGCTACGGCGGCACCCAGCAGGGAACCGCCCAGTCGGAACAGCCCCAGGCACCCGGTGCCCCTACTGCCGATGGGCAGCAGCCCACCCAGCAGCCCCCGGTGTGGAACCAGACCCCGCCCACGGAATCGCCGGTGTGGAACCAAACCCCGCCTGCGGATCCCACCAATGGCGCGGACGAATAAGTATATTCCTGTAAAACAAAAGAGCACCCACCGGGTGCTCTTTTTTGAATTCTTAAAGTAAACCACAAGCTAAGCTTGTGGGAGAAGCGAGCCGTAGCGTTGA
>CAVIFY010000071.1:0-6500 GCA_963642245.1 Bifidobacteriaceae bacterium | reverse complement strand
CAGCATTTGGGAGAAACAGTCCGGGGGACTGTTTCGTAGCGAGTGCATCAATCCCTCCGAGTTTGCCTACGGCAAACCCACCTCCCTTTACAAGGGAGGCAAATCGGTTACAAAATCTATAAAATTCGGCGCCCCTTATTGCAAGGGGGGCATAGCAGTTACATCTTCTTAGGCTCCCTTGCAAAGGGAGCTGTCAGCGCAGCTGACTGAGGGATTGCACCGGAGGTGCCATAAATAAACGCTCGGCGGGAGCAAGCCCCCGCCCTACGAAAACATACATAAAAAGAGCACCCGCGTGGGTGCTCTTTTTACTACCTGTTCCCTATACTTATTTAATGATCGTACCGGGGGTATTGGGTGCCATACCGGCGGCGTTGGCCTCGTCCGTATCAATGTGCATGGCCAGGGCATAGCTGTCAGACACACGCACCACCACATCGCCAAAGGTCAGGTTACGGCCGTTGGCAGAGGGGATCTCTACGCTGACGATCTGGCCGTTCTCCAGGCCCATACGCTCTGCGTCTGCCGTAGTGGCGTGGATGTGGCGCTTGGCAGCGATCACGCCCTCGGTCAGCTCCACCTCACCGGCAGGGCCCACCAGCTTGCAGGCGCCGGAACCGGCAATATCGCCGCTCTCCCGCACCGGGGCAGTTACGCCGATGGAGCGGGCGTCCGTCAGGCTCAGCTCCACCTGGGTAGCCTTACGCACCGGGCCAAGAATAGACACAGCCGGGAACTCGCTCTTGGTACCCACCACGCGCACGCGCTCGTTGCTGGCATACTGGCCGGGCTGGGACAGCATTTTCTTCACCGTCAGCTCATAGCCCTTGCCGAACAGGGTCTCCAGATCTGCCTGGCTCAGATGTACATGGCGGGCAGAAATCTCAACAGTCACTTGATTGTCCATGATAAAACCTCCAAAAAGTTGTAATTCTCGCTTACGCAGATATTTTATACCTTTTTTTATTGTTTTTCAACCATTATTTTGGTACAATGGGCAAGGTGATAAAAATGACATTAGACGAACTGAAAACCCGGTGCCTCGGCTGCACCGATTGCGAACTGTGTGGGGCCCGCACCCAGGTGGTCTTTGGGGTGGGCAACCCGGCGGCAGATATTCTCCTGATCGGCGAAGGGCCGGGAGAGAACGAGGACCTGCAAGGCCAGCCCTTTGTGGGACGCTCCGGCAAACTGCTGGACCAATTCCTGGAGAGCATTGATCTGAGCCGAGAGAAGAATGTGTACATTGCCAATATGGTCAAGTGCCGCCCGCCCAAGAACCGGGACCCCAAGCCGGAGGAACAGGAGGCCTGCCTACACTGGCTGCGGGAGCAATTTAAGATCATTCGCCCCCGGCTGGTGATCTGCGTAGGGCGCATTGCCGCCCAGCGGCTGATCGACAAGGACTTTCGGGTCACCCGCCAGCACGGCGAGTTTATCGACAAAAACGGCACCCTGTTTATGGGCACCTACCACCCGGCGGCCATTCTCCGCAACCCCAATAACAAAGAAGCCGCCTTTGGCGACTGGCTGAAAGTGCGGGATAAGATCGAAGAATTGCACCTGAATGTGTGATTTATACATTTATATATAGTAAGAGCACACGGTTTTCGCCGTGTGCTTCTTTTTATTTTGCTTAGATTTTGCCGTATAATCCCTCCACCACCTGCGGTGGTCCCCCTCCCTTTACAAGGGAGGCTTATCGGTTACAAACGCCAAGGCTCCCTTGCAAAGGGTGACTCCCCGCAGTGCGGGGAGATGTCGCGCAGCGACAGAGGGGACGGGCACCGGTTAGGTGCTGTCAGCGTAGCTGACTGAGGGATTGCACCGGAGGTGCCATAAACAAACGCAGGGTGGGAGCAAGCCCCCGCCCTACGAAATCTCTGCTTAATTCACATTTTGCAACCGTTTTGGCACATACTCGTCATTGAGGGACTGGATATGCTGCTCCACGGTGCTCACCCGGTTGCGGATGGCGTCCTGGTGGGTCTTGTCGCCGGACAGGTACACCACGGTAAACACCCCGGCGTCATACCCGGCGTCGTTCATATAATACGGCACAGTGTAGCCCTTGGTATTAAAGGTGGACTCATACACCTGCTCGCCGTCCAAATAATAGGTCTTGTAGCCGTACTCGTACTCCATCTTGGCGTCATACACCACGGAGAACTGCTCCCCCTTGAGCCGGAAGATCCGGGAGGACGCGGTATAAACCGACTGGCTCTCCCGCCGATAGGCGTTAAAGCACAGGTCCGTCTTTTTGCCGCTTTTGCGCAGGATATAAAACTGGGTGTCCCGGGCCGCCTCCTCATCATCGGTAAAGGGCTGGCAGATCTGGTCCCGGCTGAAAATGCACTTGGCAATGCTGCCGTTCCAGTTGTACACCCGCAGGCTGTACACCGGCACATTGATCAGGGTCTGCTCCCCGGTCCAGTCATTCTTCTCCGACTTTTTCACCTGGCGGCGAAAGACGGTGAGCAGCTCCTTGTTGCCGTCGCCGTCAAAGTCGATCTCTTCCACCACGGCCAGGCCGTCCACATAGCCGATACTGCCCTCGGTCTTGCAGGTGGCGGAGCCGTACTGGCGGTTCAGATCGTCCACCACATCATAATAGGCCTGCTTTTTCAGCGTGGCGTCCGGCAGGCTGGCCTCGATCTCCGCCGTGGTCTTGGTGTTGAACTCCTCCATAGCGGCGGTCACCGTATCCACCAGCACCTCCGCCCGAGTCTCCCGAATACAGGACAGCTGCAACCGCTCAAAATCCTCGGTATTGGGCTTGTCATTCTGGGAGAACACGCCGGTATCTACATTATATTGGCAGCTGCCGGCCTTTTTGAACTTCTTGCCCCGCATGGCATACAGGGTCACTTCCGTGGGCTTTTGCGGGTCGCACACCCCCACCTGGTAGCGGCGCCCGGTGTGGTACAGCACCACCCAGCTGCCCAGCTTACCGTCGCCGGTGGCGTAGCAGGCGTTGGCGGAGTAGAACTTGCTAAAGCTCTTGCCGTCAAAGCCCCAAATATCAAAGAAATACTGGCCCTTTTCCAAATAGCAGATCAGCAATTCATCCCGGCCGTCGCCGTTAAAATCCATCCGCCGCAGGTAAGACACGCCGGTCATACGAGCCATCTTCTTACCGTAGCGCTCGTCCATCGACTCCCAGCGGCAGGCGCCATACTTGGCGATATAATCGGTGCACACCTGCCCCGCCTGGTCGCAAAAGCGCTCGTTCCACTTGCTCTGATTGTGCAGCGACACGGCAAAAGAGATAATGGCGATCACCACCGCCAGCACAAACAGCGCCACTGCCAGCCACTTCAGCGCGGCCCGGCGCAGGTTGGGGTAGTCCCGCAGTTCTTCTACGATCTCTTCGTCCCGGCGCACCGTGCGGCGCAGCTTGGCGCCGTCCTTTCGCAAGGCAGCGGCCAGCTGAGCCAAGCGCACCTGCGCAGACACACGGGGCTGTTCTTCCTCGTCGTCAAAGTAATTATACGGCTTCACGGCGCCACCTCCCTTAGGCAATGCTGCCCAGTTCTCCCCTCATTTTAACACGGATCGCCCCGGTGCGCAACTATATCGGCAAATTCTTTAGAGAAACCCCGCTTCTTACCTATATGTTGTGGTGCCAATGGTTATGCCCACAAGAGGGCGGCACTTTTTGCCCTCATCGGCAAAAAAGGGCTTGACAAACCCGCCCCCGCTGGGTATAATAACACTATCGTTTGCGGATTTAGCTCATCTGGTAGAGCGCCACCTTGCCAAGGTGGAGGTAGCGAGTTCGAGTCTCGTAATCCGCTCCAATAAAGAAAGCAAGGCTTTTTGCCTTGCTTTTTTTATTCTACAATTATAACGAGACTCGAACAGGGCAACCCGATTTGTAGGGGCCGATGCCCTCATCGGCCCGCATATCCATACATATTCATTTTCTCAAAATCCCTCCGTCAATGCCTGCGGCATTGCCACCTCCCTTGTTAAGGGAGGCTTATCGGTTACAAACTTTAAGGCTCCCTTGCAAAGGGAGCTGTCACGAAGTGACTGAGGGATTGCACCGGAGGTGCCATAAATAATCACACCCTGTTTCGCACACCATACCCCGCCCCACTTGTGGCCGAAATTACCCGCACCGCCATATCTTGCGGCTTTACAAGGTGGCGGGGATTTGCTACAATAAAAGGCAGAGCGCCACCGGCGCAGAAAAGAGGAAAATCCCACCTATGCAATACACCATTCCCCCCTTTGGCCCCCTGTGGACGGACGGCGTGTTTACCGTGCCCACCTGCGTGGCCGATCGTTACTTAAAACTGGCCAGCGCCTACCAACTCCAGGCGCTGCTGCTTCTTTTGCGCCACGGCGGCAGTCTCAGCACCCGAGAGCTGGCCGCCGCCCTGGGTATCCCGGAGCGGGATGCCGACAGCATTATGGACTTTTGGGTGGCTGAAGGTCTGCTCCAGACCTGCGACGCCCCGGCGGCCCCTGCGCCTGCCCAGCCTGCCACGGTACAGATCCCGGTAATGACAAAAGTGCCCCCCAATATGGGCGCACCGGCCAGCCTGACGGTTCACCCCCCGGTGGCGGAACCGCCAAAGCCGAAAAAGGAAACTTTGTCGCCGCCCCGGCTGACCCCGCGGGACATTGTGACCCTGTGCCGGGAGAACAGCGCCCTGTCCGACCTGCTGGCCGAGGCCCAGACCGTGCTGGGGCGCACCATCAGCACCGCCGAGCAGGAAATGCTGGTGAATATGCACACCTACTACGAGCTGCCGCCGGAAGTGATCCTGATGCTCTTGGGCTATTACCGGGGCGAAAAGGAAAAGGGCCGCTCCATCAACCTGGCCTACATTAACAAAATGGCCAACTCCTGGTCTGAGGACGGGGTGCGCACTGTGGCGGACGCAGACGAAAAGCTGCTGTACCTGAGCGGCACGGACAAGCTGTGGGACAAGGTGATCGCCATGACCGGCATTCGCCATCGGTCGCCCACCGCCCGCCAGCGCCAAATGGTGGCGGACTGGGGTCGGGATTTCAGCGACGATATGCTGCAACTGGCCTGCGATATTATGAAAGAGAACGCCGACAAGCCCTCGCTGAAATATATGGACAGCGTGCTGCGCCGGTGGAAGAAAGAGGGGCTGACCACCCCCGCCCAGGTGCAGGAGCAGCAACAGAGTTT
This sequence comes from Bifidobacteriaceae bacterium, assembly GCA_963642245.1. Lineage (GTDB taxonomy): Bacteria > Bacillota > Clostridia > Oscillospirales > Acutalibacteraceae > CAG-217. The sequence goes on along the minus strand of CAVIFY010000071.1, from coordinate 1,330 downwards.
TACCGCCGCCAAGGCCAAAAAGACCGACAGCCGCCTGCAAGGCAAGCCCTCCTACGACCTGGAGCAGATCAAGAGAGACACCATGAACAATACGGATATTAAATTCTAAGGAGAAGCTATGTACAGTTCCGATCTTTACCAAAAAGCGCTGAACCGGCTGGATCGCCGCCGGGAGGAGGACGAGCTGCGCACCGCCGCCACACTGGCAGAGGTCAGCGCCAAGGTCCCCCGGCTGGAGGAAATTCAAAATCAGCTGCGGCAAGTGGGCTTCTCCATCTCCAAGGCGTTCTTTGCCAAAGACGCTAAGGCGGAGATTGACAAGCTGCAAGCGGAGAGCCTGCGCCTGCAAGGGGAAAAGGAGCGGCTGCTGGTGGCTGCCGGTTATGCGCCGGACGCCCTGGCCCACCACTACCAGTGCCCCACCTGCAAGGATACCGGCTATGTAGGCGACCGAATGTGCACCTGCCAGCGAGAGCTGCTCAAGGACTTGCAGCGAGAGGCCATCCGCCGCCTGGCGCCCCTGGACAGCTGCACCTTTGACAGCTTTGACACCAACTATTACCCGGAAACGGCGGAGGACAACGGCATTTCGCCCCGGGCCAAGGCGGAGAAGATCGCCGAGGCCTGCCACCGCTACGCCCAGCGGGTGTCCCTGCGAGAGCCGGCTAACCTGATGCTCATGGGCCAGACCGGCCTGGGCAAGACCCACCTGAGCCTGGCCATTGCCAATGTGGCCATCGGCCGGGGCCTGTCCGTAGAGTACGGCACCGCCTATAATATTTTGTCCGACCTGCAAAACGAGAATTTCGGCCGCACCGGCAACCTGCAATATACCGAGGAGCGGGTGCTCCATACGGACCTGCTGATCCTGGACGACCTGGGCACCGAGTACACCTCTGCCTATACCGTGGCCTGCCTGTACAATATTATCAATACCCGCATTCTCTGCGGCCGCCCCACCGTGATCAGCACCAACCTGGGCTTTGACGAGCTGGCCCAAAAGTACGACCAGCGCATCACCTCCCGCATCGCCGGCGCCTATTCCCGCCTGGTGCTGGTAGGTAACGATATTCGGTATATAAAATAAGAACAAATACCGTTTGCCCCCGGCCCGATGTGGGCATCGGGCCCTACAATTTCAACCGATTTGCTTCCCTTGTAACCGGAGGCATAGTGGTTGCAGAATTCAAGCCTCCCTTGCAAAGGGGGGAAGCGGCATAGCCGCAGGGGGGATTGGCCGAAGGCATTGACGGAGGGATTGATACATACTCTCAAAACAAAAAGCCACCGATGATCGGTGGCTTTCTTCTTTGCTATTCGTCGTATTCTT
>CAVIFY010000070.1:0-6804 GCA_963642245.1 Bifidobacteriaceae bacterium | reverse complement strand
TCGTTGTTTAATTTTCAAGGTCCTTACCCAGCCTTTCGGCCGGCCGCTCTTCTCTCGAGCGCTTAGCTATAATACCAAAGTGCAAGGCAAAAGTCAACACTTTTTTTCAAGTTTTTTCAAGTTCTTTCACACTCCGCCAAGCGTTTCTTCAGTCTCTTTATTATTTATATACATTATATACAGGCAGAGAAAAGCGCACGGTATTCGCCGTGCGCGCCGATCAGAATTCCATTTTATCGCAAAAACAGGTTTGACTTTTCTTTGGAAAAAAATTTGAAAAACTTTGCCAGCCCTCTGCCAGCTGCCGGTATTCCACCCGAAAGTCATACACGGTAAAGCCCCCGTCATTATAAGTGATCCACTTGGCGTCCGGCTCAAAACCAAAGCTGCGGGTGTTGCAATAGGCCACCGCCGTGCCGCCGATCAGCAGCGCCGTGCACAGCAGCAGCAAAATGGGGGTTGGGTGTTTCTTCATAACGGCTCCTTATTTTTCATACGCCTGAATGACCCGGGCCAGGGCGGTGGCAAACAGCCGGGCAGAGTAGCAGGCCTCATCCAGAGTGTTGCCGTCCGTGCCCACCTCCAGCAAAAAGGAATTGCGGGTCATATCCATATTATACTTACGCTCGGAAAAGAGAATAGGGCGCATCAGCCCCGGGTACTGCTTCTCCACCTGCTGCTGCACCGCCAGGTCAAAGCGCAGGTTGTACTCCCAGTCCGGGAAGTTCTTGACCCGGTTGTACTGGCACCCGGCAATGATCATCATACGGGCGGCCTTTTTGCCCTTGATCTTGGCGGTGGGCTTTACCTTGGTCTTATTATCGTATGTAATATCGTCCCGGTGCACATCAATGGTGATCTCAATGGACGGGTACTTCTCCAAATACCCCGCCACCGTCTTGCGGGAGTGGTCGTAGGCGCCGGAGTAGTCCTTGTCGTGGGTGGTGCGGTCGTGCACCACGCCGATCCCGCACTTTTCCAGATAAGCGCAAAGTTCGTCCCCGACCCGCACCATATTTTGGGTACTGCTGTCGCTGCGCAGGTCGGTGGACTTGGTATAATAACCCGCGTCCAGGAGGGTATAGCCCTCTGTGGTATGGCTGTGATAGATCAGCACCGTCGGTTTGGCCGGGTTGGGTACGGACAGGGCCGCCTTCTGTTTAAGGAGTGCCTCTATGTCCGGTCGATAAAACGAAGCGGGGATCTTGCTTTGAATTGCCAGCGAACCGAAAGACAAGATCGTCCCCCCGCCCTGGTAACTCTCCTCGCTGGTTTTGCCCACTTTCTTTTGGCTGCCGATCACTTTTTTCTCTTGCTGCATCAACTTGGCCACATCCGCCGGGGTCTCGGTAATGTGCGCATAAGGGTCGCTGTCCTTCCCTGAAATGGGGTGCATTGCCTGAGCCTCCCGTGTCGCGGTAGTCTTAGTATGTGTGGTTTGCGCCGATTTTACAGTAGAAAATTCTGTATTTATTTTGCTGCTGAAATAGGTGGGCGAAAACACCGCCGCCACCCGCTGGCCCACTGCCCCGGCGGCAGAGATCCGGGGCACTGCGCTCACCAGCACCGCCGTGACCAGCACCGCCGCCGCTATATTGCAGAGAAAGGCCGCCCGTTCTTTTTTCATATCCAGCTCCTTTGGCTTTGTCCTGCTTCTATTCTCATATAAGAATATGCAAGCCGGCGCCGGATTATCCCACCAGGGTGTACAGATCCCGGGGTTGCAGGTGGCGCTGAAGGCACACATTGATGGACATACCCAGCAGTTTGGCGCCCCGGTTGATCAGCTGGTCGATCTCTCTGGGGGTCACATACATTTCCTCCGCCGTGCCGCCCAGCACCCGGCTGCTGACCACCGTGGGAATGCCCAGCGCCACCACCGGCACGCCCAGTACCCGGGCGCTGATCTCCCGCCGGTGATTGCCCACCCCGGAGCCGGGGGCAATGCCCGTATCCGACAGCTGCACCGTGGTGCCCAGCCGATCTGCCGACGACGCCGCCAGGGCGTCTACCACGATCACACAGTCCGGGTGCACCGTGTGGACCATACCCGCCACCACCTCGGCGCTCTCCATACCGGTGTTGCCCAGTACCCCGGTGGTGACGGTGGACACATCTGTCAGCGGCCCCAGCGCCCGGCGCAGCTCACCGGCAATGTGGCGGGTGGCCAGCACATAGCGGTTAGTCTCCGGCCCCAGGGCGTCTGCCGTAATGGCTGTGTTGCCCACCCCGGCCACCAGCACCCCCGCCGGGTGATCGGGCAGCAGACCCCGCAGCAGATCGGCGATCCGCTCCAGCCGACCGTCAAACAGCTGGGTCTCCTGGGCCATAGGCGACACCCGGTAGGTGATATACTTGCCCACCGGTTTGCCCAGGGCTTTTTCGCCCCGGGCGTCCAGCACTTCCACCACGGAAACGCCGTCCTGCTCCCGCACTTTTACTCCGGGCAGCGCGGTTTTTTGCTGATTTTCGTAGCTTTCCAGTGCCAGATCTGTGCGATTTTCCATATTTTTCACCTGATTTTCGTAGTTTTTCAATAAAAGTATGTCCAAAAAGAAAAAAATACTTGCATTTTAGATTTGCGTGTGCTATGATGTTTAGGCATTAAAAAGAAAACGGGGCTATGCCCTTCTACCTAATCCACCGCTAAAGGAGTGAAAACCATGCCCAACATTAAGTCTGCTAAAAAGAGAGTCAAGGTCAACGCTGTAAAGGCCGCCAACAACAAGGCCCGCAACACCGCCCTCAAGACCGCCATCAAGAAGGCTAACGCCGCTATTGAGGCCAACGCTGAGGACAAGACCCAGGCTGTGCAGTTCGCCTGCAAGAAGATCGACCAGGCCGCTGCCAAGAACCTGCTGCACAAGAACACCGCAGCCCGCAAAAAGAGCAATTTGGTCAGCAAGCTGAACCGCGCATAAGCGCCGGTCCTCGGTTTCTATCGAATTTTCGCTTCCTGCATTTGCAGGGAGCGTTCTTTTTTGCCTGGCGCTGCCGCTTTTGCAAAAGTAGACATCTTTCTGCTGTTTTGGCGCTTGACTTTGCCGCCAAATCCATTTATAATAGAAACAGATTTTATAAGGGGGTTCATTATTATGAATTTCAAAACGATCATGAAAGTCATCAGCGCCATCGTTGCCATCGCAGGCGTGGCCGTTGCCGTATATCTCGCTATCCAGAAGCTGACAGCTCCCAAAGAGGCAGAGTATTTTGACGACAGCGACTTCTTTGAGTGCGATAACGATCTGGAGATCGTAGAGGCCGCCGCTGAGGACACCCAGGTGCAGGAAAAGGCAGAGCCGGCTGAGAAGAAGGCCCCCGCCAAGAAGAGCGCACCCAAGAAAAAGGCACCTGCCAAAAAGGCTGCCAAATAAGCAAAAAACAATGCAATGAGGGGATGGCTTTCGCCGTCCCCTAAATTTTTTTGGAGGTATTCTATGTATTCCTGCGGATTGGTGCTGGAGGGCGGCGGCAACCGTGCCGTCTACACCAGCGGCGTGCTGGACGCCTTTATGGATCAGGGGATCACCTTTCCCTATGTGGTCGGCGTGTCGGCAGGCAGCTGCAATGCGGTATCTTACATTGGCAAATGCCGGGGCCGCCAGCACGATATTGCCATACAGTACAGCGGCGACAAGCGCTATATGAGCCTGGAAAGCATGGTGAAAAACGGCGAGTTCTTAAACAGCGAGTGGATCTTTGGCGAGCTGAGCTACGATCTCTCGCCCCTGGATCAAGAGACCTATGACCAAGCCGATACCACCCTGTGCGTGGTGGTCACCAACGCCCTCACCGGCAAGGCGGAATATATGTACCCCAAGGACTTCCACAAGCGGGGGTGCCCCATTCTGCGGGCCAGCTGTGCCCTGCCCGGCGCCACCAAGGGCGTTATGCTGGGCAAGGACCGGTACTTTGACGGCGGGATCACCGACTCTATCCCCCTGGCCCACGCCTTTGAGGACGGGTGCCAAAAGGCGGTGGTGGTGCTCACCCAGGACCGGCATTACCAAAAGCAGCCCATGGGCCACGACCGGCTGATCCGCCGTATGTTCCGCAAATACCCGCTGATGGCAAAAGCTCTGCTGGACCGGTACAAAATGTACAACCACCAGCTGGAAACGGTGTGGGACGCCCAAGGCCGGGGCGACGCCTTTGTGATCGCGCCGGACCACCCGCTGCACTGCCCCACCCTGGAGCGCAACACGGACAAGCTGGAGCAGATCTACCAAACCGGCTACCGCAACGCTATGGAGCAGATGGACGCGCTAAAGGCGTTTTTGGCCAAGCCGTCTCCCTTTACGGAAACAGAATAAAAAAGCCCGGCAGGCCGTTCTGTGGCCTGTCAGGCAAAGAGATCCCCTGTATGCCAAACGGCACGCAGGGGATCTTTGTTTTGTTATTTTGTTTTCACTGCGGCAGCCTGGGCAAAGCCGTCCTTGGCGTCGCCCTTAGGCGTGATCTCTACCGTGTCGCCCTTTTGCAGCAGCAGCACCTGCATACAATCGGTGACCTTGATATAGTAATACACGCCGTCCACCTGCAAGTAATAGACGGTGTTGCCGTCGTTGACCGAGGACTTAATGTCCGTGATCTTGCCGGTGATGGTCTTGCCGTCTGCGGACTGGGACTGCTGGGGCGTCTGCTCCGTCTTGCCGTCAGACTGTTTTCCATCGGAGGTGGCGATCTCCGTCTCGTCCTTGATATAATCCTCCGCGTCCACATCCTTGGCGATCCGGCCCTTGTCCTTCATGGCGTTGATATAGTTCTCCACCGCAGCATTCAGCGCCTTGGCGTCACTGTTGGTGTCGATCAGGCCAACGCCCACCACGGTCTTATCGTCCAGGCTCACCAACGCATAGCCCTTGACGGTGTTGCTGTCGCCGTACAGGCTCATAAAGTAGGAGGGCTGGCCCTCAATATCCAGCAAAATGGGGAAGGTGGCCGCATAGCCAAAGTTCTGCACCGCGTCCTGGGCAGAGGCCATAGCAGAGGACTCCATAGCACCGCCGTTCTGGTAGTACCGCACTTCCTTGGTGCGCTGATTGCACAGGATAAAGCCAAAGTTGGAGGTGTCCGCCTTAGAAGAAGTAATGCCGGTGTACACCCACACATCGTCGTCCATAGCAATATAGCCGTTGCCGCTGGAGGCCACATTCACATCGTTCTGGAAGATAATGGAGTTCCAAAAGCCCTTTTTCAGCTTGCCGTAGTAGTTGTACTGCTCGATCAGCAGCTGGTCGCTGTACACCACATCGATCCAGTTCAGGCTCTTGTCCTTGCGCACGGTGTCCATGGGATAATACTTGCTCTCACCGCTGAGCGCGTCTGTAATAATAGCGCCCTGCACATCCGTGCCGCCAAACAGACCGATCTTCTTGGTCAGGGCCGCCGTTACCCAGTAGGGGTGGCCGCTCTCGTCGATCTCAAAATTGGGGGTATCCAGCAGCTTGGTGGGGTACTGGAACCGCAGGTGGCGGATCAACTTTTCGTTAAAATACTCCGCCGGAGAATACTGGATCCCGCTGCCGAACTGCTCCACGCAGTTGACCACGGTGACCTTTTGGCTCACCACATCAATGAGAATGTACGCCGGCAGGCCGTTCTTGGTGTTGTTGATCCACTTAAACACATCGGCATATTGCAGGCTGGCCACCCGGCAGGGCACGCCCCGGTAGTTGATCTGGGTGGTGGCGTCCGCAACCACATACTGGCTCTTGTACTGAGACAGGGAGCCCAGCTGCTGGTCCGCCAGGGTCTTGGCACGGGAGGCGTCGATCCGAGGCACTTCATCATAGCTAATGTCGGAGAAATCCCGGTCAAAGTCGCTGTTTTGCACCGTCATCAGGTCGCTGTAAGCGGAAGCACGGAAGATGGTGGCACCCACCAGGAAGCCCACCAGCATCACCAGGGCGATCACCGCCACGATGATCACCGGGATCAGGCTCTTTTTCTTCACATATTCCAGGCGCTCCGCCTTTTTGTTGGCCCGGCACACCAGGTAAAAGGACCCGGCAAAGACCGCCACCAGCAGGATCAAAAACAGATACATCTGGGTGTCGTGCACATTCAGCGCCGGCAGCATCATATAATAGGCAATGCCGCCCACCACTGCGGTGATCAGGGTGCACAACAGCAGCCGCAGGGGCATTTTGCCCGGCTTGACCACCGCTTGTACCTCGTCCCGCTTGGGCCACGCAAACTTGGACTTAAAATCGTTCAGCACCTCGTCTGCGTCATAATTATAATTGGGTATTTTTTCGCTCATTCTGTTCTCCTTAACATAAGGGATACGCCCCCGCAGGGTGCGTTCCACTTCATTATACAGGATAACCGCCGCCAACGCAACAAAAATCCACAGTGAATTTATCCCAACCCGCACACCGTGCCGGTTTATGGTGCCCTTGCAATGGACAATTATAGGGCGGAATAATCCCTCCGTCAACGCCTGACGGCGTTGCCACCACCGAACCGGTGCCCGTCCCCTCTGTCGCTGCGCGACATCTCCCCGCACTGCGGGGAGTCACCCTTTACAAGGGAGGCAAAACGGTTACAAAATCTTCGGCTCCCTTGTAAAGGGAGCTGTCAGCGTAGCTGACTGAGGGATTGCACCAAAAGCGACGATAAATATCAATCCCTCCACCGAACCGGTGCTGTCACGAAGTGACTGAGGGATTATGCGGGCGACAGGTTGCCGCCCCTACCGACTACTCTTATAAATAAAATCGGTAAAATGATATATCCACCCACACAAATCATAACCCCGCATGAAAATGCGGGGTTTGCAGAACGGCCCCATAGGGGCCA
>CAVIFY010000069.1:0-6888 GCA_963642245.1 Bifidobacteriaceae bacterium | reverse complement strand
AAGCCGTTCCGGGTGGGCGACTTTATCACCGTTGGGGAATTGAGCGGTACGGTGGAGGATATTGCCGTGCGCTCCACCACCCTGCGGGCGCTGGACGGCAGCCGCTATGTGCTGCCCAATACAGCCCTGACCAATCAGAGCATTATCAACTATGCGGATATGGAAAAGCGGCTGATCGACCAGACTTTTACTTTGCACTACAAGCACAGCCGTGCCGATCTGGAGCGGTTTGAGCAGGCGCTGCGGGCGCTTTTGCAGGCCGATCCGGCGGTGGTGCAGGACGATATTCGCACGGATTTTGTAAGTTACGGCGCCCACGGTATGGATGTGCAGGTGTACTACTATGTGACCGCCCCCACCGTGGTGGAGCTGGGTCAAATCAAAAACCGCTTGAACTTGCAGATCAAAGAACTGCTCGACAAAGAGGGCTTTGAGCTGGCATACAATTCTGCCACCGTTTACTTGGAGCAGGAGACGGAGGGCAAGGACCAATGATGTTTGTAGTTTACGGCGTAATTATCTTTCTCGCTTCCGGTATCGGCGCCTTTTTAGGCGGCGGCTCCGGGGTCATTATCAAACCGCTGCTGACCCTGCTGGTAGACGATACCACCGAGGTGATCAACTTTATCTCCTCCGTGTCCGTCTTTGCCATGAGTTGCAGCTCCACCGTCAAGCACCTGCGTGCCAAGACCAAGGTGGACTTTAAGACGGTGCTGCTGATCTCTGCCGGGTCTATCTTAGGCGGCTTTGCAGGCAAGCATATTTTCGATCTGTTTAACCACCTGCTCAGCGACGACCTGGCTATGGCCTACCAGGCGGTGCTGTTGGCCTGTCTGCTGGCGGTGGCCCTATGGTATGTGAACAAGGGCAAAAAGAGCTTTCACTTAAAGAACCCCATCACCATTCTGCTGGGCGGCACCGTGCTGGGTATTCTGTCCAGCTTCCTGGGCATTGGCGGCGGGCCTATCAACATTATGTTCTTCCTGCTGTTCTTCTCTATGAGCATGAAGGAGGCCACCGTGTACAGCGTGGCCGTGATCTTCTTTAGCCAGCTGTCCAAGCTGGTGACCTATGTAGTCACCGCCACGGTGCCCAAGTTCGACTACCGTATTCTGCTGATTGCGGCCCCGGCGGCTGTGATCGCCGGTATCATCGGCGCGGCACTGAACAAAAAGGCCAACAACAAGATCGTCACCCGGGTATTCTCCGCGGTGCTGGGCGTGTTTATCTGCCTGAACATTTATAACGCAATCACCGGCTTTATGGCCGGATAAATCATCAAATACTCTGCGCCCCCGGGTGCAGTTAAGGAACAGGAGTTGAACATGGCAAAGCGCAAAAACATCATCTTCTACTTCAGCGATCAGCAGCGGTGGGATACCGTCAATGAAACGGTGACCCCAAACCTGATGCAGCTGGCCAAAGAGGGCACCCTCTTTGAGAACAACTTTACCTGCCAACCGGTGTGCGGCCCGGCTCGTGCCTGCCTGCAAACCGGTGTGTATGCCACCCAGTGCGGCTGCTACTGGAACGGCATTCCCCTGCCGGAGAGCATTACCCCGCTGGCCCATTACTTTAATGCCGCCGGGTATGACACCGCTTATGTGGGCAAGTGGCACCTGGCCTCTGACCGGCTGCCGGGGATCGGCACCCACTGTGAGGCCACGCCGGTGCCTAAGGAGAAGCAGGGCGAGTACCGCTACTGGCGGGCGGCCGATGTGCTGGAATTCACTAGCCACGGCTACGACGGCTATATCTTTGACGGCGACGGCAACAAGCTGGACTTTACCGGCTACCGGGCAGACTGTATCAACGACTTTGCCCTGGAATACCTGGAGAGCGGACGAGAGGCAGACAAGCCCTTCTTCCTGTTTATCAGCCAGCTGGAGCCTCACCACCAAAACGACCACCACTGCTACGAGGGGTACAAGGAAACGGTGGCCCAGTACAAGGACTACCCCCTGCCCCCGGACCTGACCTTCTTAAAGGGCGACTACAAAGAGATGTACCCGGACTATATCTCCGCCATCAACCGGCTGGACTATAATGTGGGCCGCCTGGTGCAAAAGCTCAAGGACCTGGGCATTTATGACGACACGGTGATCATCTATTCCTCGGACCACGGCAGCCACTTTAAGACCCGCAATTTGGAGTACAAGCGCTCCTGCCACGACAGCGCCACCCACACCCCGCTGATCATCAAAGGCGGCGGCTTTGACGGCGGCAAGGCAGAGCGTCGGCTCACCTCCCTGATCGACCTGCCCCCCACCTTCCTGAGCCTGGCGGGTATTCCCGTACCGCCCAGCTATATGGGCCGGGATCTGTGCCAAATGCAGCAGACAGAGGAGCCGCTCCACGACTGCGTGTTTATGCAGATCAGCGAGAGCCAGTGCGGCCGCGCCATTCGCACGGATCGGTTCAAATACGCCGTGCGCACCGCAGCGCCCACCGGCTATTTGCAACACAGCGCCGGTGCGTACTTTGAGGATTATCTCTACGATTTGGAGAAGGACCCCATCGAGCGCTACAATCTGATCCGCGACCCCCGTTACCGCCATGTGCGCCAGGAGCTGAAATACCTGCTGCTGCGTGAGATGAAAAATGCCGGAGAAGCCGCACCTGTGATTCTCCCCGCCCTGAAAGTGAGGAAAAAATAATGAACGAACCCCAAAAGAAATACCTGACCACCAAGGAGCGGGTATGCTTTACCGTGGGCGCCTTTGGCCGCTCCGGTATTTACACCCTGATGTCCATGTTCACCCTGGTGTTCTTCCAAAACGGCGCCGGACTGTCCCTGTCCCAGGGCACCACCATTATCCTGATCGGCCGTATCTTTGACGCCCTTAACGACCCGGTGATGGGTATGATCGTGGACCGCACCAAGTCCAAGTGGGGCAAAATGCGGCCCTACCTGCTGTTTGCACCGGTGCCCATTGCCGTTTGCACCGTGCTGCTGTTTACCGCGCCCTTTGCCGAGGGTTCCACCGCCGCCTTTGTGTGGGCGCTGGTCACCTACATTCTGTGGGGCGTGGCCTTCACCGTGCAGGATGTGCCTTTCTGGGGTCTGTCCTCTGTGATCACCCCGCTGGAGAGCGAGCGTACTTCCTTTATCTCCACTGCCCGCCTTGGCTCCACCTTTGGCGGCATTCTGCCGGCGCTGCTGGTGCCCATTCTGTACCAGAGCAATATGGGCTATAACAAGGGCTTCTTTGTCGGTGCCCTGATCTTTGCCCTGCTGGGCTGCGGGCTGTCCATTCTCATCTTCTTTGTGTCCAAAGAGCGTGTGCCCAAGATGGACCACACCCCCTCCTTTAAGGAGACTTTCGTGGTGCTGGGCAAGAACAAGCTGCTGCTGATCGTCATTGCCGCCTCTGTTCTCGGCTCCACTATGGTCACCGCCAACCAGTGCGCAGACTATATTGGCAACTACATTATCATTCAGAATTACACCAACTTCAGCCAGATCTTTACGGACTTCCTGCCCGGCGCCCAGAGCACCCTGGTGCCCAATGTAGACGCTGCGGCTGCCTATGATTTTTGGATCCCCCGGGGCACCATTGTCACCACCTTGACCGTAGCCATCGGCGTAGGCATGGTGCCGGCCATGGCCATCTTCCCCCTGCTGCGCAAGAAGTTCAGCTTAAAGCAGATCTACATTGGCTCCGCTCTGTTCGGCTTTGCCGTGCACGGCCTGTGCTATGTGATCCTGGCCCAGGATGTGACCAAGATCAATATCTTTATTCTGTGGATTTTCCTGTTCCTGATGGGTCTGCCCCTGGGTATTTACAATGTGATCACTTACGCGCTGATCGCCGACTCCATCGACTATTTGGAGTGGAAGACCGGCGAGCGCCAGGAGGGCGTATGCTTTGCGTTCCAGACTTTCCTGTCCAAGGTAAATGCTGCGATCGCTACTTTCGTGTTCGGCCAGCTGCTGGCACAGACGGACTTTAAGGCCGTGGACAAATCCCTGGTGGATACCGCCGGGCGCCAGATCTTCTTTGAGCAGTCCACCGGCACCCAAAAAATGCTGCTGGCGTTGGTGACCATCGTGCCTGCCATCGGCTTTATCCTGACCATCATCCCCATGTTCTTTAATAAGTACACCGGCAAGGTCAAGGCCCAGGCCCAGGCCGAGCTGGAAGCTAAGCGCGAAAAACTGATGCAAAGCGAAGAAGCCTAAGCTTATCAAAATCACAAAAAGCACTTCCCACGGGAAGTGCTTTTTTGCTATAATAAAACAGAAATCAACAGCCGCGCCCTTTTGTGTTGTTCTCCCCCGCCCGGTTCTTTGCTATACTGGGCTTACCAAAACAAAGGAGGACAAACAAATGAACACCAACAAAATTTACGCCCAACAAATCGCCAACGAGTACACACCCAAGAACGCACCCACAGTGGTAGCGCTGCGCAAGCTGGACGCCAAGGCCAAACGGCCGGCCAACATACTGGCCTTTACCCTGGGCACACTTTCCACCCTGGTGCTGGGGGTGGGTATGTGCCTGTCCATGCATGTGATCGCAAGCGGGACCATCGCCACTATCGGCGGCATTTTGTTAGGTCTCTTGGGACTGACAGGCATCAGTACCAACTACCCGCTTTATAAGAAAAAGCTGGCGGCAGACAAGCAAAAGTACGCCTACGACATCGTACAGCTTGCCCGCCAAATCAGCCAAGAGGATGAGGAGAATGAATCGCTCTGAGAGCAAATATTTTAACACTGCCCGGCGAATGGACAAAGCATTGCTGGACCTGCTGGAGCACAAAGATCTGGAATACATTACCGTGCAGGAGATCTGCCGCACCGCCGGTGTCAACCGCTCCACTTTTTATCTGCATTATGAGACCATCGGCGACCTGCTCACCGAGTGCGCCCAGCAGATGAACCGGCATTTCTTGGACTATATGGCCGAGAGCAGTTCGGATTTTGTCAGCCGGTTACGCACCTGCCCGCAGGAGGATCTATACCTGATCACACCCCGGTATCTGCTGCCGTACCTGAACTATGTGGCAGAAAATCGGCGCCTGTTTGCCACCGCCCTGCACCATGCGGACACGCTGGAACTGGGCGCCTCTTATCGGGCACTGTTTCGCCATGTGCTGGAGCCAATCCTGGAGCGCTACCGGGTGCCACCCCCGCTGCGCCCCTATATGATGGCCTTTTACCTAAAAGGCATCATGGCCGTCATCACCACTTGGCTGGAGCAGGATTGCCAGGATCCCCCAGACCAGATCCTCACCCTATTGCAAACCTGCATTCCTCGACCGTCAGCCAATAAATCCCACTAAAACGCATAAAACCATAAAAGGAGCGGCACTACCGAATCCAACAAAGATCCAGTAGTGCCGCTCCTTTATTCAGCAGTTTTGCATTCCAACGGCAGATCTTCTTCCATTGCAATAATGATCAATCTTGCCTGGATCGAACTACGATAGGAAACATATTTTCTGCCCTCGTTGACAAACAACTTATCCGCAGTTTGGTACGCCGCCACAATCGTACCAATCATCACCTGATCGCAGGCATGTCCTTCGATTCTATAAGCCATACGTTGTGCATCCAATGACAAAGCCAGCAAATAGTACAAATATCCAACAGATACGCTGGGCTGTTCCTGCGATGCTGCTAAGATACCCTTACGCGCGTACTTTTCGACCTGAGCATACTGGCCCTTTTCCAAATATAGGTCTGCCAATTTCAAACAGCACTGTGGGGCAACTTCCACAGCGTGCACACCGTTTTCCAATGCCTGCATGGCTTGATCATAATCATTCTGTTGCAAAAAGATTTCTGCTTCTGCCACATACGCATGCTCATCATGCGGAATATAATGCTTAAACTCTGCAATGATTTCCTGTGCCGCCTTCACATTCTGTCGGTACTCTTCAATACTCTTCGCCGAACACAAACTATCTTTGTAATAGTCAATTACAAAAGTAAAAGTACGCCACGTCCAGTATTCCCGCGGAATTTCTCTGAGTTTGTCAATTCCCCTCGTACAATAATCTGCATTTCCCGACTCCTGTGCATACTTGATCATGGACGGCAACAGATCAATACTCATGGGATAACGCCTGATTCCTAACGCCGCAACATCAGCAGCACATGGCGTGCAGTTTTGTTTTGCAAACTCTACAGACAGATTATGATAAGCTGTTTCTGAGCCTGAAATAGCATTAGCATTTTCCCGAAGATATTCATAAAGTTCCCTTGGCGTAAATGCTCCTCGAACCAACGCGGAGTGAATTTCCTCAATAGTCGAGTATGAAATTTCGTTATTAACTGGCATTTTTGTCCTCCTTATTTTTATAAAGATCCATCGTTTTCATGGGTCCTGTGGATTTGGCCTGTTTACTTTCTGACTCTTTCAAATCACAGTGCGCTTTTTTGGGCGCCTTGAGTTTCTCTTCATCTTCTGCGGGAACTACCTCCTCTGGTTCTGTAAAAATGAGTCTGTTCGTTTGCTCATACCAATCAAATTCTCCTGAAGGGGATATAAACGAAAACACTGTTTTGATTTCTCCACTTACATCGCCCTGATTTTGGATTGTAATTTTTCCATAGTTAAAACTACATTGTGAGTAGCCTGTTTCATCTAAACATAGTGCACCAGCTTGAAATTGCTGAATAATCTCTGGATTATTATTTATTAGATGTGCAATATTTCTCGCTTGGTGCACATGCCCGCAAAGAAGAATTTTCGATGTGCAATTTTCCATGGCCGTTTTTAGTGCCTCTTGCGTATTGGCGGAAAGGTATTCCCAACCATGATGTGCAACGAATAATGTAAGCACGGGTGGATTTGTATCATCCTGACCAATATTAGCAAGCGCATTCAATCCTTCACGTGATAATGACATCGTGCCTATTTTGTCGCTGTCTTCTCG
>CAVIFY010000068.1:0-6934 GCA_963642245.1 Bifidobacteriaceae bacterium | reverse complement strand
GAGATGTCGCGCAGCGACAGAGGGGACGGGCACCGGTTAGGTGGTGGCAACGCCGCAGGCGTTGACGGAGGGATTACGCAAGGGAGTTAGCCCCCCACCCTACGGTCGCGCAATTCACGCATCGCACCCTACATAATTCGTAACGCAAAAAAAGTTATAAAACAAAGCCTCCCTTGTAAAGGGTGACTCCCCGCAGTGCGGGGAGATGTCGCGCAGCGACAGAGGGGACGGGCACCGGTTAGGTGGTGGCAACGCCGTAGGCGTTGACGGAGGGATTACGCAAGGGAGCAAGCCCACGCCCTACGGTTAATCCACTGCACAGCGCACAGTCACATCAACTCCCTACCCCGGACAAAAGAAAAAGCAGGAGATCGCTCTCCTGCTTTTTGCTTTTTTAGAAATCACCTGCGGTACGCTGTGCGTAGAAATCTTCGATCATATCCGCGTCCGGGTCAATCTCACCACCGCCGGGGTTTTGGCCGCCGCCGGTGCTGGAATCCGTAAATACGGTAAAGATGTTAAATGCCTCGACCTCCAGTTCAGGAGTGCAATAACTTTTTTTCATGTTAAAATTCCTCCTTCTCTGTTAGCCGACCAGTCCGCTGTTGTTGCACACATTGCCGTATGCAATGCACTGTACCTCCGTCTCCTTGGCGGCACCGGTGTAATCCAGCGTCTCATAGGTGTAGGTGTACTTCACATAGGGGCGGGTGTAATACACATTGCCCCGGGCATTTACATTGGACAGGGTCAGGAAATACTGGTTGCTAAAGTCGATGGGGCTCTTGGCAACCGCCTTCTTCACCGTGGAGTTGGCGTCAGAAATATCTGCCAGGGTAAAGGCGTCCTTATCATAGTTGGCAGCCTTTACATACAGCACGCCGCACTCGGTGATCTTTACATTCTCCGGCACGCCGGTGGTGTAAGCACTGTAAGTGCTGTAAGACTGCTTGCTGTCGCCGCTGGCCATAGGCGCTGCGTACACAAACGGGAACTGGTGATCCAGGTTGTAAGTGTCTGCCTCGGACTTATCCAGCTTCACCTGGGCGCCGTCCACGGTAATGTAGTAGTGGCTGCCGTCCTTGGTGATGGTGTAGAAGTCCATATTGCGGTTGGCGTAGAACTTATACTCCCCGGTGTAGGAAGCAACGGAATAGGTGCCGTCGCCCACTGCGATGGCAAGGCCGTAAGCGCCGTCCACAGCGGTGGTCACGGTCACTTCCTTATCGTAGTAACCGGCGCCGTCCACCGTAGCACCATCCAGGGTGATCACATAGTTGTTGTCCGTGGTGGCGTAGCAAGCCTTCAGCAGCACGGTGCCGTCACTGCCTGCCAGGTCGCCGGCGGTGTAGGTGCCGTAGTTGTAGTTCTTGCCGTTCACCTGCCAGCCTGCGAACTTGTAGAACGGAGCGGTAGGTGCGGTGTACGCCGTACCGGCAATGGTTGCCGTGGCGTTGCCGGGCAGGACCACCTGAGCGTCCTTGGAAACAGCCAGGATCTGGAACGGCTTGTCATCGCCATACTGGCCGACCAGCGTGATCTTCACCTGATCGTCCGCCACGGTCTTATCCGTGGTGTAAGCGGTCACGGTCAGCTGGGTTGCGTTCTCGTCCTGAATGTTGACAATATAGCTGTCTGCGCTGCTGATCACATCGCGGGTGGTCTTGCCGTCAGACACGGTCCACTTGTACACCTTGCCCTGTGCGGCGGTGGGAACGGTCAAAGTGAGCGTATCGCCGTAGTAGGTCGGGAAGGTCTCTGTGGTGGTGCTGCCGTCCTGATCCACCGTAAAGCGAACATTGAACTGCTTGCGCTTCTCGGCAGTGGTGTCGTTGTTGATGGTGTTCAGCTCAGACACCAGGGTGCTGGTGGTGGTGTCCAGGGTGGTCTGGCCGTCAGTGCTGCCGGCCTTGTTACCGATGTTGCGGTAATTGGCGCCGTTGTACTCCACATAAGCACGATCGTTATTGGTGCCATCTGTATTGTACGCACCGGCCTTATCCTGAGAGCCCTGGTACGCCTGCTTGGCAAACACGCTGTCGCCGCCCAAATACGCGGCAGTAAAGGCGTTTTGATCCTGGGTGCCCAGTACCACCACGAATGCGTCATACGCGGTGTAGTCCACCGGGGTCTCCATACCCTGAATGGCCGCGTCCAAAGCGTCCTTCTTGGTGTTGATATCCGTCTGATAATCGGACAGCTCGGTGGTGGTGCCCTGCAAGGTCACGGTGCCTTGCAGCAGGGTATCTACCTGCACCTCGCCGGTCTTGTACATGGGCTGGTTGGTCTTTTCAGACTTGGTATAGGTGGCGTCCGCGTTGGCGTCCTTGTTATCGGACAACTTCATAGCCGCCGTAGCCGCGTCGTCAAAGGTCAGCCAGGTAGACAGAGTGTAATTCTGCTGACGCACGGTCTCCTCATCATCATTGATGATGTCCTTGGTCAGGCCGTTGTTAGAGATCTGTACACGGCTGGAGCCGTCATACAGCTTGTTCAGCTGGGAGTAATCCGCCCGCTTCATCAGCTTGGCATAAGCGATCACCAGATCGTCGTGCAGCTTGGACGCCGTCTGGCTGTCGTTATCTGCATACGGATCGTTCTTATCGGTACGATCCTGGGTCGCAACCGGGCTCAGGTCCGTATAGTGCTGCTTGGCAGCCTCAAAGGCCTGGATGAACTCGTCGGCGCTGCCGTCGGTGTAGAAACCGGTGCTGTCGTCGCCGTCCGTTACCTCATCGTACACATCCTGATAGGTGCGGCCGATGGTGGTGGAAGTATCCATATCCTGGTCCAGCTTGTCGTAGCCCTGATTATCCTTACCCTTGGAGTTGGCGATGGCGTTGTCTACTGCATCGTTAAAGTCCTTGATCAGGGTGTTGTCACGGTAATCCACGAACTTCTCATAGAATGCAGAACCGTCGGTTGCGTTCAGATCCTCCGAGGGGTTCCAGGAAGTGGCAGCGTCCGTAGCGGACAGAATATCCATTGCCGTTTCCGCAGAGAAGCGGGTGATATTCTGGATCAGCTGGTACATAGTGGCACCGCCGAATTTATCCGTTGCCTGTACCTTCTCGGTCGCGTTATCCAGCAGTGTGGACGGCCGCGCGGAGTTGATGTCTACCACATAGATCTTGGTAGCATCACTAATGATCGCCTTGCAGTTATCGGCAGCGTTGTCGTAATTGTCTTTCTTGCCGTTGGTGTCGCCGTAAACGCCCCAAGCAATGGTGTACTCGCCCTCCGGCGTTTTCGTGTTTGTCTTGGCCATATAGCGCTCCGGCATAAACTGCAACACATTGTACCACAAATGGGTCTTCAAGTTGGCAAGACCGAACTCGCCGGTAGTATGGTTCCAGTTATTGCCCCGCTCACCGGCCACATTATAGCTGCCGCTGGAAGCAATATAATTGTTATATTCCCAGTTCGTCTCGGAATAGCCCTTCCACATCTGATCGGTGGTCAGCAGGTTCTCGTCCGTATCGCTCACCGCCAAGCTGGGCTTACCGTCTACCTGGGGATAATCGGAGATCAGGCGGAAATACGGGTTAGCCGCCCCGGAGGTCGTAGACTCCGCAGGGAAAATACCGTTCAAAGCGTTGGAATTCCAACCACTCTTACGGATCTGCGTCATTACAACCGGCATACACATAATGTTTGTGGTGTCGTTCTGGGTGCCGTCGTACATAAACACCGCAGAGTTGTAATACACCTCATACACATTGTTTACAAAGGTCTTGGGATCACCGGAAGCATTGGTAGAAGCCGTAGGACCGGCATACAGCAGGTTCTGTGCATATTTGCCGTCTACAGCAGCATAGCTGCCACCTGCACCATCATTGGTTGCCACCTGGGCACCAACGGTGGTGTAGTTCTCCTTGTAGGGGGTCATTTTCTGCACGGCCTCGTACAGGTCCGCATTCAGCTTTGCCACATATTCCATATCCGGCACGGTATGGCCCAACTTCACGGAGTCCAGGTAACGGGAGGCCTTGTCGTACAGCTCATAGGCCGGGGCCATATTGGTGAGAATATTGGTCTCAGAGAAGGTCTTGATCTTCTCCTCAAACAGGTTCATATTCTCGCGGATCAGAGCCTCTGCGTAGGCGCTGGTGTCCTTAATAAACAAATCATAGGCATTGATGGAGCCGCGGTAAATGTTCACATCCGTGATCTTACCGGTGGCACCCTCGCCGTACACCACTTGGCCGCCGGAGCCGGAGGCAGTGCTGTTGATCAAGGTCTGCAAGGTCAGGTCGTCGTCTGCGTAAGTCTTACACTGGGACTCACGGGCCTTGTAGGCGTCATACAAATACACCTGCTGGCCGTCGATATACACATAGATACGGTCATAGTCGATATACGGCACGATCTGCACGGTCACATGGCTCCACTTGTCCGTAGGCAAGGTGAAAGTGGACTCGGAAGTAAAGTACGAGTCGCCGCTCTTATATTCAATGGTGCCGTTCTCGTTAATGCGGAAGTAGTTATCACTCTCCCCGCCCATTCTAAAGACGGCGCCGTCGTCAATGGTATCGCCGGGATTATACAGCATGGTATAGGTATAACCGGCAGCCGGTGCTTTCAGGTCCTTTACCGGGTCTACCTGGGTAGCCACGCCGGACTTATCCAGGGGCAGGTAGGTGCCGTACACATCGTCCTTCTCGGTGGTGTAACCGGCAGCATTGCAAGGATCCTGATAGATCACATCGGTAGTGGTCGCATCGTAAGGGGTCTGCACAGCCTTCAACTGGTCGGCCTTTGCGTTCTCTACATCGCCCAGGGACAGTGCCTGGTCATAAATACAGAAGTCACTGATATAACCGTCCAGCAGATAGTAAGTACCGCCGATGGTGGTGGACCAATAGGGGTTTACACCAAAGGTCAGCTTAGAGGGGTTGGCACCGGCGTTCTGGAACACGGCCTTGAACCAGTCGTTATCCAGTACAGAGCTGAAGTTGGTGCCGGTGGTGCTGGAGGATACCAGCTTGCCGTCCACAAACACAGTAAAGCAGGACTTAGAAATGGAGAACACATAGGAGTGCCAAGTGTTCTTCTCCATTGTACCGGCTACCTGCGCCTCAGTGCCCTTCTTCATACCATAGGCAAAGTTGTTGGCCTGGTAAGACAGCAGGTTAAAGTTCTTCGGGTTGCCCTTATTGTTTACGCCCACAGACAGGTAGTTCCACTGGGGAGCGTCAATAAAGTCGAAGATATGGGTATTATCAACGGTATTATCCGTCATATAGGAGTCAAAGGAGATGGTCACACCGCGGTTGATGTTGGTGCCGGAGAACATACCGTCCACATTCAGCCAAGCGGTGGATACGCCGTCCACCTCTTCATTGATGGTCTTATCTGCGGCAGAACCGGCGTTCTTCTTCTCGCTATTGTCAAAGTGGGCAGCCAGTCGGCCGTCCTGTACCACCATATCAATACTACTCACATTACCGCTGTGCTTGGTGGCACCGTTATACTCGCCAATGTGGTTGCCGTTGCCGGACACATCCTCACGCGCGTTATTAGAGGTAAAGTACCGGGCGATCAAGTGGCTGTTGGCGGTATCGCCGGGGGCCACAGAGGTCTGGGTAGAGGTGGCCTTACCAAAGGTCTGGGACAGGTTGTAATACTCCTCATCGGTGATGGGGATAATGCAGCCGTGGCTGGGGTTCAGCTGATTGATGGAGCACTTATCGTCCGGGATCTTGGAATAGTTCTCAAAATCGGAAGTGTAAGAGAAACCGAAACCGCCGCTGGAAAAGTAGTCCACCAGCACGCCGTAGCTGTCTGTACCGGCGATGGGGAACACCTCCGGGCCTTCTGCCACCGTGTTGGTAGCAGACTCAAACACCTTGGCGCCGGTAGTATCATATTCGCCGTCAGAGGGAGAGGGGCTCTTACCGGTCTTAAAGGTGTACCAAACTTTCTTGGCAGCCGTACCGGAGGAAGCCTCTTTCTTGTACATCATCACATAGCCGTCTTTGAAGGGGGTAATGTCTGCGTCGATCACGCCGTAGCCCGGGTCAAAGAGCAGCTGCTTCTCTTCAAAGGTCTTAAAGTCCGTGGTGTAAGAGTACCAGATCTTGGAGCTCTCATTGGCCGCGGAGTCTGCCTCGTTAGAGGAGAAGTAGACCATATACTTGCCTGCTACCGGGTCATAGATGGCCTCCGGTGCCCAGCACATATTGGTGATGGTACTGGTGCCGCCGCCCTTGTCCTCACAGAACTTGGGGTTGGCCAGCTCATCCCAGGTGATCAGGTCGTTAGACCCCCAGGTATGCAGGCTGGTATTATTATAGTGGCTGGTGGTGTTGGCATCCGTTGCCACCATATAATACTTATAATCGGCGCCATCCTGGGCTTTCATAATATACGGGTCACGAGAGTGGCCTGTACCCAGGGACGAAAACGCCACCGGCACACCACCGTTTAAGGACTCGTAATTGTAGCCGTCCTTAGACACGGCGTAAAACACATTCTCGCCGTTGGTGGACTTAGCGTCGTTACGGAAGTACGCAAACAGGTATGCACCGCTGGTACTCTTGGGCAAATTGTCACTATCGTCTGCGGCAGACGCGGACAGACCTGCAAAAGGCAGGCTGGTGGCCAACATCAGCACAGACAGGAATAAAGACAACAGCCGTTTGGACAATCTTTTTTCCATAATGAACCTCCAATAATTCCCTTTCTCTGCCAAAGGCGGCAGACCCCGCGCTGTTTACTGACGACACAGCCCGGCGCACAAAGCCGCTTTGGTACATGTGGATAGAGTTACCCACATTTAATTACACAGTAATTATATTATGAACGGGCATTCATTGTCAATAGAATTTGTAAATATTCTGTGAACTAATTGGAATTTTTTACATTTCCGATAATTATTGTGACGCTGTCTGTTAAAATTGCACAAATGTCAACCATTGCAGTCCCATAACAG
>CAVIFY010000067.1:0-6987 GCA_963642245.1 Bifidobacteriaceae bacterium | reverse complement strand
CACCTAACCGGTGCCCGTCCCCTCTGTCGCTGCGCGACATCTCCCCGCACTGCGGGGAGTCACCCTTTGCAAGGGAGCCTAAGGTATTGATACCGATTTGCCTCCCTTGTAAAGGGAGGTGGCTGCGAGCGTGCGAGCAGACGGAGGGATTGCACGCCCTGCAACTCGTCCCCATTCCCCATCCGAATAAAAAATCCCCACATTCTTTTGCAACCCACTATGCAGGGGCGGGAAAATATGTTATAATTCTTGCGAGACAGTGTGCATTATCCGACAGCCGTCGGGCAGTGCCCGCAGGTCTGACGGAAAGGAGAACTTTATGGAAAGTTACATTCGCTACATAGAAAACGCCCTGTCCGGCGCGCCGGACGACCCGGTGCTCTTTCGCTTCAAGAAAGGGATCTTGGACGAAATGACCGCCCGGGCCAACGCCCTTACTGCCACCGGGCTGCACGACGAAAAGGTGCTCAGCGAACTGGTGATCAGCGAGCACCCGGACCTGCGGGGTGAGTACAATGCCTATGCGGCCGCCGCCAACAAAAAACAGCGAAAAGCCGCCTTTTTGAAATGGAATATCATCGGCTCCGTGCTGTATGTGCTGGCGCTGGTGACCGTGTACCTGACCGTCAGCTTTTTGACCAAGGACTGGGCGCATACCTGGCTGATCATGGAGGGCGGCATGAGCCTTTGGCTGGGCTACCTGCTGGTGCTGGGGATCAAAAAATGCACCGCCATGCGCCGGGCGTTCCACCCTATTGCCCGGGTGCTGCTGGCGCTGCTGATCATGCTTATTTCCGTCTTTGTCTTTTTGTTCTGCCTGGCGGTGCTGCACCTGGAAGGGAGCTGGCTGGTATTCATTGCCGCCGTGGCGCTGCTGTTTTTGGCAGACGGCATTTACGCCGCTGCCACCCACCAAAAGATGGCCATTATCAACTGGCTGATCTATGTGCCTGCCATGGCGCCGATGATCTATATTCTGCTGTGCGCCACCGGCGTGCTGCCCTGGAGCCCGGGTTGGCTGATCATGCCCGGCTCCGTGCTGGTGGATATTGTGCTGGTGATCGCCGCACTGATCCACAATTCTAAATATGTGTACAAACAGGAGGTGGCTGAGCCGTGGAACGCAGACTGAATGCCGAGCTTTGGGACAAAATGCACTATTTGTTCCGGGATTTTAACGACCGTATGGTGCATGTGGAGCTGCACTATGATTTTGAGATCGACGCCGATGCGCTAAAGACGGTGCTCATCTGCTTTTTGGAGAAGGCGCCGGTGCTCCACAGCCGGTTTACGGACAATCATGTGCGCCCTTACTGGACGGTAATGCCCTACAAGATCGAAGATGTGGTACACATTGAGCACATTGACGAGGCGCAGCTGGAAGAAAAGACCAACGCCTTTTTGACCCAGTACCTGCCGCCGGACAACGACCTGCAAATGCAGGTGGCGCTGTTCTATTACAGCGGCAAGACCACCCTGTGCATTGTGGAGAACCATATGTGCATGGACGGCGGCGACTTTAAGTATTTTATGAAAGCCCTGTGCAAGAACTACAACGCCTATGTGGATCAGGGCGTCAGCCCGCTGGATCTGCGGGTAGGCTCCCGCTCTTATGAGGCGGTGTACCAGGACTTTTCCAAGACCGAGGAGCGGATGGCCCGCAATCTGTACAAGAATGTGTGCGCCAAGGACGACCACAAGTTCCCGTTGACCCCGGACAGCATTCGGGACGCGTCCTTTATCGCTCGCCGCAAGCTGTCGGCAGAGACCTTTTTGCAGATCAAGGCCGCCGGCAAGCGCCACGGCGCCACCATTAACGATATGCTGGTGGCAGCGTATTTTTACAGCCTGTACCAGCTGGCCCATTATGACCCGGCAGACAGCGTGACCATCTCCTGCGCCATTGACCTGCGCCGCCATATTAAGGACAACAGCCACGCGGGTATGACCAATCAGACCGCCTTTATGCAGTGCAACATTCCCTGCCGGGGGCGGGATATTCTGGAGACCCTGCAATATGTGGTGCGCAGCTCCAACCAGTTTAAGAAGGATAAGTTTATGGGCCTGTACGGCCTGCCGCTTTTGTCCTTTGGGTACAAGATCTTGCCCCACGCGGCGTCGGAGGAGATCATCAAGATCGGCTATTCCAACCCGCTGCTGGCTATGAGCAATATCGGCATTTTGGAGCACGACAAGCTGGCCCTCTCCGGCCATGAGCCGACGGACGGCTTTATGACCGGCGCGGTGAAGTATAAGCCTTATGTGCTGCTGTCCGCCACCTCGCTGCGCAATGAGTTGACCCTGTCCATGTGCGTGCGGGGCAATGAGGAGGACAAAAAGATCGTGGAGCATTTCTTTGACCTGATGGAGGAGAGCATCGACCTGTTGATCGGGGAGGCGTAAGGCCCGAAATCGCGGACCGATGTGGGCATCGGTCCCTACATTCCCCCATTTGCCACCTTTTATAAGGGAGCCAAAAAGGTTATGAATTTTATGCCTCCCTTGTGTAAAGGGAGGTGGCAATGCCGTTAGGCATTGACGGAGGGATTGTGCGGGCGGATACTATCCGCCCCTACGGTCAACCGGTTACAACAGCGTCTTCGTAGGGGCGGCAATCTGCCGCCCGCAATGGATAGATTTTATGCCTCCCTTTACAAGGGAGGCAAATCGGTTTGGATTACTGATCTTTACAAAAAAATACGGCCCCTGCAACAGCAGGGGCCTTGTGCGTATCTTATGTATTACCGTATTTTGCGCAACTGGGCGGTGAGCACGGCAGTCAGCTTTTCCCGGTCAAAGGCGGGCAGCGGCTCCAGGATCACATCAATACAGCCGCCCACAGCGTAGATCACATTCATCACCTGGTGATAGTTCTTCTCCATGGTGAAGTTGTTGTGGGAGCAAATGGCCTCGGTCATTTGCTGCTTGAGCATACGCAGGGCGGGGGCGCACATACGGCTGGTCTTGAACTTGGTCAGCCGCTCAATGTTGTTGTTGCGCTCGATCTCGCTGAGCATACTGTTGATAATATCCGTGGGATCCCGCTGGATCTGCTCGTAGTTGATCCCCTTGGCGATCTCCACGATCCCGTTGGTGATGGTCTCAAAGCAGAACTGAATGCACGCGCCCATGCTCTTAAAGTGCAGGTAAAAGGTGCTTTTGTTAATATCCGCTTTTTTGCACAGCTCCAGCACGGTGATCTTGTCCGTCTCTTTTTCAATCATCAGCGCGATCATGGCGTTAAACACCGCCGTTTTGGTGCGCTTTACCCGTCTGTCCATTTCTTAGAAAAATCCCCCTCGAATTGCTTTGTAATGGACACCTGTCCAAAAGCAAATACTATGATACCATAAATGAAAGAAAGGTTGCAAGCAACTTCCCGGAATTTGTAGGAAGTGCCGGAAAACGCAATGAAAACTTGTGCAAAAACACGAAGAATTGCCGCTTTATGGCTGGCGTTCCTGCTGCTTCTTGGCGGTTGCAGCGCGGTCGATCGGGCGGCGGTCTTTGGCACGAACGGCAACGAGACCACCCGGCGGCAGGATGTGCTGACGGTGGAATTCCTGGATGTGGGCCAGGCCAGCGCAGCGCTGCTCACCTGCGGGGGCAAGAGCCTGCTCATCGACGGGGGCAATGTGGCGGACGGCGCCAGGGTCACCCGGGCGGTGCAGGCGGTAACGGACCGGCTGGACTATGTGGTGAACACCCACGGCCATGAGGACCATGTGGGCGGCCTGACCGCTGTGGTAGACGCCGTGCCGGTGGGGCAGGCCATTGTCAGCCCGGTGGCGACGGACAGCGAATATTACCGGGATTTTGTGGCGGCGCTGGCCGACCGTGGCGTGACCCCGGTGGCCGGGCAGGCAGGTATGCAGTTCCCCTTGGGGGACGCCAGGTGTACCGTGCTGGGGCCTACCGCTGCCGGCAGCGATCTGAACAACAGCAGCCTGGTGCTGCAAGTGCGCTATGGCGGCGTGACCTTTCTCTTTATGGGCGACGCCGGGGTAGAGGAGGAGCGCAGCTTGATCCAAAGCGGCGCAAATGTGCGCTGTGATGTGCTGGCAGTGGGCCACCACGGCAGCGGCTCTGCCACCGGCTATGTGTTTCTGCGCCAGGCGCTGCCCAAGTATGCGGTGATCTCCGTTGGGGCGGGCAACAGCTACGGCCACCCGGCAGAGAGCACCCTCTCCCGCCTGCGGGACGCCGGGTGCACCGTCTACCGCACGGACCAAAGCGGCACAATCACCGTAGTGACGGATAAAAACGGAAAAATCCGCTTTTCTGCATAAAAAAATGTTGTATTCCACCGCTTTTTCAGCTATAATAGATACAGAATTTTACATATTGGAGGAATTTTACCTATGTATTGTTGGTTAGACGGCAAGACCGTTGTTGTGACCGGCGCTTCCGGCGGTATGGGCGCTGGCATTGCGGCCACCCTGATCAAGAAGCACGGCTGCACCGTGATCGGCGTGGCTCGGTCGGAACCCAAGATGCTCAAGTTCATTGAGGAGCTTGGCCCCACTTATGCCCAGCAGTTCTCTTATAAGCTGTTTGATGTGTCTGTTAAGGAGAATTGGGAGAACTTCTATAACGAGCTGGTAGAGGCCGGCACCCAGGTAGATGTGCTGGTGAACAACGCCGGTATTCTGCCCAAGTTTAAGCGCTTTGACCGATACAGCGATGAAGAGATCGAGCGTGCCATCAACATCAACTTTTACAGCTGTGTGTATTCCGTCAAGACTTTTCTGCCCATGCTGCTCCAGAGCACGGACCCGGGCATTATCAACATTGACTCTTCCGCTGCGCTGATGAGCCTGGCCGGTACTTCCATGTACAGCGCCTCCAAGGCTGCACTGAAGGGCTTTACCGAGGCTTTGCGTGAGGAGTTCCGCGGCAAGTGCTATGTGGGCCTGGTTTGCCCCGGCTTTACCAAGACGGATATTTTCCGCGGCCAGTCCAATGCAGGCGGCAAGGGCGAGAAGGTCATCAACATGATCTCCACCGATTGCGACCTGATGGTCAAGATGATCATGTTCGGCATTGAGCACAAGCAGGCGTTGCAGATCCACGGTGTGGACGCCCACGCCATGAGCGTGTTTGGCAAACTGCTGCCGGTGAACGGCTCTCGCCTGTTTAGCGCTGTGATGAAAGCGGCGGACATTGACCTGTTTAAGGAAGTTTTTAAGGACGACGCCGAGCTGGCGGAGTAAATTTTAGGTATTCAAGGGACGCAGCCGTTTCAATGGGGGGACGGCTTAGCGCCCCTTTATGCTTTTTTGCAACGAAAAGGAGGGGG
The DNA here is from genome assembly GCA_963642245.1 of Bifidobacteriaceae bacterium. Taxonomy (GTDB): domain Bacteria; phylum Bacillota; class Clostridia; order Oscillospirales; family Acutalibacteraceae; genus CAG-217. The sequence goes on along the minus strand of CAVIFY010000067.1, from coordinate 1,688 downwards.
CTTTTATGGCAGAGGCTGTAACGGCAACGAAAAAGAAGTATATGAATTTTAAGGAGATCGCGGCGTACTCCCTGGGCCTGTTCGGGTTCCAGGCCATTGTAGGTCTGCTGAACTCCTACCAGGCAGAGTTTGACGGCTCCATCTTGGGCGCCAATGTGTCTGTGGTGGCTATTTTGATTTTGGTGGCCAAGATCGTGTCCGCCGTGGCGGACCCGGTAGTGGGCAACCTGATCGACCGGTCCAAGAGCAAGCGGGGCAAGTTCAAGTCTATGATCCTGTACTCCCTGGTGCCGCTGCTGGTGATGACCGCCGTGGTGTTCATTAAAGTACCGTTTTCCGGCACCGGGCTGTATGTGTGGATCTTCCTCACCTACCTGGTATGGTCCATTGCCATGACCATGGGCGATGTGCCCTCCCAGGGTATCGCCTCCGTGCTGACCCCGGATCCTACGGAGCGCACCAATGTGGTGTCCATTTCCAACACCTTTAAGCAGATCGGCTTTTCCGCCTGCGTGGTGATCGTGCCCATCGCCTGCCTGATCATTCCCGGCGGGTCCAAGGTGTTCGTTAAGGCCGGCGAGACGGATACGCCTATGATCGCTTCCGAGTTCTTCTGGACCGCGGTGCTCACCGCCATCTTTGGCTGCGTGCTCTTTGCCTTGATCCCGCTGATCAATAAGGAGCGGGTGCCCTACCAGGCCGGTGAAAAGACCAGCTTTAAGGATATGATGGGCGCACTGAAGAACAATAAGCCCTTAATGCTGGTGATCATTTCTTACTTCCTGGGCTTTGGCCGTCAGATGGCTATGGGTATCCAGGTGCAGGCCGCAACGGTGATTTTGGGCAGCCAGAATTTGGTGGCTGTTTTGGGTATCGTTACCGCCGTCGGCTCCATGATCAGTATGGCCCTGTGCCCCCTGCTGATCAAAAAGCTGGATGAGCGCAAGGCATACATTCTCCTGTCTGTTTACGGCTTTGCCGCTTCCATTTTCTCCTTTGTGATCGGCCATTTTTGGTTCCAGTCTCCGGACAATATGGTGCTCACCGTGCTGTTTTATGCCTCTCTGTTCCTGATCGGCTTGCAGTTCGGCGCCGTTACCTTAATGCCCATGATCATGACCGCCGATTGCGTGGATTATTACGAGTATGAGACCGGCAAGCGGATGGAGGGCGCCGCCTATTCCATTCTGACCCTGACCATTAAGGTGTGCCTGGCATTGGGCACCGCCGTTGGCCTGATCTTTGTGCAGGTGTCCGGTTACTATGACGCTCTGGGCGCCGGTAGCTTTACCACCAAGACTAAGGACATTATCTTCTTTGCTTATACCGCCCTGCCGGGCGTGCTGGCACTGCTGTCTATCTTCCCCATGTTTAAGTACGACATTGTGGGCGAGAAAAAGGCCCAGATCTCTGCCGCCCTGTCCCAGCGCCGCGCCAGTAAAGAATAAGCGCCTAACAACAGATACAATATGTATATATAAATAAAAGCGACTTCCCTCGGGAAGTCGCTTTTTTGCGTGGTAATCATTAGGCTCAAATATGCTTGGTAAGATGAGGACATATACATTTCCCGGTAGCCGGCGTGCGCCGAATGCACCGCGGGCGGCAGATTGCCGCCCCTACGATAAACTTCTTTGCCTCCCTTGTAAAGGGAGGGGGACCACCGTAGGTGGTGGAGGGATTATGCG
>CAVIFY010000066.1:0-7206 GCA_963642245.1 Bifidobacteriaceae bacterium | reverse complement strand
CTTGCATGTGTTAAGCACGCCGCCAGCGTTCGTCCTGAGCCAGGATCAAACTCTTAAAACTATTGTATTAACACACTCCGTAGAGTGTACCAATCAAATCTTAAAAATCTGAGCTTCTCTCATTTCAAACTCTAACGTTCAAAATTACTGTGTCCGTATCTCTCGATACGCAGTACTGATAAAACTCTTTTAGAATCTTATCGGGTTCCTTACTTTCTCGTCGTTGTTTAATTTTCAAGGTCCTTATCCGACCTTTCGGCCGGCCGCTCTTCTCTCGAGCGCTTGATAACTATACCACAACTTGCCGCAAATGTCAACATCTTTTTTCAAGTTTTTCATTTTTTTAACAGCGGCGGGATCGAAACAATCAAGCGTCCGCGCCTTGCTGTCGGCTGCGCTGCGGTTAAGCAACGTGTGATATTATAGCGCGTCGATCTCCAAATGTCAACCCCCAATTTCAACTTTTTTACCGGGTTGCAATTCCGGGCACAATTTGCTATAATGGCTAAACGATATATATAATGTATAGGGAGGGATCTGCAATGCCCATTCGTATTGATAACGAACTGCCGGCGAAGCAAAGCTTGGAAATCGAGAATATCTTTGTTATGAGCAACAAGCGGGCGGATATGCAGGACATCCGTCCCCTGCATATCATTATATTAAACCTGATGCCCACCAAGATCGATACGGAGACCCAGCTGCTGCGTTTGCTCAGCAACACGCCGTTGCAAGTGAATGTGGACTTTCTGCAAGTGAGCAGTCACACGGCCAAGCATACTTCTAAAAGTCACATGGACAAGTTCTACTACACCTTTGACCAGGTGAAGAACAAGAAGTATGACGGTATGATCATCACCGGCGCGCCGGTGGAGCAAATGCCCTTTGAGGAAGTGGACTACTGGGACGAGCTGTGCCGGATCATGGAATGGACCAAAACCAATGTATATAGTACCTTCCATATCTGCTGGGGCGCCCAGGCGGGGCTGTACTACCACTACGGTATTCCCAAGCACCCGCTTAGCAAGAAGATGTTTGGCGTGTTCCCTCACCGCAGTCTGGATGTGACCCATCCGCTGATGCGGGGGCTGGACGATGTGTTTTACATTCCCCACTCCCGGCACACGGAGATCCTGCGGCAGGATATTGCCCAGGTAAAGGACTTGCAGATCCTGGCATACAGTGATATTGCCGGTGTGAGCCTGCTGTCCGATATGGAGTGCCGCAACTTCTTCTCCACCGGGCACAGCGAATATGACCGGGACACCCTGGCCAAGGAATACTTCCGGGACAAGGGCAAAGGGCTGGATATTGACAGGCCCTACAACTACTTCCCCCACGATGACGAAAACCTGGTGCCCCTGGTCAGCTGGAAAAGTACGGCCAGCCTGATCTTCTCCAACTGGCTCAACTACTTTGTGTACCAGCGCACCCCCTACGACATCAGCACACTGTAACAGAAACAGAACAAAGACCGCTGTGGAAAACACGGCGGTCTTTGTTCTATATATATAATCGTTATAAACTAAGTAACAGATAGAAAAACAGCCCATCTGTAAAAGATGGGCTGTATGTAATTACTTGAACAGGTAATTGGTGTTGTTAAAGGACAGCGGCTCGTACTCGCCGTTATGTGCATAGTACACAGCAGACAGCTTAACAGCCACAGCAAAGGTCTTGCCGGAGCAGCTGAATACATAGCAGTCCGCGCCGTTGACAGTAACCACCTTGTTGTTGTAAGAGATGGAGCTGCTGGACGGATCCGCGCTGTAACCAACCTCCTGCCAGTTATCGTGGATGGTCTGCTTGAGCAGCAGCTTGGCATCCGCAATGCTGTAATCCGGTGTGGTTGTGATCTTATGCGGGTTGGAATACTCGTCGTAAGTCTGGGCCACTTTTGTCCCCTCTTCCGCAGCCGTCGTCTCCTGGGCCGGGTTGTAAACAAACGCGCCGAAACGAACGATAAAGTAGATCAGGAACCAAATGAGCAGGATCAGGATCACGATCAGGACGATCTTGCCGCCCTTGTTCTCCGGTCTTGCTGCCATCTCGTCCTGAGACGGTGTGGGGATCGGTACGAAGGGCTTGCCCTTCTTGGCGCACTTCTTTTCCAGCTTGGCATTCTTCTTGTCGATCTTCTTGACCAACTTAGCGTATGCCTTCTGGCCGGCCTTCTCTGCTTTGATCTCTCCCTTAGTCTGGAAAGCATCGATGGTCGGAATGGCAATGGCGGTAAATGCTTTGCCGCCTGCGGCCGCTTTCTTTTCCCCTTTTTCGTTTTTCTTCGTAGTTTCTTTTACGAATTTCTCATAAGCCTTTGCATGCTTCTTTTCCGCTTTGGCGTTTGCCTTAGCAAGTGCCTTTTCAGCCTTTGCTTCTTTCTTGGCCGCCTTCGCTTCTTTCTTAGCAAGCTTCTTTTCTTTACTCAAGGCAGTACCCTCCTTATAAGTATAGTAGTAGTATATCATCTTGCTGCTCAAATTTCAACAAAAAAATGCAGGCAAATGCGAGATTTTTATGAACAAATTGTAAACATTAGTACGCTGACAGCATACAGTACACAAGATTTGGTAGTTGGCCCGGGGACTTATCAATTATATATGGTCCGGATAGCGGTGAGCGGTAATGGTGCCGTCCTTCACTTCCAGGCGGCAAATGCGAGCGTTGCGGCGGTCGCCTTCAAAGCCGTCGTCCTCCACATTGCGGGCGTGGTACACTGCGTACCAAACGCCGTCTTTCTTAATGACGCTGTGGTGGCCGGTGCCCTCCTCCCAATCGTTGGCGCGGATCACCGGGGCGTAGGTGTGATCGTCCGGCACCTTTTCAAACTTGATCTTGGTCAGGTCCGTCTCATCGGTCTTGGCTCTGGCGTACCCTATATAATAGGTAGGCTGCAAGTAGCAGTTGCCGCTGTACATCACATACTGCCAGTCCCCCTCCCGGAAGTAGCAGGCGCCCTCAATGGTGTGCCAGTGCTGGCCCTTCTTGTACCGATCCCGACGGAAGATCTCCTCGTCCAGGGTGGGCACCACCACCGGCACCGGGTGGCCTGCCGGGGTGTACGGGTCCAGCATCTTGTCCACCACAATATAAGTGCCGATCCGGTCGCCCTCAAAAGTGTTGGTGGAATAGAACAAATACAGACCGCTCTCGTTCTGCACGATCTGGGAGTCAATGGAAAAGGGGTGCAGGATCTGCTTCTCCTGCCCAAAGGGACCAAGGGGATTATCCGCCCGGCTGACAAACAACGCCTCCCGGTGACCGCCCCGGTCCGGGGTGTCGCCAAAGAACTCATAAGAACAATACATATAAAATGTGCCGTCCAGCTCAATCACGCTGGGTGCCCAAAAGCTGTGCTCCCCGGGCACGGTAAACACCATACCGTGGAACTGCCAGCCGGTGAGCAGATCGTCCGAACTGTACGCATAAATGCCGTCGTCGCCGGTGGTATAAATGTAATACCGACCGCCGCTCTCCAGGATAAACGGATCCGCCTGGCCGATATAATTCTCTTTTTTCGTCTCTAACAGCTGCATAGGTGCGCTCCTTCTACAAAAATCAGCACCATTATACACGCTGGCGCCGCCTTTGCCTACCGGTGGACGCCAAATTCTTAAAATTCAGTACAGTGCACAAAAAAGTGCCAAAGAATTTGTGCAATACAGCAGGAAGCAGGCGGAATTTTGCCGCAAAATCGCTAAATGTCAACTTATTTTCAATTTTTGGTTGACATTTCGGCAAAAGCAAGGCATAATAGTACAAAATTCAATGTGAGGTAAAAAGTATGTCAGAAACAACCGCCGCTGCCGAAAGCAGCAAGAAGAAGAAAAAACTCCGCACGGTAGACATTGCCTATATCGGTCTGTTTGCCGCACTGATCGCTGTGTGTGCCCAGATCGCCGTGCCCATGACCGTGTCCTTTACCATGCAGACCTTTGCCGTTTGCCTGTGCGCCGGCCTGCTGGGGTGGAAGCGCTCCACCGTGTCCGTGATCGTGTACATTCTGCTGGGTATGGTAGGACTGCCCATCTTTACCGGGTTCAAAAGCGGCGTGGCAGCCATTACCGGCCCCACCGGCGGCTACATTGTGGGCTTTATCCTGACTGCGCTGATCACCGGCGCTTTGGTGCAGAAGTTCGGCCACAAGTTTTGGCAGCTGATCTTGTTTATGATCATCGGCCTGGCTGTGTGCTACGCCTTTGGCACCGTATGGTTCATCATTGCCTACAAGGCCACATTAAAAGCGGCGCTGGCCACCTGCGTGGTGCCCTTCCTGCTGCCGGAGTGCGGCAAGATCCTGCTGGCAGCCCTGCTGACCAACCGGCTGATCCGCTTTGTAAAATAAAACCGAACAACACAAAAAACGCAAGGTGCGAAAAACACCTTGCGTTTTTTATTATCCTTCTCTAAAATCCGGATCGTCTATCGGCATCATTGTGGTAAAGTACAGACCGAAACCGGCCTGTTTGTATTCCAGTCGCACCGTGTCGCTGCGACTGTATCCCCCGATAAAGCTTTTCAGATCCACCCGGCTGTCATCTTTCAACTGTACCGTTACCGTTGAAGTGAAGCTCTTTCTGGCGTGGCGCACATTGGTCACATAGCCGTCTGCGGTGCCGGTCACCTTTACACTGGAAAAGCAGATCACGCCGCTGAGAAACAGCAGCATGGCGAACGCCAAAACGCCACGCACGGAGCTGTCCACTCGGCTCTCCGTTGACCGATTGACAAAAGCGGCGATCAGCGCCACTACCAGGGGCACACCGGCCAGGATCAGCCAGGGCACAATGCGGCCGGAAATACCATTCGAATGGGTACGGAAATTGATGGTAATATACAGCACCACCATAAATAGCAAGAGCACACCGCTCTCGCCGATCAGATCGGTTATGTGCAGTGCGTGCACAGAAGATGTGGCACTGCCTTGCAGCTGCTCCAAGCGGAAAATGCGCAGATACAAGGCACTGGCAAATCCCACCAGCGCAAGCGCGGTAAACAGATAGTACAGCACCGGCTTATGTGCCATAGTGAACATCTGCACCGCAGGCAGCGAAAAACACATCAGCAGCTTGGCGCCGTACATCCACCAGATCAGGCGGGGATCCGTCGGCTCTTCCTCCAACAGCGCTGACCCCGTCGGTTCTTCCTCTTCCGACTCCGTTTCTTCCGGCTCGGATCTCTTCCGGCCAAAGTCCGGGCGAACGGACACATACGCCAGTATGACAAACGCCAAAACGCAGATCGTCCATTGTTCCCAATCAAAGGCCGTGCCGCCGTTTAGATAAAATCCCCAATAAAGCGCCAACACCAAATTCAGTGCCAGCACGCCGAAAAAGCAAAGATTGCGCGTTCTTCTCGTTATCATAGCTCACTTCTCCGCTTTGACTGCGTCGTACTGCTCCAGCACCTTTTTGTCCGGCGCAGGGGTGCACAGGGACACCACCACATTCACCAGCAGACCAAACAGGAACGCCGGCAGCAGCTCGTAGATCTTCAAGATCGGCGCCAGGTCGGCAATGCAATACTTCCACAGGAACACCATCACCGCACCGGCAAGCATACCGGCCACTGCGCCGTAGCGGTTGGAGCGCCGCCAAAACAGTGCCAGCAGCACCACCGGGCCAAAGGACGCGCCAAAGCCCGCCCAGGCAAAGCTGACGATCTTAAACACAGACGCGTTAGAGTCCCAGGCCATAAACACGCCCACCACGGCGATCCCCAGCAGGGTCACCCGGGCCACGATCATCTTGGCCTTGGCGGACAAATTCAGGTTAAACAGGCTGCCCAGAATATTCTCACTGACGCCGGAGGAGGCAGCCAGCAGCTGGCTGTCCGCCGTGGACATGGTGCTGGCCAAAATACCGGCCAGGATCACACCGGCCAGCAGCGCAGCGGCCACGCCGTGCTGGGACAGCAGGTTGGCAATCTGTACAATAATGGTCTCCTTATCCGCCAGGGCGCCCATAGCGCCGTTCTTCACCATAGCGGAGCCGACCACGCCGATCACCACGGCAATGAACATGGAGATCACCACCCAAATGGTGGCAATGCGGCGAGAGGTCTTTAACTTGCGATCATCTTCAATAGCCATAAACCGCAGCAGAATGTGGGGCATACCAAAGTAGCCCAGGCCCCAGGCGGCGGTAGACAAAATTTGCAGCAAGCTGTATGTAGCGGACTTGCCGCTTTCCGGGTCATAGGTGGCCGTCATGGACAGGTAGCCGCTCATGCTCTGAGCATTCTCCACCACGGCGCCCACGCCGCCGGCCTTGGATACGCCAAACACCAACACCACCACCAGCGCAATGCTCATCACAATGCTCTGCACCAGGTCTGTGGTAGAGGCAGCGGTAAACCCGCCGGTAGCGGTATAGCCCACGATCACAATGGCGGAAATGATCATTGCCACATGGTAATCCATACCGAACAGGGTACCAAACAGCTTGCCGCAGGCAGCAAAGCCGGAGGCAGTGTACGGCACAAAGAACACGATGATCAAAATGGCTGCCATAGCGGTGAGAATATGTTTTTTCTCACCATAGCGGCGAGAGAAAAAGTCCGGCACGGTAATGGCGCCAATGCGGGCGGAATACCGGCGCAGACGGCGGGCCACCACCAGCCAGTTGATGTAGGTGCCCACACCCAGGCCAATGGCTGTCCACCCCGGGTCCGCAATACCGGTCAGGTAAGCAACGCCCGGCAGGCCCATCAGCAGCCAGCTGGACATATCCGACGCCTCGGCGCTCATGGCGGTGACCACCGGTCCCAGCCGACGGCCGCCCAAATAGAAATCGTCCACCGTATTGTTGCGCTTGGAGCACACAATACCAATGGCCAGCATACCGATCAGGTACACGGCAATGGCGATCAGAATACAAACTTGTGCACTGGTCATAAACAGTACCTCCAACAGAATTTGGCGCTTTGCAGCACGACCGGCGCAAAGCAATACAGTTTATAGTACCATTTTTTGCCGCCGATGTAAAGAATAAGTTGCGTTTTTCCGTTTGATTTGCACCTATCCCCGGCCGGGAGAAAGGAATTGACAAGCCGCAGGCAGGTTGTTACAATAAAATTGTATAGAACTTATGTTCCATAGGGAGACGGAAAAATGAAACAGACGGCAACCGCGCCCCGCACCGGGCGCATAACAGAACTGGACATTGCCAAGGGGCTGGGCATTCTCTCGGTGATCCTGTACCACAC
>CAVIFY010000065.1:0-7466 GCA_963642245.1 Bifidobacteriaceae bacterium | reverse complement strand
GTCCTTACCTGTCCTTACTTACTGCCCCCAGTTTACCATACACCGGGGAAAAAGGCAAATAAAAAAAGCTCCTGTCACCAAGGTAACAGAAGCATTTTTTATGTGTCTTACTCAGCGTCGGCAGCCTTTGCAGCGTTATCTCTCTGCAAGTTCTCCTTCACCTTAGCGGCCTTACCCACACGGTCACGCAGGTAATACAGCTTTGCACGACGAACCTTACCGGAGCGGATCACCTGCACGCTCTCCACATTGGGGGAATGCAGCGGGAATACACGCTCAATACCTACGCCATAGGAAAGGCGGCGCACGGTAAAGGTCTTGCTGATACCGGAGCCTTTAATGGCGATCACAGTACCCTCAAACATCTGGATACGCTCGCGAGAACCCTCGCGGATCTTTACGGCAACCTTAACGGTATCACCGATCTGGAATTTAGGTGTTTCTTCTTTCATGCTGCTCTGAGCAATCAAATCAAGTGCGTTCATCAATAACAACCTCCTTCTTATTTATGAGGTGTTCTTAACAGGAACCTGCCAGAGGACCACCCTCGTTATGCCTGTAACGCAGAGCATTTCGCTCGTTGCAAGAAGTGCAACGGAATAAATGCGTTAATATATTAGCACACTCGGTGCAAAAAAGCAAGTGTTTTTTACTGAAAGGGCCGATAATCTTTGTCCAGTAAGTCCAGCCGGTAGATCCGTTTCCACTCCCAGGGCAGGTCCGCCAGGCGCAGCAGTGTGTCGCACAGCAGCGTAGGGTTCAGGTTCTTCTCCTGCCCGGCGGCCAGGCGCAAGTGCAGCACCACGCCATCCGGGGTCAGCTCCACACTGTACCGGTCAATAAAGGTTTTGATGTCCACTTCCTTCATCACCCGCTTGCGGCCTACCTTGCCCTTTTTCAGCGCCAGGATCTGCGGTGCGTCCAAAACGGCTTGCAGCTTTTCCGCCGCTACGGCGTTGTCGTCAAAGGCCAGGGTAAAGTCGTAATCGGAAAAGGCGATCTCCGTACAGTCCCGAAAGTCGCAAAACACATCTTCAATTTGAATATCCGGCGGCAGGGCGGCGTTCATTCGCCGCTGCACCTCCTCCGGCTCCATAGGCTCGATCAGGCGGATATCCATACTCTCGCAGGCACTCTCCACCCCCAGGGACAATGGCAGCGAAAAGCGCATATAGGCGTGGGGATTATACCCCTCGGTGAACCACAGGGGGATCCCCGCCCGGCGCAAGGCTCTGGACATCACCCGGTTCACATCCAGGTGGCCAATGTACTTTGCCCGCCCGGTTTTACTGAACCGCAGTCGTATCTCGTGCCACTTCTGGTCTTGCATCGCAATGTCCTCCGTTGAGTTTGTTGGCGCCGCACCCGGCACAGCGGATCCGGCAATGGGGCGTGGTCACATTCTGGTGCGCCCGCTTGTTCTCCAGTTCCAGGAACTTGCGCGACACGCCGTAGTCCAAATGATCCCAGGGCAGCAGCTCCTCAAAGGGGCGCCGCCGCTTGGTGTAGAAGTCCGGGTCCAGCCCGCATTCTTCAAAGGCCTGCATCCAGGCGTCAAAGTTAAAGTGATCGTCCCAGGAGTCAAACTTGCAGCCCAGTTCAAAGGCCCGCAGCAGCACCTTGGACAGCCGCCGATCCCCCCGGGCCAGCACGCCCTCCAAGAGCGAGGTGGGCGTTTCGTGGTAGGACACGCGGATCTTGCGGCTGGGCACGCTCTCCAGCAAGTGGGCCTGCTTGGCCTTTAAGGAGGTCATGGTGTCCTCCGGCTCCCACTGGAACGGTGTAAAGGGCTTGGGAATAAAGGACGCACAGGATACGGACACGCTGACGGCGCAGCCTTTCTTGTGCTCCGGGGTGTTATAGTAGGCGTCTACCACCTTGCCCGCCAGCTGGGCGATACCGGCAATATCCTCCATGGTCTCCGTGGGCAGACCCATCATAAAGTACAGCTTAACGGAGGTCCAGCCGCCGGCAAACGCCTTGGTGCAGGTGCGCAGCACTTCTTCTTCCGTCACATTCTTGTTGATCACATCCCGCATACGCTGGGTGCCCGCCTCCGGGGCAAAGGTCAGCCCGCTGCGGCGCACTTTGGACAGCTTGTCCACCAGCTCGTCGCTAAAGTTATCCACCCGCAGGCTGGGCAGGGACAGATTGATCTTGTCCCGCACGGTCCAGTCGATCAGAGAGGTGAGCATTTCATTGACGCAGCTGTGGTCGGAGGTGGACAGGGAGCACAGGGACAGTTCATCATACCCGGTAGAGTCGATCAGCGCCTTGGACTGGCGGTTGATGGTCTCCACGCTCTTCTCCCGAATGGGGCGATAGATAAACCCGGCCTGGCAAAAGCGGCAGCCGCGAATGCAGCCCCGGAAGATTTCCTCCACTGCCCGGTCGTGGACAATATCAATAAACGGCACCACAAAGCTGTCCGGGTAATAGCACTTGTTCATATCGGACACAATGGACTTCTTCACCGTTGCCGGTGCCCCGTGGGTGGGGGTCAGGGCGCGCAGGGTGCCGTCCGGGTTGTAGCTGTCCTCATAAAAGGACGGCACATAAATACCCTGAATGTGCATAGCCGCTTCCAAAAATTCCTGCTTGGACTTGCCGCTTTCTTTGCATTCCTTCAGCAGGTCCAACACCGTGTTGGTGGTCTCCTCCCCTTCGCCCAGGAAGATAATGTCCGCAAACTCCGCCACCGGCTCCGGGTTGCAGGCGCAGGGGCCGCCAAAGGCCACAATGGGGGTCAGCGCCTTTCGATCCGCAGCGCGCAGGGGCACCCCGGCCAGATCCAGCATATTGAGAATGTTGGTATAAGACAGCTCATACTGCATGGTAAAGCCGATCATATCAAAATCTTTGATGGGGTCCCCGCTTTCCAGGGCAAACAGCGGTTCGCCGTGGGCGCGCATCAGTTCTTCCATATCGTCCGCCGGGGCAAACACCCGCTCGCACCAGGTGTCCTCCCGGGCGTTGGCTACGCCGTATAGAATTTTCATGCCCAGGTGGCTCATACCGATCTCATAAGTGTCCGGAAAGCAAAAGGCATAGCGCAGGGCCACTTTATTTTTGTCTTTCATTACGCTGTTCAGTTCGCCACCGGCATAGCGAGCCGGTTTTTGCACCGATTGCAGCAGTTTTTCAATCTCTTTTCTCATACAGACCTCAAATTTGATAGCATTAAATACAAGCTGATCCCTAAGAGCGACACCCCGCCGCCCCGGTACAGCACATAGCCGCCCAGTGCGGTCAGCGCCGCCAGCACCAGCGCGCTGAGCACTGCCGCCAGCCTGCGGGGCAGCCAAAGGGCAGCCAGCCGTCCTCCGTCCAGCGGGAAAACAGGCAGCATATTCAGAAGAAACAGTGCGCCGTTGGCCGGGTCCCGCAGCAGCGTCCACAAGATCAGGTTCACCGCCGGGCCGCCAAAAAGCACCGCCGTCTCTCGCCGCCGATCCGGCACCCGGTCGTACCGCAGCGCCATACCGTAAAAGGACAGGCGCAGCTGCCGGGGCCGCAGTCCCAGGGCGCAGAGCGCTGCCAGGTGCCCGCACTCGTGAAGTACGGAGAACGCCAGCACCTGCCACAACAGTTCATTCTGTGCCCAGGCGGCAAAAGTCAATATCCAAAAAAACGAATAATCCAGCCGCAGCCGGGTGCGGCCCACCGTCCATTCCAAAAGCACCACCGCTACATCTATACGCAGCCGGGGCGCTCTCTATCCGCCAAGGCGCGGTTTAACGGTGACTGTCCAAATAAGACTGCAAGATCACGCTGGCAGACACGGCGTCCACCTGTTTCTTGCTCTTTTTGCCGTGCACATTGCCGGCAGACAGCAGATCATAGGCCAGCACCGTGGTCAGGCGCTCGTCCTGGTACACCACCGGCAGCCCGGTGACTTCAGATAGCAAATCGCCCAAGCGGCGGCAGGCGTCGCAACGGTAGCCGTAGCTGCCGTCCATATTCCGGGGCAGACCCACAACGATCTGCTCTGCTTTCTCCGCCTTGGCAAGAGCCGCCAGTTTCTCGGCCAGCTTAGGGGCGTAGCGCTCCTCCACCGTGTCGTAGGCGGTGGCCAACATCTCCCGCACATCGCAAAAGGCCACGCCGGTGCGCACATCGCCGTAATCCACGGCCATCATTCGCATAGCGGTTCTCCTTCCTGTAAAAAGGAGCGAAAGGATCCATACCGCGTTGATCGCTTTCGCTCCGTTTGTGTTCATTATCTTCCAAAGGGGTCGTGCCGGTACTCCGGCCGCCACCAGTCCTGCTTGCCCAGTGTGGCACAGTCCGCCGGTAAATGAGAAGCGTCATTCTCCAGCAGCAAGCGGGGCGTACCGCTCTGCTCTACTTCCAGCACAGACACGCAGGTGTTCTCACCCCAGGCCACATCGTTCAGCCGTTCAATGGGCCAGCCGTGTGCCCAACACAGCAGATTGCGAATGGCGCAGCCGTGAGAGGCCAGCAATACGGTCTTGCCCGGGTGGCGGGCGGTGAGCAGCAGCACGGTGTCGCGCATACGGTCAAACACCTGCTGCATAGACTCCCCTTTTTCAATGGCAAAGGCGTGGGGTTCGTCATTCCACAGGGCGCTCTCCCTGGGATAGCATTTGGGGAAGTCCGCAAAGGGCAGGCCCTCAAACACCCCGCCGTTGATCTCGATCAGGCTGTTCAGTATATGAATGGGCAGCCCGTGGGCCCGATTGCAAGCCCGGGCAGTCTTGACACTGCGGCGCAAGGGGCTGGAGTAGATCACATCGAACTGCTCCCCTGCCATACGCGCAGCCAGCAGATCCAGCTGGCGGGCGCCGTTCTCGGTAATATCACCGTCCGTAACGCCGTTAAACACCCGGCGGATATTGCCCTGCGCCTCGCAGTGGCGCACAACGATAAAGCGGGTGGTGCTCATTCGCCGTCACCCTCATCGGCCTTGGTGGGCTTTTGCTCCGCCGGAGCAGAGGTCTGCGGCTCCTGGGCTGCGGTGGTCTCGCCGCCGGCGGCTGTGGTATTCTCCCCATCTGCCGCGGTGGTGGTCTTGCCGGAATTGCCGGAACTGCCGGAACTGCTGCTCTCGCCGGTGGAATAGCCGTGGCCGCCGGAGCAGTTGCCGGGCAGGTTGTTTACATCGTACCAGCCGTACACGCCGGTGCCGCTGCGCAGCTTGCCGCAGGTGGGGCAATAAGAGCGCTGCACAATGCCTTCCGGCTCCTCAAACTTGGTCTTATACTGATCGCTGTCCAGCTTCTCATACACGGCAGACATCACGGTCTTCCACAAAGTACCGGAGGGGTTGCCGGACAGGCCGTAGTAGATCTCCTTGGGCTGGTCATAGCCGTACCATACACCGGCCACAAAGTCCGGCGTGCCGCCCATAAACCAGCGGTCCTTATCGTCCGTGGTCGTACCGGTCTTACCAAAGCACTGAATACCGGACAGTTTGTAAGAAGTACCGGTGCCGGAGGTCATCACCGTTTGCAGCAATTTGTTCATCACCCAAGCGGTGTTCTCGGACAGTGCGGACTCCTTGGTCTTTTCCGGCTGCTTTTGCAGCACCACATTGCCCTGCACATCCTCGATCTTGGTGTAGCAATACGGCTCGTAGTAGTAGCCGCCGTTGCCGAAAGTGGCATAAGCTGCGGTCATTTCCAGCACAGTCACACCGTTGGTCACACCACCGGTAGCCATAGGCGCGTAGTCGCAGTCCTTTACGCTGTCCAGGGTGCTGATATGGAACCGATTGGTGATAAAGTCCAGAGAGTAATCCACCGCGCCGGAGTCGCTGATCATATCCAGCGTGCGGGCGGAGATGGTGTTCTTAGACTGGGCAAGACCGTACTGCAAAGTCACGGTGCTGCCGCTGTAACCGCCGCCCTGGTTGGTAGGCCAGGGTTTGCCGTCTACCACCTTTAGCGGGGCGTCCTTGATCATGGTGGACCAGTAAATATCGGTGTTCTCGTCCTGCAAGCTCTTTTCCAGCGCCGGTCCGTACACGGACAGGGGCTTGATGGTGGAACCGGGCTGCCGCTTGGACATGGTGGCGCGGTTCAGGCCCAGGTTGACCTTCTTCTTACCGGTGCCGCCTACCAGGCCCAAAATCCGGCCGTTGTAGTCCATCACCACCATGGCGCCCTGGACGGTCTCGTCCGGCATACGCTTGTAGTTCTCGTACACATTTTCCAGTGCGTCCTGCACATCAAAGTCAATGGCGGTGTAGATCTTCAGTCCGCCGCCGTAGACCATGTTTTTGGCTTTCTTGTAAGTGTAGCCGTTCTTTTGCAGATCCTCGATCACAGAGGTGATCACATGGTCCACATAATAGCTGTTGACGGTCTGGGACTTCTTGGTGCTCTTGGTCTTGACCTTAGAGCCTTTATATTCCTTGCTGTTGGTAAAGACCAACTTATAGTTCTTGGCGCTCTCGTACTCTTCCTGCGTCAGGAAGCCGTCGTTGTACATGGCCTCCAGGAAGTATTCCTGCCGCTGTTTGTTGGCCTTGGGATCATTTAAGGGATCGTAGGTGGACGGCGCCTTGGTAATGGCCGCCAGGCTGGCGCACTCCGCCGCGTTCAGGTCCTTAATGTCCTTGCCAAAGTATTTCTCTGCGGCGGTCTTAACGCCGTAGCAGCCGTTGGACAGGTACACGGTGTTCAGGTACGCCTCTATGATCTCGTCCTTGCTGTAATTGCGCTCCAAGTTCAGCGCCTGCAAGATCTCGTTAAACTTACGGATAAAGGTCACCTGGTTCTCATCCGTCAGGTTCTTGATCAGCTGCTGGGTGATGGTGGAACCGCCCTGGCCAAAGTTGGTGGGCTTCACAAACACGCCGATGGTGCGCACCCAGTCCACGCCGTGGTGCTTATAAAAGCGCTTGTCCTCACCGGCCACGAACGCCTTGGCCATATAGGGGCTCATATCGTCCATATCCACCCAAATGCGGTTCTCTTCCCCATGCAGGCGGGTGATCTCCACGGTCTTGCCGTTCTTATCCGTGCCGTAGATGAACGAGGTCATATTTTGGCTGTACTTCTGCTCGGTCAGGTCAAAGACCTTGTCGCCGTGAACCACGCTGTAACCGTAAATAAACAACACGGAGCAGCACACAATGCCCACCACGCAAATGACCATCAGGCAGCCCAGCAGCACCTTGCCTACCTTGCGGGCAGGAGTGCTCTCCTTGGGGGGCTTACTTGCCTTCTTGCGCTTTTTGGCAGCCAGACGGTTCTCCATCTGCTGCTCTTTCTTATGCCGCGCCGCACGGTCCGCCGCCGCATTTCTCTGTACGGGCGCCTGCTGCGCCTGCTTCTCTACCGCGTGCCGGTCCTCGTCATAAGCCTTGGACGAGTTGTTCATAAACGAACGCAGCAGATCGTCATAATCTTTATTCGCCACGCACATACCTCCTAAGTCGTTCGTATGTATGGGTGATCGGGTCGGACAGACCGACCCATTTTATATTTTAATAATTATAC
>CAVIFY010000064.1:0-7657 GCA_963642245.1 Bifidobacteriaceae bacterium | reverse complement strand
TTCAACGCTACGGCTCGCTTCTCCCACAAGCTTAGCTTGTGGTTTACTTTAAGAACAAAAGCACCTGCGTACCCGGCGATACACAGGTGCCATTTTTATTCTGTTATTGGGCCGCTTTGGCTGCCATAGCCTTTTGGTAAAAAGCAAGCGCCTTGTCAATAGCCGCCGTGCCAGCCGGCTCAAAGGGCTGCAACACGCTGAACACATGGGGCAGCGACTGGTCATACTCCGCCTTGGCGTAATCCTTGATCTCCGCCTGCACCCCATGGGCTCGCAGCACTTCATACAACCGATGGGTCTGTTTGTTGGCCAGGGTGTCGCCGCTGCTGGTGATCAAGTAAGTGGGCGGCAGCGCCTGGGCGTAGTCAATGATCTGGTCAAAATCCATGTACGGATAAGTGGCTTTGTCTTTGTAATCCGTGCCCCACATGGGCTTGGTGTACAGGCTGAACAGCCCGCCGTCCCGCATAAAGGCCACCGGCGAGGTCAGCAGCAGCGCGGTCAGCTCCATTTGCGGGTCCACGGTGTCAAAGGTCTTGCGCAGCTGGTCACTTTGCATGAGCACCGCACTATACGCCGCCAGCTGCCCGCCGGCAGAGTCACCGGTAAGCATAATATTGCTCATATCGCAGGGATATTCGCTGCCGTGGTCACTGATCCAGCGCAGCGCCCGGGCCACATCCTGCAACTGCTCGTTCACCGTCACATCCGGCACCAGCCGGTAGTTGATATTAAAGACCACATACCCCCGGTCCGCCAAAGCGGCGCAGTAGTGGTGGTTCAGCCCCTTTTCTGCATACATCCAGCCGCCACCGTGAATGTCAATGATCACCGGCAGCTTGGCATCGGGCCGGGCATCTGCCGGGTACAGCACATCCAATGTGTGATACAGATTGCCGTCCTCTATGTAAGCCAGGTCATTCACTTCCGTCACCGTGGGCGGGTCCTGAGCCGCGTGCTTGGCCTTGTCGCCACCGTCGCAGTAGCGCCACACCATCTGCATGATCTTCACCACCGGGTTGCGCAGCAGCCCCTTGCCGCTGCCGTCGGCGTACTCCACTGTGTCTGAAGTGACCATACCGCCAATGTAGATCACATTGTCCGCCGTGTCCTTGCGGGGCAAAGTGCTCAGTTCAATAAACGCAATAGCCACCAGGATCACCGCCAGCAAAACGCCGATCACCACAGCCCACACCTTCTTTCTGCTCTTTTTCCCCTTCGCCGCACCGGCCTGCACCTGCACAGCCTTTTGCTTTGTTTCCATACCCATTCCCCCTAAAATGTCTATCAGCATTATACTCTATCCTGACAATCCTGTCAATTTGTAGCAACTCACACAACCGGCTATGCTTAACTTTTGATAAAAACAAAGAACACCGCAGATAACCACGGTGTCCTTCGCTGATTTGGAGGCTTTGACTCTCTCTCTATTTTGTCTTTACGGTGTAGGTTTTGCTCCAAGGGGAATAATATGTTTTCCCCTTTTCCGTCTTGTATGCACGAATGCGCACATAGTATTTTTTCTTACCGGCCAATTTGGATATTGTCTTTTTGGTGGTCTTTGCCGACTTTACAGTTACGGCCTTGGCCTTTTTGGCACTAAATTTACTGTCCGTGCTATATTGAATACGGTAGCCGGTTACATCGCCGCCACGCTTCCACTTCACTAAAAGGCCTTTCTTTTGGCCTTGGACGGAAATACCTGTCACCTGGCCTACTGTGCGCTTGGAAATGCTGGCGTCCTTGGTAGCACCGCAACGATCACAAGTATAGCGTTTCTTGCCCGCTGCTGCATAAGTGGCTTTGCGCACCACCTTGGCGCTGCCCCATTTGTGGCCCAGTTTTGGCTTTTTGTCGTAATACTCTGTTTTCATGCACAGCGAGCAAACGCGGCACTTGTACCCATCCTGCGTACAGGATGGCGCGTACTTCTCCACCTGGTACTGATGCTGTAATTGGGGAATGATCTCTTCCCGTGTGCAGTAGCCGCAACGCACGCAGTAAGTTTTTACATAACCGGGTGCCATACAGCTGGTTTCCCGGGTATCTGTTTTCATGATATGTTTCTGGCAACTTGTGTCGCGATAACTCACCACACCGCACTTTTTACAGTAGCGAATGGTACATTGGGGCAGCGTATCCGTAGCGGGCTGCTCCTTAATGGTATAGACATGTGATTTGCAAGGCGTAATTGCATGCACACTCTTTTTCCCACACTGCTGACAGGTAAACTCGCCTTTCGCGTCCTGATCGTATGTGGGCGGAATTAACTTGATTAATTCTTCCTGATGATCCACAATATTGCCTACCGTCATTTTTTGACCGCACAAAGAGCAAGTATATACATCATAGGTAACCTTTTCACAGCTGTTCTTATGCCGCTGGGTCAGCGTGTAGTCATGAGCAACCGTAGCTGTTACCCCAACTTGGTACCCATGTAGGGCCGACTCTGTGACCAAATAGTAAGTAACGCCTTTTTTCAGTTCAGCAGCTATTGCAAAATTCTTCTCCTTTGCCGGACTGTCAAATTGCAGGTTCTTAAAACCGGCAGCAAAGGTGCGGCTTAGGTTATTATTGCCACTGTCTCGCACCGTTGCCTTTGGTGCAAAGTCACTGATTGAATAAAAAGCATATACGCCATCCGCCGTTGGAGTAAACGCAATACGATTGGTTATCCCGGGCTGCACAGCACAAGTTGTGTCTATGGATACCGTTCCTGTAATTGCGTCAGGCGCGATCGAACTGTTGCACCCTGTGCAATAGCCGTTTACAAATGTGTGCTGCTCTGTGGCAGGCTGACGGTTCGTCACCTGCGTGTACGCACACATGGTGCAATTTTCCCGTGTATAACCGCCCCGACCGCAGGTAGGCAAGACTGTTTCTTCTGACAGTGCGTGTGTGTGCGGGGATACTGTCAGTGCTGCTACACACGAACCGCTATATGGAGCCGGCCACACCTGTACAGTATAGGTGGTGCCTGCCTTCAATGCAGCAATCAAAGCATCTGCTTTGCTCCGGTTTTGGCAATTCAGTCCGCCGCCGGTTAATAAGATCTCCGCTTGCCGATTGCCATGCATAGCAAACTGATAATACCCACTATCCGTCGGCGTAAAGGTATAGGAATACCCCCGATTCCCCACTTCGCCCAGATTCTCAATCACCGCCGGCTGTTCCAAAGTTAGTGCACCGCTTGGCGCATACTGACGCGGGTATTGCTTTTGGCCGCAACTGGTGCATACACCGTAGCGATAGTGGTGCTCTTCCGTTGCCGGATAGGTGGTCTTTTTCTCCACATAGCCGCAGTCAGAGCAATAATATTTCAGGTAGCCGGCACGGCCGCAGCTTGCTTGCTGGGAGTCCCAGACCATATTGTGCTTTCCTGTTCTCTGCTGAAAATTCACAATACGGGTATCCCCGCATGGGCATTGCTCTTTCGTATATCCGTCCTGCGTACAAGTAACCTGCACGGTTTGCTCCTTTTTATAAGCATGTGTGTGCGGTACGATCGTTAACGCCACCTGTCGCCTTTCCGCATTTATGAAGGCACAGCAAAAGCGGTAGGTATAACCTTTTTGACAATAAGCATAAAAATTCTCTGTACCACTGGCGATTGCCTGATTGCGATTGTCCAGTATTGCCCGCTGTACACTGGTCGCACATGGAGAAAGGACCTCAAAAGAATATACACCATCTGCCTCCGGCACAAAAGTATATGCCACCTGCTGCTCGGTCAGCGTGACTTCTACCGAGTCATTTGCCCAAATGGCACCCACATCTTGGGGCTGATAAAACGCATATCCGCACCTTGTGCATACCCCATCTGCCGCATCATCCGTATGTTGCTGCACATCCGGCTGTTTATAATCCGCCTTATATGCAAAGCCACAGTTCTTGCAAGTGTAACTGGTGTAGCCCATTGCAACGCAGGTCGGCTGTATCACCGTCTTTGTGAAAGTATGCGTATTCGTGGCCGGCAGGAAAGACTGATACTGACCGTACCCGCAAACATTGCAATAAGAGAGAACATATCCCTCACTGCCACAGGTTGGAGCGATCGTTCTTTCGCTTAAGCTATGCGTATGCGCGTGTATTTCCAGGTGCAATGTGCCATAGTTGGCTGTATGCAGCGTTGCCCTGGTCTGCTCACCGGCTTCCAAATACGCATAATATTCGCCTTTGCCATTGGTGTGGACCGCTATTTTTTCACTATCCTTAGAATAGAGCGTAAAGTCGCCGCCTGCCAAAAACTGGTAATATCCAGCTGAAACCGGTGTAAATACATAACTGTATGTATGATGGCCGCCGCTATTCTCCACCGTATAGATCACATCCAAGGCCGCGTCCATCGGTGCAGCATCTAATAGAGGGTCCTTTTGACCGCAACCGGTGCAAACACCCTGGCTATTGTAATAATGGCTATCCGCCGTATGCAATACGACTATGCTGGTTTGATCTTTGCACGCGGCACAAGTATAGATTTTTTCGCCATCTGCGCAACAGGTAGGCTCCCGATATGAGGTAAACTGATAATCGTGCTCGTGCCGCTGCAAACGAACGGTATAATCCCCGCAATACTCATTTGCACTGCTGGAATAGAAATAAGCAGTCACTTGATAAGCCGTACCGGCCTTCAACTTTACAATTTTATTGGTAACATACTGCAGCAGATTCTGATTCTCACGCAATTCCATACGCAGTTGGGCAGCATTTCCCGGTGCCGGAACATCTACGGAGAACAAATAGTAATCTGTCTTGGTGGGTGTAAAAGTAAAAAATGCTTTTTCACGGCGGTAACGCGCTGCAACCGTATAGCTCTGATCCAAAGCAAGCGAAATACGCTGGATACTGTCCGGATCGATCTGACCGCAAGCGGTACACACGCAGTTCTCATACTGGTGCACACCGGTAGCCGGCTTGAAGTTGCGCTTTTCTTCAGCGCCGCAAGTTCTGCAGCGATATAAGATGTAACCGTCCTGTACGCATGTTTGGGCATACTTTTGTATAAGCACCATACTGTGCGTATGCACACGCACAACAATGGTTGTTTGCACACTACCGCTGATTTCGGTTTGCGCCAATATGGCCAAATGGTAAGTGTGTCCACCGGTCAGCTTTACGGTTTCCCCCTCCAGCTTATTACCGGCTTCATCCAGGATCGTTAGTGTGATCTTTTCCTGTCCACCGGCACCGCCGATAAAGTAATAGATACCATCTTCAGAAGGGCAAAAGCGGTAAAATCGATAAGTATCCTTCTTTTGATACGGCAGCTGCACCACTTGGTCCAGTTGCAAATTGCTATCGGCCTTATCCTGTCCGCAGGCTTTGCACACAGGGTTTATATTCTGTGGGTGATTTGTAAGATCCACGGCAATCGCTTCATTGCCTACATAGCTGCAATCCGAACAGGTGCGCTGAAGACTCCCCTTTTGCGTACAAGTGGGCACCTGTGTTACCGTCGTTTTTTGATTAAGGTGCGTATGCTTTTCCAGCGTTAAGATATAGGTAAACGCCACGACCTCGTTGTTGGTAAACTCCACTGTATAAGTATTGCCCGCTTTGGCCGGGAAGGTCAATAGCAGATCGGCTTGCTCAAAGTTTCGATTCTGCGCGCCGTCAATGTCTGTTGCCCACGCCATACAAGCGTGCTTGACGCCCTGCATAACATCCTGATAAACCAGCTGATAATATCCATCCTCCGGCACAGTCAAACGCAGCTGACGCCTTTGGCCAGGATCAAATGTAACAGCGGTTGCTGTATTCGGCGCCAGCACTTGACTGTCATCAGCTGCAATACCGGTCAAAGGCACCGAGAGCATGGCGGAAAGCCCAAACCAAGCCGTCAAAAGCAATGATAAGCATTTTTTCATTTTTCTTCCCCCTTTATTTTATCTTTACTGCCCGCACATCCGACCACAAACCGCAAAGTTTGTTATTGTCATCATCATAATAATATCCGCGCAAACGCACATAGTAGGTTTTGCCGGAGGCAAGGCCATCCACGATTAGGCTGCGCTGCTTATGTCCACTGACAGAAGCATATTGGCCATCCTTGAAATCAGCATTTGTTGCATATTCCAATTGGAAGCCGGATACTACATTATCTTGATAATTTGAGGAGCCGTTCCAAGTCACCTGCATACCGCCTTTTTGCGCCGTTATACTCTTCAGCTTTGGTCTTGGCGGATAACAAGGCACATAAACCTGAATATCGCTATGCCACTTAGGATACGGTCCCTTTCCATTGAATAGAATCTGTAAGCACTCAAGTCCGGATTCATGCACAGGCAGCCCCATGGGATCCAAACTCCAGTATTTCTTTGGAATTTCATATCCCTTATTGTCTAAAAGAGCAATAACATTTGGGTGAATGGAATTGTAATAGTCCCGATCCATATCTATAATGATCGTATGGGGCTTTTCCACTTTACACAGCCGTGCCAACCCGCAAGTGCCGCACTCAAAACGCACACGCAAATAGGTGTTTTCTTCACCTTCAAAAAGATAAGTCCATTTATGCTTATCCGTTGCGCGTATCGGACAGGTCTGCTTCCAGTGGCAAACCGTACAACTGCGTTCCTTTTCACCCAGTGTACCACACCCGGGTGATTTGGTCTGCTTCCAATCCGTAAATTTATGCTTGGCTCCATCAGCTACATAGCATATATCCTCCGGGTAATAATCGCTCATATACTCCTTTTCGCTAAAGGCAACCGCCTCCTCCTGCCGGTCCGTATAGCAAGCAAGTATCTCGAAATGGTCGGTAGAATAACCCTTACGGCTATAAGTGGTAGGGCTGCATGGATCTGCGTGAACGCCCTTACCACGAACGATCTTATATACACCACGAGTCGGCGCAGCACTATGGCGTACAAAAATGCTGTCGTCTGTATCGGCACCGTCGGCACGCTCCATTTTTTCGGTCGTTTTCTCGGTCACTTTTGCCTTTGTCACAGTGGACTTCGCAGCCGCAGCCGTGGTCGTCGCTGCCGGTTGCGCTGCCACGGTCGTTGTTTCAACCGGAGCGAACATTTTGGGTGCCACCTGAATACCGGCATAAACGGTTAGGCCGGTAGCTAACAACACAGCGGCCAAAATCGCCAATTTTGCCGTTGCGGATAAACTGCGAACGGTAATTCGCTTGGCGCGTTTCAGTACGCGCGCGTCCGTCATCATCTTTCGCAAAACATCGGGAGCAATAGCCGCACCGGTCTGTACTTCAATCAACGCCCGGCTGCAATCCTCGATAAAGTCAAAATCGATCTCATCATCAGGCTTTTCCAGTTCCTGATCCATCAGTTCGCCAATCCAATTAAACAGCTCCTGTTGCATATCTTTGTCGTCAAACAAGTGCACCAGTTGGCTTTTTGTTACATTAACCATTGACTTTACTCCTTTCATAAATAGGATTGCAGCACCGTACGCAATTTGTTGCGCATACGGCAAATCTGCGTGGCACAGTTGCCCGGCGTCATACCCAACTGCCGGGCAATATCTTTCACCGGCTGGCCCTGCTCAAATCGAAGTACAAAAATCGTTTTCTCTTGCTGGGTAAGTGTTTTTTCAATTACCTTTTGTAATTCACCGGTTAGCAAAGCGTCGTCGGTTCGGTTCAAATGATCGATGAGCTGTGCATTTTCTTCTGAGATAGAATATTCAT
>CAVIFY010000063.1:0-7906 GCA_963642245.1 Bifidobacteriaceae bacterium | reverse complement strand
GGTATAATCCGTGCCGTTCTTTAAGGTCTTGCCCTTGCTGTCTTTGACGGTCACAGACGGTTTTTGCACCTTGCCATTATAAGTATAAGCCGTCTTATTCAGCTTAATGGTATTGACCTTATAATAGGTCTGCAAGGTCTTGGTATAGGCGGCCTTGCAGCCGGTGCGGGTACAAGCGTAAGTGGCAGTCTGTTTGCCGTCCTTGGAAGTGGTTGCCTTGGTCAAGGCGCGGCTTTTTTCTTTGTAATTATGTCCCAGCGCCGGGACAATATCCCGGTGCACCTCATCGGCGCAAATGGTGCAGAAGTAGGGCGTATAACCCGCAGTGGTGCAGGTGGGCAGCACCGGCTCATCCGGCTGATAATCATGGTCATGGGTGCGCAGTTCAAAATCCACCGTTGCCCGGTAGCCCTGGTAGTACACCGCCATGGTGTTCATACCCTCGGCGCCGCAGCCGGACATATCCACGATCACATCGGCACCGTTAATGCTCAGCACGCCGCCGGCGTCTTTGTAATACCATTCCAGCGGCTGGGTGGCGTTCTTAAAGCCCACCAGCAGCTTCAATTCATTAAGCACCGCCTGGGGATCGTAGCTGTAAAACACCGTCTTGCCCTGCAAGTAAGCACGCAGCCCCAGCTCCTCCGTCAGCGCACCGCTTTGGCTGCTGGTGAAGTTCACATCTACGGTGGCACCGGTACTGGTGGACAGCCAGCCCCACACGGAATAAGTATAGGTCTTGCCTTTCTCCAGAGTGGCGGTCAAGTACGGGCGCGTGTAATTCTTGGTTGCAGCGTCCTCCCGATCCGGGTACTCGAATGCTGTTACCGTGCCGTTCGGGTCCGTTAGGCTGGCACGAATATTCTTACCGCCGGTCTCATGACCGTACAGCTGCAAGGTATAATCCGCCGTGTACTGGGGGGTAAAGGTCAGGGTGGCCGTCTCCCCGGCGCCAAAGGAAAAGGCGTTGTCCCGGGGACGGAACAGATAATTTTGGTTCAAATTGACTGTGGTGGCCGCCCACGCCGTTACCGGCAGGGTGCACACCAGCAGAAGAAACGCCAACAGAAAGCTGCCCAGGCGTATGGTCTTTTTCATAATCGCACTCCTTTGCTGCCCTCATTGTAGCACAGGCCGGGCGGATTGTAAACAGGAAAGGTCTGTCAATAGGTATAGCGCAGCACGGCGGAATACACCGTGTGCAGGGCGCCGTCCGCGTCTGCATAAGTCAGGTACGCCCGCGCGGCGGCAGTACCCACATGGGCGGTAATGCCATAGTACAGCACAAACTGGCCCTCCGGCTCCGTAGAGCGGTTTTGAGCACAGCGCACAGTGCCTGCGTCCGTACCGGTGCCCGGCTTACCGGCCATCTCCAGCACCAGATCATCGTCTGCCAAATTCTTGCCATACAAGAAGCCGGAGGTCACCAGCCGGTTCCCCTCCCCGGCCATGGACCGGGTGGCGGCGAACATCACCCGCCCGGTATCCGACTGCAACTGGGCGGTAAGCAGTGACACAGAGGGCACCGGGGTCAGATCGTCGGTGCACTTTTCCAGCGCCAGATCGGCAACGGCATAGAAGCTGTACCGGCTGCCATAACCCAGCACCCGCTCATCAACAGAAAAGCCCTTGGCGTCTGCCGCAAACACGGTGACCCGCGCCCCATAAGCAACGGTCAGGCTGTCCCGGGCAGTTTGGCTGCCGCACTGCAAGGTGCAGCCGGGAGCAGTGATGGTCAGCTGCTTGGCGCCACCGGCACGGTACAGCGCCTGCACGGTCAGGGAGCCGGTGGCGCTGTGGATCTGCTTCGGCGTATAGGACCAGCCGACGAAAGTATAGCCGGTGTAGGTAGGCGGCGTGGGAATCTTTACATCCGCAGCACGGTCCACCTGCTGGTAAGACAGCACATTGGAAAATGGGTCGATAAACAAAAAGGTCAGCCGGTCGCTGTCGTCTAAAAACAGCGGCGTGTAGGTGGCGCTGGCCACCGGGGTAAAAGTATAGCTGGCGTCGCCGGACAGGATCTTGTTCCCCTGCTGCCAACCGGCAAAGCGGCAGCCGCTATTGGGCAGAGCCAGCAGGGTGCAGTCCTTGCCGCGGTCCACATAAATTTGGCCGCCGGCGGTCAAATCCGTATCGTTAAACAGCAGCGCGCCCATATCCGCACCGGGAGTGGCAATGCAAAAGCCGTCATAGTCTACAAAATTCGCCTGGGTGGTGGCGCTGCACCGGCTGCACCCCAGCAGGTCATAACCGCGGGCAGTAGGCGTGGCCGCCACCCGCTCCAGCAGCACGGAATAGTCGTGCGCCAGGTTAAAATCCGCCGTGGCGGTATAGCCCATATAGTGCACCTGCACGGTGTTCTTGCCGCAGGCACCGCAAGCGGACAGGTCCACGATCACATCGGCGCCACCCACCAACAGGCTGCCCAGGGCGTCCTTATACTTCCATTCCAAATGGGCGCCGGAGCGGTCCACGATCAGCAGCTTTATCGCATTCAGCACCGCCTGCTGGCTGTAGGTGGTAAATTCCGTTTGGTCCAGGTACAGCCGCAGCCCCACCTCCTGGGACAGGGTGCCGCTCTCGCCGCTGGTAAAGTCCACATCCACCGTTGCGCCGGTGCTGGTGGCTGTCCAGCCCCAAACAGAGTAGGTATAGGTCTTGCCCTGCTCCAAGGTGGCGGTCAGGTACGGGTGGCTGTAATCCTTAATGGTGGTGCCGGTACGGTTGGGGTATTCAAAGTCCGTGACCGTGCCGTCCGAGTCCGTCAGGCTGGCACGGATATTCCGCCCGCCGGTCAAATGGCCGTACAGCTTTAAGGTGTATTCCGCCGTGTACTGGGGGGTAAAGGTCAAGTTCGCCGTCTCGCCGGTACCAAAAGAAAAGGCATTGGTCCGGGCGCGGAACAGATAATTTTGGTTCAGATCTACCGAGGTGGTGGCACCGTAGGTGACCCCCGGCAGGGCGCAGCAGGCCAGCACCAACACCAGCACCAGGCACGCCAGGCGCTTTGCCATTTTCTTCATACCGCCGCCTCCAATTCTTCAGTCTACTTTTATTGTACCATAAGTACCGCCCCATTGCCATAGCAAAGACAAAAAAAGCCGACGGTCGCCCGCCGGTGCGTACAATACCGATCCGGCACAGCCAAACAGCCGCACCGTTAAAGCATAAAAAAATCGAGCCGAGGGATCGCTCCCTCGGCTCTTTTCGCTCGAGCAATTATTTTACTAATTGCAATTAGTCGTCTTCGCCACCAACGATTTCAGGACCGCTTGCGGTCATCACATCGATCTGCTGAAATTCCTTGACGTCGACAACAGGCTTAGAATAAGCTTCTTTCATGAAGACATTCCTCCTATTCCTAAATTGCCTTATATCGCTGCCGGCAGTTGCCCGCCGGCAGGAGCGATAAATAGGGGTCTACGCGATTAAGCGTAAGTGTGGCTCATCACATCAGAGTACACGGTCTGCACTTCGCCATTCTGATCCTTGTAGGTCAAGAATGCCTTAGCGGAGGCAGTGCCGGTCTGAGAGGAGATACCATAGCTCAGAATGAACTGGGTGCTGCCCTCGGTGCTGTTGGCATAAGCAGCCTTAACAACGCCGGAGTTGTCAGCAGAGCCCTGCTTGCCAACATTGGCCAGAGTCAGGTCAGCGTCGGACAGGTTCTTACCATACACGAAACCGGACTTCAGGTAAGTGCAGCCATCCACCATAGCGCGGGTAGCAACGAACTCAACCTTGTAAGAACCGGCAACCTGGTTGGCAGAAACAGCAGCCACAACGGGAGCCTGGGTGGTAGCGGAAGCAGCGGTCACAGTTACGTCAGAAGCTACATAGAAGGTGTAGCTGTCGCCGTAAGCAACGATCTTGCCATCGATAGCCCAAGCGGTAGCGCCGTCCTTAGACACGGTTACCTGGGTGCCGTAAGGAATGTCAGCCAGAGTACCCTGCGCGGAGTTGCTGCCGTAAGCAACGGTAGCGTCAGCGTCAGTGGTTACAGTGTAGGTAGCAGCAGCGTCCTTCTCATACTGTGCATAAACAGTCATGGAGGAGGTAGCAGCCTTAATGGTGTCCTCATCTACGGACCAACCGGTGAAGGTGTAGCCGGTGTAGGTGGGAGCCTGCGGGATCTTCACGTCAGCGCCGGAAGCAACAGACTGAGAAGAGATCACATTGTTGAACATATCAACAAAGGTGAACTGAACGGGCTTAGCGGACTCAGCGAACACGGGAGTGTAGGTGATGTCAGCGATAGCCACGGTGGTGTAGGAAGCGTCAGTGGAAACGATCTTGTTACCGGTCTGCCAGCCTACGAAGGTGCAGTCCTCATTGGGAGTAGCAACCAGGGTGTAAGTGCCGTTCTCAGCGAACTTCTTGGAACCGCCGGCGGTCACATCCTGACCGGACAGGGTCACAGAGCCGTTCTCCACAGCATTTACGGTTACGGTCACACCAGCCAGAGCCGGAGCAGTCTCCTTGGTGTAGGAGTAGCCGCAGTCAGAGCAGGTGTAAGTGGTGATCTCAGCCTGATCCAGAGTAGCCTCCTGGGTCACCTTAGCGGTGAAGTCGCAGGCCTTGGTCTCAGTGTGAGAAGCGTCATTGGCGCAAACGCGGGTATGGGTGGAATCAGCCTCTGCAGTTGCATCGTCATGCTTCCACTGGCCCCAAGCATGGTCAATGGCCGGGATGGATACAGTGTAGGTGCCGCCGCACTCGGAGCAGGTGAATACCTTAATGCCGTCCTCAGTGCAGGTAGCAGCCTTGGTCACCTGACCCTCGTCGAAGGTGCACTTGTCAGTCTTGGTAGGCTGGCTGCAGGTACCCTCGCCGGTGCAGGTAGCAGTGTGGGTGTAATCCTTACCCTCAACGAAGGCCTCACCGCTGGTGTAGTCAGCAACGGGGGCGCCATAGTTATGGGTATGGCCCAGAGCGGGCTTGGTCTCCTCAGTGTAGGAGTAGCCGCAGTCGGAGCAGGTGTAAGTGGTGATCTCGGGCAGATCAGCGGTCTGGTTCTGGGTCACCTTAGCGGTGAAGTTGCAGGCCACGGTCTCGGTATGAGATGCATCATTTGCACAAGTGCGGGTGTGGGTGGACTCAGCCTTAGCGGTAGAGTCGTCATGCTTCCACTCGCCATAGTTATGACCCGTAGCCGGATCACCGGTCATCTGGGTTCTGGAGATCTCGGCACCGCAGACAGCGCACTTAACCACAGAGTCATAAGTCTCAGCAGTCTCGCAGGTAGCGGGCTTCACATTCTCCTTAACAGCAGCAGCGGGAGTATGGTTGTTGGTAGCGGGGATAACCACGTTATCCTCAACGCTGATCACATAACCGCACTCGGAGCAGCTGGTGGTCACGGTCTTAGAACCGGGAGTACCGCAGGTGGCATCCACAATGTTGCTGTCCAGCTTCGTCTCGGTATGCGGAGTGGTGGTCAGCTTAGCAGTGAAGGTGGTGTCTGCGGAGATGGTAGCGGTGCTGGGATCGGTATCCCAAGCATAGCTGTAGTGGCCGGCAGCATCGGGAGCCTTAGTGGGCAGAGCCGGTACAGAAGCGGGGCTCTTGCCCTCTTCCACATTCTCGGTGCCCAGAGAAGCGCCGTCCTCGGTCACATAATTAACAGTGTAAGACTTGGTCTCAGGAGTAGATGCCTTCATGGGGCACTCGATGGTACCAACCTCAGTACCATCACTCCAGTCCTTACCGGTCAGGGTGTACTTATAAGGAACATCCGTACCGAAAGTATTGTAAGGAATACCACAATACTCAGCACGCTCAAAGTGCAGCAGGTCATCGCTGATGGTGGTGCCGGCCTTTACACGGAAGCCGATGGTGCAGATGTACAGACCATCGATCACGGTACCGGAATCAGGATCACCAATGCTGGAGGTCTCGCCAACCCAACGGGTCACAGCCGCGTCGTCGTTGTTAGCATCCAGCGGGTTACCAAAGGAAATATATGCATCGGTGGTGCTCAAAGCAGAAGCATCATCGGTCATATAGGGTTCCCAATCGGCATTGTACAGGCTCTCGGCGCCGGTACCCTCAAATGCGGGGGTAGTCTTAAAGCTGCCGGTGCTGCCCATACGGTTACCAATGGTCAGAGCGCTGTCCCAAGTAAACTTAAACTGGGTTGCGCCGAACTGGCCAGCGGTATCTCTCAAAATGAAGGTACAAGCAACATAACCAAAGTTGCCGTACTTACTGTTGGAAGGCAGTTCCTCAACGGTCAGGCCTTCTACGGAGTGCTTGCTCAGGTCATTTACGGTGGTACCGTCTGCTACCCAGCTCTCATCGCCATCGTTGACAAATGCGGCGCCCTTACCGGTGTAAGGGGTCCACACTACATCAATTTTCGGCTGCAAGGACTGGGGGGCGCAAATATCAGAATCAGCGATAACATCACCGAGCTGATAATCTGCGGCCATAGCAGAAATCGGAGCAGCTGTCAGGATCATCATACCTGCCAGCACACCGGAAATCACTTTCTTTACGCTTTTGCGCATGCTATGAAATCCTCCTTGTTTTATGCATTTGCATAAATGTCATTGTTTAGATTTTTACCGGTAAACGCCTTGTAGATGCTGTAATCGGTCGCATCTATGTTGCCATCGTGGTTAAAGTCACACGCAGCATTGTAAGCATCGTCGGAACTACTCTTACCGGTTGCTCGCTTATAAGCACTAAAATCGGACGCATCAATGGTGGCATCTTTCTTAAAGTTGCAAACAACCATGCCGTAGGTGCCAAGATCCACATCACCGTCAGCAACCGTGATCTCAATATCACGGTCGTAGCCGTAGGCGTAGCTCAGCGTAGCGGTATAAGTACCGGCTGCCAAAGACGGAATGGTGAATACGCCATCCGTACCGGTGGTAGCCACAACCTCCCCATCGATCAGCACATCACAACCGATCACGGTAAATGCGCTGCCTGCCACCTTGCCGCTGGTATTGGCCAGCGCCAGCACCGTGCCGGTAACGGCATGGCCGGTTGCAGGGGACAGATCCGCTGTCATAAGATACAGCTTAGCGTCGTAGCCGTCAAAGGCGGTGACCAGCGCATAGCAGTCCTGGTCAGCCATACCATAATCGGCATAGTCCGCATAATCTGCCTCAATGAAGGTTTGGTTCGGGTCCGTATCCAGGGTCACGATCTTAGCAAAGTCCACAGGCTCCTCCGTAGTCACGGTGACCTGCAACTTCAAAAGCAGTTGACCCGCCGCATCAATGGCAGTGGTGGTCTCGGTCTGATCCACTCTGGTGATAAAACCAAAGTTGATGGTCCCATCCTGCACCAGCACCCCTGCGGCGCCAAGGCCCCGCAGCTGATCCGGCAGACTGTCCGACAGCAGATCACTGTGACCGTTGATGGTCAGCACATCCGCGTCATAAGACATGGTGTACTGCATCACGGCAAAGGACTGCATACCGGAAAGGGTAAAGGATACGGTATAATCCCCGGCAGACAGTGCATTGCCGTCCACCGCCCGACCCTCGCTGTCCGTAAAGGTACAAGAGAGGTGGGGCTGCTCGGTGCCCAAGGTACCCTGGGCAGCCAGCGGGGTTATAGAGGTTAAGGTCAAAATCAATACAAACGATAAGAAAGCAGCAAGTGTTCTCTTGAGTTTGTTTAATTTCATAATCAAAATCAGTGTGACCCAAGCGGTGCCGAAGCACCGCCCGGGTACTTTAAGTTAGGATTTAGCCGTAAATAGCGTCGCTCAGGTTCTTACCGGAGAATGCCTTATAAAGGCTGTAGTCCGTAGCGTCAATGCTACCGTCATGGTTGAAGTCGCAAGCCGCATTATAAGCAGCGTCAGTGCTCTTCTTACCGGTTGCACGCTTGTAAGCACTAAAGTCGGAAGCATCGATCGAAGCATCCTTCTTAAAGTTACAAG
>CAVIFY010000062.1:0-7922 GCA_963642245.1 Bifidobacteriaceae bacterium | reverse complement strand
GCCCAGTACGGCTCGCTGATCATTATGGGCGGCGCCCTGGGACTGGTGGGCGATATTCTGCTGGATCTGAAAGGGGTTTATAAAAAGGACGCCAACAACTACTTAAAAGGCGGCTTTATCTTCTTCCTGATCGGCCATGTTTTCTATACCGCGGCCATGATCTACTTTACCAAGCTGGTGTGGTGGAAGGTGCTCATCAGCGCCGGTATTGCCATTGCCATCGGCGCGGCGCAGATCGCCACCGCCAATATTATGCGGGTGCATTTCGGCAAATATCGCCGCATTGTGTTTTTCTATGTGTGTTTCCTGGTCATGACCAACGCCACCGCCATTTTTGCCGCCTTTACCACCGGGCAGAAGTCTATGGTGCTGATGGCTATTGGCGCCACGCTGTTTACCATTTCGGACGCGATCCTCAGCAATACATATTTCGGCCGTGGGTTCGACGGCAGCATTTGGCTGTTCCTGAACCATTTTACCTATTACGCCGGTCAGTACCTGATCGCCTCGTCCGTGTTCTTCTTTGGTAAATAAATCGTCAGTCATTTTCGGCTCCTCTTGTGCGCAAGGGGAGCCGTTTTGTTTTTAATCCCTCCACCGTTTTTTGAATATCGGCTCCCTTGTAAAGGGAGCTGTCAGCGTAGCTGACTGAGGGATTTTGTAATCAAAGCGTACTCCGATTTTGCCAAACTTGCATTTTTTCTTCAAATGGCGTATAATATTTACCGTTTGAGCATCCACTCAAAGGGGGAACTTTTATTTCTATTCAGAAAAAGCAACTGGCCGCAGCGGCCATCAGCGCCTGCCTGATCCTGGGCAGCACCGTGCCGGCATTGGCTTTGCCCACCGCCGCACCTACGGCGCAGACCCAGATCGCGCCCGGTCCGGCCCTGCCGGTGAATATTATGAATACCGAGCAGCAGACGGACGCGGTGCACGCTAAAATCAAGGTCACGGACCTGACCGGCAAGCACGCCACCCTGTCCTGGAACAGCGGCAGTCCCTTTGCCATCTACAATGTGTACCAGTATGATTATATTCTGAAAAGCTGGAGCCTGCGCACCCAGGTGCGGGTAAATACGGTGGAATTGACGGACCTGACCCCGGCTATGTTCTATAAATTCAAGGTCACCGTGCCCGGCAGCGACGGTCTCCAGGAGAGCACCGTGGGCGAGACGGATTTTTACACCCGCCCCTCTGCCAGCAAGATGGAGCTGTCTGTCCTGGGCGCTACCGAGGTGACTCTGAAATGGAGCACTAAGCATTCTCCGGCCTACTATGAGCTGTACCGTGCGGAGAAGGACGGCAAGTACGAAAAAATCGCCAAGATCAGCGGCAAAAAGCGCAGTTTTACCGATACGGATGTGTCGCCCAAGACCGTGTATTCTTACAAGATCCGCGGCGTGGTCGGGAACAGTGAAGCCAAGACAAAAAGCCGATTTTCCGACCCGGTGACGGTGAAAACCGCTAAGACTTTGAAGTTGCCGAAAGTCTCCGGCGCTTGCAAAACTTATGCCTATTATGACGCGGTAACGGATAAGACTTCGCCCGCCTACGCGGTGCTGAATTCCGGCACATACCGGGGCGTGACCTATAAGACCACCACCGACGAGACCACCGGTATTCGTATGGTAGGGGAGTATTATTGCGCCGCTCTGGGCACCTTTTACGGCACCACCAAGGGCACCAAGTATAAGGTCACCCTGGACACCGGCAAGACCTTTAAGATCATTCTGTGCGATACCAAATCCAACCGCCATACGGACAAAAAGCACCAGTATGCCAAGAAAAACAAGGATGTGGTGGAGTTCTATGTGGACCGCACCAAGATCCCCGCAGGGGTCAACGGCAACTATAACCGCCTGGAGCAGTTCCACGGTAAAATTCAGTCCATTGAACTTTTGATGGAAAGTGAATAACAACAGGTAAGGGTGACAATTTGTCACCCTTATTTTTTGTGGTTAATGTGGTGTTTCAAATGTGAAAATACCGTAGGGGCGGATAGCATCCGCCCGCGAGCCTTTTTTTGAAATGCGGTGCGATGTGGGCATCGCACCCTACAATCATTCCTCAACCGTAGGGCGGGGGCTTGCTCCCGAGTGAATTGCACGGAGTGCAAGAGACACGAGGCTCCAAATGCGTCAGCATTTGGGAGAAACAGTCCGGGGGACTGTTTCGTAGCGAGTGCATCAATCCCTCCGTCAATGCCTACGGCGTTGCCACCTCCCTTTACAAGGGAGGCTGATCGGTTACATCTTTTTAGGCTCCCTTGCAAAGGGAGCTGGCGCGCTTGCGCGACTGAGGGATTGCGGGCCGATGAGGGCATCGGCCCCTACAAAATGTTGAAAAAATGGTGGCAATGGTTACAAAATTCACTCCATTTTAATCACCACTGTACCATAAAATGCCTATTCGTTCAAAAAAAGTTTGCAATTTGCTAAAACTGGTTGACATATTAAGACAAATTATTTATAATAGCTGAGAATAAGAGGCGAAGTGGGCGTACTATGTCCATTATCGCCCAAGTTTAGACCCGCGCAGCGCCTTGGCGCTGCGTAAATGGAGCGTGAATCTTATGGCAAAAAAATGGACAGCAGTGCTCATGGCCATCGTCATGGTGCTCACCTCGTTCCCGATCATGGCTTTGGCCTCCGGTGCGAGCGACGGCCCCAATAACGGTGTGTACACCGGCACCAATGCGAACAGACCCTTTGTGTCCGGCTCGCCCTCTGCGAACTACCGAATCCCGGGTATCGTTACCCTGGACAGCGGCACCATGGTTGCAGTGGCAGACGCCCGCTGGGACCAGCAGATGGACGGCGGCGGTAACGATGTGATCACCGCCCGCTCTACCGATGGCGGCAACAACTGGGACTACACCATGGCCGGTTACTACGGCGATAACGGCGATGCGTTCAACAAAGCGTCTACCGGTTATTGCGATAGCAATATTACTACGGATGGTAAGAACCTGTACTTGCTTTCCACTTTCTTTGCTTCCGGCGTTGCTATTAATAACAGCTCCGCCAATAACCAGCCCTCTAACGGCACCGGTATGAACGAGCAGGGTAAACTGGTACTTGTGAAGAGCGGCGAGAGCAGCTACGACTACTATGTGGGCGATTTCGGCTCTGACGGTTATGCGCCGATCCTGAACAAGTCCGGTGAGGACTCCGGCTACAAGGTCAACGGCGAGTTTGAACTGTATCAGAACGGTACACGCCAGGGCTGCGTATGGTACTCTGATTGCCTGTTCCAGGCTTACAAGACCCAGTACCTGTTCTTCCGCAAGTCTACCGACGAGGGCAAGACCTGGTCTGCACCCACCATTGTCAATGTAAAGGGCAATGATGAGAAGTTCGTCGGCGCCGGTCCCGGCCGCGGTATCGTGCTGAGTGACGGCACCATTTGTATGCCGGTTTATGTCTACGGCGCAGGCTCTTACAGCAGCGGTGACTCCAGCCAGGCAACCAGCATTGTGTACAGTAAGGACGGCGGCCAGACCTGGAGCAGAACGGCCAACTTCACTTCACCTCGTACTTCCATTTTTGGTAGCACCACCGACTGGTCCAGTGAGGCACAGCTGGTGGATCTGGGCAACGGCACCGTGCGCTGCTTCTATCGTAATGGTAAGAAGAAGATCATGTACTGCGACGCCACTTGGAACGGCTCCACCTTCACTTGGGGCAGCGTGGTGAACACGGGTATTGATATTTGGGGTAACTGCCAGATCTCTGCGATCTCTTATCCCTATTTGATCGACGGCCATAAGGCGATTCTGGTGGCCTCTCCCTCTGACACCACCGGTCGTACCACCGGCTCCATTTTTGCGCTGCTTCTGAACAGCGACAACACCATTTCCAGCTATACGAAGAAAGATATTACCGCTTCCGGTGCTTCTTACAGCTACTCCTGCTTGACCGTGCTGCCGGACGGTCGCGTGGCCGATCTGTACGAGAACGGCGGTAAGGATTTTGCCTTTAAGATTTTTGATGTTTCTACCTTGACCGGCGCTGAGGTTGCAGCACCCACCACTTCCGACATTCGTATGAATGTTGGGCAGAAGAAGTCCCTGACTTTCTCCAGTAAGGATGTGACAAACTCCAATCCGGAAGTGGCAGAAGTGATCTCCACCAAGGAGATCCCCGGCACGACCGCTAATAAGGCGGCCAACTCTTCCTATGCAGGCGACTCCGTATCTGTGGAGCGCGCGCTGTATAAATTCACCAAGACCGGTACGGAATACACGGTGGCTCACGCCGGTATGTACCTGAGCATTGGTACAAACGGTAAGGCCGGTTATCCCGGTGCCTCCCGTGCAGCCAATGTAACCATTGAGTTCCTGGATAACGGCGCTATTCGTTTGTTGCAGGACGGCAGCTATGCACTGGACTTTAAGGAGAGTGAGCTGCGGTACGACCGCTATCTTGAGAAGACAGCAGGCGAGTACAAAGATACCCAAAGCTGCTGGTTCTATCTGTACCGTCGTGTGCGGGACGGCGAGACCTCCTCTACGGAGCTGCCCGGTTATATTCGTACCAATGTGATCGACGACGGCGAGGAGTACCTGATCGTCCACGAATATAACGCATACTATTTTATATTGAACCCCTCCACCTCCACCACGGATATGTACGCCCACTGCTTAAAGGCCAACGGCGGCAGTATTATTGATGGCTACAGTGCTGTGATTGAGGCAAAGACTGAGGGCACCACCGTGATCAAGTCCGGACTGGATACCTATAATATTACGGTTACGGACGGCGACTTGGCAGTGACCGGCGTTGTTTCCTATGACCCGGTGATCTACACCCATGGTGATGTGGGCACCACCGGCCAGGCATATATGTATTGCGGCAGTACCATTTCCGACGGCTCTCAAGCCGGTGAGAACGAGACCAAATATACGCTCAACGACAGCCGCTATACGATCGAGAGCATTAAATGCGTTGAGGATCCATCTGCGAACATTCAGTTTGCTGACGGCAAGCTGAGCGGTACACTGCACATTGCGGATACAACGGATTATGCCGACTACTCCAAGGGCGAGACGGTCACTATTGAGACTACGCTGCTGGATAATGATGGCAACAGCTGGATCCAAACTGACAAACTGTATGTGGCCTCTAACCCGGTTGCGGGACATACTTACGGTGCACATGAGGTTTGGGGTAATACCGGTAATACTGTAAATCTGTTGCCTTTGATTTTTGTAGCTGAAGGTTCTTACGGCAATACGGACAGAAAGACCTATGCCGGAACACATAAGATTTACAATGCCTACAATGTTGAGGACGCAAATGCACTTACCTATTACCAGGATAAGTCCATTTTGGATACGGATCAAACATCTTGTAGTTCTTCTACCGGTGACAAGATTGCCGGTTTGTGCGACCACCAAAAAGATGGCGGCACCGCAGGTACTCAGAGTGGCATTTTGAACCTGAAAGACCTGGATATGATCTCAGCCTATTATTATTATGATATGAGTTCTGATAATAACTTGGGTATCAAGAGATTGAACTCCGATGGTACACAGTTCAGCTTTGAGCTTGGTATTACACCTGTACAGGTTTCCGGTTCCGATGTGTATGTTGACGCTTCTAACGGTGTTGA
Organism: Bifidobacteriaceae bacterium; assembly: GCA_963642245.1. GTDB lineage: Bacteria > Bacillota > Clostridia > Oscillospirales > Acutalibacteraceae > CAG-217. The sequence continues at coordinate 2,306 of CAVIFY010000062.1, read as the reverse complement.
GTTCCCCTCAAATGACAACTTGAACTATGTAAGCGGCAATGGTTTTAGCACACCGACTGCTTATTACAATTCTTACAACTTTGGCGACGGGAAACAGTATCATACAGTGACCGGCACTACCAGTGTAGCCGCTAACAACACAGCAACTATGGACGGCGCAGCAGAATTGCAGGCTATGGTTAAGAGCTCTTGGAAAATTTTGTGGTCCACATACACTGCTACGAACTGGCTGAACCTTGGCGTAACTTTCCAGGTTAAAGTTTGCAACAAGAGCAACGAGCGCACACCTTATAATGAGGCAGTCAGCAAGGTGCGTGTGTCTACGGACTATACTAAGGAGACTTGGGACAAGTACACCACCGCACTGCTGAACACCGAGGCTTACCTGAACGACTACACCCAGCTGACCACTGATGACAGCACGGCTACTGTGGCACAGGAGATGGAAAGCACTTACGACACCCTGACCAAGCGCGCAGACTTCACGGAGCTGGAGGCAGCTGTTGAGGAAAACCAGGCCGCTTACGAAAAGGGCTTTGAGAGCAACACCACCGGTGACCAGAACACCTACACCGTAGACAGCTGGGAGAACTTCCAGGATGTGTACGAGGCAGGTAAAGAACTGCTGGATCAGTACCCGGAGGATACCCGGAACAATGTAGCCGGTTACACCGTTGGCCCCGACTCTCAAGAGCAGACCACACAGGAGAAGATCGACAGTGCCACCGATGATTTGAAGAAATCCGGCTTGGTCAAAGCGGCGGACGCTTCTGCTTATGAGTCTGCCCGGAGCCTGAGCGGCACCATTGATCGCACCGCATACCCGGATCAGGGTACATCCATCAACGGCACCATTACAGACGGTAACTCCACCATTTATAAGGAGTACAACGGCAAGGACTATGTGAATGTGCCGGAATACGATCAAGACACCGTGGATGGCTACACCAACGATCTGTTGACGGAGATGAATGTTGGCGAAAACTCCACCAGCGGCCGCACCTTTACGGTGACCTGCGCTGTGGACGGCGCTGCTTTTGCCACGCAGGAGCAAAAGACCCAGTACAATTACGGTACGGTGGCTCACATTGACCTGAGCGCTTATAAGGACAGCGATACGGTTTGCGTGGTTAAGGCCGGCACCGGCATTGATGTAACGGAGACCAAGATCGATCTGTCCAAGTGCAATTACCAGCTGGCACTGCTGGTGCAGCAGGATATTACCGTTACGGTGACCACCGCTACGGCACCCAATGTGATCGTGGCAGACTACTTCGGTACCGTGCTGGGCGCGTTCGTGAACGCAAGCAGCGTGACGGTCAACGGCAACACCGTAACCGTTGGTGACACGGTGATCACTGCTAAGGACTCACCTAAGTACACCTTTACCGGCTGGACCTGGGGCGACGGCACTTACACCGTAGCCGAGGGTCAGGTAATGCAGATCGTACAGAGAGGTACACGCACCGACGGCGCTGCCACCTTTACCATCGGTGAAGGCTCTACGGCAGAGAACGCCAAGATCAACGGTGAGACCACCTTTGAGGCCACCGGTCTGAACACACCTCTGGAGTTGACCTCCGATAACGCAGAATTCTGGACCCGCACCGTAGACGGTGTGGAGACCCTGGCGTCTTACGAACAGGATCTGACCTTGTTCAGCTCCAATGTGGACACCCAGTTTAAGGCATATGCCAGTGCCAACGAGTTGCCTCAATCCCTGCTGGAACAGGCTGAGAGCGGCACGCCTGTGGCTTACGGCGTTGGCTACTTTGCAGATAACAAGTTCACCTTGTCCTGCGACTTCTCCGCCGGTTCTGATGTGACCGTGCTGGAGGTTGGTGCTCTGTACTCCACCACCAAGTCCGGCAAGGACGAGTTGGTGAAGGGCGGCGACGGCACCCTGACCGTTGTGTCTCGCAATGTGGCCCACTGGACCAATAATCAGAATTCCGGCACCTTTACCATGACCAAGAAGGGCAGCGACACCGGCACCCACTATATGCGCGCGTATGTGAGCTATCGTGTGGAGCGCCAGGGCACCCAGGTTCCCTTTGTGGTGTATGGCGATGTGTACCAGTGTGTGAACGGCACCGTAACTGCCGTCAACAACTAAAGAAGGAGGACGATCATTTGAAGACTTACGATACTCCCACTTTAGATGTTGAATGGTTCACCGCCCAAACGGCGCTGAACGAGAGCACCACGGACCCGGATAAGGAAAACCCCGGAACGGAGTTCTAAACCATACCAATCATAACCCCGCATGAAAATGCGGGGTTTGCAGAACGGCCCCATAGGGGCCA
>CAVIFY010000061.1:0-8539 GCA_963642245.1 Bifidobacteriaceae bacterium | reverse complement strand
GAAGTGCCCTTCCAGGGCCGAAATAAAACCACCGGCTTTGCCGGTGGTTGTTATTTTTGTTTTTACTTTCCGCCTTTTTGCAGCAGGTCTTGAATTACGGCGGCAATATACGCCCCGGCTTCTACCGGCGCCAGCCCGTAGCGGCTGATGTTGGACACCACGGTGTAGTCGCTCTCGCTCATATCCGGTCGGGCGTTGTAGGCAATGTAGGCGGACATACTCTCGTCCGTCAGCAGTCCCGGCCGCTCGCCGATGAGCACGCAGGTGACCTTGGCGCCCACCAGCGGGCCGATGGTACGGGCGGTGTTCACCCGGCAGTACCGCACAAAGAAGGGCGTGCCAACGGTGATACCCGCCTGCTCCAGCGCCAGAGTGAGCATAGGCAGCAGGTCCGGCACATTGGCGCCGATACAGGGGGCGGACAGGCCGTCGCCGCAGTAGATCTGCACATCCGGGTTCGGGGTGCAAATGGCCTTGATCTTGGCCTGGTTTTCGGCGTCAAACAGGCGGCCCAGGTCCGGGCGGGTGAGCATTTCGTATTTATCCTTGCAGCGGGTCTGTACCTGCGGCAGGTGCAGGCGCTCCAGGGTCTCTTGGCTCACCTCCGTCATCACCGCGTCATTGGCGGCAGCGTGGTCGGCGCGAAAGCGCAGATAGGCTTTTGTCAAATACCGGCTGCCGGTGCGCCCAATGCCAATGCGGGCGGGGGTGTGGGATTTCAGTTCCGCGATCTTTGGATCATCACTTAGGCAAAACTGCCCGGTGGTGCAGGCGGTAATATCTTCCAGCACGCCGTTTTGGCTCTCTATATGCTTATCCATACCGTTCACCTCACATCAGCAGCCCCGGCTGCCCGGCCAGGGGCGTCAGCTTGCCGTTCTCTAAAATGCCGTGGTCCTCACACCAGCGCTCAAATTCCGGGATCGGGTGCAGCCCCAGCATTTCCCGGGTGGCGGCCACATCGTGGTAAGAGGTGCTTTGGTACATGAGCATGACATCGTCCGACTGGGGCACGCCGATCACATAGTGGCACCCGGCGTTGGCCAGCAGCACCAGCAGGTTGTCCGCGTCGTTTTGGTCTGCCACCATGTGGTTGGTGTAGCAAATATCGCACCCCATGGGCAGGCCGTGCAAATGACCGCAAAAGTTATCTTCCAGCGCCGCTCGGGTCAGCTGCTTGCTGTCATAAATATACTCCGGGCCGATAAAGCCTACCACGGTATTGACCAGGTAAGGGGAGAAGTGGCGGGCCAGGCCGTAGCACCGGCTCTCCATGGTCACCTGATCGGCGCCGTTGTGGCTGGAGGAGGACAGCTCGCTGCCCTGCCCGGTCTCAAAGTACAGCTGGTTCGGCCCCCGGGAGGTGCCCAGTTCTTCCATCATCTGTTTGGCCTCTGCCAGCATATCCACCCCGGTGCCAAAGGCGGAAAGGCCTTTTTCCGACCCGGCAATGGACTGGAACAGCAGGTCCATAGGCGCGCCGTTTTGCAGCGCTTGCATTTGGGTGGTAATGTGGGAGAGCACGCAGATCTGGGTGGGGATCTCCAGCCTGTTCTTTACATCGTTAAATAAATTCAAAATAGCGGTGGTGCTCTCCACTGTGTCAATGGCCGGGTTTAGGCCGATCACCGCATCGCCGATACCGTAGCTGAGCCCCTCCAACAGAGAGGCGGTGACCCCGGCCACATCGTCGGTAGGGTGGTTGGGTTGCAACCGGCAGGCAAAGGTGCCCGGCGTGCCGATGGTGGTGTTGCAGTGGGCGGTGATTTGCAGTTTGCGGGCGGTGTACATCAGGTCCAGATTGCCCATCAATTTGGCCAGCGCGGCGATCACCTCACTACTCAGGCCCCGCCCCAGTTCCAGCAGTTCCGCCCCGGTGCGGGCATTGTCCAGCACCCACTCCCGCAGGTCGGCGATGGTGGTATTCTTCCACCGGGCGTAGACTTCTTTGTCCAGATCGTCCAGAATGATCCGGGTCACGGCGTCGGTCTCATAAGGCACCGCCGGGTGCTCGGTAATGTCCGCCACCGTCAGTTGGCTGAGCACCGCCTTGGCGGCAATGCGCTCCTTAGCGTCTGCGGCAGCGATCCCGGCCAGGGTGTCGCCGCTTTTCGGCTCGTTGGCCTTGGCCAGCACTTTCTTTACACCGGCAAAGGCATAGGTCTTGCCCAGTAATGTTGCTTTTAAGATCATAGTATCACCTAAGAAAAAATCAGTTGCTTCACGATCACCGGCAGGGCCGTGGCCTCTGCCACCGGGTGGCCGATGTCTATATAATCCCCGCTGCCGCAGGCGATCCGGTCCATACACAGGAACTTGCCCTCCGGCAGCAAATGGCGCAGGCAGCCGCCCAGCGCCTTGGCAATATCCGCTTGCGACACGGTGACGAACAGACCGCTGCGCTTGCCCAGTGGTGTTGCAATTTGCTCCGCCAGCGCCATTAAGTCTCTAAAGGACGGCGCCGTGTACCCGGCAAAGGCCACCGCTACCGGCTGGCTGTCTGTCAGGTCAAAGGTGCGCAGTCCGGCGGCGATTTGTTCACCCACGGCGGGTATATCTTCCGCTGTTTGCAGCTGTACTTCAATCACCGGCACATTCTTCACCGGCAGCAGTTCCTGCGGGGCGGCAATGGTGGTGCCGCTGAGCGCCAGGCTGTAATTCCCGGCGCCGATCACCGTGGCGCGTATGCCGTTCTCTGCCAAGACCATCTCTTTGGCAGCGATGGCAGGCGATTTTGTGATGGCGCGGGCCAGCAGCACCCCCAGGTCGCCGTAGGCGTAGGCCGGCAGGTCCTGTCCCATACAGGCAGACACCCCGCCGGAGAAGGACAGAATGTCCGGCACCAGGCTTTCGTCCAGTGCCTTGTCGGTAATGATGGTGGGGAAAAAGTCGTCCTTGGGCCGCAGGTTCATACCCATTTCCAGCAGGCGGGCGTAGGCGGCGCAAATGGCCGGGTGGTCGTCCTCCGCCAAATGGGCGTGGGTCAGCAGCGCGCGCAGTGTGGGGGTCATGACCCCTTTGTCCGCTCGCCAGTGGCGGCCGCCGATCTCCAAACAGGAGGTGTCTTGCAGCACCCCGTTATCAAAGAATGCCAGGTTGGCCGTGCCACCGCCAATGTCTGCGTGCAGCACCTTGCAGTGGCGGGCGGCGGACAGCGCGTCTGCACCGGCGCCCCGGGCGGCCAAAATGCTCTCCAGCCTTGGCCCGGCAGAGGCCACCACAAAGTCGCCCATACCGTCTGCCACTGTACCGGCTACCCGGCGGGCGTTGCGCTTTTTGACGCTCTCGCCGGTGAGGATCACTGCGCCGGTGTTCAGCGCCCGGGGCGTTGTACCGGCCTTTTCCAGCTCTCCGTCAATGAGGTTCTGCACCCGGGGCAAGTCAATTTGACCATCAGCCAGGGGGGTAAAGTAAATGGGACTTTGGTATAGAATTGTTTTTTCCTTGATCTCGGCTTTGGGCACCGTGCCCCAGCCCCGCTCCACGGCAATGCCGATGCGGCTGATCACCAGGTGGGTGGTCGTGGTGCCAATGTCGATCCCGGCAGAAAGTAAATATTCCATAAAATACGCAAAAGGGACAGTTGCACAGGGTCGTGCAGCTGTCCCGCTCCTTTACAGGTTACTGTTATTTTAGCACAAGGGGCGGCGGTTGTAAAGGCTTAGCCCGCCGGGTGCTGTTTTTTCTTTTTGCGGCCGATCTCTGTCATGACGATCAGTGCGACAAAGGCTGCCACGCCTGCGGCGCTCAGGCAGGCGCCGGTGCGCAGATAGGGGGTGTGGTAGTGCAGCTCCACCGTGTGCTTGCCCTCGCCCAGTGCTAGGGCACTGAATGCGGTGTTGGCTTGCAGCAGCTGGGCCTTTTTGCCGTCTACCGTGGCGCTCCAGCCACTGCTGTACGGAATGGACAGGCACAGCATTTTGGCCTCTTTCAGCTCCACCGTGCCGGTGATGGCGTTGGTGCTTAGCTTCACATTTTGCAGGGTGTCTGCCCCCAGGGCGGCGATCTGCGTCTTGGCGTCGTCTACCGGCTGCTCCAGCACCTCAATATCGGCCAGGTCGTAAATGCCCCGCTCATCAAAGGAGATGGTCATGCTCTTTTTGGCGCTGTCCGTATAGCCCAGCCCCACCAGGTAGGTCTTGGCGCCGGTGTAGCGCACATAGGCGTCCGAGTAGCAGGTGAGGGTGCTTGTTTTGTAGGTCTTGCCGCTTTCCGTTTGGGCAGAGAACCGCAGGTTCAGCGAACTGGGCAGGCGGAACTTGCGGGCGCTGATCTTTATCAGATTTTGGTCGATCTCGTCCTTTTTGTTCCACTTCTCCGTGGAATAGCGGTGCAGCGGGTCGTTCTCCTGGGTCTTGTAGTAGGTGTACGCCGGGTAGTCGGTGTAGTCTTTCAGCGTAAAGCGCAGGTAGGTCTCCTGTGCGGCGCTGCCGGTGAACTGAATGGTCACGCTGCCCTTTTTCTTGTAAATATGCAGCTTTTGGCCCTCTACGGCGGCATCATCATTGCCTACGATGGTGTAGGGCAGGCTCTTGTCCGTAAAGGTGGGCGTGGCGGCGGTCATACCGGTGGGCACGCTGTCCAGCACCACCCCTTGCAGCAGGGCCTGCTGCTTCTCCAAAGAGGACAGCTTTTCATACTCTGCCCGGGTGATCACATTGGCGGTGGTGTAGCCCAGGGGCAGGGCGTTCTCGTTTTGATACACCTTGCCGCTGACCTTGGTAAAGCCGTAGGGCAGGGCGGTGGTGCTCTGCTTGGCGTAGTATTTCACGCTGTTTACCGCATGGAGTGCGGCAGAACTGTTAAAGCTGCGGATCATATAGGCGGCGTTGGCCGGTTGCTCCGTCTCTGTAATAAACTGGGCCAGGTGCTTGCTTTGCATACTCCAGTAGAAGGAGGTGCCGTTCATACCGGCGGTGAGCGCCTCGTTGTAATTGACCTTGTCGCCGCTGTAGCGGTAAAAGCTGTCGTCGTCCTTGGTGGCTTTTTTCACCTTGCGGGCGGCAGTGGATTTCAGCTTTTTGTTCACATCGCTGTAACTCACATAGCGGGCAATGTGGTTTTGGCCGTGGTGGCTGTAAAAGTAGGCGGCGTTACCGGCAAAGGAGGTGAACACCAACACCAGCGCCAGCACCGGGGCCATATATTTCTTGGGCATTTTGGGGCCGAACATACACACGATCACCAGCAGGAACGCCAGCAGAACGGAAACGCCCACATTGCGGGTGTCTGTATTCATCAGGGGAATGGCGATCATGGAATAGACCGCCAAGGCGGCGATCACAGCCACGCCCTTGCCAATGCTGATCCGGCGCAGGTGCTGCCAGGTGGTAGCCACAATGTACGCCACGATCATACCGTAGGCCCATACCCAGCGGTTGGCGACATAGGAAAAGCCGTTCATACCCCAGCCGAATACCGGGATCAGCAGCAGCGCAGTGGCGATCAGGAACACCACCCGCAGCGGGCGGTAGTGTTTGTTCTTGGTAAAGAACAGCAGGCAGATGGCCGGGAACGCCACGGCGTTGTAGCCAAGATAGGTCAGGTAGCCCAGCTTGGTCTCTGATGTGAACAGAGCAGACAGGAAGTTGCGGTAGTAATCTCCGCTGTACACCCAGGTGCGCACATAGCTCTCGGCAGAGCGGCTGTCGCCCATAAAGGCCAGCACCACCGGCAGCAGCACCACGGCGCTGAGCACTACGCCCAGCAGGGCGCAGCCGGTGATTTGGAAAAATTTGCCCACGGCAGCCTTGCCCCGGTGCCGGTAGCGGCAGATCAGCTGGTACAGGGTGTACAATGCCGTGATGATAGCCAGCATATAGAAGAAATAAAAATTGCTGACGGCGGCCAAAAAGACAATGAAGATAAACAGATACGGCCGCTTGCCGGCCAGGATCTGCTCCACACCCAGCTGCAACAGGGGCAGGAACACCATAGGCAGGGCAAAGAACGGATGGTGAGAGACGATAAACAGGCTGTACAGGGTGAACACATACACCAGCGCACCTACGGTCACGCCGCCCACCCGGCGCTGCTTTTTCGCAAAGCAGAAAGTGCCGAATGCCAGCCCGGCCAGATACAGCCGCAGCAGGGATAAAACGCTGTAAAGATACGCCGCATAGCGGGTGGGGCACACCACGCTGAGCAGATCCAGCGGATCGCCGATGGCGTAAAAGTGCAGGGTGGTGAGCACATCGCTGCCCAGCCCGATGGAAAAGTCCCATTGGGGCAGGACCAGCTTGTGGGTAGCCAGCAGGGTGCGGGCCACCTCCCGGCCGTATTGGCCCAGGTACACAAAGGCGGCAAAGTGCTGGCGCCAGCCGTCGCTGTCCACGATCAGGGTCTTGCCCTTGATCAGGAACCAGCAGTAGCACCCGGCGGCGCAAAGCAAAAAGCCCAGGGTATAGCACCAAAAGAAGCGGGTGCGCTCGCTGCGCTTTTTCATTTTCTCAATGGGATTTGCTTTCATAATCTGTACCTCTTTGTACCGCGCGGCGGATTACGCGCGCTTTTCTTTTTTCTTTTTCACTTCTGTGCACAGAATGGCGGCGCCAAAGGCCACAAAGCCCAGTGCACTCACCGCCAGTCCCGCTTTTAAGTGGGGTGTGCGGTAGGTCAGGTGAATGGTGTGTTCGCCCGGCTCCAGTGCCAGCGCGCTGAACATGGTGTTGGCTTGCAGCAGCTTTGCTTCCTTGCCGTCTACCGTGGCGGTCCAGCCGTCGCAGTAGGGAATGGTCAGCAGCAGGATCTTGGCCCGGTCCAGGGTCACAGTGCCGTCCACCGTGTCTGTGCCGATTTGGATATTCTCCAGCGTGTTCTCCGCCAGTCTTGCCACTTGGCTGTCTGTGTCTGTCATCGGTTGTTCCAGCACTTCCAGGGTGCTGAAATCGTAGATACCCCGCGCGTCAAAAGTGACGGTAATATCTGTCTTGGCGTCTTTGCTGTAACCGGTATTGACCATTTGCACCTTGTAGCCCTCAAAGCGCAAGTGGGTCTGCGTGCAGGTGACGGTGCTTTGTGGCGTCAGCGCGGTGCCATTTGCCGTGTGGGCCGTGTATTGCAGGGTCAGACTGCTGGGCAGCTTAAAGCTGCGTGCCATACGGCGCACATAGGCTTTTTGGCTGTCGTCTTTCTTGTTCCACTTGTCCGTAGAGTAGCGGTGCAGCGGGTCGTTCTCCTGGGTTTTGTAATAGGTGTAGGCCGGGTAATCTGTATAATTGCTCAGCCCCATACGCAAATAGGTCTCGCTGTTTGGGGTGCCGGTAAAATGCAGGGTCACCTTGGCGCCTTTGTCGTACACATGGATCTTTTTGCCCTCTACCGCCACATTCTTGTCTGCGGTGATGGTGTAGGGCAGGGACCGATCCGTAAAGGACAGAGTAGTTTGTGCCGTGCCGGTGGGCACGCTGTCCAGCACTACCCCTTGCAGCATGGCCTGCTGCTTCTCCAGCGAGGACAGCTTTTCATAATCTGCCTGGGTAATGGCGCTGTCATAGGTGTAGCCCAGGGGCAGGGCGTTGCCGCTTTGATAAATTTTGCTTTGGAGCGGCGTAAAGCCGTAGGGCAGTGTGGTGGTCGATTTGGTGGCGGCATAATACTTTACGCCGGTAAGGGCGTTCAGCGCCGCCGATGTGTTCAGCCGATTGTAGCGATAGCTGTTCTCCACCGGCTGCTCGGTCTCTGTTACATATTGTGCTACATTGGGATTTTGCAGGCTCCAGTAGAAGGACGAGCCGTTCATGTGGGCCAGCAGTTCCTCGTTGCACTCCACATTGTCGCCGGTGTAGCGATAAAAGGATTTGTCGCTTTTGGCCGCCTTTTTGACCTTGCGGCCGGAGGCGCCTTTGATCCGGCGGTTGACCTTTTCGGTTGCTACAAAGGTGTCTGTTTTATGCTTGCCGTGGCTGCTGTAAAAGTACGCGGCGTTGCCGGTAAAGGAGGTGAGCACCAGCACCAATACCAGAGCGGTTGCCAGGTGCTTTTTCTTGAACTTGGGCGCCAGGGCGCAAAGCACGATCACCAAAAAGGCCAGCAGCACGGATACGCCGATATTGCGGGTGTCCGTGGTCATTAGCGGAATGGCGATCAGGGAATAGAGCGCCAGCGCGCCCACGCAGGCCACTGCCTGACCCACGGTGATGTGGCGCAGCTTTTTCCACTGGGTGGTCACAATGTAGGCCACCAGCAGGCTGTACGCCCACACCCAGCGGTTAGCCATATAGGAAAATCCGTTCAGCGCCCACCCGAACACGGGGATCAGCAGCGCTGCGGTCGCCAGCAAAAAGAGAATGCGCAGGGGCTTTTCTTCCGGCTTGCGCTTAAAGTACAGCAGGCAGATGGCCGGCAGCGCAATGGCATTAAAGCCCAAATAGGTTTGGTACGCTTGGTTGTGGCTGGTGGTGTATGCCGCCAGGAAATTGCGATAGAAGTCCGCGTCGTAAAGCAGGGTCAAGGGATATTGTACCCCGTTGCGGTTGTCGCCGATAAAGGTGAGGATTACCGGCAGCAAAATGGCGGCGCTCATCAGCACGCCGATCAC
>CAVIFY010000060.1:0-8686 GCA_963642245.1 Bifidobacteriaceae bacterium | reverse complement strand
AGTCCGCAGGGAGCAATTACAAGCCCCGGCTGACCGCCCCCACCTCAGACAACGCCTATTATAACACCAAGCTGAACCGTTACAGCCAGACCGGCTACGGTATGCCCAACTGCGTGGCCTACGCCTACGGCCGGGTGTACGAGATGAACGGCAAGGCCCCCAAGATCACCCACGGCAACGCCGGCGAGTGGTGGAGCATTAACAAGCGGGGCGGCTACTACAAGTACGGCAGCAAGCCCAAGCTGGGCGCAGTGGTGGTGTGGAGCAACCATGTGGCCGTGGTGGAGCAGATCCACAAGGACGGCAGCATTACCATCTCCGAGTCCCACTACGGCGGCACCTATTTTGACACCAAGACCGTTACCGACTACACCTACCATTACGGCCAGACCTTTTACGGCTTTATCTACACCTACCAGGGCGGCACCAAGAAAAAGAGCAAGCCCAAGCAGTACACCGCAGCCAAAACCGCAGTGACCGCACCGGAGGAGCAGGAGCAGGTATTCCGTATGCTGGAGATCGACGACAGCAAGACTGCCACCCAGGAGATCGTGCACAACGACAAGCTGCTGCAAGTCTCTGCCGCCAGCCACTCCACCAAAAAGGCAGATACGGCAAAACGCGCCGCCGCGCAAAAAGCGGCCATACAAACCGCAGAAAAGTCCGTTGCATAAAATAGTGAGCCGGGTAACGGCTCGATGTGGGCATCGAGCCCTACATTTACCGATCAGGCTCCCTTGTAAAGGGAGCTGTCAGCGCAGCTGACTGAGGGATTTACCATTTAGAGCACCCTATGGGGTGCTCTTTTTTTGTGTAGAAACAATTTTAATCCCTCCACCGCCTACGGCGGTCCCCCACCGGACCGGTGCCAGTCCCCTCTGTCGCTATGCGACATCTCCCCGCACTGCAGGGAGTCACCCTTTACAAGGGAGGCAAAAAACGATGTAGGGTGCGATGCCCACATCGCACCGCAAGCAATGGTATTCCGTATAAATCCCGCTGCAAGTTCTTACTTATCAACAAAAAATGAAAAAGCCGTGAATTTTTTTAGATTTTGCAAAAAAGGTGTTGACAAAACGGCAAAATGGATATAATATAAAGACAGTTAGCACTCAGGTGCATAGAGTGCTAATGCAGTAAAGGACGGTGAAAGGAATGCTTGGTGAACGCAGAGCCGCAATACTCCGCCTGATTATTGAGTATTACATCAAGACAGGCGAGCCCATCGGTTCCAAGACCCTGTGCAGCCTTTTGCCTTACGCTGTGTCCAGCGCCACCATTCGCAACGAAATGGCGCACCTGAGCAACCTGGGCTACCTGGAGCAGCGCCACACCAGCGGCGGCCGTGTGCCGGGCAAGAATGCCTACCGCTTTTATGTGGACCACCTGATGGAGCCTAAGGCCCTGACCCCTTATGAGACAGCCAAGATCGACGAACGCCTGTCCGTCAACGCCGGAGACGCCCAGCGCCTGCTGGCTGACGCGGCGGATCTGCTGGCAGACGCCACCCACTGCGCCGCCTTTAGCTGCGCGCTGGCAGACGCCGGTGATGTGATCCAGGGCGTGCAGCTGATCCCTGCCGGGGGCGGCCGAGCCATGCTGGTGATGCTCACCGCCGGTGGGCGCATCAAGTCCTCCATTTGCCGGCTCAGTTGCCCGGCGGACGACGGATTTATGGCTGCCTTTTACGATGTAATGCACAGCGCATTCATCGGCACCCGGCTCAGTGATGTGAGCATTGCCACGGTGCAAAGCACAGCCGTGACCCTGGGCAGCCGCATTTTTGATATGCTGCCGGTGCTCAGCAGTCTGTGCGCCCTGTGCGCAGAGACCCGGCAGGACAGCCTGCTCTTTGCCGGAGAGACCAATTTGCTCTCCCACGAGGAACTGGGCAACGATGTGTACAAGCTGCTGACCTTTCTCACCAACCGGCCCCGCTTTTTGACCCTGGCCAAGCAATTTGCCGACGCCCCGGCTCGCAGCGCCCTGTTTATCGGTGAGGAGAACCCGTACTTTGAGCTGAAAAACACAGCCACCATGCTGTGCAGTCTGCACTACAACAGCCAGCAGCGCGCGGTACTGGGCGTGATCGGCTCCACCCGTATGGACTATGCCACCATTGTGCCCCGGGCACAGTATATTATGAATAAAACCACAGATCTTCTTGCTGAAGGAGGTATAACCAATGGCTAAAAAGAAGCAGGCAGAGGAAAAGCCGGACACCAAGGCCACCGCTGCCGACACAGAGACCGAAACTACACCGCCACAGGCGGAAGAAACCGAGCAGGCCCAAACAGATGACCCTACGGCGGCGCTGGAAAAGGAGCTGGCAGACACAAAAGATCAACTGCTGCGGCTGACGGCGGAATACGCCAACTTCCGCAAGCGCAGTGATAAAGAAAAGGGCGACACTTACGCCTACGCCACCGGCAAGACCGTGGAGGCATTCCTCCCGGTGTTTGACAATCTGGAGCGGGCGCTGGGCGCCACCCAGCAGGACTTTGAGGGCCTGCAAAAGGGCGTGCAAATGACCTTTGACGGTCTGACCGCTACCCTGGAAAAGCTGGGCGTCACCGCTTACGGTGCCCCGGGCGAAACCTTTGACCCCAACCTGCACCATGCAGTCATGCATGTGGAGGATGAGAACCTGGATGAAAATGTCATTACCGATGTTTTTCAACGGGGATATAAAATGGATGATCGGATCATCCGACCGGCAATGGTCAAAACAGCAAATTAACAATAAGCAGGAGGTATTCCATTATGTCTAAGATTATTGGTATTGATTTAGGTACAACAAACAGCTGCGTCAGCGTGATCGAGGGCGGCGAGGCCGTAGTGATCCCCAACGCAGAGGGTGCCCGCACCACGCCGTCCGTGGTGGCATTCAGCAAGGACGGCGAGCGCATGGTAGGCAATGTGGCAAAGCGCCAGGCCATCACCAACCCGGAGCGCACCATCGCTTCCATCAAGCGCCACATGGGCTCCGACTACAAAGTCAACATTGACGGCAAGGCCTACACCCCCCAGGAGATCAGCGCCATCATTCTGCAAAAGCTGAAGAGCGACGCAGAGAGCTACCTGGGCGACAAGGTAACGGAGGCGGTCATCACCGTGCCTGCATACTTTACGGACGCACAGCGCCAGGCCACCAAGGACGCCGGTAAGATCGCCGGTATGGAAGTAAAGCGGATCATCAACGAGCCTACCGCTGCGGCACTGGCCTTTGGTATCGACCAGGAGAACGACCAGAAAGTCATGGTCTACGACCTGGGCGGCGGTACATTCGACGTATCCATCATTGAGATGGGCGACGGCGTGCAGGAAGTGCTGGCAACAGCCGGTAACAACCACCTGGGCGGCGACGACTTTGATAAGAAGATCATGGACTGGCTGGTTGCCGAGTTCAAGAAAGAGCAGGGCATTGACCTGTCCGGCGACAAGATGGCTATGCAGCGTATTAAGGAAGCCGCAGAGAAAGCCAAGATCGACCTGTCCGGTATGACCACGGCCCAGATTTCTCTGCCCTTCATCACCGCAGACGCCACCGGCCCCAAGCACATGGAGACCACTCTGTCCAGAGCCAAGTTTAACGAAATGACCGCAGACCTGGTAGAGGCTACCATGGGCCCGGTTCGCCAGGCTATGAGCGACTCCGGCCTGACCATGAACGACATTGACAAGATCCTGCTGGTAGGCGGTTCCACCCGTATTCCCGCCGTACAGGAAGCCATTAAGAAGTTCAGCGGCAAAGAGCCGTTTAAGGGCATCAACCCGGATGAGTGCGTGGCTATGGGCGCTGCCCTGCAAGGCGGCGTACTGGGCGGCGATGTAAAGGGTCTGCTGCTGCTGGATGTAACGCCCCTGTCCCTGGGTATTGAGACCATGGGCGGCGTAAACACCGTGATCATTGAGCGCAACACCACCATCCCCACCAAGAAGAGCCAGATCTTCTCCACCGCAGCCGACAACCAGACCTCCGTTGAGGTGCATGTGCTGCAAGGTGAGCGTGAGTTCGCCAAGGACAACAAGACCCTGGGTATGTTCCACCTGGACGGCATTATGCCCGCCCGCCGCGGTGTGCCCCAGATCGAGGTGACCTTTGATATTGACTCCAACGGCATTGTGCATGTAAGCGCCAAGGACCTGGGCACCGGCAAGGAGCAGCACATCAGCATTACCGCCTCCTCCAACATGAGCAAAGAGGACATTGACAAGGCGGTGAAAGAAGCAGAGCAGTTCGCAGCCGAGGATAAGAAGAAGAGAGAAGCCGTGGACCTGCGCAACAACGCAGACCAGATGGTTTACCAGACCGAGAAGCTGCTCAGCGAGAACGGCGACAAGTTCAGCGACGACGACAAGAGCGCACTGAACACCAAGCTGGACGCACTGAAGGAAGCACTGAAGGGCGACAACACAGACGCCATTAAGAGCGCCGAGGAGGACCTGACCAACAAGTTCTACGAGGTATCTCAAAAGATCTATGAAGCCACCCAGGGCGCGCAGGGCCCCCAGCCCGGCGCAGCACCCGGTGCAGACGCAGCACAGGGCGGCAATGACGCCGGTTACACCGACGCAGACTACACCGAGGTGGACGACAACTAATTCACCCGGGCAACGGCGGCAGGCGGTAATACGCAGGTATTGCCGCCTGCCTATGCCGTTATCTATACTGAAATCTAAACGACGGAGGCTACTATGCCTGAAGAAAAACGAGACTACTACGAGGTGCTGGGCGTCAGCAAAGGCGCCTCGGAGGACGAGATCAAAAAAGCATACCGCAAAACCGCCAAAAAGTACCACCCGGACCTGCACCCGGACGACCCGGTGGCCGAGGCCAAGTTCAAGGAATGCAACGAGGCCTACGAGGTACTGGGCGATCCCCAGAAGAAAGCCCGCTACGACCAGTTCGGCTTTGCCGGGGTAGACCCCAACTACGGTGCCGGGCAGGGCGGTTACGGCGGCGGTGGCTTTGGCTTTGACGGCGGCGACATTGACCTGGGCGACATTTTCTCCTCCATCTTCGGCGGTGGAGGCGGCGGTTTCGGCTTTGGCGGGCGCAACCCCAACGCACCGGTGCGCGGCCGGGATGTGCGGACGTCTGTGACCCTGACCTTTGAAGAAGCGGCCAAGGGCTGCAAAAAGACCGTTCGCACCCAGCGGATCGAGGATTGCTCCGAATGCGGCGGCACCGGCGCGGCCAAGGGCACCAGCCCCAAGACCTGCCCGGACTGCCAAGGGCGCGGCGTGGTCAATGTGCAGCAGCGCACCGCCTTTGGCGTGATGAACAGCCAGCACACCTGCTCCCGCTGCGGCGGCCGGGGCAAGATCGTAGACGACCCCTGCAAAAAGTGCGGCGGCAAGGGCAAGGTGCGTGCAGCGCGGCAAATTGAGATCAACATTCCCGCCGGGATCGACGACGGCCAGATCGTGACCGTGCGCGGCAACGGCGACGCGGGTATGAACGGCGGCCCTGCCGGTGATCTGCACATTGAAGTGCGGATCAAGAAGCACAAGGACTTCACCCGGGACGGCTTTAATGTGTGGTACAACAAGCATGTGAGCATTACCGAGGCTACTCTGGGCGCAGAACTGCAAGTGCCCACCCTGGACGGCGATGTGAAGTACAGTATGCCCGCCGGCACACAGCCGGGCGCCGTGTTTAAGCTCAAGGGCAAGGGTATTCAGCGGCTGAACAGCGTAGGCAAGGGCGACGAATATGTACAGATCATTGTGGATATTCCCACCGGCCTGACCCACGAGCAAAAGGAACTGCTGCGTGCCTTTGACAAAAGCTACACGCCCCCCAAGAACCCGCCTAAAGAAGGCTTTTTTGACAAGTTCAAGAAGAAATAAGCAAGAAGAGAAAAGCGCATTGCAAGGCTTGCAATGCGCTTTTTTGGCACTTTACAGATCGTCCGCGTCCTGTACCGGCTCCTCGGGAATGTCCTCATAATAGGTCTCCCGGGGCACGCCGGTGTAGCTGCCGTCCACATCTGCCTGCACCATCTCCGGGCTGATATAGGAGGTCAGGTCAATGACTTCCTTGCCCTTTCGTTGCCGTCTTTCTTGTTTGCTCTTCTTTGACATAAAAAAATCACCCCTGTGCGATCGGTGCCGCGGCACCGGTAATAGTTTGCACAGGGGCGTTGTATTTACTCACAGCTTGGCCACATCCACGGCGGCAATTTTTTCCATAAAATCCTTGGGCGAGATCACCGTTCCCATATCAAAGAACTCGTCCATATTCATATTAAAATTATTCACATACACCGGCACTTGCTTATATTCAATATCAATATGCAGCCTTGCAGCGTCCGCCTTGACCACCGCCGGGTCGTAGGCGTCTGCGTCATAATACCGGCTGACGATCACCTCGTTGTTCTTCACATACAGCAGCGCCAGGTTGCGCCCGGATTTGGAGATACTCACATAGCTTTCGTCCGTCTTAGAGAGGGCTTGTCCCATCTTCATCTGGGCCACCGCCTTGCAGGCGTCGGAATTCAGGAACAGCTCGTTGATAAAAATGGACTCCAGCGCGGTGGTATCGTCCGGCACCAGGATAGCCAAAATATTCTTGGACAGCTTTTTGCCGTACATACTCTTGATGAATTCCTTAAAGTAATGCTGGGTCTCGCTGATCTTGGCGGCATAATGATGATAAAAGGGAATATTGGCCACCACCGGCGTGCCCGGCAGGGAGAAGGTCTTAAAATCGTCCGTGTCCCGGTCCTTTACCAAAATATCCGAATTTGTAATGATCATAGGGATTGTTTTTGCCATAAAAAGGTCCCTCCGTGGCTCCTATTTTACTATAATGCCCCTGCCAAATCAATAAAAATCAAAAAATATAGTGAAATCCGACGGCGGATATGGTAAAATAAGGTGATGATATTGTTGTGAGAGGAGGAGTTTTATGCACGATTCCGATGAACTGGATGATATTCTGAATGAAATTCGGAACCGCCAAAACCCGCACACAGAGGACGAGCCCGCCCCTGCGCCCGCAGCGCCGGAGCCGCCCCAAACCGTAGATATGCCGCTGTTTGACCGAGCAGACGCCCCAGCGCCTGCACCGGAGGACCCCACCCTGCCAACTGATACGGCAGAGGAAGCACCGGCCGCCCCCGCTATGCCGGAGGCCACGCCCACCGCAGACGGCAGAGAAGATGTATATACCAATGTATTCTCCGACGCAGAGGAGTCCCGGGCAGAGGCGGTCTACACGCCCCCGACCCGTCCCCTTGGTGACGATGAATACCCGGAGGAAGAAATGAAAAAGAACGATAAGCAGAAGAAGATCATTATTGCCGTAGTGGCCGTTGTGGTTGTGATCGCCGTGGCCCTGGGCATTTACTTTGGCGTGGTGCGCGGTAAGAACGAGGAGCCTACCTCCGGCGTGTCCAGCGCCACCACCGAGGCCACAACCGAGGCACCGGTGGCTGTGGTGAACCCCTTTACCGGTGAGAGCGACTACAACGAGGACGCGGTAGGCAAGCGCCCGGTAGCCCTGGTGGTAGAGAACGCCCAGGCCGCCCGTCCCCAGTGGGGGATCAACGCCCCGGACATTATCGTAGAGGGCGAAGTGGAAGGCGGCGAGACCCGTATGCTGTGGCTCTTTGCCGACTACACCTCTGTGCCGGACAAGGTAGGCCCCATGCGCAGCGCCCGTCCGCCGTACATTCGCTTTTCCGAGATGTTTGACGCCATCTTTATCCACTGGGGCCAGAGCAAGAGCAAAGGTAGCTATGTAGGCGCCAACACGGTGTTTGCCCAGGACAATGTGGACCACATTAACCAAATGACTTACAGCGGCAAGGTGGACCTGTTTACCAGGGACCAGACCCGCAATGTTGCCAGCGAGCACACCGGCGTGCTGCGGGGCAAAAAGATTGCCTCTGCCCTGAAAGAGCAGAAGATCCGCACCGCGGTCAACGAGTCCAAGTTTACCACCTTTGACTTTAACGAAAAAGCCACCGCCGTGGGCGACGACGCCTGCAACGCACTGGCGCTGACCTTCTCCAGCCGCACCCGCACCCGGGACTGGACCTACAAGAGCGACGACCAGATGTACCACAGCACCGATTATGAGACCGATGTAAAGATGAAGAACCTGATCGTGCTGTTTGACAACACCTCTTACACCACCAAGGCCAATTACAAGGGCAGCGGCAAGGGCGAGACCTACTGCAACTACGACCTGGCCGGTGGCAAGGGCGTGCTGGCTTCTCAGGGCACCTACACCGAGATCAAGTGGAGCAAAAAGGACGGCAAGCTGTCCCTGACCACCACCGACGGTCAGCCCTTAAAGCTGAACCCCGGCCGCAGCTGGATCGGCTATGCCTCTGCCAACAACGGCGGCAAAGTGGTAGAGAAGTAAAAATCGTGATAAACAAAAAGAAACCACCTCGGATCAACCGGGGTGGTTTTTATATATTGATGTGCATAAAGAACGGCGGGAGCAAGCCCCCGCCCTACGGGAATTCTGTAACCGATGTAATGCACGATGTGGGCTTCGTGCCCTACATAATCCGCCTTCGGCGCAATCCCCCCTGCGGCTACGCCGCTCCCCCCTTTGCAAGGGGGGCTTTGTTTCACAACCTTTATGGCTCCCTTGCAAAGGGTGACTCCCCGCAGTGCGGGGAGATGTCGCGCAGCGACAGAGGGGACGGGCACCGGTTAGGTG
>CAVIFY010000059.1:0-8724 GCA_963642245.1 Bifidobacteriaceae bacterium | reverse complement strand
AGGGCAACCTGGGCCTGATTAAAGCGGTGGACAAGTTCGACTACACCAAGGGCTTTAAGTTCTCTACTTACGCCACCTGGTGGATCCGCCAGGCCATTACCCGCGCCATTGCGGACCAGGCCCGCACCATTCGTATTCCCGTGCACATGGTGGAGACCATCAATAAAGTAAAGAAAGCCAACAGCCAGCTGCTGCACCAGAACGGGCGTGAGCCTACCGCCGACGAGATCTCCGAGTATTTGGAAATGCCGGTGGACAAGGTGCGGGAGATCTTGCGTGTGGCGCAGGAGCCGGTGTCCTTGGAGACCCCCATCGGCGAGGAGGAGGACAGCCATTTGGGCGACTTTATCCCGGACGATGACGCGCTGGCCCCGGCAGACGCCGCCTCTATGAGCCTGCTCAAGGAGCAGCTGGCCGATGTGCTCAAGACCCTGACCCCCAGAGAGGAAAAGGTGCTGAGCCTGCGCTTTGGCCTGGAGGACGGCAACCCCAAGACCCTGGAGGAAGTGGGCAAGGAATTCAATGTGACCCGTGAGCGTATTCGCCAGATCGAGGCCAAGGCCCTGCGCAAACTGCGCCACCCCAGCAGAAGTAAGAAATTAAAGGACTTTTTGGACTGATGAAACCGGAAGAAATAGAGCGCATTAACGCGCTGGCCCGCAAGGCCAAAACGCCGGAGGGCCTGACCCCGGCGGAAAAGGAAGAACAGGCTGCGCTGCGCCGCCGCTATATCGACTCATTTAAGCGGAGCTTGGTGGGTCAACTGGAAAACACCTATGTGGTGGAGCCAAACGGCGAAAAGCGCAAGTTGCAGCGCAAAGAGAACAAAGGAGATTAACACATTTATGGTTGATTTCAAAGAACCGGAGATCACGGACAAACCATGGGTGGATCAGTGCCTGGCCCATGCCCACAGTATGAACTGCGAGTACACATTCGGCAACATCTTTGTGTGGCGCACGGCTTATGTGACCCGCATTTGCCATTACAAGGACTTTTTGCTGATCCGTTACGGTCGGGGCGCGGACATTGCCTATTCGCCCCCGGTGGGCACCGGTGATTTTGCCGACGCGGTGCAGGTGCTCCGGCAGGACGCGGCAGCCAACGGCGTGCCGTTCCAAATGTTCGGCGTGACCTCCAGCTATAAAGAACTGCTGGACGCCCATTTCCCGGGAAAATTCAACTACGCATATTCTGACGATTATAACGATTATATTTACAGTGTAGAGAAGATGGCCAACCTGTCCGGCAAAAAGTACCACGGCAAGCGGGGGCACATCACCTACTTTAAGAAGGCGTACCCGGATTGGCAGTTTGAGGTGCTCACCCCGGAGAATGTGGGGGAGTGCATTGCCCTGCACACCAGCTGGATCGACGAGAAAGACCAAACGGAGCAAAAGGAGGAAGACGCCGAGTTCTCCCTGGAGTTCGAGGCGGTGCTCTCCGCCTTTGACAACTACAAGGCGCTGGGCTTTGTAGGCGGGCTGATCCGGGTAGACGGCAAGGTGATCGCCTACACCATGGGCGAGGCCCACAGCAAGGACTGCTTTGTGACTCACTTTGAAAAGGCGCCTGCGGATATGCGCGGGGCGTTCCCTATTATCAATCAGGAATTCACCCGGCAGTGCCTGAGCGGCTATACCTATGTGAACCGGGAAGAGGACTTAGGACTGGAGGGTCTGCGCAAGGCCAAGCAGTCCTACCACCCGGAGATCTTCCTGGAGAAGTGCGTGGCGACCTATGTTGACGAAAGTTGAATTTACGGACGATACCGCACAGATCGTTGACCTTTGGCACCGGGTGTTTGAGGACGACGCGGAGTATATCCATTTCTTTTTGGACAACTGCCGCCACAAGCGCTGCGTAGGCGCCTTTGTGGGGGAGCGGCTGGTGTCTATGCTGTTTTTGCTGGACTGTACCTATAACGGGCAGCGGGGGGCTTATGTGTATGCGGTAGCCACCCACCCGGCGTATAGAAAACAGGGCTTTATGCAAAAATGTATTGACTATTCCCAGGCATTGGATTATGATTTTCTATGTTTGGTGCCGGCAGAGGCGTATCTTTTTGATGTGTATGCCAAATTCGGCTTTCAGCCCCTGCTGTTTGGCACCGCTGTGCCGACACAGCTGGATAGCAGCTGGCAGCGGGCAACGGCGCAGGCGTATTTTGATCGCCGCCGTGCCTGGTCGCCAATGCCTGCGGTGGAGCTGGCAGACAGCGACTACCTGTACCGGGAGAATGTGCTGCTGGACGGCAGCTTTTATTGCAAGGACGACGGGATCGCCGCTGTGCGGGACGGTCAGATTTGCGAATATATCCAAAAAAGCGGCAATGCGCTGACCACCGAGCCGGTGGGTATGCTGTGGAGCCGCCGGGCGTTGCCCCCGGGCTATTTTGGCCTGTATATGGATTAACGGAGGTTACATAACTATGGTTTATGTGTTTTTAGCGGACGGATTTGAACTGATCGAGGCGTTGGCGCCGGTGGATATGCTGCGCCGGGCCAAGATCGGCGTAATGACCGTTGGCGTGGGCGGCAGCGTGATCACCGCGTCCTGCGGGGTCAGCGTTACCTGCGACATTACGGACAAAGCCTTTCGCTTTAAGGATGTAGACGCCATTGTGCTGCCCGGCGGTATGCCCGGCACCAAGAATTTGGAAAAAAGCCCGGTGGTGCAGGACGCCATTGACCGGGCCGCAGAGCGCAACGCGCTGATCTGCGCCATTTGCGCCGCGCCGTCCATTTTGGGCCACAAGGGTCTGCTCAATGAGAAGGAGGCCATTTGTTTTCCCGGCTTTGAGCAGGAGTTGACCGGCGCTACCATTTCCAAAAAGCATGTGGTGTGCGACGGTGACTTTATCACCGCCAAGGGCGCCGGTGTGGCTGTGGACTTTGGGCTGGAGATCGTGTGCCAACTGGAGGGCCGGGAAATGGCCGCCAATGTGCGCAAGACCATTCAATGTCCGTAAAGGGTGACCTGCGCCGCACATTTCGGCAGCGGCGGCGGGAAAAGACAGACAGAGCCGCGGCGGACGCCGCCATTGCCCGCCGGGTACTGGATAGCAGCGCCTATCGGCAGGCAAGTGTGCTTTTAGGCTATGCCGCCCTGCCGGAGGAGATACAGACGGACGGCATTCTGCGCCGGGCGCTGGCAGAGGGCAAGGCGCTTTATTTGCCCCGCTGCCTGGACAATGCCGGGCAAATGGCCTTTTACCGGGTGCAGGCGCTGGAAGAATTGGAAAGCGGCAGCTTTGGCGTGCGAGAGCCGGCATTGACCGCACCCGGGTACAATATGGATTTAGACGGTCAGGCCCTGTGCCTGGTGCCGGGCCTTTGCTTTGACGGCAAAGGGTATCGGCTGGGCTACGGCAAGGGGTACTATGACCGATTTTTGGCAAAATTCCGTGGGGTGACCCTGGGGCTTTGCTATGATGATTTTTTGCAGGACTGCCTGCCGGTGGGGGACTATGACCTGCCGGTGCAGCAGATCGCTACGGAGGACCGGGTGTTCGCCGTGGAGCAAGGAGCAGCGTATGAATGAAAACAGAGATTTGAACCAGCGAGAGAACGGCATTAACCCCTCGGAGCTTAGCGGCAAAGGGGATTACTACTTCTCCAACGGTGTGCAGGAGCGCACCCCCCGCACCACGCCGGTGGGCACCAAGCGCAAACCGGTGAAAAAGGGCAATGGCGTTAAGTCCACTTATGTGTTCTTTATTGTGGTGATCGTGGTGTCCATGGCCCTGTCCGTGTACGCCGTGTTCTGTATGAACGACATTTTGGCTATCACCAAGACCAAGTCCACTGTCACCGTGTCTATGCAGGAGGAGGTCAAGACCGCTTCCGACGCCATCGACCTGCTGGCGGACCAGGGGCTGATCAAGTGCAAGGGCTTTTGCAAGCTGTTTGCCACCCTGCACGACAAGGTGCTCAACGACCCCATCGGCGGACCGTACCCGGCAGGGGTGTATTACTTAAACGGCAAAATGGGCCTGGAGGGTATGCTCCAGACCTTGCAGGGCTCCTCTGCCACTTCGGAGACGGTGACCCTGATCTTCCCGGAGGGTATGACCGTGCCGGAGATCGTCAATAAATTGGCGGAGAACGATGTGTGCGACAAAACGGCGCTGCTGTCCGTGATCGACTCCACGGAGTTTACCTACTCCATGGTGGCGGACTTAAAGGCCAATGAACATGTGCCGTACCGTCTGGAGGGCTTTATGTTCCCGGATACCTACGAGTTCTTTGTAGGGGAGAACGCCTCCAGCGTGGTGAAGAAATTCCTGTCTAACGGCGACAGCAAGATCTCCGAGAAAGACCGCGCCCAGGCCAAAAAGCTGGGCTACTCTATGTATGAAGTGATGACCATTGCCTCTATCATTCAAAAAGAGGCCGGCAGCGAGAAGCAGATGAAAACCATCTCCTCCGTCATTCACAATCGCCTGAGCGACAAGACCAACTTCCCGTCCCTGGGCTGCCAGTCCACCTCGGACTACATTACCAACTTTGTAAAGCCCAATTTGTCCTCTACCAGCGCCCACACGGCGGACTATTATATGGACTACTACAACACCCAGACCACCTCCACGGTGGTGGGTCTGCCGGCCGGTCCCATTTGTAACCCGGGTAAAGCGGCCATTCAGGCGGCGCTGCACCCGTCGGATACCGGCTATTATTACTTCTTCCACGACACCAAGGGCAACCTGTACACCGCCAAGACTTATGCCGAGTTTAAGCAGAAGATACAGACCTACGCCCCCTACCTGGCTGCATGATGAAGCGGGTAGAGTTGTTGTCCCCGGCAGGGGATATGGAACGGCTGGAATTGGCAGTCAAGTTCGGTGCAGACGCAGTGTATGTGGGCGGAACGCAGTTCGGTATGCGCTCCAACCCGTCTAATTTTGACCCGGCGCAGCTGCAAGCGGCTTGCAAGCTGGTGCACGCTGCCGGTAAAAAGCTGTATTTGACCTGCAACACTTTGCCCCGCAGCTATGAGCTGGACGCACTGCCGGAATTCCTCCGCAGCGCCAAAGACGCAGGGGTGGACGCCTTTATCATTGCGGATATGGGCGTGCTGGCTATTGCCAAGCAGGCGGCGCCGGAGGTGGAGGTGCATATTTCCACCCAGGCGGGGATCGTCAATTACGCGGCGGCCAATGCTTTTTACCAAATGGGCGCCAAGCGGATCGTTACCGCAAGAGAGCTTTCGCTGGACGAGATCAAGATGATCCGAGACCATACGCCCCCGGAGTTGGAGATCGAGGCCTTTGTCCACGGCGCTATGTGTATGAGCTTTAGCGGCCGGTGTATTCTCTCGGATTATATGGTAGGGCGGGACGCCAACCGTGGCGACTGTGCCCAGCCTTGCCGCTGGAAGTACCACCTGATGGAGGAGACCCGACCGGGCCAGTATTTCCCCATCAACCAGGAGGAGAACGGCACTTATATTTTCAATTCCAAGGACCTGTGTATGATCGAGCATATCCCGGAGCTGGTGGCTGCCGGGGTGGACTCCTTTAAGATCGAGGGCCGCGCCAAGAGCGCCTATTATACCGCCGTGGTGACTCACGCCTATCGGCAGGCGCTGGACGCGTATTACGCCCACCCGACCCCGGACTTCCGCGTGCCGGACTGGGTGCTGGCAGAGATGGAGAAGATGAGCCATCGGGTCTACACCACCGGCTTTAACTTTGGTCCGCTGAAGAATGGGCAGGAACTGAACACCGGCGGCTATGTGCGGGGCTGGGATGTGTGCGCCCTGTACCGGGATCGGCAGGGAGACCGGCTGATCGTGGACCAGCGCAATCGCTTTTTTGAGGGCGATACTCTGGAGGCGCTGGAGCCGGGGCAAAAGCCCTATACTCTCACCGTCCGTGACCTGGTGCGAGAGGCGGACGGCACCCATACGGAGGTGGCCAATAAGGCCACGGAGGTCTATTCCTTTGCGGTGGACCGCCCGGTATCGCCGGATGCCATTTTGCGCCGCAAGCGGGACGAGGACTAAACGGAATACGCATTTTTTGCACCCCTGATGTGCATACTACACCGGGGGTGTATTTTTTATGGGCAGACGGCTCCACGCATTTTCACTGGCTATGTGCCTTTTGCTGACCGCCGTGTGCGGGCGGGTGCTGTATGTGGCGCGCAGCGGCGATTTTGCCGTGGGTCAAAGCTATAACAGCTATACCCTGACCTTAGAGCAGCGCTATACGGATATTACAGACCGCCGGGGGCGCTCCATGGGCGGCACCCGCAAGGAATGGGTGGCTGTGATCCGCCCGACCCAGGGCTGCCTGCGGGAGTTGACCCGCCTGTTTGCGCCTGCCGATGTGCGGCGCATTGCCAAGGAACTGCAAAAGGGCTACCCGGTGCTGGAGCCGGTGGCTGCCAAGGCGGATACAAGCGATATTATCATAATGCAGCGCACGGTGCGGGATAGCGCCACCCTCCACGCCCGCCAGCTGCTGGACAGTGCCAGCGGCGGGCTGGGGCAATATACCGCCGTTACTGCGGAGAAAAAATTGAACTTCGCCACCGACGCTATGGGGCGGGTGCTCTCCGGCGATACCATGACGGAACAAACAGACCGCACCGGTGCTCCCGCCACTATGCGGACCACGCTGGATCTGGAGATACAAAAGACGGTGGAACAGGCGGCCGGGTCGATCAAAACTGGCGCCGTGGTGGTGCTGGATGTGCCCACCGGGCAGGTGCGGGCCGTGTATAGTGCGCCTGCGGACTACTATAACCGGGCGCTGTCTCCGTATGCCGTCGGCTCGATCTTTAAGCTAATCGTGGCCGCCGCAGCATTGGAGGCGGATTTGCAGCCGGTCTATACTTGTAAAGGCAAAATCAAAGTGGGCGATACGGTCTATCGTTGCCAAAACGGCCGGGTGCACGGGCGGCAGACTATGGAGCAGGCGCTGGCTCATTCCTGCAACTGCTACTTTGTGCAGCTGGCACAGAAGTTGGGCGCCGGGCGGCTGTACCAAACGGGACTGGATTTTGGCTTTGGTACGCCGGTGGTACTGTATAAGGACTTCCAGAGCGCTGCCGGGCGGCTGCCGTCCCTGTCTGTGCTGGCCTCTCCCGGCCAGCTGGCATTACTGGGCTTTGGGCAGGGGAAGTTGACGGACACCCCACTGCACTTTGCCCGCTGCGTGGCGGCCATTGCCGGGGGCGGCGTGTATCGGTCGCCGGACTTGACCGGCAAGGCAACGGCGGAGCCACGCCGGGTCATGCAGCCGGAAAATGCAAAGAAATTGCTTGCCTATATGCGCACGGTGGTGGCAGAGGGCACCGGCAAGGCGGCAGATTATCGGGGTCGCAGTGCAGGCAAGACTGCCACCGCCCAGTCCGGCCGGTATGTGCAGGGCAGGGAAGTGCTCAATACCTATTTTGCCGGGGTGTATCCCTATGACGACCCCCGCTATGCCATTGTGGTGATGCGGGAGGACGGCACCTCCGGCGCTGCCGATTGCTGCCCTGTTTTTCGACAAATCGTGCCAAATTTGCCTTAGGCCTTGCATCACTGTCCCTTTTGTGGTACAATACCCATAAAATAGGGGGAGATTTTGCTTGCAGACTTCAAAGTTAAAAACACTTCGCATTTTGCAGATGCTCCAGCAGTACAGCGATGAGGAAAATCCGCTGTCTGCCACGGATCTGATCGAACGATTACAGACCGACTACGGTATGCAGTGCGAGCGCAAATCCATTTATGCGGATATTAAGGCTTTACAGGAAGTGGGCTACGATGTGTGCCGCACGGATTATCCCCGCCGGGGGTTCTACTTGGCCGGGCGCACCTTTGAACTGGCAGAGGTGCGTATGCTGATGGACGCGGTGCAGTCCGCCGGTTTTATTACGCCCATGAAGACGGAAAAGCTGGTGCAGAAGCTGGAGAGTCTGCTCTCCGCCGGGCAGGCAGAGAGTCTGGTGCGTCAGGTGTATTGCCAAACGGAAAATAAGTGCTCCAACGAGGAGATCTACTATATCATCGACAATCTCCACCAGGCCATCAGCGACGGCTGCAAGGTGAAGTTCGCCTACAAGCGCCGGGCAGTGGACCCGAAGAACAAAAAGACCTTTCGGGAGAAGATCTTTACCGTGTCGCCCTATGCGCTGATCTGGAAGGACGACCACTATTATTTGGTTTGTAATAACGAAAAATACGACAATTTGATGAACCTGCGCCTGGACCGTATGCGCCGGATCACACCCCTGAGCCAAAAGGCACGGCCGGTGGAGGAGGTCAGTGAGTACAAGGGCCGGTTCGACACGGCGGACTATGCCGCCAAGATGTTCAATATGTTCTCCGGCGAGACTGCGCCGGTGCGCCTGCTTTGCAATCTGGACACCCTGGAGGAAATGGTGGACCGCTTTGGCACCGCCATTCCCATTCACGCGGTGGACGGCGACCACTTTGAGACCACCATCAAGGCGGCGGTCAGCGAGGGTGTGGTCAGCTGGCTGATGCAGTACGGCGGTCGTGTGCAGGTGCTGGAGCCGCAAAGTCTGATCGACAGTGTGCGCCGTCGGGCGGAGACCGTATTGTCCGTTTATTCAAAATAAGCGCAGAGAGCAGCAGGTGAAAGCCTGCTGCTTTTTTAATGCACAGCCGTCGCTTTTTTACTGAACGGTCACTTAATCATCACTTCTTTTGATTTGTCGCTTTGCTGTGATAGAGTATGCCATTTGTATATGGTGAACTGCCTAACTG
>CAVIFY010000058.1:0-8772 GCA_963642245.1 Bifidobacteriaceae bacterium | reverse complement strand
ATATTATATTATATAGAGCCCCTGCTGTCAAGGCTTTTTTTGAAGTTCTTTGGAATTTTTTTCATTGTGCAAAATGACAGAAAATCCGGCCCCATTTTTGTAAAAATCACCAAAGGAAAACCGCCGACTTTTTGGTGCCGCTCCCCTGCCGCACCACAAGATATAGTTGCCGCACTCTATATTTTGTAGGAAACGCCCCGCGCCGTGGAAATTTTCCGTCGAGTCGCTTTTACCGGATTTTTCAAAAATTTAATTTTTGACCGCAAAAGTTATGCGACACCGTACCAATAAAAAAATACACAGCGCCGGAGCCGAGCGGCTCAAACGCTGTGCAGATCGCTATATTATAGTATGTTTATATATAAGGGCTACTTGAGTTTGGCAATGGTCACGCCGTTCTCGCCCTCACCGTACACCCCCAGCCGGTACTCCGCCACATTGGGGTGGTGGCGCAGTTCTTCCTGCACGGCGGCACGCAGCGCGCCGGTGCCTTTGCCGTGGATAATGCGCACCTCGGATATGTTATTGAGCACGCACTTGTCAATAAACAAACCCAGGTTGCCCAGGGCTTCCTCTACTGTCTGGCCCCGCAGGTCCAGCTCGGTCTTCACATCCGCGTCTGCCCGGGAGGTGGTGCGCCGCAGGGTGCGCTGGCCGGTGGCAGGTGCTTTCTTCTTGTTCGGCGGCAGCAGGCGCAGGTCTGCCGACTTTACTCGGGTTTTCAGCATACCGGAGGACACCAGGATCTTGCTGCCCAGTTCCAGCACATCGCCCTCACCAATGCCCTTGATGAGCACATGGTCCCCTACCTGCAAGGGGCGGGGCAATTTATAGTCCGTGTCCCAATCGGTGTTCAGCCGGTTGGGGTTCACAATATCGTCCAGTTCGCCCAGACGGTTTTTGATCTCTCGCCGGGTCTTGCGGGCCAGTTCCGTGGCATTGGTGGCGGTCTGCTCTTTCTTCAGCTTCTCCAGCTGGAGCAGGAAGTCCGAGGAAGTGCGCTTGGCGGCCTCTACCAGCCGCTCTGCCTCTCGCTTGGCCTTGTCCAGTTCTCGATCCCGCAGGGTGTCGATCTTGGATTTTTCTTCTCTGGCCTTGGCTGCCAGCCGCTCCGCCTCTTGCCGCTCCTTGGCTGCCGCTGCCCGCTCCTCGTCCAGGGCCTTGCGGGCACTCTCCAGGTTCTCCAGCACAGACTCAAACTGCCGGTTCTCCGAGCCGACGATCTCCTTGGCCGCCTGCACCACCGCCGGGTCCATACCCAGGTGCTCCGTAATGGCAAAGGCGTTGGACCGACCGGGCACGCCGATCAGCAACCGATAGGTGGGCCGCAGGGTCTCCACATCAAACTCGCAGCAGCCGTTGCTGACCCCGGGGGTATCCAGCGCATAGGCTTTCAGCTCCGCATAATGAGTGGTGGCGGCAATGTGCGCCCCCTTTTGGCGCAGATATTCGATCACAGACACCGCCAGTGCCGCGCCCTCGATAGGATCCGTACCGGCACCCAACTCGTCGATCAGCACCAGGGAGTTCTCGTCCGCCTTGCCCATAATATCAATGATATTCACCATGTGGGAGGAGAAAGTGGACAGGTTTTGGGCAATGCTCTGTTCGTCGCCAATGTCCACTAAAATTTGGCGGTACAGCGCCAGCTTGCTGCCGTCCGATACCGGGATCAGCAGCCCGCAGCCCACCATAGCCGTCAGCAGACCCAGGGTCTTTAAGGTCACCGTCTTGCCGCCGGTGTTAGGGCCGGTGATCACCAGGGTGTCATAGTCCGTGCCCAGGGTAATATGCACCGGCACCACCCGCTCCTTGTCGATCAGCGGGTGGCGGGCATTTTTCAGATCCGTTACGCCCTCGGTGTTCAGCTGGGGACGAGCGGCTTTCATTTGGTACGCCAGGTGTGCCTTGGCAAAAATCAGGTTCAGCCGCACCGCGCTATCGTAGCTGTGGCGCACGCTCTCTGCAAAAGTGCCCGCCTCTGCGGACAGCTCAAAGAGAATACGCTGCACCTCTTCCCGCTCCCGGCCCTCTAATACCTTAATATCATTGTTGGCGTCCACCACCGCCGCCGGTTCGATAAACACCGTAGCGCCGCTGGAGGAGGTGTCGTGCACCAGCCCGGGCACCTCGCCCCGGTGCTCCGCCTTCACCGGCACCACAAAGCGCCCGCCACGCTGGGTGACGATAGGCTCTTGCAGGAATTTCTGGTAATGGGTGGAGTGGATCATACCGTCCAGCCGCTGGCGAATGGCCGCCGCCTTGGCCTTGATCTTCCGCCGAATATCGTAAAGCTCCTCGGAGGCCTTGTCTGCCATCTCCTCCGGGCTGACAATGCAGGTGAAGATCCGGTTCTCCAAATATTTATTCACCGTAATGCCGTCAAAAAAGAAATTCAGGGACGAGTGCGTACCCGCCAAATGGCCGTGCCAGTCGTCCAGAATACGCAGCGCCCGCAGGGTGTCGCCCACTTGCAGCAGCTCCGTCATATTCAGGCACCCGCCGGCTGCCGCCCGCTGCAACGGACCGTTTACATTGCGCAGCCCGCCAAAGGACGGCGCGCCGAACCGGGCCAGCATAGAAAAAGCGTCCTCCGTCTGATCCAGCAGGAGAGCGATCTCCCCCGGGTCTGCCGCAGGGCGCAGCGCCAGTGCCGCCTCTTTGGCGTCGTCACAGGTGGTCTGTTCCGCCAATAGGGCAAGCACCTTATCCAGTTCCAAGGTTTGCAAATTCTTATCCATATCTTTATCCATCATTGCTATGTAGTCGTACCCCCGGCTTGCAGGGATTTATAGAATTCCAGTGTGGTAAAGCGCCGGTCCAGCCGCCGCAGAGTGTACTGCTCCGTCACCCGGCCCAGCAGCGCCATCTGCTCCGGCACCAGGGCAAAGCCAAAGATACGCCCCGGCTCCGTCAGGCAAATGTAGCGCACGGCGGTCATTACCGTCTTGGGCACCGCCACGGCGCCTGCCTTGGGGCAATTCTCGCAGTAAATGCAGCCCCCGTCCACATCAAAGTACATCACCGGCGTTTCATAAGTGCCGCAGTTGGCGCAGGCCAAAATGTTGGGCATATAGCCGGAGATGGACAGGGCGCGCAGTTCAAACACCGCCTTGATCTGCACCAGCGGCTTGGTGCCCTTGCACAATAGGTGCAGGGTGTTCAGCAGCAGGCGCAGCAATTCCGGCGCCGGTTGTTCCTCCGCCGCCAATTCGTAGCTGAGCTGGGCAAAATACTGGGCGGCCGCCAGCCGGTCAATATCCTGCCGCAGACCAAAAAACACCTCAATGGGTGCCGCACTGTCTACCGTATAGGCGTCTCGCCCACGGTACAGGGCAAACTCGCCGTAACAAAAAAGAGAGGTGGCGGCAGCACGCCGATTTTTCAGCTGCTTGCCGCCCCGCACAAACGCACGCACCAGCCCGTGGTCCGCCGTCAGCAAAGTCACCAGGCGATCATTCTCCCCGGTGGTCTGCTCCCGTATCACTAACCCTTTGGTGGTACTGTTCATGCCCCTCTTGTCGTTCCTCTTCCTTGTATTTCAAATAATCGGCCACACGGCCGGTTTGTACAAACTGTTGCCAGCTGTTCTCTGCCATTGACATAGGATCACCGTTTTTATTGTATCCTATGCCGGGAGCGCCATTTGTGCCAAATTCACCCAAGGGCAAAATCCGGCGCCGCAGCGGCAAAAATTCAATTTATTCGTTATCCAGGCCGAAGTTGTGGATCAGGCCCTCCCGGTTGCGCCAATCCTCTTTCACCTTGACCCAGGTGTGCAGATTGACCTTGATCCCGAAAAAGCGCTCCATATCCTGGCGGGCAAATGTGGCGATCTTCTTGAGCATAGCGCCGCCCTTGCCGATGACCATACCCTTGTGGCTCTCCCGCTCACAGTAAATGGTGGCGTCCACATCCAGGCAGCTGCCGTCCGGGCGCTCCTTCATCTTCTCAATGGCAACGGCAATGCCGTGGGGGATCTCCTTGTCCATCAGGCGCAGGATCTTCTCCCGGATCATCTCCGCCGCCAGTACCCGCTCCGGCTGATCCGTTAAGGTATCGTCCGGGAAGAAGTGGGGCGACGGCAGCGCCAGGCGCTCCATCTCCGTCAGCAGGTCCTGCATACCCTCGCCGGTCTGGGCACTGCAAGGCACCACTGCCGCAAAGTCATACAGCCCGGCCAGTTGGCCAATGCGGGGGGCCAATTCCGTCTTGTCCCGCAGCATATCGATTTTGTTAATGGCCAGGATCACCGGCAGGCGCTGCTTTTTGCACATAGCCAGCAGTTCCTGCTCTTTGTCGTTCAGCTCGCCCTTAGGCTCCACCACGAACAGGCAGGCGTCCACGCCGCCTACGGTGTCGCCCACCGCCTGGTTCATGTGTTCGCCCAGCTTGTTGTGAGCGTGGTGAAAACCGGGGGTGTCCGTAAACACCAGCTGTACCTCTTCCCGGGTCAGTACGCCCATGATCTTGGTGCGGGTGGTCTGGGGCTTAGAGGACACAATGGCGATCTTGCTGCCGGTAAGCCGGTTCAAGATGGAGGATTTGCCCACATTGGGCTTGCCGATAATGGCGATAAATGCAGATCGGGTCATTACTCGTCTCCCATATAGTAGCTGCTGTCCCGCTTCCAGCCGATTTGGGTCAGCACGGTTTCTTCCTTTTCGCGCATACGCACTTCTTCCAGCCCGCCCTGCTCATGGTCGTAGCCCAGCAGGTGCAGCATGGAATGGACGGTCAAAAAGCCGATCTCCCGCTGCAAGGGGTGATTGTACAGCTCTGCCTGCTCCATGGCTTTCTCCATAGAGATCACAATATCGCCCAGCAGCTTGGCGCCGGTGTCGTGGTTAATGTCGTACACACCGTCCTCCCCCAGAGGGAAGCTGAGCACATCCGTCTCTCTGTCAATGTTTCGATATTCTTTGTTCAGCGCACGGATCTGTTCGTTATCCACAAAGCGCACGCTCACCTCCGCGCTGCCCTCAAAATGCTCCAGTTCCAGCACAGCGTGGCAACAACGGCGGATCAGCAACCGAATACCGGTAGGCACCTTCACTGCCTTTTGATCGTTTGAAATGACCACTTTTACAGATTCCATTACTTGTTTTTCTCCTCATATTTCTCATACGCCCGAATAATGTCCTGCACCAACCGGTGGCGCACCACATCCTTCTGGCTGAATTTATGAATTTCAATATCGTCTACATGCTTTAGAATGTCCATCACCTTTACCAGCCCGGAGCGCTTGCCCTCCGGCAGGTCGATCTGGGTAATGTCGCCGGTGACCACCATTTTGGAGTTGAACCCCAGGCGGGTCAAAAACATTTTCATCTGCTCCGGCGTGGTGTTCTGGGCTTCGTCCAGAATGATAAAGCTGTCGTCCAGGGTGCGCCCGCGCATATAGGCCAGCGGCGCCACCTCAATGGCGCCCCGCTCCTGGTAGCGCTGAAAGCTCTCTGCCCCCAGCATATCAAACAGCGCGTCATACAGCGGGCGCAGGTACGGGTCTACCTTGCTTTGCAGGTCGCCGGGCAGGAACCCCAGCTTCTCCCCCGCTTCCACCGCCGGGCGGGTCAAAATGATCCGGTCCACCTCTTTGGCGCGAAAGGCGGTGACCGCCATAGCCACGGCCAAATAGGTCTTGCCTGTACCGGCCGGGCCTACGCCAAAGGTGATGGTGTTCTTGGCAATGGACTCGCAGTACCGCTTTTGGCCCACGGTCTTTGGCTTGACCGGGCGGCCCTTGGCGGTGACGCACACCGAGTCCGTAGTCATAGAGGAGAGCACATCCTCGTTGCCCTCGCCCACCAGCGAGATCACATAGCGCACATTCTGCTCCGTCAGCTGCTCGCCTTTGTTAATTAAGGTCAGCAGCCCGTTCAGCGCCCGGGCAGCGGCGGCCACATTCTCTGCGTCGCCCACCACCTTCAGGTCTGCGCCACGGCAGGTGATGGTCACGCCATACTCCCGCTCCAACAGTTTTATATTTTCATCGAAGCTGCCAAACAGGTTGGCTGCCTGTTCCATCGCTTCAAAGGTGATTACCTGTTCTGTCATACTTTAACTTCTGCCTTTATCCGTTCAATTCTGCGCTCCTCTACCCCGCATACGGTAAAGTGCACATTCTCATAATCCACCGTCACCGGCTGGGTCTCCTTGCCGGTGGGCAGATAGCCCAGGCGGCTGATCAAAAAGCCCGCCAGGGTGTCATAATCCCCCTCCGGCAGGGGCACGCCCAGCGCCTTTTCTGCGTCCTCAATATCTACCGAGCCGTCAAAGGTAAAAGTGTGCTCCCCGGTTTGGATCACATCCGCCTCTTCCTCGTCGTACTCGTCCATAATATTGCCCACGATACTCTCCAAAATATCCTCCATGGTCACCAGTCCGGCCGTACCGCCGTACTCGTCCACCACAATAGCCATTTGGATACGCTTGTCCGTCATGGTGGCGAACAGCTTGCCGCAGGGAATACTCTCCGGCACAAACAGCGGCTCCCGCACATAGTCCATCAGCCGGGTGCCCTCCGGCACAGGCTTGCCCACAAAGGGCAGCAGGTCCTTTACATAAAGAATACCCTGCACATTGTCCAGATCCTCGTGGAATACCGGGATCCTGGAGCACCCTGCCTCCAGTGCAAAGGCGGCGGCATACCCGATGGTGGCCGTCTCCTCCACCGCCTCGATCTCTGTGCGGTGGGTCATAATATCCTCCGCGCAAAGCCTGTCAAAATCAAAGATATTATGGATCATCTCCCGCTGAGACGCTTCCAGTTCTCCTTTGGCCTGGTCCTCGTCCACCAGCTGGCGAATTTCCTCTTTCGTTGTGCTCTCGCGCTTAAATAATCGGTCAATCAGGCTGTTCCCGCCCATAATGGCCCCTGCCTCCTGTGCAATACAAATTTTTCCGTTTATTTATTATATACACTTTATTTTAGATTGTCAAATATGTTAGAATATAAAGCAGAAAGGCAGGTAGCTATGATAGAGGATTTGCTGACGGAAGAGAATGTTTGGGACCGACTGCGCCGAGAGGGCAAGCCCCTGGTGCTC
Source organism: Bifidobacteriaceae bacterium (assembly GCA_963642245.1). Lineage (GTDB taxonomy): Bacteria > Bacillota > Clostridia > Oscillospirales > Acutalibacteraceae > CAG-217. The sequence goes on along the minus strand of CAVIFY010000058.1, from coordinate 1,723 downwards.
TACGGTATGGGCGACGGTGCGGAGAAGATCAACGCCGTGCTGGAAAGCAAGGGTATGCACATCTCGGCGGTCTTTGCCAGTGATGATTTTGTGCGGGGCCAGTCCTTTTTGGGCCACAAGGTGCAGCGCTACCGGGAGGTGTGCGCTCAATTTGCGGACTTTACTGTGGTGCTGGGCTTTGCCAGCCAGCGCCCGGAGGTGCTGGAAAACATTGCCCGGATCAACCGGGAGCACCCGGTATATGCGCCGGATATTCCGGTGGCGGGCGTAGGGCTGTTTACCCGGGAATACGCCGCTGCACACCGGGCGGAAATAGAGAGCGTTTACGCCAAATTGGCCGATGAAGAGAGCCGCCGGGTGTACGAATGTGTGCTGCGCTACAAAATCAGCGGTAAAGTTGATTACCTTTACACATCATTTGCAAATATGGACGAGATCTTTACCGATATTTTGCAGGTGGATCAGCAGGAGATCCTGGTGGATATGGGTGCCTATAACGGCGACACCATTCGCCAATTTTTGCAGTATTCAGGCGGGAAATACAGATCCATCTACGCCTTGGAGCCGGACGGCAAGAACTTCAAAAAACTGTGCCGCTCCACCGAGGGTATGCAAGGGGTTCGCCTTTACAACAAAAGCGCCTGGGACAGCTGTACCACTTTACATTTTGACGCCTGCGCCGGGCGCAATTCCCACCTGTCGCCCACCGGCACGGCGGTGGAAGCCACGGACCTGGACAGTCTGCTGCAAGGTGCGCCGGTGACCCTGCTGAAAATGGATATTGAGGGCAGCGAAAGCAAGGCGCTGGCCGGTGCCGCCCGCACCATTCGCACCTGGCGGCCAAAGCTCTATGTATGCGCCTACCATCGCAATGAGGATCTGTTTGCCTTGCCGCTGCAAATTCTTAGCCTTTGCCCGGACTACAAGCTGTACTTCCGCCACAGTCCGTACATTCCCGCCTGGGAGAGCAACTTTTACTGTATTCCGACCCATTTGGGCGACACCGACCATTAACGCCCCGCTGCATTGACAAGGGCCTTTATAAATTATATAATAGATTTTACGGCTTATGAAAAGAAGCGCTCTCTTTGGAGAGCAGTTAGGAATGTCTATGCTGACCATCGCAATACCGCAGTTCGTAGAGAACCTGCGCAAAAACATACAAGGGGTAGAAACCACTGAAGAACTGCTGATCCGCGCCCTGATCGCGGTGGGGATCGTGGTGGTACTGCTCCTGCTGCGAAACATCATTTCCGGGGGAATACTCACCGTCATTGGCAAAACTTTTTGCCGCCGCAAGCCCCGGGTGCAGCTGCTGATCAAAGACGGGCTGAAAAAGCCCCTGGCCTTTTTCCTGGTATTGGCCGGGATCGCCCTGGGTCTGCAAATCATTGCCCCCGCCGGAGAATTACATAAGATCGCCCTGTTTCTCATTAAAGCCGGCGGCATTGTGTGCGCCTGCTGGGGCGGCGTGCGGCTGCTCAACGGCGAGCTGGACAATTACACCTTTGACACCACGACCGGCGGGGACAAGACCCGGCTCACCGCCTTTCGCTTTATCTCCAATGTAGCCAAGATCGTGATCATCTGCATCGGCGCTCTGCTGGTGCTGGAACTGCTGGGCTACTCCGCCACCCGCATTTTTGCCGCTTTGGGTATCGGCGGCGTGGCTGTGGCCTTTGCCTGTAAAGACGCGGTGGAGAACCTGATCTCCGGCTTTATC
>CAVIFY010000057.1:2273-8981 GCA_963642245.1 Bifidobacteriaceae bacterium | reverse complement strand
GAAGTGCCCTTCCAGGGCCGAAATAAAACCACCGGCTTTGCCGGTGGTTGTTATTCTATTTTTTTCCGGCGGCGCATACGGTATAGCGAGGGTGATGGTATGCCAAAAATTCAGGTAGGCAAAACAAAAACCGTATTGCTGCTTTATCTGCTGCGCGTGGCAGCGGCCACCGTGTGCTGCTTTGGCGCCTGCTGCGCCGTGGGCGCACTGGTGGTGTATAAACTGGATCTGGACTTTAAGCTGATCGCTTATATCTGTGCCGGGATCGACTTTCTCTGCACCTTTCTCATTGCCAAATGGGCGCTGCGCGGGGTGAAAAACAGCCGCTTGCCCCTGGCCCTGGCCGCCATTGTGCCTGCAATGATCCTAACGGTGGTGCACTATTGTATGGCGCCTTACGGTGCCGGCTTATTGGTGCTGCGCCTGCTGGGTATGCCGGTGTGTGCTGCATTGGCCGCAGTCGGTAAAAAGCGGGTGCGCCTATGAGCGAGCCCCAGGAGAAGCGGGACCTGGCTGCTGCGCTGACAGATGAGCTGCGCACATTTCGCTGGGAGACCCACCGGACTTACATATACTCCCTGGTATTTTACACCTGCGGGCTGGTGCTGGGCAGTGTGCTGTACCGCCAGATCCGCTCCGATACGGTCAACGCGCTGCTCAGAGTAGGGGAGAACCGCTTTTTACAGCTGTTTCTCAATGATTTTTGCCTGTATTTCAGCATATTTTTAGTCACGGTCTTTTTGGGCTTTTGTATGATCGGTTTTCCGCTGATCCACTTTGTGCCAATGACCTGCGGCTTTGCCTTTGGTATGCAGGTGTGCTACTACTATATGACTTTTCGGCTGAAAGGCGTGCTGTTTTGCGTGCTGATGGTGATCCCGGCGGCTGCTATTTTGCTGACGGTGGTGATGCTCACCATTAAGATCAGCGCAGATATGTCCAAGTCCATCTTCCACTTGTCCGTTAAGCGAGAGGATCCGGCAGGGGAGTCCCCGGCGGAAATTCAGGTGCGGGATTACCTGAAAAAATACCTGATTTTAGCCGCATTTGTGGCACTGGCGGCCTTTTGCAATGCGGGGCTGACCAGTCTGTTCAGCTCTGTGATCTCGATTTAGGGTCGCCCAGATCCGCAAGGGGATTGGCCTCAATGGCAGCCTTGGCTGCGTCGTCGCTGATGTGGGTGTAGATCTCCGTGGTGCCCAGATTCTCATGGCCCAGGATCTCTTTTAGCAGCAGCAGGTCCACATGGCCCTCCTGGTACATTAGTGTGGCTGCCGTGTGGCGCAGTTTGTGGACAGACAGCCCGCGATCGCCCAGACCGGCCTTGTCCAAATAAGCGTACACCATGTGCTGTACCGTCTTGGGGCTGATCCGCTGGTTGCGACTGCTGAGAAACAGCGCTCTGTCCTTTACGCCGTCGTGGGGCCGCACCCGCATATAGGCGTCTATGGCTTGCTTGCAGGCTTTGTTTAGGTACACGGTGCGCTCCTTGTTGCCTTTGCCGGTGATCACCAGTGTATCGTTTGATTTTATATCATTATAATCAATGGACACCAGCTCACTGAGCCGCATACCGCAGTTCAGCAGCAAGGTCAGAATGGCGTAATCCCGCTCCTTATATTTGCCGTCTACAACGGATAATAAGTGCCGCGCTTCTTCCAAGGTCATGTACTTTGGAAGGGCTTTTTTTGTTTTCGGCGCGTCCAGCACTTTCATTGGATTTTCCTCCAGCAGGTGCCGGTTATCCGTTAAGTAGATAAAAAAGCGCCGTATGGCGATCACACGCCGTGCACGGGTGGCTTCCGAGTTGCCGCGCTGGTTCTTGCAGTAGATCAGGAACTGATAGGCGTCGCTTAGCGTAATGGTCTTGATAAAGTCCATATTGATCCGGCGCAGATCCATTTGATCGTCCGGCGTGTCTGCCGGGTACAGATCTTTTTCCTTGGCAAGATAGCGAAAGAAGGTGCGCAGATCGGACGCATATTCGATCACAGACAATTCGCTGTGGCCTTTAATGGCTTCTAAATATAATAGATAGTCCTGTACCGGCACCGGTAATTGCCCAAATTCCGCTTTTTTCATATTTTCAACTCCCCTGAATTATACAAAATTTTAATTTTGTATAATTATAGCAAATTCAAAAGCCAAATGCAAGCCCCTATTCCGATCTATATAAAAACAGAAAAAGGCACCGGTGTGGTGCCTTTCGCTTTATCCTTCTAAGAGAATGAACTTGCCGCCCCGGCCTTTCAGGCGCAAAGGCTTGTCTGTTTTGACGGTTTTGCTGCGCTTTTTGCCAATCGGCACTGTGGTGGCCCGCTTTGGAACAAAGCCCAGCTTTCCGGTGTCGATCTGCAACCGGCACTTGGTCCAGTATTTGCTGAAATTATAAATACACACCAGCGCGGTCTTTTCCTTTACATACACGGTGGCCTGTACATCGCCGCAGTCTGTATGCACCGGGCAATCCTTATGCCAGTAGCCGCGCATAGCGCTGTCTGCAATGCCAAAATCGTCCCAGATCTTGTAAATATCCGTTGCGTTCCGATACCCCCAGCCGTAGCGGTTGTTCATACCGTAAAGCATACCGCAGTACGGGTCGCCGCCGTCCTGGAGCATTTGGCCGGGCACGCCGTAAGGAATACCGCTGACCTCTGCCAGCATATACTCCGGGGTGTACTTCTTATAATAAAACCCCTCCCCTAACCAAATGCTGTCCAAAAACGGCAAGATCTCTGCATACAGGTTCAGGCAGCTTACATCGCCGGCCCGTTCCTCCTCATGGTTCCACATATGCATATCAATTAAACCGTCTATCGGGTCCAGTATCTTTTTGGCTCGCTCAATGGTGGTGCGGTCCAGGCTGGTATCGTCAATATAAATACCCTTGATCCCCACATTCTGCACCAGCCATTGCAGACCCTCTACATAATAATTGTCCAGCCTTGTGTCCGGTCGCACAATAAAGGAAATGTCGTGGTCGTCCTTATATTTGCCGCTGGTGTACTTTACAAACCAGCCGGGGATAATGTCCTCACCAAAGTTGTCCACCAGCCACTGGGGCTTTTCCTTTTGCCAGGAATGGCTCACCCCCTGTTTGCGCAGAATGATCTCGTCCCCCAGCGCCTTATAAACAAAGGTTTCCGCCATGTGATTGCTGTGTTCTCGCTCGGTGTAATAGAGCTTTATGCCAATGCCCTTTTTCGCCGCATAACGCACCGCCTCTTGCAGCGCCGGCACCTCATAAAAAGGATAATTGATAAAGGGCATAATATAATTGCCCTGGTGGAAAGTCACATAATTCAGCCCGTTGGCGGCGGCTTCGTCGATCTCTGCCTTGGCGTCCTTTAGGCTGCTGTTGTGGTCGTAGCGCACGCCGAACATCTTTTGATGATCCAGGGGCTTAAAGGGGGTCAGCTGCAATTCAAAATCAAAATGGCGGCTCTCCCCTGCCTTAAAATCATACGCGCCGGTGGCAGCGGTCACTGTGGCGCCGTTTTCATTGCAGCGCACCTGCACAGAGCCTTTGCCGCCGTTGTCCCAGGTGGTGTCCGGCACTTGCAGCGGCAGATTTTTATAAAAGATATTCACCAGTGGACGGCGGTAGTTCTCTGCTTTCCACTTGATCCGCATACCGCCGTTGACGGCGCCCATAAACAGGCAGTCCTGCTGCTTGTCCGCGTTCCAGGTGAAGTCCAGCTCCGCTGCCTTTCCGGCCCGGTAGCCAAGGCCGTGCATCAGGGCGGTTGCCTCCGGCTGCAAGGCAAATTGCAGCGCCACACGAGATACGCTGAAATCCACTTTTGGCGTTACAGTGACCCGGTACTCCACCTGGCCCTGATAACGGTACACAGCGGCCACAGTGGCGGCGTAGCGCTCTGTTTGGCACTTGCCCAGATAGCATACCCGGTTGTTATGTACCCGGCATTGGTGCTCCAAAGGGGGCAGCACTTCCTCCCCGATGGCAAAGCGCCCCGGTGCGGCCAGCAGCTCCAGCTGGGGCGTATCGCACAGGTCGATGGCCTGGTCGTAATAAGACACGATCTGCGTAGGCAGGCCGTTCTCCCCGATTTGGATCTTACGGCCTAAGATGGACACGGTGTTGCCCTCCAGCACCGGGGGCGTAAAGGGCTTCACCAGGGTCTCGTCCTGCGCCAAGGTAGAGTTCAGCCACTTGAGCCGGGACAGGCGCCACAGATCATTATAGCCCCGGTTGACCACCGGCTCGTCCGTGACCTGCAAGGTCAGGTGCAGCGGATAAACGCCGCTGTCTGCGGTGAGCACCACCGTGCTTTCCACCGTGCGGGGACCGTCCTGGGCCACTTCTACGGTGAAGAACAGGGGCTGCATTTCGTTGGGTTTCAGCGCCACCGCCACCGGCGACGGATCGCCCCATTTATCCGTGCGGTCCGTGTTGATACAGGCGACCGTGGCGTCACCCTGAACTTCCACACAGCGCAAGGTGTCCGGCTCACGGCTCACCGCTGCCAACTGGATCACATAAACTTCATTTTGGCTCATGGTACAGTCGATCTTGCCCTGCACCAGCCGCTCCGGCGTGCAAAGGCTTAGATCGTCAAAATGAATGAGTTTATCTTTTCGGTCAAACAAATAAAATTCCATAATCCACCTCACCCTTATAGTATAGCGCAAATCGCCTTGCTTTTGAATTCAAAATACAGTATAATTGATACAGAATTCGGAAGCGGAGTGATTTTGTGTATCATAATAAGTCCTTTTTTCTGGGTGCAGAGCAGCGGCAGGGGCTGTTTTTGCCGGTGGTCACCAGCGCATTTCAGATCATGGTGGACGGCAGCTACTTCCATCTGTGCGACAGCGAGGAGTACCGCCAGCACCCGGCCGGTACAGTGGCGCTGGTGCGCTGCACCCTGGGCAGCGGCAAGATCTATATGCAGGACGGCGTGGTGGAGCTGAAAGAGGGCGACTATGTGTTTCTGCGCTTTCACCAGATCGTCAAATACAAGGCCACGGCAGAGATTTGGAGTTACCGCTGGGTGAATTTTACCGCGCCGGAGGGGCTCCCCTGCCCTATGCAGACGGTGCAGTCCGCCCCGGTGACCGAGAGCCAGGACGCGGCCTTTACCGCCCTTTTGGCGGCAGGTGCAGACGGCCACGACCCCACGGCGGTGCACTATCTGTTTTTAAGCTATTATTACCAGCTGGTGGGCAGTCTGCGCAGCGGAGATGAGCCGCCCACCCCCAGCCGCCAAATCGACGATATTTGCTCTTTTATTCAGCAAAAGCTGTTTACCCGGGTGACGGTGGACACCGTGTCCGCCTTTTTCGGCATTTCTTCCCGGCGACTGCACCAGATCTTTGTAAAGGAACTTGGGCTTTCCCCCAAGCAGTATATTCTCAAAAAAAAGCTGGAGGAGGGCTACCGCTTGCTGGTGCAAACGGCTATGCCTGTACACACGGTGGCGGATCGGCTTTGCTTTAGCTCCCCTTATCACTTTACCAACGCCTTTAAGCGGCTGTTCGGCCAAACGCCCACCCAGGTGCGTGCCTTGCAGGCGAAAGACGAAAATTAAGTACAAAACACCCCTTGTCCGCAAGAACAAGGGGTTTCTTTTATAAAGCGGAAAGAGCCGTATGAATATCCGCTTCTATTAAAACGCTTTTGGCCCGAATTTGGGGCGGCACCGGGCTTTGGCACACATTGATACTGGCGAATGTGGCCTGTTTTTCCTGCCGGGTCAGGCGCCAAAAGGGGTACTTGATGATCCCCGGGGTGTTGTTCCCTACCCCCAGTTCCAGAAGCAAAATGCGCTTGCCCTTGTGCCGGGTCAGGTATTCGGTATAGCGCCGGGCGGCGGCGTGCCAGCCCCGGTCCTCTACAAAGCGGTCGTCGCACCGCAAGTTCATGGTCATAGGCGCGCCGCACACCGGGCAGCGGGGCACCAAATCTGTGGGAACACGCAGGTCTCGCTGGCGCTCTACCATTTGCTCCACCACCTCTCGGTTGTCATAAGTGGCGCTGTGGCAGGGCACGCTGCACTGGAACAAGCCGTAATCTCCCTGGGTGTAAAACAGCCGCTCCTTGTCAAATCCAGCCTTTTGAAAGCAGTGATCTACATTGGTGGTCAGCACAAAATAGTCCTTACCTCTGACCAAATCCAGCAGGCGGCTGAAAGTGTCCTTTGGTGGCGTGGTATAGCGGTTGCAGAGAATGTACCGGCTCCAATAGGCCCAGTAGCTCTCCGGATCCGGGTACGGAAAAAAGCCGCCGCTGTACATATCCCGAAAGCCGTAGGCCTGCTGAAAATCGCCGAACAGCTGCCCAAACCGCTTGCCGTCATAGGTGTAACCGGCGGCGGTTGACAGCCCGGCACCGGCACCGATAAGCACGCACTCGGCTTGGCGCAGCGCAGTGCGCAGCTGCTCTAAATCAGCCCAGCAAGCGGGCGTATAGTTTTCGGTCGCTGTCTTTGAACACATTGAAGATCACCTCCGGCGCGTTTGTATGTTCCCGGCGATAGCGGCGCACCGTGTCTACCGCCACCTTGGCCGCCGCAGCGGGCGGATAGCCGAACTCCCCGGTGGAAATGCAGCAAAAAGCCACCTGCTTTAATTCCAGCTGTTCAGCCGCCTGCAAACAAGAGCGATAGCAGCTTGCCAGCGCCGCTTGGTCTGCCCCGTTGGGCACGCCACGGACAAACGGTCCCACCGTGTGGAGAATGTAGCGGC
>CAVIFY010000057.1:0-2246 GCA_963642245.1 Bifidobacteriaceae bacterium | reverse complement strand
AATGCAGATTATAACCCGGTGTGACTTTCACTTGTCCCACCGGTTCCGGGTGGCCCTGGGTCTCCATTTGCCGGGCACATTCCAGGCGCAGCTGCACACCGGCATAGGTGTGGATGGCGTTGTCAATACAGCCGTGACAGGGGCAAAAGCAGCCCAGCATGGCGCTGTTGGCCGCGTTCACAATGGCGTCCGTTTGTAGGGTGGTGCAGTCCCCTTGCCACAGGTACAGCCCCGGTTCCGCCGGGGTCAGTGCCGCACCGTCTGTTCTGCCTTTTTCGTTTAGAACAGTCTGCAAGTAGGCGTTCTGCACCGCCAAAAACTCTGCCGTTACCGGCTTTGGCTCACGCACATTCAGCAGTGCGCGCAGCAGGCGGCGTTGCCTGGCCGTATCCCGGGGTACAGTCGGTCGATCCGCCGGCGGATATTCCGCCAGCAGCCACTGGATTAAATATTGTCGGCGTGCGTCCTGGTCCATTTGTTCTCCTTAGTTCTCCGGGAAGAAAAAGCCCACAGTCATATCCAGGTAGTTGCCGCCGGTGTAGTCGGGATAAGCGGCAGCCACTTTCTCTTTCATCTCCGCCGCATTTTTGCTGTCGGCGGCAATGGCTTTCAGTTCCTTAAGATAGTTGATTTTCGTTTGGGCGTCCTTTTGATCCTCCGGGGTGTAGTGAGAAGTGAGGATCAGGTCATACCCGGTGCGGATATACCCCTCCAGCTGGGCGATCTGGGCGTCTGCGTGACCGGCACCTGCCACAATGGAGTGGCAGTCGTGGCCCAGCATATGGGTGTACACACAGTTGATCTCCGGCACGGCAATGTCGTAGGCCTCAGCGTTGGACTTAAGCACAAAGTCGATCCCTGCCAGCGTCAGCTTGCCGTCCTGGACTACATGATCCGCAGCGGCCAGCCCTGCGTCAAAGCTGTCGCCAAAAGCGGCGGCAAAATTGCTGACCAGCGCCGCACCGCCGCCGGTGGTGTTGTAGGCAACGGACGAGGCCGTGCCGTACACCGGCACGCCGGACAAAAAGCTGGCACCGGCTGCGTGGTAAGCCACCAGCTTGGCCTCTACCGTTACGCCCTGCTGCTGCAAAAAGTCGGTCAGCTCCACAATGTTGTCATAAAAGCAAGGCAGCTCGATCACCACGCCCTTGCCGTCCTTGACCAGTACAAAGACCTCGTTGTCGATGGGATCGTTGGTGCGATAGGCGTACAGAGTCACGGTGCCGAAATCGTATGTGTTTACGCTGCCCTTTTGCAGCTGTGTTGTGGTGGTATTCTTATTCATTGTATTTTCCTCCAAAGTCATAAATTCCGTTTCCGCAAGCGGCCGTCTTGCGGCTACGGTTACAGTATAACGCCGCGCATTCCGTTTGTGAAGTAGGCACAATATTGTGCCCCGGTTACCGAAAAGTAACCTTTGGCGCGGCAGTTGACTTTGGCAGATACCAATGGTACAATAAGATGGTAAGTTACAAAAAGATACCGAACAGGAGTACATACCATGCAACAGGAAGAAAAGGCGCTCCCCGCCTGCCCTATCGAAACAACGCTCACCATGATCAGCAGCAAGTGGAAAGTGCTGATCCTGCGGGACCTGCTGGACGGCACACGCCGCTTTAACGAGCTGCGCCGCTCCGTAGGCACCGTGTCCCAAAAGGTGCTTACCGCCCAGCTGCGGGATATGGAGCAGGACGGCCTGGTGCACCGCCAGGTGTTTGCGGAAGTACCGCCCCGGGTGGAATACTCCCTAACGGACCGGGGCCGCAGCCTAAAGCCCATTTTGGACGCTATGCGGGACTGGGGCGCAGCCTATAAGGCAGAGATGGAAAGCGAAACGGAATAAGAAATGAAAAACCGCACGGTGTATGGTACACGGTGCGGTTCTCTTTTGCTTATTTTACGGCGTACTGCAAGTAGTCCTCCGTCATCGGTACAGCCTTGTTGCAGGCGATCCAGGTCATACGCTCAAAGGGCGTTTGGCCGCCGTGGCCGGTCTTGGTAAAAATCAGGACGGCGGTGGACACGCCCGCGTAGGGCTTGAACACACCGGAGGGCATGGAGATCACGGCCTCCAGCCGGTTGCCGTCCACCAGTTCCTTGCGGATGGCCTTGTGCGCGGTGGATGAACCGAACAGCACGCCGTCCGGCACGATGCAGGCACAGCGCCCGCCGACGCGCAGCATCCGCAGGAACAGAGTCAGAAACAGCAGCTCGGTTTTCTTGGTCTTGCAGACCTTCAGCAGATC
>CAVIFY010000056.1:0-9266 GCA_963642245.1 Bifidobacteriaceae bacterium | reverse complement strand
GTACCTCTCTTATCTTGCCCCCCCTTGCCGGGCGGGCGTGATTTATTACCTATTATACCGCCCCGGCAGGCGTTCGTCAACGGGGACGGATTTATACTACATTGCACAAAAAAGCGTATCGTTTTTCGCCCCTTTTTGTGCGCCTGTACACCGGGTATGCAAAGACTGCATATTTATGCGCACAATCTATAGAAAGCTCTTGCTTTTTTCACGGGAATGTGCTAAAGTGAACCACGATAAACCGTATATTTATAAGTATCTGTACGGCAATTTTTGAAAGGATAGGTACAAAACAATGAAGAAGTTTAACAAGATCATTGCCCTGGTGCTGGCTGTACTGTTTGTGGCTGCGTCTTTCGCCGCTTGCTCCTCTAACAGCAGCAGCGACGGCAAGGACACCACAGAGGCCGCCAAGACCCAGAAGGTCAAGGTGATCGACATCGCCCTGTCTGACGAGGAATACGCCTTTGGCGTGGACAAGAAGCAGCCGGAGCTGAAAGAGAAAGCCAACGCTTTCATCAAAGAGATCAAAGACAACGGCAAGCTGGACGAGATCTGCAACCACTACTTTGGCGGCGGCGAGCCGGTAGGCGTGACCACTGCTGCCGAGGACAGCTCCAAGGATCAGCTGGTGGTTGCCACCAACGCCGAGTTTGAGCCTTTTGAGTACAAGAAGGGCGACACTTTCTACGGTATCGACATGGAGATCGCCAAGGCACTGGCAGACAGCCTGGGCAAAGAGCTGGTGATCAAGGACATGAAGTTTGAGGCCGTGGTCACCTCCGTGCAGCAGCAGAAGTGCGACATCGCTATGGCAGGTCTGACCGTAAACGAGACCCGCGCAAAGCAGGTGGACTTTACCGACTCTTACTACTCCGCTTCTCAGAAAGTGGTTGTAAAGGGCGACGACACCACCTTTGACGCTTGCAAGACCAAGGAAGATGTGGAGAAGATCCTGAACGGCCTGGACGGCAGCGTAAAGATCGGCGGCCAGAACGGCACCACCGGTCAGTCCTATGTACAGGGCAGCGAGGATATGGGCTTTGCCGGTTTGAAGGCACAGTTCGTTGGCTATGACAACGCCTCTTTGGCTATGCAGGACCTGATCAACGGCAACCTGAACTATGTGATCGTAGACGCCGCACCGGCAGCTGCTATCACCACCGCCATCAACAATGTGGCGTAATCCGGCCAAATAAACAAAGACAAAACCGCACCTCACCCCCGCACGGGGGTGGGGCATTTTTTGACAAGAAGCCGCCTTGGCGGCAGGGACGCAACTTATGGATAATTTTAACAACAAGGTCCAGGTATTCCTTGACTACTTTATTCATCACGACGGCTACAAGACGGTACTGCTTGGCCTGCGCAATACGGCGGAGATCGCCATACTGGGCCTGCTGATCGGCATTGTTTTCGGCACCGTGATCGCCACCACCCGGGTCATTCCCCGCACCAATCCGGTGGCCAAGTTCTTTAACGGCCTGTCCGGGCTGTATGTGGGCCTGTTCCGGGGCACCCCCATTGTGGTACAGCTGCTGGTGTTCTACTATGTGCTCATGCCGCTGATGAACCTGCACATGAACTCCGTGGCCGTGGCCGTGGTGGTCTTTGGTATGAACTCCGCCGCCTATATCTCCGAGATCATGCGCGCCGGCATTCTGTCCGTAGACAGCGGCCAGATGGAGGGCGGCCGGGCCATCGGCCTGAGCTACGCCACCACCATGATCAAGATCGTGATCCCCCAGGCGGTCAAGAACATTCTGCCCACCCTGGGCAACGAGTTTATCTCGCTGATCAAAGAGACCTCGGTGGTCAGCTTCGTAGGCGCTATGGACCTGTATGTTGCGTTCAACCGCATTGGCTCCAACAGCTACGAATTTATGATCCCCTACCTGGTGATGGCCCTGATCTACATTGTGATCGTGCTGGTGATCTCCCTGGGCATTAAATTGATGGAAAGGAGCCTGAGAAAAAGTGATAAAGGTATCTGACCTGCACAAGAGCTTTGGCAAGCTGGAAGTGCTGAAAGGCATAGACGAAAACATCGAAAAGGGCGAAAAGATCGTTGTGATCGGCCCCTCCGGCTCCGGTAAGAGCACCTTTTTGCGGTGCCTGAATTTGCTGGAAACCCCCACCTCCGGCCAAATTTGGTTTGACGGCCAGTGCATTACGGATAAGAAGACGGACATCAACCAGGTGCGCCGCAGTATGGGTATGGTGTTCCAGCACTTTAACCTGTTCAACAACAAAACCGTGCTGGGCAACATCACTCTGGCTCCCATTCAGCTAAAGCTGATGAGCAAGGAAGAAGCCAACGAGAACGCCCTGCGCCTGCTGGACCGGATCGGCCTGCGGGATAAGGCAGACGCCTACCCCGCTATGCTCTCCGGCGGCCAAAAGCAGCGGATCGCCATTGTGCGCTCCCTGGCTATGAACCCCAAGGTCATGCTCTTTGACGAGCCAACCTCCGCCCTGGACCCGGAAATGGTGGGCGAGGTGCTGGATCTGATGAAAGAGCTGGCCAACGACGGTATGACCATGGTGGTGGTCACCCACGAAATGGGCTTTGCCAAGGAGGTTGCCAGCCGAGTGCTGTTTATGGACGACGGCAAGGTGCTGGAAGAAGGCACCCCCACGGACATTTTCGACCACCCCAAGGCCGAGCGCCTGACCACCTTCCTGGATAAGGTGCTGTAAATCAAATCTGTATAGCAAAAAGGAACGGCATTGCCGTTCCTTTTCTTTTTGCCCTTATGCAATCACGGCGGGAGCAAGCCCCCGCCCTACGACTTTTATCACGGGGTCCCCAAAAAGGGATTGTAACCGTTTTGCCTCCCTTGTAAAGGGAGGGGGACCGCCGCCCTGCGGCGGTGGAGGGATTATGCCGCTTGTATTCCCTCCATAATACCATATCTTGCTCCCGCCCCACATACACTTGCCACTCATCACCACGCAAAATACCGGCCGACAAACGCCGACCGGTACACTGATATTATTCTGTTTTCACCATCACCGAATATTCACTTCATATCCTGCATGGTATCGTACAATTTATCCGGATAATCGGACATAATGCAATCGGCGCCAAGACTCACCAGGTAGGCCATATCCTCCGGGTCGTTCACGGTCCAATACTGCACTGCCATATCGTGGGCGTGGGCATAATTGATCACCGTGGCGGTGCCCAGGTTAAAGCCCAGGTTCTTGTACGGCGCGCAATAGGGAATTTGTAGCACCTTGCAGGGCGGCGTGTAGTTCTTATCATTGCGCAGGGCTGCGGCCCAGAATTCCGCCACCTCGGCAATGGAGGTACTGCGGGTCATATCCTTGTAAGTGGCGTCCACATAGGCGCTCACTTCCTTATGGAAGGTGCCAAAGATCACCCGGTCGATGATCCCCCGCTCTTTCATAATATTGTAGAGCAGGTCCACCCCGTGGGTGCCCAGATCGCCGCCGTTTTTGATCTCGATAATATACTTATACTCGCCCTTGCCCTGGGCGATCAGGTAGTCCAGCGCGTCCTCTACCCGCAAAATGCGCAGGTCGTCCGGCACCTGGTCCCCGTGCAGGTCTGCATAGGGCTTCTCGCCGCTCTCCGTCTCAAACTGGGCGCCCATATTCAGCTGGCGCAGCTCGTCGTAAGTCTTGTTCTCCGGGCGCACATCCTCCTCGCCAAACACCTGCTGGCTGTCCGAGGTGCGGTCCACCGTATCGTCGTGGAGCAGCACCAGCACATCGTCCTTGGTGATATGCAGGTCAAACTCAAACACATCAATGGAAAAGTTCTTGTTCTCGGCGCAGTTCTTAAAGGCCCGCAGGGTCTCCTCCGGCTCGATCCCGCCGCCGCTGCGGTGGCCGGAAATATCCGTCTGCTCCAAAATATACGGGTTTTGGGTGTCATAGCTCTTGATTTGGCCCGGGTCTGACCGATGGTGGCACACCACCACATCCGTGATCACAATGGCCAGGATCAGTACCCCCAGTACCGCCAGCACAATGCGACCGGCACGGTGTTTTTTTCGCCCGGCTTTCCCCTTGGTTTTTTGCAGCGTCTCCGCCATAATAAAAATCCCCCTTCTGCAAGGTAGTATCTCTGGATCTTGTATTTTTAGGTACTACTCGCTGATTTTAAGTGTACTGGATTTGGCCGGGAAAGTCAACCGGAAACGGGATTTTCTATTTTTTTGCCCCGAAATTCAAAAAAGCAGTTGAAAATTATGTTCTTATCGGTTATTATACTGTAGAAAGGGGATTTATTATGAGCTATAATGTGAAACGCAAATCCAAACTGGATGTTGTCATCCGTATTCTGCTGATTGCGCTGGTTGCAGTTCTGGTGGTCTTTGCCGTTAAAGTGGTTTTCTCCGCTGCCAAGACCGCACCTGTGGCTGCTGACGCCACTGCCAATGAGGACAAATCCTTGATCGGCGAGTTCCAGGCCGGCACCTATGGCGGCGTTAAGATGGACACTGCCGAGGACGCAGTCAAGTATTATGTAGAGGCCTATAACAAAACCAAGGCTGAGACCGCCGACTTCAATACGCCGGACGGCAAGCAGACTTGGAGCGCCTTTATCGGCGATGAGGACCTGATCATCAACAGCGTGATCATCGACGGTAACGAGAACCCCACCATCAACAGCATGGTGCCCGGTATCGTTGGCGGCCTGTTCACCAAGGGCACCACTGCCCTGCCCCCCAGCTGCGGCAAAAAACCGTCCGACGATGTGGACGAGAACGGCAACTCCCTGCTGACCTCCTCCCTGACTGCCGATGATGTTTTGGCTGTTGTGGTTGAGGACAACGGCGATGGCACTATTACCATGAAGATCCAGCCTAAGATGGCCGAGATGAGCCACAGAGGGCAGGACTCTCAGGGTCGCTTCTACAATGTACTGGGCGGTATCGACTCCGTTGTTGACAGCATTAAGCCGCTGTCCTGGTCTGAGGGCACCACTGCCGACAACTGTAAGGTTTATTACAAATACGGCACCGGCGTTGTAAAGATCGACACCAAGACCGGCAAGATCGTAGAGGCCGACTATGATATGGAAGTTACCGTAAATGTGACCCACGCGAATGTAACCGTTCTGCGCGACAAGAGCGCCGTGGTGAGCATCACTTACAAGAACCACTT
Source organism: Bifidobacteriaceae bacterium (assembly GCA_963642245.1). Lineage (GTDB taxonomy): Bacteria > Bacillota > Clostridia > Oscillospirales > Acutalibacteraceae > CAG-217. The sequence continues at coordinate 4,127 of CAVIFY010000056.1, read as the reverse complement.
CCCGGCCAGCGACGAGTATCTGTCTAAGAATGGCCAGATCAGCCGCGTAAAATAAGTTATAAATGACTTGCAACCCTGCCACACGGCAGGGTTGTTTTTTGCCCAATTTTGATTTTACCGGGGCGTTTTGTGCCTTTTGCCACCGCTGCACCGCTGAATTTATACCCGCTGTAATGATACACCATAAATAAATCCGTTAAATATCTGTAATTTACTTGCCTTTTTGGCCGGAATGTAGTATTATATTTTTGTGCTTATGCACAGGTTAAGGTTATCATCGGCAGATGATGGGAGAGCAGTGGGTTTTCAGTGGCCCGCTGCTTTTTCATTGCCCCGGCCGCCCCGGATTTTGCCTTTGCCAAAATTTAGGTGTTGACAAAATGAAAATATCTGCTATAATGATATAGCACTAAGGAAGTGCACCGACTATATCGCGGAGTAGAGCAGTTGGAAGCTCGTCGGGCTCATAACCCGGAGGTCGTAGGTTCGAGTCCTACCTCCGCAACCACCGAATAGAGCCAATTCTTTGAGTTGGCTCTATTCTTTTTTGCATTTTTCTAACACAATTTCTAACACTTTTCAACCAGTGCACTGGACAGTGCTGTGGAAATATTTCTTTTGTGTTCCATATCCAGGTGCAAGTAAATATTGGCCGTGGTCTGTATATCTGCGTGGCCTAACCATTCTTGAATATCTTTCAGTGTAAAGCCCATTTCATTGAGCATACTGCCGCAGCTGTGGCGCAGGCCGTGGAATGCAATGTGCTTTAGGCCATACTTTTTTAGTGTTTTTGAAAATTTGCTGGTGATATAATCCGGCGCATACGGTTTGCCGTCCGGCCACTTGAAGATATAGCCGTTCTTTTGGTAGGCTTTACCAAAATCTTTCGCGTTTTGCCGTTCTTCCAATTTTAGCCGTACCAATTGATTGACCATTTCTTCCGTTAACGGCAGCTGCCGATAGCTGGAGGCCGTCTTGGTCGTATCTTCTTCCACCACTGTATTGCACCGCTTTCGCGTGTGTTTGATGGTCAGGGTCTTATTGTCCAGGTCGATACTGTCCCACTTTAAGCCCAGCACCTCGCTGCGCCGCAAGCCGTACACTGCCGTAAATAAATACAGTGGATATAGCGGCTCATTCTGCACCGCCTGTAAAAACGCCTGGGTCTCCTCGTAATTGTAAAACGCGTATGTTTTGCGTTCCAATTTTGGCAGCGACAAATTTGTGCAGCAGTTTTTTGGTATTTGCCCATTGAGCACCGCCAGTTCCAGCGTTTGGTGCAAAATGTTCTTATGATGGCGCAGAGTCTTTGGCGATAAACCGCCTTTGCCGTCCAGTCGCCCATTTTTTGCCTTGGCGTTAAAATAGCTTTGGCAGGTGTTCCTATCTACATCTACCAGCCGCACACCCAGCGCTTTGAAGTATGGATAAATGTGATTTTTCACTTCATTTGCATAGTGCTCATAGCTGATGGTGCGCACCTTGGTCTGCGCTTCTTCCAACCAAAACAGAATGTAGTCACAGAACAATACCGTGGAAGTGTACTTCTCCGGATCATCTTCATATTGGGTCAGTATCTGCCGCAGTTTCTTTTCCCGCTCCTTTTTAGAGCAGTTCTCCGGCAACCCGGTATTGACCCATTTTTGTTTTCTTTGACCTCCAATCTTCAAATTAAGCACCGCATAGTAGGTGCCGTTTTTTATTTGTAGACTTCCTGTCATTTGTACTCCTTTCCAGACAGATAAATTAAGCCATTGTTATGTTCATTACATATTGTTATATTCATCACATATTCTATCAAGTACGCCTTGGGCACCCGGTATTTTTTGCCCACTCGGCGACTTTTGATTTTTCCGGTTCGCACCAGGCGATAGGCCGAGTTGCGCCCAATGCGCAGCGCCTGTGCCACATCATCGACCGTTAGCACATCGCCGTAGGCTTCAAACATATTCCACTTCCTTTTCTATCATTTCAAAATCTTCACTCGGCGGCTGCTGCGCAACCACCTGCCGTACTTCGTCAATACGCCGCAAAAATGCGCTATAGCTTTCCGGTTCGCTATGCTGTTCTTCCAGGTACTGCTGCTCCAGCGGAATGTTGGTGGCAAAATACACCTTGGTAAATAAAGCTTGTCGGTTGGCATAGCGGCAGGGCAGCGATACCGGGTAACCGTCTAAATAAACCAGCATATCCCCAAGCTTTAGACTGCTGCGGAATTCTTCAAACAGTACCACATCTTGCCCTTGGTAACCATCAAAAGGGTGGTCATAATCTGTCACGCGGTACACATTGGCATAACCATATTTTTCCATTACCTGCCGGGTCTTACCGGTGCCGGTGCTCCCCCACAAATAAATCACTTTCAATTTTCGATAGCTGTTTTTGCCCATTTCTTCATTCAGGCATTGCCTTGCTCGTTCAATATGTGCCAGCTGGTGCATTGCACCTGGGTGGCGCTCCAAAATCTCATAATCACTGCACCCATTTTTCAACATCTCTAAAATTTCTTCACTTACCGTTGCGCCGGGGGCTTTATCTGCCGGCAGCTTTCCATATTCTTCAAATGTATTTTCTAAGTTCGTCTCTGCTTTATCTTTGTATCTATCGCCCAATTTTCGAATATAATTATAGTTTTCTACATTGGTGCCAAACACGCTTTCAATATGCGCGCCGTAAAATCTGTTCTTGACCGTATCAAACATCACGCCATTCTTTGCGATAAAGAAAATGTGGGTATGATAAGTACCGCTTTCCCCTACCTCATCACACATACACCAGTACAGTAAAGAGAACTGCGCCAAGATGGCTTTTATACTGGCGTGGTCATACCCTTTTTCTATCGGGTTATTGATAGTCAACTGGAATTTTCGACTTGATTTTTTCCTTGCCATAGGCTCACCTCCGATCCGGAAAAGATTGTACACTGTACACAAGTACGCAAGAGGTAATACTGGCTCTTGCGTGCTACAATTTGTAGCAGCTACGAGTCAATCATAGCAGCGAGAAAGCCCTTTGTCAACCGTTTTTCGTAAGTTCTACATTTTGTATTGCGATTTTTTAAAAAATCTGTTACAATAGAAGTCGCCGGAGCGCCGATAAAACCGGAACGCGAAAGCTCAAGGGCGTTGCCCAATGTACGCCACTGGGAAGGCTACACCTTTTGTAGCAGGGAGCGCCACTTCTACAACTCGGCGCCAGCGCCTCAAACAGAAACAAAACCGCAACGCACGAAATACCGATTAAGGCAAGTCCCTTGTACCGGTACGCATTACAAACCATTACACAGCTTATAGGGGAGCGCACAATGGATATTCACGATTTGGATTTAGCAGAATTTGAAGCCTATGACAACCGATTTGATTTGTCAGAACGGAAAGAATTGATTGGCGAGGTACTGGCCGCATTACGCACAGAGTACAATCTTACACAAGGCGAACTGGCCAAATACTTAGGGATAAAGCCCGGCACTTATAGCACTTATGAGAATGGCACACGGGAATGCCCGGCAGAAATATTGGTGCGCCTATCTCTGTTTTACGGTGTGCCCACAGATGTTTTGCTACAAAAAGACCGACTCAGCCGCGACCGCTACGATATGCAAAAGCAATTTGATTTGATGGACAGCCAGCTGGAAGAAATACGCCAGGCCATAACTGACCCGAACACACCCATTAACCCGGAATTCTCCCAGATGATGAAGTCTATGACAGACGCTTTTCATCTTGTTGCCGACCAAATCCAAAATCAAAACCAGACCAATAAAAAATAACGCCTGCAAAGAACATCTTCACAGGCGCATAAACATAACAATGGCTGCCGGTTCAAAGCGGCGCGGCGGCCCCAAAGACATTGGGGACCCCCGCCCAGCGCCGACCCGGTTCTGTCCGCTAACACTTTTCTAACATTTTTCTAACACTTTTTTCATTCTCTGTTCCAGCGCGCAATCCGTGTACCCGCATAACCAACCGAAATTTTGGCTTAACTACGCGAATTTCTTAACACGGAATAACACACAAGAACACAACGCGATAAATACTTCTTTGAACTCATAACCCGGAGGTCGTAGGTTCGAGTCCTACCTCCGCAACCACCAAGACGGCGTTTATATACGCCGTCTTTTTTCTTTC
>CAVIFY010000055.1:0-9931 GCA_963642245.1 Bifidobacteriaceae bacterium | reverse complement strand
GCTTGTTGGGCCGGGTGAGTGTATATGAGGAGAAATTTTTTTTTTCAAGCAAAATAGGCCATACGAAATGGGCGTCTGTCGCGTGGGCTCGGGAATGTGTATAAGAGGCAGATACTGGATATGGAAATACCGAGACGACAAATCATAATAGTAATAATGAGGAATTCGCTTTGACCCCTCGCTATAGGTGCAATTAAAGCCCATATAAACCTTATTGCCACATACGATCAAATTCTCCGTCTCATAGTGATCTGCATAACCATAATGTGTGGATCGATTAAAGCCTAAATTCACTTCTTTTACCAATTTGCCGGACCAGTTAAATATGCCCATTACTGTTTGTACCTTCTTGTTGGCATCATCAGCCAAATCACCAAGACCATACACTAAGTAAATATAGGAATCATCACAATACAATCCTGCCTGACCGGCTTTCACCTTTGGCTCATCGGCATTTTTATAATATGCAATCAGGTTAAAGTCGCTATCTAATACACATATACTTTGCCGCTGTCCGGACACATTGACCACATAGCGGTTCAGTGTGGCATTGTAGGCGATCGCCACAAAACGGCAGCTGACATAATGGCGAGTCAGGGTAACCTTTGTGGTCTCACCGCGCAGATAAGAGGCATTGAAAGTGTATGCGGTTTGTTTCTTATCATCGCCGCAAGCCACCACGATCTGATCCTTGCGACTGTTATAGGTCATACTGTTACAGTGCCCGATGGCCTTAAACGCAGCATTACCGGCAGTGGAATGGTAGGAATCAATGGTCAATTTCCCATTCACCTCATGACAAGTCAGGAACACCACACCCAGCATGTGCGCCGCATCGTGCTGATTCTTGGCAACGGTAAAGGCAAAGAAACTATACTTACCATCCGAACAACCACCCTGCATATAAATCACATAGCTATCGGAAGTTGCGATAGGAAATTGGGTCTTTACATACTTTGTCATATCCGCACGACGGATCAAATTCTTTAAGTTACCGCAATCCCCTTCCGAATTCGCAGCCTGATCCGTCAGGCTATCTAAAATAATGGTGCGGTCCGTTGATTCCGTCACATCAACGATAGACTGCGGTGCAACCGCGTTCTCCGGCTCGCCGTCCTCCTGGGGATCATTCACCTCCATACACGCCTGGGATACAAATCCCGGTTCCACAGGATCATAATCATACTCGGCTTCATTCACAGGGCCTTCATCGTCCGTTAGTGCGTCCTGCGCTAAGGCCGACACCGGCATACTGCTAAAACAAAAAATACATACAAATAAACAACAAATCCACTTTTTCATTTTTTCCTTCTCTCCTCTTTGTCAGTAAGTGAAACAAGAACACAAAATATGTGCAAATCACCTCCCGCTTTATCATTTCTTCATTCTTTATTCTCAACTAAACAATAGCACATTTGTAATGAAAATTCATTATACAATTTACACAAACATTTGCAGTGCGTTTTAGCAATAATTGCCAATTAAATACCCCCGGTACAAAGCGTACCGGGGGTTACGAATTTATGGGATAAAATTGAATTTTAATAAATACCCTGGGCCAACATAGCATCTGCTACCTTTTCAAAACCGGCAATATTGGCACCGGCTACCAGGTTATAGCCCAGACCATAGCGCTCTGCGGCTTCTACGGAATGTTTGTGAATATTGATCATAGCCTGGTGCAGTTTGGCGTCCACTTCCTCCGCCGTCCAGGACAGGCGCTGGGAGTTTTGGCTCATTTCCAGACCGGACACGCACACGCCGCCGGCGTTCACAGCCTTAGACGGTGCAACGATCAGGCCCTTTTGCTCCATTAAGTAATTGAGCGCGTCCGCAGTGGTGGGCATATTGGACACCTCTATGTAATACTTCACGCCGTTGGCGACGATCTTCTTGGCGTCCTCCAAGGTCACCTCGTTTTGGGTGGCACAAGGCAGGATCACATCGCCCTTTACGCTCCAAGGCTTCTCCCCCGGGTGGAACTCTGCGCCGAATTTGTCCGCATAGTCCTGCACACGGTCACGACCGGAGGCACGCATCTCCAGCAGATAGTTGATCTTCTCTTCCGTGGCAATGCCGTCCGGGTCGTACACATAGCCGTCCGGGCCGCTGATGGTCAGCGCCTTACCGCCCAACTGGGTGATCTTCTTGATCGCGCCCCAGGCCACATTACCAAAGCCGGAGACCACAAAGGTCTTGCCCTTAATATCATCGTGCTGGTGCTTAAACACCTCGCAGGTATAGTAAATTGCGCCGTAGCCGGTAGCCTCCGGGCGGATCAAGGAACCGCCGTAAGACAGGCCCTTGCCGGTGATCACGCCGTTCTCAAAAGCGTCGGAAATACGCTTATACTGACCAAACAGGAAGCCGATCTCCCGGGCGCCTACGCCAATATCGCCGGCGGGCACATCCACATTGGGGCCGATATGGCGGTACAGCTCCGTCATAAACGCCTGGCAAAAGCGCATGACCTCCCCCTTGCTCTTGCCCCGGGGGTCAAAATCCGAGCCGCCCTTGGCGCCGCCCATCGGCAGGCCGGTCAAGCTGTTCTTAAAGGTCTGTTCAAACCCCAAGAAATACATAATACTGGAGTTCACGCTGGGATGGAACCGCAGACCGCCCTTGTACGGGCCGATGGATGAGTTGAACTGCACACGATAACCCCGGTTGATGCGGGTCTTGCCGGCATCGTCCACCCAAGCCACGCGAAAGGTGATCAGCCGGTCCGGCTCCACCATACGGGTGAGAATATCGTCCTCCACATACTCCGGGTGATGGTCGATCACCGGTGACAGAGAGCTAAACACTTCTTCCACGCTCTGGATATACTCCGGCTTGGCGTTGTCCCGGCGCTTAACGGTATCAATTACGCTTTGAATATATGCATTCATACAAAATCCCCCAGGCAGTTAAAATTTGGTACTGAACAGAAACGGTATTCTGTTCAATATCCCCTTGCCAAATTCATCATAACACCATTAAATCCAAATTGCAATAGAAAAGTGAGCGATTGCTCACGATTTTTTGCCTGTTTTTTCGTGATATTGCCTATTTTTACGCGTTATTCGCCATTTGTCTTGTATCTTATGCGCAAGAACTTCCACATTTTCATCAAAAAACATAAAAACAGACGGCAGCAAAAGCGCTGCCGTCTGCAAGGTTGCCGTTAAAACTGGCTATCGTCAAAGGGATCGCTGCCGCCGCCGGTCTCGTTGCCGTTTTGACCGCCGGACAGGGTGTACAGATCCCCGTCCTTCAACTGGAAGCGTACCACTTCCGTCTCCGGCTTGGTATATTTCAACTTTTCCATACTGTTTCTCCTTATTTTGCCAAAGTCACATTGGTCCAGGGGCTGTAAGAGGTGTGGCGCTGGCCCTGGCCGTCAGTATAAACCACATAGCTGCGTGCAGAATAGGTCTGCCCTACCGGGTTGCTAAAGGTGTAGCTGACCAGATACTGGCAGCTGTCCGTTTGGCTGTTGGACTTGGTGATCACCGTCTTGGTGCCCTTGCCGTCTGCGCCGTTGTTGAACTCCAGGCCGCAGGCGGTGACCGTGTAGGCCGGGTCTGCACCCTGGGTGTACTGGGCCACAAAGGTCAGCTTGCCGATCTCTGTGTTCCACACCTGGCCGTTCTGGGTCGCCGCGTCTTCCGCAGCGCCGCGCAGGGAGGCGATGGGTGCCTTTTGCTGCAACTGGGCAATGGAAGTCACGCCCTGCAAGGTGTACTGATCGAAGTTGGACTCCGTAATTGCCACAAAATCGCTCTTGGCGCCGGTGGCATAGCAGTTATAGGTGGCAGAATAGCTGACCACACGATAGGTGTTGCCGTCTACCGGCAGTGCCCAGCACAGGAAGTCCGCTGCGTCGGAAGTGAGGGTGTACGGTGCGTCAAAGGTGTATGTACCTGCATTGGCGCTGTACACCGGCTTGATGAGCACTGTGCCGTTCTTGGCAAAGGCAGTCACTGCCTGGCTGCCGTCCAGCTTGGCGGCGTTTTGGCCGTTTACCAGCCAGCCGTCCAGGTGGTAGCCTACCAAAGTGCGGGCAGGCGCTGCTGCCAGCACGGCGGACAGGGTCTTGTCCGTGGTCACCGCATACTGACTATATACACTGTCGCCAAAGGCGGATAGGTTGGTCACCGTTACGGTATCTGCCGCAGCGGCAGAGGTAAAGGTCACGGTGCTGTCAGCCACCACCTCAAAGGTGTAGCTGGCGCCCTCCCCTGCTACGGTCACGCCGTTGACGGTCCAGGTGCCGTTGGTGGCGCTGGGTGCAGTCAGGGTCACGGTGGCGTTGGCGTCGTAAAAATCAGTGCTGACCGTTTGGCCGTCTGCGGTAAAGGTCACCTTAAACTGGTTGCTGTACATACAGTCGGTGTAAGCAGACAGCAGCTTTGCCGTGCAGGCATCAATGGTGGTCTGCTGCTTTTCGCTCAGGGCATAAGCGGCGCCGTCATTGGTGTAAGCGGTAGCCAATACATCCGCCAAAGCCTGCTCCAACGCCCGGTACTTGTCGGCGGCATAGTAGCCGTCCTTACCGGCAGCCACCACGGTCTTTACCCGGCTGACTGCGCTATCCAGTGCGTCATAAGCGCCGTAGCCGCACAGGGCGTCATAAGCCTTTTGCAGGTTATCGGCCAAGGTTTGCAGGGCGCTGCCGTCCTTTTGATAATCATTGTCTTTCAAATCGGCAAAGGCGCTCTGCGCAGCCTGATAAGCCTGTTCAAAGTCGCTCCACAGGGCGGCCACATACTTGGTTGAACCGTTATCCAGCACCGTGTTGCCTACGGCGTAGGTGCTCATACAGTTGTCCATCACCGTGCGCAAAGCCGTATAAACATCGGCAGTGGTGTTCACCGTGGCTGCGTTGTAAGCGGTCATAGCTGCAGCAGCGTCGGTCTGATAGCCGGTCACTGCACCGGCAGTATCAAAGGCATAGTTGTAAGCCGCCGGATTGACACCGCTGACGGTATCTGCCTTTGCCAGCAGATCTGCCAGCCCGCCCTCTTTGTACCGGGCGGCTACCTGCTTTTGGGTGGTGGTGTCCAGTGCAGCCACAGCAGCGGCCAAGGGTGTGTAATTGAGCACATACTGGGTGCTGTTCAGGGTCAGGTTCTCTGCTGCGTTGTCGGTGGTCTCGTTATTCCGGTTACCGATCACCTTGGCAGAGAACTGCAAACCGGTATAAGTCTTGGTATATTCATTGGTACCAAAGGTGGGGGTCAGGAACGCCTGGTTGTTCCAGAACCGGGAAGTGCCGGTATTGTCCTGGTTGACCGTCATATCCGCCGTGGTACCCGCCTGGTAGCCAAAGGTGGCGGTATTGCTCTCCGCGGTTTTGCCGGGCCAAGCCGTATGCTCGCCCTCTGCATAGCCGTACCACAGGTGGCTGAGCATTAAGTCACTGCTCAGGGGCGCCACATAGGCGATCTTGCCGTAAGTGGTCTTATAATTCCAAAGCAAGCCGCTACCGTTCTCCACCTTTTTGCTCTCTACCACCACCGGGAACCCGGGGTTGCTGTCGCCGTTTTTCAGCAGCACGGTGGTGCTGGGGCTGGCGATCTTAAAGTTCACATAACCGATGGTCTGGTAGCTGTCTGCGGTGGTCTCGCCGCTGTACACATAATCCTTGGTGCTGTAAAGCACATCGGTGTAGCCGTCGGTAGCCTCGGTGGTGCCAAAGTAGCCCTTGCCCATCTGGGGCTGGGTGTATTCTTTCATGGCAGCCATAGCGGCCACCAGTGCGTCCGTGGCTGCTTTCAGCTGCGCAGCGGACACATCTGCCCCGCCGTAACGCACAGCGTCCAGCAGACGGTTGGCCTGCACATAGGCAGCGTAAGCGGCAGAAGCGTTACTGTACAGTTTGCCGCCTTGCAGCAGCGCCTCAAAGGCCGCTACCTGAGCGGTCAGCTCGGACTGGGTGCCCTGGGCAGAAGCGGCAGAGAACTGCAAGTTGCCGTAGTTGCCGATCATACGCACGGCGTTGTCTTTGTTGGCCGCGTCGGAATAGCCCAGACCCACATAAAATGCAGCGCCGTCGGCCACTTCCCGGGCGTCGATCACGCCCTCTACCGTGGCGGCCAGCTTGCCGTCTACATAAAGCACGGTCTCTTTGCCGTTATAAGAAATGGTGTAGTTGGCCTCCTGACCGGCAGGTACGGTCACCTTGTCGGCAGCGGCCTTGTCGGCACCGTTGGTATAAACCGTCAGGGTGCCGTCACAGCCCAGGCGGATAAAGTCCTTGTCCGCAGCAGCCAGTGCAAATACGGTGCCTGCGGTGCCCAGGTCGTTGTCGTCCGTCAACCGGGTGTGGCTAAAGGACACGGTAAAGCTGTCTGTTTTCATCAGCGCCTGGATCACCGGGTCGTTGACGAACACCTGGCCCTGGTTGAGCCACAGCTTGCCGCCCTGCTCTGCAATACCGGCCTTGTTCAGCTGGTACTCATAGGTATAGCCGCTGGAGTCCGTCTGCTTGGTGTAGGTCCAGTCAGAGGTCAGGTTCAGGTCGGAGTCAAAGCGATAGCGCATATCCGTGGAGCGCTGGGCTTTGAGCATGGTGTTGTATTCTTCATCGGTAATGGCCAGCACAGAGCCGTGACGGGGAGACAGCTGGTTCAAGGTGTACTGGCTGTCCGTGAGCTTTTCAAAGTTCTTAAAGTCCGTGGACTGGAACGCCAGGTAGTGACCGCTGTTGCCGTACTCGTCGGCCAGCATTACCATGGTGTTGGTGCCGGTGATAAAGTGGGAATTGCAGCCCTCCATCTTGGTGGTCAGGCTGTTATACACCTTCACCGGGGTGCAGGCCATATACTGGTCCGCGTCCTTCAAATCGGTGGAGGACACATAGTAAATGGTCTTTTCCCCGTCCGCCTCATTCTTATAATACATATAATAAATGCCGTTGGCGGAGTCGTACATAATGTCCGCGTCAATAGAGGCGTCGCCGTTGGGGTTCTTATACAGCAGCTGGGGCGCGCTGTAATGGGTCACATCCATTAAATTATCCGTGAGCATATAGTAGATCTTCTGTGCCGCGTCGCCGGTAAAGCTGGAGGTAGACAGAGAGAAGTACACCATATACTTGCCGGTGGAAGCGTCCCAGATCACCTGGGGTGCCCAAAAGCAATGCACGGTCTCGTCCGCAGGCAGTGCGGAAGTGCCGTCTGCGTTCTTCACATCTTTAATAGAGATATGGGACTCCTCGGACCAGTTCACCAGGTCCGCAGAACGCCACACGGTCATGGCGTCGTTCACATCCCACCAGCCAAGGGAAGCGTCCATATCCGTTGCCACCATATAGAAGTAGCCGTCCTGGCCGCGGAACAGATACGGGTCACGGGCACAGCCGGTGCCGGTGGTCTGCTCTGCAACAGGCTGGCCGCCGTTGATGGCAGTAAAGTTATAGCCGTCGTCAGAAACGGCAAAGCGAATTTTCTGCTCGCTGGTGGCGTTGCCGGTAAAGTAGGCAAACACATACTTACCGCCGGTAGAAGTAGCCGGGGTGGCGGCAGAAGCAGCAAAAGGCAGAGCAGTAAAGCAAGTGAGTGCCATCAGCACTGCAAGGAACACTGCAAGCAGCCGTTTGCCGGTTGGTTTTTTGCGCATAGATTTGCACCTCCGATTTTCTCTTTTGGGCAGAAAAAAACAGACTGCGCCAAAATCTGCTATATAGTACCCCCAAAGGGGTCAAAAGTCAATAGATTGTAGATAAGTGATACAGATATTCCGGTGTGTTCAATTCCGCGGCGGCTTTTTACTCACCATGCAGACGGCCCGGTCCGTCAAAACCGGTCTGTATCATGCAAAAAGGCCGGTGCACATACGCACACCGGCCAAATTTTGCAATATTTATGCAACTGAATGCGGCTACGCAAAGGTCCACCGGACCTTTGCTCCCAAATCAAAGATTTGGAGCCTTGTGCCGCATCATCTCGTGCGGCATTAGTACATGCCGCCCCGGCAGATCAGACTTTCTCTGCACTGCTCGCGGTGGTATGCGACTATATCCGCAACACATCGACCATGCGGCTACGCAAAGGTCCACCGGACCTTTGCTCCCAAATCAAAGATTTGGAGCCTTGTGCCGCATCATCTCGCGCGGGATTAGTACATCCCGCCCTGAGATGCTGCGGCCATCGCAGCAGCATTTGCAGCGTCAGCCTGCGGGTCCTTAATATCGGTCACCAGGCTCTCGGTGGTCAGCACCATAGCAGCCACGGAAGCGGCGTTCTGAATGGCAGAACGGGTCACCTTTGCCGGGTCTACGATACCGGCCTCGATCATATCGCCATAGGTGTTGGTGGCGAAGTTGAAGCCGTAACCGGCCTTGCCGGAAGCCATGATCTTATCTACGATCACGCTGCCCTCCAGGCCTGCGTTTGCAGCGATCTGGCGCACCGGCTCCTCCAGAGCTTTCAGCACGATCTTCACGCCGGTCTTAAAGTCTGCGTCGTCGGTATCCAGCAATTTCTTCACAGCGGGAATGGTGTTGATCAGCGCCACGCCGCCGCCGGCAACGATACCCTCTTCCACGGCAGCCTTAGTAGCAGCCAGAGCGTCCTCAATGCGCAGCTTCTTCTCTTTCATTTCGGTCTCGGTGGCAGCGCCTACCTTAACAACGGCTACGCCGCCGGCCATCTTGGCCAGGCGCTCTTGCAGCTTCTCCCGGTCAAAGTCAGAGGTAGAGGCCTCAATAGCAGTACGGATCTGGCCCACACGCGCTTTAATATCCTCACTGTTGCCGGCACCGTCAACGATGATGGTGTTCTCCTTGGTCACCTTCACCTGGCGGGCAGTACCCAGCATTTGCATAGTCGCGTCCTTCAGTTCCAGACCCAGGTCGGAAGTGATCACCTGGCCGCCGGTCAGTACGGCGATATCCTGGAGCATATCCTTGCGGCGATCGCCAAAGCCCGGAGCCTTTACGCACACGCAGGTAAAGGTGCCGCGCAGCTTGTTCAGCAGAATGGTCTGCAAGGCCTCGCCCTCAACATCCTCTGCAATGATCACCAGCTTCTGGCCGTTCTTCAGTACAGCCTCCAACAGGGGCAGAATGTCCTGTACGGTGCTGATCTTCTTATCGGTGATCAGGATCTTGGCGTCGTCCAGCACAGCCTCCATCTTATCGGTATCGGTCACCATGTAGGGAGAAATGTAGCCGCGATCGAACTGCATACCCTCTACCACCTCGCAGGTGGTCTCTGCGGTCTTGGACTCCTCAACGGTGATCACGCCGTCGGCGGATACCTTTTCCATAGCCTCGGCGATCAGCTTGCCAACGGTCTCGTCCGCAGCGGACACGGTAGCCACACGGGCAATATCATCACTGCCGCTAACGGTCTTGCTCTCTTTTTGAATACCGGCCACAGCAGCGTCCACAGCGGCCTTAATGCCGTTCTTTACCACCATGGGATTGGCACCGGCAGCCACATTCTTCATACCCTCGCGTACCAGCGCCTGGGCCAGCAGCGTAGCGGTGGTGGTGCCGTCACCGGCGTCGTCATTGGTCTTGGAAGAAACTTCCTTTACCAGCTGGGCGCCCATATTCTCAAAAGGCTCTTCCAGCTCGATCTCCTTGGCGATGGTCACGCCGTCGTTGGTGATCAGCGGTGCGCCGTATTTCTTATCCAGCACCACATTGCGGCCCTTGGGGCCAAGGGTGATCTTTACGGTATTGGCCAGCTTGTCAATACCGGTCTGCAATGCCTTGCGCGCGTCCTCGCCGTAAATAATATCTTTTGCCATAATGGAACTCCTCCTTACTCAACTACGGCCAAAATGTCTTTGACCTCAGAAATGGTGTACTCCTGACCGTCCACCTTGATCTGGGTGCCGCTGTATTTGCCGATAATCACCTTATCGCCAACAGCAACGGTCATGGGGTGTTTGTCGGTCCCGGGACCAACGGCAACAACTTCGGACACCTCGGGCT
>CAVIFY010000054.1:0-10363 GCA_963642245.1 Bifidobacteriaceae bacterium | reverse complement strand
TGAGAATGTAATCCTGCATTTGCATTTGGCCGGTGGCGCCGCGGCGCACCAGCACCAGATAGCCCTGGCCGTCATAGCCGGACAGGTCCTCGCCGGTGGAAGCAAAGCGGTAGTCCGCCGCAGACAGCGCCGGGTATTCCTTGCCCTGCAAGGTGCCGTACATCTCCTGGTGGTCGTACTGGGCGGTAAAATACGGGTTCTCCGACCCGCAAAGGAAGTAGTAATAATTGACAAAATCCGGGAACCGCAGGCTGTTGGCGGCGGCAAAGGTAGCGTCCACCTGATACCATTGGTAGCCGCTGCCGGTGCCGTCGTCCAGGTACACACAGTTCCAGGCGTGCATATCCTGCTGTGGCTCCCCGGTGGTCTCATTGAGCACCGTTTTGCTGCCCATCACCGTGTTGCAGGCAATGCCGTTCAATCGGCACAGGTAGTAAAACAGCGCCGCGTAGCCCTCGCACACGGACTTGCCCTGGCCGGTGGTACCGATCACCGTCAGGCTGTTCTTCTGCCGCACGGACCAGTCGTAACCGGTGCTGTCCAGGTCCACAGCCCCCTGCCCGGTCAGACCGAAGAACGCCGCATAGGCGGTGTGGGCGTACCAATCGGTTTTGCCCTCGTTCATAAAGCCCTCATAGGCGGCGGTGTTGTACACCGTGTTCTCAGCCAGGAAGTCATAAATGGTCTTGATGATCAGGTACTGGCGGCGGTTTACATCCGTCTCTGCCGCAATGGTGGGGTTGTCGGTAACAAACAGCCGGTTCCACTTCTCTGCCGCTTTGCGCAGGATCTCCATTTGCTGCACCGTGTCGCAGTATTTGAAGGTGCAATGCACCTCATAAAAGGCCACCGGGCCGTTCCAGTCGTCATAGCCCTCCACATTCAGCCACGAGGTGTCCAGGTCCTCTTGCTGGAAGTCCTGGATCTGGGCGTCCAAAAAGTCGCCGCCCTCGATGGTGCCCACTTTCTCAGCCAGGGCGTTGCTCAGCAGCCGCTTGGACAGCGCCGTTTGCAGATCATTGGTGGTGGGGTCGTAGTCGCTCTTATCCACAGCGATATACAGGGTAAAGTCGGTCTCTCGCCGGAGCATACGGTGCAGCGCGTCTGTCAGCGCCGTATCTATATCCCGCCGGAAGCAGTGCCAGGTCTTGGCCTTGGTGGTATCGTCCCCCACCGCCGCCCAGGCAGTGCCGTCCGGCGCCAGGTACGGGGCCAGGCCGGTGCAGTCCTCTGCGCTTTGCCCCTCGGTATGGGCCGTATGGGCCGTACAGGCAGTGGCATTTGCCAGCCCATCGGCAGCCGCAGCCGTAACCGGCATAGCGGTGCACACCAGCACCAGCGCCAGCAAAAGAGACAGCAAACGCATTCTTTTCATACCCATACCTCCGATCAAAAACAAAGCCTATAGTCCAATTTGATTATACCCGATAGCGGCAAAAAAGGCAAGAGAAAGCCGAGGGCCTGCAAAATACAAGTCCTCGGCTGTTTTCCGGCGCTTATTCCGCCTGCAAAACCTCTTTTGTAATAAAGGCGTCTATATCCCGATACACCTCCGGGCTGTTGGTCTCCCGCAGGATCTCGTGCCGGGCACCGGGGTACAAAAGCACCTGCACCCGGGTGTGGCCGGTGGCCTTCAGTTGATCGCTGACCGCCTGAATACCGGCGCCGTAATTGCTCACCGGGTCCTCCCCACCAGACACAAAGAGAATGGGCAGGTCCTTGGGCACGCGGGCGTACCAGTCCTTGCTGCCGCACTCCAACATCAGCCGCCCCAGATCGCCGTAAGCGGCCACGGTAAAGGTAAAGCCGCAGGCGTCGTCTGCAATATAATCGTCCACCGACGCAGTGTCTCGGCTGAGCCAGTCCGCAGTGGTGCGACCCTCAAAATGATCGTTATAGCCCTTAAAGCCGGTGTTCTCCAGCCACTTGGAGCGGTAGCGCTTGCCCTTAATGGCAGCCAGTACATTGGTCACCGCCACGCTGATATTGGCCAGCGGGTTTGGCCCGCCGGTGCCCACATAAATGGCCGCCGCATAGTCCAAATCCGGGTAGCGGGCGGTAAAGCACCGCATAATAAAGCTGCCCATAGAATGACCGGCAATGACCAACTTCTTGTCCGGGTACTCACCCCGGGCAATGTCATACAGCCGCCGCACATCTTGCAGCAGATAATTGTACCCGTCCTTGTCGCCAAAGAACCCCCTGTCCTCCGGCGTGGCGCAGGACTGGCCGTGGCCCAGCATATCGTGCATAAAGACCGCATAGCCCATGTCCGCAAAGGCCTGCAAAAAGTCGCCGTAGCGGCCGCAGTGCTCGGCCATACCGTGGTGGAGCAGCAAAACGGCCTTTACATTGCCGTCCTCCGGATACCACTGCCAGGCATGGATGGTGGCCAGCGCGCTGGCGCTGGGATAAGTGTACGCTTTCGTTTTCATAGAAAAATCCCCCTTAACGCAGGCATTGCCTGCTGATTCTATGTAAAATCATATCGCTACATATTCAGTTTTAGCTGCCGGTCACTCCGCCTTTTCGTCCTCCAGCACCGAGGTGCAGTGAGGGCAGCGGGTGGCTGCAATGTCGATCTCGCTCTTGCAGTAGGGGCAGATCTTGGTGGTGGGCGCCGCCTGTTCCTCTTTCTCATGGGTGGCGTGCTTCACCGCGTCTGACAGCTTAT
Organism: Bifidobacteriaceae bacterium; assembly: GCA_963642245.1. Lineage (GTDB taxonomy): Bacteria > Bacillota > Clostridia > Oscillospirales > Acutalibacteraceae > CAG-217. The sequence continues at coordinate 7,689 of CAVIFY010000054.1, read as the reverse complement.
TCAGCGCCTTGACCATGCAGAAGATGATCAGCGCCATAATCAGGAAATTCACCACAGCGGACAAAAAGGCGCCGTAGTCCAAATAATTATCCCCCAGCAGGTGGATCTTGCCCTGGATCTCCGCCCCGCCAATGCAGTTGAGCAGCGGTTTGATGATCGAGTCCGTCAGGGCGGTGACCACGCCGGTAAAAGCAGAACCGATGATCACGCCGACGGCCAGGTCCATCACATTGCCGCGGGAAATGAATTCCTTAAACTCCTGAAAAAACTTCTTCATTTGTACATACCCTCTTCTTTACACTTTTCGGCGCACAGCGCCTGACTGTATTCTATCACACAATGCCGGTAAAATCAAATGCCGGGATAAAATCCTTGCCGGCCGCGCTGCGCTGCTGCAAAAACACCCGGTCCATACCCAGCGCCAGAGCGTGGTCCACCACCTTGTCGTACTCCCGGCGGGTGATGGTGCGCGTCAGCTCCGGGTAGCCCTCCAGCCCCGGCATAGGGGTGTACTGGGCCATCAGCGACACATAGGTGCCCGGCAAATGGCTGTGCAGCCAGTCCAGCGCCTCTATGGCCGAGTTGGTATTGCCCGGCAGGATCAAGTGGCGCACGATCATACCGGAAAGCATTTTGTCTCCGTCCCACCGGTCCTGCACCTGGCGGCGCATTTCCAGCAGCGCCGGGCCCACCCGCTCCACATAATCTGGCACGGCGCTGTAAGCCGCCGCCTTGGCCGGGCGGGTGTACTTGAAGTCCGGCAAATAAATATCCACCAGCCCCTCCAGCTGCCGCAGGGTCTCTACCCGCTCGTAGCCGCCGGTGTTGTACACCACCGGCACCGGGGGTTTCCATCGGTGCAGCAGCCGTGCCAAGGCCGGTGCGTACTGGGTGGGGCTGACCAAATTGATATTCTGCGCCCCGGCGTCAATCAGCCGCTGCATACCGGCGATCAACTGATCCTCCGTCAGGTCCACGCCCTTACAGCCCCGGCTGATCTCCGTATTTTGGCAAAACACGCACTTCAGCGGACAGCCGGAGAAAAAGATCGCCCCGCTGCCGGTCTTGCCGCTGATACACGGCTCCTCCCAGGCGTGCAGCGCTATGCGCGCCACCCGAAAGGCAGCGCCCACGCCGCAGGCACCCACGGCTGCGGTACGGTCTACGCCGCACCGGCGGGGACAGGCATTGCACCCGCTCACAGCAGCGCCTTGTAAAGATCGCCTTTTTTGTACGGGGTCACCGCAGCGATCTCCTTGGCGGCTGCATTGACGGAGGCGCCTTTCTCCACCAGCGCCCGCGCCTGCTCCACCGCTTGGTCAAAGGTGATGGCGTCCGTTGGCTCGGCCTTTTTGCCTGCCACGATCAATACGATCTCCCCTTTGATCTTGTTTTCCGTATAGTCTTTCTCCGCCTGGGACAAAGTGGTGCGCACCACCTGCTCGTGCACCTTGGTCAGCTCCCGCACAATGGCGATCTCCCGATCGCCCAGCACCCGGTGCAGGTCCCCAATGGTGTTGATAAACTTATGGGGCGCCTCATAAAAGATCATGGTGCGCTTCTCGTCCTTTAGCTCCTCCAGGTGGTCCCGGCGGGATTTTTTATTGACGGACAAAAACCCCTCAAAGGTAAAGCGCCCGCTCTCCATACCGGACACCGCCAGCGCCGTGGCAAAGGCCACCGGCCCGGGCACGGACACCACCGGGATCCCCTGCAAGTGGCACAGGTGCACCAAATCCTGCCCCGGGTCCGAGATGGCGGGCATACCCGCGTCCGTAACAATGGCGCAGTCCTCCCCTGCCGCAATGCGGGCAGTGATGATCTCGCCCCGCTCCCGGCGGTTGTGCTCATAATAGCTGACCATCTCTTTTTTGATACCAAAATGATTGAGCAGCTTTAAGGTCACCCGGGTGTCCTCCGCCGCAATAAAATCCACAGCCCCCAGGGTGTCTACCGCCCGGGGCGACCAGTCGCTTAAATTCCCGATGGGCGTGCCCACCACATATAATGTACCGCTCACTTTGCGCCTCCTTCAAAATATGCGCCGTATATCCTTTGCATTTCCGCCTTGCCCGCCGGGCTTTCCAAGATCAGCGCAGGCTCCGCCGTTAAGTACGGCTTGGCGCCCTTGCGCCCCTCCATCAGCAGCAAAAAGGGGGCCTCCCCCTCCCGGTGCTGCACCAGCCGCAGCCGCTTAGGCTCCAGATCATGGGCGCGCATGGCCGTTACAATATCTGCCAGCCGCTCCGGCCGGTGGCAAATGCAAAACCGCCCGCCAAACTGCAACAGATAGCCCGCTGCCGTGCAGGCGTCCTCCAAAGTGCAGCACACCTCGTGCCGGGCGATCTGGTCCCAGGGCTCCGGGGACAAAATGCCTGTGTCCACCGGCTTGTACGGCGGGTTCATACTCACCAGAGTAAAGCTGCCTGCCGGGTACAGCTGCCGGTATTCTCGCAGGTCCGCCTGCTGCACCGTCAGCCGATCTTCCAAATGATTGATGGCCACCGCCCGCTGCACCTGCCGTACCGCCTGCGGCTGAATATCCAGGCACGCCACCGGGCTTTGCCGGGTATCTCGCAGCCAAAGCAAGGGAATGATCCCGCAGCCGGTGCCCAGATCCAGCGCCCGATCCCGGCGGCGAATACGGGCAAAATCCGCCAGCACCACGGCGTCCGTGCCAAAGGTGTGGCGGTCACTGACCACGATTTGCATATGCTCTGCCAAAGGCATAACCGTCTCGTTCATAGGCTCTCCCACTACCGGGCCGTGCCCGGGTCTTTGCGCTTATTATATACCCGCCGCCCCGCTTTGGCAAGCGGGCAAAAAAAGACACGCCCAAAGCCAAAGCTCTCGGCGTGTTCTTTTTGTTTGTACAAAAGCAGAAAAATCTACAAAATCCGCTTATGCCTGGGCAGGCGCACCCACGGGGCAGGTAGCCTCGCACGCACCGCACTCAATGCAAGCGTCGGCGTCGATCACGAATTTGCCGTCACCCTCGGAGATGGCGGAAACCGGACACTCTGCTGCGCAAGCACCGCAGGAAATACAATCATCAGAAATCTGATATGCCATTATAAACACCTCCTGTATGTTTCTCAACCTAAATATAACAGCATTGTTTCCAAAATGCAAGCGAATTTGAAAAAATTAGTCGTGCCTTACTTCTCGGCCTTGGCGGGCTTGTCCGCCTTTTTCTCATTTTTGCCGCCACGGCGGGGCGCACGCACCACGCGCACCTCTTCCCGATTGACGATCACCGGCGCGCCCTCCGGCGCATTGTCCAGCTGCACTTTCAGCTTGCCGGTGAGCAGCGCGGCGTCTACCACCGTGCCCCGGCCCTCTCGGCAGTCCACCACGGTGCCCCGGCGGGGCGTGATCTTGGCCAGGTATTCATAGGAGTTCTGCTCATATTTCAGGCAGCACATCAGCCGCCCGCAGGTGCCGCTGATCTTAGAGGGCGACAGGCTCAGCCCCTGCTCCTTGGCCATTTTGATGGACACGGAGTGGAAGTCGTTAAGAAAAGTGGAGCAGCAAAACGGCCGCCCGCACACGCCCAGGCCGCCCAGCATTTTGGCCTCGTCCCGCACGCCGATCTGGCGCAGCTCAATGCGGGTATGGAATGTGGAGGCCAGGTCCTTGACCAGTTCTCTAAAGTCCACACGGCCGTCTGCGGTAAAGTAAAACAGGATCTTGGAGCCGTCAAAGGCGTATTCCACCTCGGTCAGGTTCATATCCAGCTTGTGCTTCTCGATCTTTTGCAGGCACACCTCGTAGGCGCGCTTCTCTTTCTCTTTATTCTCTTCCAGAATTTGCTGATCTCTGGCGGTAGCAATACGCAGCACCGGCTTGAGCGGTGCGGTCACCTCATTCTCCGCCACCTCTTTGGGGGCATACTGGGCCACGCCGCACTCCATACCCCGGGCGGTCTCTACCACCACCAGGTCGCCTTTTTTGATCTCCAACCCCTTGGGGTCAAAATAATATGTTTTGCCGGTGTCCTTAAACCGAACGCCTACCACTTTTGTCATGTTCTATCCTCCTAACGGCCGATCGCCTGGCGCAGATCGGCGCAAAATTTTGTGATCAGCAGGGCGTTATTGGCATTTTGCAGCGCCCGCTGATAGGTGTCCTCTGCCACAGATACCAGTTGCAGCAGTTGTTTTCTTGTACATTTGGAGCCAAGCAGCCGGGGGATCCGGTCGCTGCCGGAAAGCAGATCGGCGCCGCTGTCCAGCACCAGTGCGTCCCGAAACAGATCCCGCAGCACCCCGCAGATATTCAGCACCGCCTGCCTGTCCTTTTGCAGCGGTGCGCAGGCGCAAATCAGCGCATACTCATTCTCCGCCACCAGCGCCCGGCACAGCTCGGCGGACAGAGCGCTGTACTTGGCGGCCTCGCCGTCCTCCAGACTCTCCATGGCCTTGCCGATATTGCCGTTCCACAGCTGCAACGCCTGGCGCACCCGCTCCGGGTCCGCCTCCGGCTGCCGCTGTAAAATATACTCCGCACCGATCTCTACCGGCACGCCATCCAGCCGAAACACCACGCTGCGGGACAGCACCGTGGGCAGCAGAGCGCTCTTGTTCTCTACCGTTAAAATGAACCGCACATACGCCGGCGGTTCCTCCAGCACTTTCAAAATAGCATTCTGGGCCTGCACGCTCATCAAATGGGCGTTGGCCAATATGTAGATCTTGTAGTCCGCCTCATTGGGGGTCATATACACATCGCCCACGATCTGATCCACCGTCTTTTTGTGGAACGAGCGGGCGCCCCCCTCCGGGGCATAGACCAAAATATCCGGGTGCACCCCGGCGCGGGCCTTGTGGCACTGGGGGCAGCTGTCGCAAGGGCGGTGCTCGCCCCGGCACACCAGCGCCGCAGCCAGTTCCCCTGCCAGCGTGCGCTTGCCCAGACCACTCTCCCCCTCCAGCACCACGGCGTGGGGCAGGCGGCCGCCGTCTACCAGCGCAGACAGCTGGGCCTTGATTTTTTCATTCCCGAGAAAGTGCTTAAACTCCATACTTGCCTTTACAGTTTGCGGAACTCATCCACATTGATCACGAACGCCACAGCGCCGTATTCCTCCACATCCACCGGCTGGCGCAGCAGCGAGCCCTCCAGCGTGCTGGCCACGCCCACCTGGCGCACCACCCGCTTGGTCACATGCTTCTCCAGCACATCAAACAGCTGCTCCACCTTGTGGTCCTCCGTGCCGATAAACAGCGTGGTGTGCCCATCGGCCAGGAACTGACCGGTGGTGGAGATCCGGGTGGAGGCAAAACCCTCTTGGGTGATGGCGTCCAAAACATTGGAAACATCTTTATTGGAAATTACAGCCATAACCAGCTTCATGTAAACATCAATCCTTTCCGTTATTGCTTCCTATTATACGCCTTGGCTTGCAATTTTACAACTATCTGTATTATCACTTCAAATAAAATTTACAATTTGTACTTATTTAGACAAATCCTGCCTTTGTAGGTGTTAAACCACCGCTGCCAGCGCCACCACCACCGGCATAGTGACGATGGAGAACAGCGAGGACTGGGCGGCCAGCTCGCTGCCCAGGGCGGCGTCATTGTCGTACTTGGCCGCATACATAGCCGTGTTGGTGGCCGTGGGGGCAGAGGCGGAAATGACCATAGCGATCAGCAGATCGCCCCGCACGCCGCACAGGTAAAACAGCCCCACCATACACAGGGGGATCACCACCAGGCGCATTAGGGAGCAGAAGTACAGCTCCTTTTTGGCGAACATACGCTTCCAGTCCGCATTGGCCAGGAAGGTGCCGAAAATGATCATGGCCAGGGGCGAATTGCAGTTGCCCACCATCTCCATAGGCCGCAGGATCACCTGGGGCAGCCGGGGCTGCAAAAAGAACAGGGGCAGCCCGATGAGCACCGCCATAGAGCCGGGGTTCAGCACCAACCGGCGCAGGTCGATCTTGGCGGTATGGCCGCTGATCTCATAAATACCGTAGGTAAAGGCCACCACATTAAAGACAGCCACATACACGGAGCAGTAGAACACGCCCTCCGCTCCGATCACCGCCTGGGCCAACGGCAGCGCCAAAAAGCTGGCGTTGGAGAACAGCATACCGTAGCGGTACACGCCCCGCTCCATAGGACTGCGGCGGCGAAAGCACAGCTGCCCCAGCACGCCGCCTACCAGGTGGGTGGCAAAGGCGCACACAAAGGCCAAAAGAATGCCCCGCACATGATCCGGGGTGTACGCCATGGTCATAAATGTATAGATAATGGCAATGGGCAGCACGATGTTAAACAGCAGGTCGATCACCCGCTTGGCGTCTGCCTGGCGAAACACGCCCAGCTTGTCCGTCACAAAGCCGACAAGCGAGATCAGGTACAACATCAGCACCTGACCGGCCACGGTCTTTAAGGTTGCAAAAAACAAAGGCACGCTCCTAATCCGCTGCGCTGCGACGGCGCAGATCCTGTACAAAAGCCAAGGCGAACACGCCCAGCAGCAGATCCGCCGGGCCAAAATACACGCTGCCGTCTGACAGATCCCGGTGCCCGGCCAACAGCGCAGGCAGTCCCGGCAGTGCCAGCACGCAGCCGCACACAAAGGTCAGCAGACCAAAGAACACCACGGCCCGCCCCGCATTGCGGGAGGTGACCACCGCCGTTGCAAAGGAAAAGAGAAACAGCAGCAGCGCCACCAAAAACAGCACCTCGCACACAGTCTGGGTATCTGCCAGCACACTGACCATCTTGGCTAAAATGGTCAGCAACCGGCAAAGCCCCCACAGCGCCGGCACAAAGTGAAAAAAGCGAAAGGCGCGAAAATCGTAGCGCCCGCCCCCATAGCTGCGCCCCACAACAAAGTAGTACGAGCAGCTGAGCAGGGCAAACAGCGCCGTCAGCCCGCCGCTGACCAGATCGTTCCACTGCAAGTAAGCTGCGCCGTCCGCCAGATCGTAGCACAAAAAGCAGCGGTAAATAAAATCAAAAAAGAACGCCACAGACACCAAATATGCCACCACGGACAACCCGCGGTTGCCGCCGTCGGCAGCCACCGCCACCGCCGTATGGCTTTGGTGCAGGGCACACACGGTGCAGCACACTCCGGCGCACAGCAGCAGGGCATACAGCCCATAGGTCAGCGGCGCACCGGCAGCAGTGACCCGCCCGGTGCTGCTGTCCGTAAAAAGGAGGAGCTGAACAAAGCGCAACACCACCGCTGCCCCGGTGATCGCAAAAGTCAGGATCCAAGGGATCAGTTGGGGTCTGGTACGCACTTTTTCGCTCCTCTTTCGTTCAAAATCAGCCCTGGACCTCCCGGTCTGCCGGGGCAATGTAAGTTCTGGCGTGGGACACGCTCTTATATGCCGGGCGCATGATCCGGCCGCCGGAGATCAGCTCCTCCAACCGATGCGCGCACCAACCGGCAATGCGGGCGGTGGCAAACAGCGGGGTAAACAGATCCTCCGGGATCCGCAGCACCTTGTAGACCAGACCGGAGTACAGGTCCACATTGGCGCACATCACCTTGTTGTCGCCCTTTACCTCGGCAAACACCTCCGGGGTCATCAGCTCCACATTCTCCAGGGTCTTAAACTCTTTTTCAAACCCGGCTTCATAAGCCAGCTTGCGGGCATTGGCCTTTAAGATCACCGCGCGGGGGTCCGACTTGGTATAGACTGCGTGGCCCATACCGTAGATC
>CAVIFY010000053.1:0-11372 GCA_963642245.1 Bifidobacteriaceae bacterium | reverse complement strand
TCGAACCTGTGACCCTCTGCTTGTAAGGCAGATGCTCTCCCAGCTGAGCTAAACTTCCACAAGGTGTCGCTATCAGCGACGGGTTATATAATACAATAACTTTCCCGAAAAGTCAACACCTTTTTTCAATTTTATTTGGATTTTTTTAGCAGGTCATTTAACTGCTCCGGTGTGAAGCTGTAAGTCTTGTCGCAGAAGTGGCATTCCACCTGAATATCCTCCCCTGCGTCGATCATCTGGCGCAACTCTTCTTCCCCTGCGGTGAGCAGCGCTGTCTCCACCCGCTCCCGGGTGCAATTGCAGCGATAGGCAATGGGATATTCGTCCAGTTTGTCGATTTTCAAGGTGCCCATAGCCTTGGCGGCAATATCGTCCACCGTCAGCCCCTGCGCCAGCATGGTGGTCACCGGTGGGATAGAGTCAATGGCCGTCTCAATGGCAGAGATGGTCTCCTCCGGGCAGCCGGGCAGCAGCTGAATAAGAAAACCGCCGGCGCACTGCACCGTCAGGTCCGGGTTCACCAGCACGCCCAGGGCGCACACAGAAGGGGTCTGCTCGGACACGGCAAAATAATTGGTAATATCCTCGGCGATCTCGCCGCTGACAATGGCGGTCTGGCCCACATACGGCTCCTTTAGCCCCACATCTTTCATTACATACAGATAGCCGTCCGTACCTACGGCGCCACGCACATCCAGCTTGCCCTTATCGTTCAGGGGCAACTCCACCACCGGGTTTTGCACATAGCCCCGGGGATTGCCCTTGCTGTCCGACACAGCGATCAGCGAGCCTGCCGGTCCGCCGCCGTTCAGGCGCAGGGTCACGCTGTCGTCCGTGCCCTTGAGCATATCGCCCATCATAGACGCCGCCGTCAGCAGGCGCCCCAAGGCCGCTGTGGTCACGGCAGAGGTGTGGTGGATCTGCTCCGCCCGGGCGGCAATATCCGTAGTATCCGCCGCCAAAATAAAGGCGCTGCCGTCCTCTGTGATATATCTTACGATCTTGCCCATGGCATTATTCCTTTCTCTTGCAAACATAAAACACCCGCTGGGTCTCCGGCCCGGGGGCGTCTGTGGTCAACTCTGCATAGCGACCTAAGATCTTAAATTCCGAGAGCGCTTCGATCAGCTGCTGCTCGGTATAGGCTCGCTCGGTAAAGCTGTCGCTCAAGCGGTCATAGCTCTCGCCGTTATAGCAAAACAGGTCGATGAGCACCCGCACCGCCGTATCGTCCAGCGCCTCATTGTCCCACACCAAATAATAATCTTCTTCATCAAACACAAAGGTCTGCCCGGCCAGCACCTGCCGGTGCTTATAAACGGTGTTCACATCAAACAGGAACAGCCCGCCGGGGCGCAAATTCTCCGCCACCCGGCAAAAGCACTCTTCTACATCGGACAAAGCCGTTAAGTGATTGATACTGTCCAGCAAACACACGCAGGCGTCATACTGCGCCGGGGCAGAATACTCCGTCATAGACGCCCGATAAAACGCGCCGTCCGGGCACTTGCTTTGGGCAATGGTGAGCATATCCGCAGACAGATCCACCCCGGTGACCCGGTAGCCCCGCTCCAGAAGGCAGCGGCTGATATTGCCGGTGCCGCAGGCCAAGTCCAGCACCTGCGCCCCCGGTTCTACCCCATATTGCAAAAAGAAGCCGGAAATGTACGCACTTCTGGCTTCATACTCCACATTTTCCGTCAGGTCGTCATAGACCCGCGCCCAGGCGTCATACGGATTCATCATTGCCCTGCTCTTGCCGGTCGATCCGCTCAAAGATCTTGTCATACCCGTCGCAGCCGTACTGCAAAGAGCGGTTCACGCGGCTGATGGTGGCGGTAGACGCACCGGTCTCGTTGACAATATCCGTATATACGCATTTCTCGGACAACATCTTTGCCACCACAATGCGCTGACTGATGGCGTTCAGCTCCTGCACGGTGCACAGATCCTCAAAGAAATCGTAGCACTCCTCCACATTCTCCAGCGCCAGCACAGCCTTAAACAAAAAGTCCAAATTCTTATTATGCAAATTCAGTCCCATAATGGCCTCCAAATTGAAATCTGCAATTATTTTAGCACACTAATGCGTGATAGTAAAGACTAAAAATGCAAATTCTCCGATTTTGCGTTCCCTTACCCGGCGTTAAAAAGCCACATGGGCGATCAGCGCCACCCCGCACAGCAGCGCTGCCAGGGGCACATAGACAAAGCGACCCACATTGTACCACAGCTTGCCGTGGCGCTTGCCGCTGCCGGTATTCACCGCCGCCAGCAGATCGTCCTTCTTCATAATAAAGAACCAGGACACAGCGCCCAGGGTGGCGCCGATGGGGATAATATAGATCGACACCAGGTCCATCCAAGGCCCCCACTTGGAGATGGTCTCCATCCCGATCCCGGCGCCCAGGCATACCACCGCCAGCAGCACCAGCACCGCCTTGCGGCTCAGCTTGGGGAAGCGATGGAGCAGGGACTCTGCCACCGCCTCAAACATATTTTGCAGGGAGCTGACCCCGGCAAAGATCATAGCCACATACAGGATCACCGCAAACAAGCGACCCATGGGAATATCCTGCAAGATCTCCGGCAAAGTCACAAACAGCAGACCGGGGCCTGCGCCCACATCCAGCCCATAGGAGAAGCAGGCGGGAATAATAACAACAGAAGCCACCACCGCCGCAATGGTGTCAAACACAGCGGTTTGGCGAGCCACGCCCACCACATCTTCTTCCTTAGACAAATACGCGCCGTAGGCCACCATACCGCTGCCGGTGACGGACAGGGAGAAGAAAGCCTGTCCCATAGCGCTGATCCACACTTTCGGGTCTTTCAGCGCGTCCCAATGGGGCGTGAGCATAAACCGGTAGCCCTCCGCCGCACCGGGCAGCAGTGCCACACGCACCGCCAGCACCAGGAAAATAATAAAGAACAGCGGCATCATCACTTTATTGGTCTTTTCAATACTATTGGCCCCCAGCAGCAGGGTCAGCAGCGTGCCCACCACTACGATAATATGGTACGGCACCACCGAGAATTCTTTTGTAGAGAAAGACTGGAACCAGGTGGCGGTGTCCACCGTCATCAGGGTGCCGGTAACCGAGTCCACCAGCGCCTTGAGCACATAGCTGACGATCACCGCATAGCCGATGGCAATGCACATAGACCCGGCCAGCGGCAGCCAACCCAGCGTGCGCCCGGCTTTCTCCGCCTTGGGGCTGCGGGAGCGCCAGGCGTGGGCATACGAGCCAAGGGTGCCGGTACCGGACCAGCGGCCTACGGCGAACTCTGCCGGCAGCGCAATGCAGCCGAACAACACCACAAACAGCAGATAGATCAGCAAAAATGCCCCGCCGCCGTTCTGGCCCATTTTGTTGGGAAAGCCCCACACATTGGCCATACCCACGGCCGAGCCGACAGACGCTAAAATAAAACCCCAACGGGTGCCGAAGCGCTTTGCGCTCTTTGACTTAGACATATAAAAAATCCCCCATCCTTACAGTCGGACTTTCATTATACGGGATAGCCCCACCGAAAGTCAAGCAGCAGAATGCCCCGCCCGGCAGAACACCACCCGGGCAGGGCACTTTGTCTATTAAAAGTCATAATGTGAACAGAAAATAAAAAAAAGGAAAAGACCTTGCGGACATACATCCGTCAAGGTCTTTCCTGGTGCGAGAGACGGGACTTGAACCCGTACGAGTCACCCCACACGCCCCTCAAACGTGCGCGTCTGCCGATTCCGCCACTCTCGCTCAACGCATAGAATTATAGCAAATACGGCAGTTATTGTCAAGGGCTTTGCCTACATTTTCAAAAAAGGCTGGGGATATGGCCGGGGTCGTCAATGATGGCCGCCGGGTGCTGGGCAAACAGCTCCCCAAAGGAGCGAAAGCCCCAGGATACGCCGATGGTCTCTATCCCCGCATTGCGCCCGGTGATCATATCCACATCGCTGTCGCCAAAGTACATAGCCTCCTTGGCGCTGCAACCCAGCGCCTCCAGTGCCATACGCACGGTGGTGGGGTCCGGCTTCTTGGGCAGGTCGTCCGTAGCGCCGATCACCACATCAAAATAATCTTTGCCAAAGATCTGCTCCACCATACCCCGGGCAGCCTCTGCCGGTTTGTTGGTGACAACGCCCAAGCGAATGCCTCGGGCCTTTAAGTTGTCCAGCGCCGCCCGGATCCCCGAATAGGCGTGGGCGTGGTCCATTTTAACAGCGTTGTACTTCACCTTAAACATGGCGTAGGCTTCTTCCAGCTGCTCCGGAGAGAGTTGGTGCTCAAAGGCACGCTCCACCAGCTTTTTGGCGCCGTTGCCTACGAACTTTTTATAATCCGCCTGGGTCCACTTGGGCGTGCGGCCGTACTGCTCCAGCACATAGTCCGTGGCCAGCCCCAGGTCGTCAATGGTATTCACCAGCGTGCCGTCCAAGTCAAAGACGGCGCACTTATACTGCGTACTCAATACAGATCCCTCAAATCCTGTTCTTTATTCTTGCGGGCCTTATGGATCAGCCGGGCCACTACCGCCAGCACCGCCGCAGCACCCACTGCGCCGGAGGCCCAGTAAATGCGCCGGTCCTGGGCCTTGCCGTCCACCGACAGCTGGCCGCTTTTGACCCGTGCCCACAAGTCGTTTTGCAGCTCCAGAATATTCTGGGGCAAATTGTAAAAATACTGTCCCTTAGGCCACACCTTAGGGTACACCACCGGGTTGCCGTACAGGGAGTTGTCCTTATCCTGCCGCACTGCCAAATTGGGCGAGGCGTAGTAGATATACTCCTGATTGGCCAGGGCCACCTGCGGCTCTTCCATAAAGTTGATAAACGCCTCGGCGCCCTTTTTGTTCTGGGTGCACTTGGGCACGCACATGGCGTCATAAAACAGATTGACGCCCTCCTCCGGGAAGCAGTAGCCCAGGTCCGGGTTATTGTCCAGCATCAGAATATAATCGCCGGCATAATAGGTGGCAAAGGCGTACTCCCCGCTTTCCATCAGGTTGAACACCTCGTCCATCACATACACCGGGCGCACCGCGTCCTTTTGCTTAGCCAGCAGCTCCGCCGCTGCGTTCCAGTCCTCCTCGGAGGTGGTGTTCAGGTCCTGCCCCAGCACAAACTGGGCCAGGGCAAAAGCGTCTCTGGAGTTGTTGAACATCAGTACCTTGTCCCGGTACTGTTCGTCCCACAGCACGGACCAGCTTTTGGGCGCTTCTTTCACCAGTTTCTTATTATAGATCAGTACCGTGGTGCCGACATTGTAGCAGACGGTGTACTTCTCCTGGGGGTCAAAATACAGCCCTTTGCAGTCCGGGGCAATATACTTGTCATAATTGGGAATGTTGCTGTAGTCCAGGGGCAGCAGCATATCCTCCTCCAGCAGGCGCTGGATCATATAGTCCGAGGGAATGATCACATCGTAGGACACACCGCCGCCGGACAGTTTGGAATACATATTCTCGTTGGACTCAAAGTTGGTATAATTCACCTTGGCGCCGGTGAGCCGCTCGAATTCCTTTACGGTATTCATGGCGCCCTCCTGCCCCTCGGAGATATACTCGCCCCAGTTATACACATTCACCGTGGTGCCTTGCAGCCCCAGGTTCTTGTAATAAGCCTTTTGTTCCGGGGTAAAATCATCGTCCGCCGCAAAGGCGCTGACGGGCACTGCCAGCAGCACCAGCAGGGTCAGTAGGAAAGAAAAACACTTTTTCATTGGCGCTCCCCTTTCTCCCGCTTCTCCGCTCGGGCCTGCATCCAGTTAGACAGGATCAGCAACACCAAAATGGTCAGGAACATCAGGAACGACAGGGCATACATATCCGGCTTTACCCGCTTTTTGGTCATAGAAAAAATATAAATAGGCAGGGTCTGAAAGCTGGGGCCGTTGGTAAAGTAGCTGATGATAAAATCGTCCAGCGACAGGGTAAAGCTCATCACACAGCCGGTGATGATCCCGCTGAGGATCTCCGGAAATACGGTCTTAAAAAACGCCCGCACCGGCTTGCAGCCCAGGTCCACCGCCGCCTCGTAGATATTCATATCAAACTGGTGCAGCTTGGGGATCACATTCAAGATCACATAGGGCAGACTAAAGGTCACATGGGCGATCAGCAGCGTCCAAAAGCCCAGCACATTGCTGCGGTGCACCAAAGTCCCGGCAAAGACGAACAGCAGCATCATGGAGATACCGGTCACGATCTCCGGGTTCATCATAGGTACATTGGTCAGCAGCATCAGCGAGCGCTTATAGAGCTTGCGGCGACTGTTAAAGATACCCACCGCCGCCATCACGCCCAGCAGTGTAGACACCGCTGCGGTGCACAGAGCCAGCACCACGGTATTTTGCAGGGCGTGCATGGCCGCTGCGTTGCTGAACAGCTCCTTGTACCAGTGGGTAGAGAAACCTTGCAGCATATAGGTGCTGGAGCTGCCGTTAAAGGAGAACAGCCCGATCACCAAAATGGGCGCATACAAAAACACATAGATCAGCGCCTTATAGATCTTGCCGATGGCAGAGGTTTTCTTGCTCATACGATCACACCTCCGTCACTGCTGTCGTCTGCGCCAAAGCGGTTCATCACGCCCAGGCAGATCAAGATCAGCACCATCAGCACCAGGGACAGCGCCGCCCCCAGGTTGTAGTTATTAGCGCTTTGAAACTGGGTCTCGATCACATCGCCCACCAGCACCACCTGGCCACCGCCCAGTTTTTGGGTAATATAAAAGGTGGATACGCAGGGCACAAACACCATGGTAATGCCGGAGAGCACCCCGGGCAGGGACATAGGCAGTACCACCCGCCGGAACACCTGGCGCCGGCTGCTGCCCAAATCCTCCGCCGCCTCGATCAGCGAGCCGTCCAGCTTGGACAGCACGGAATAAATAGGCAAGATCATATAGGGCAGGAAGTTATAGACCATACCCAGGATCACCGCGCCGCCGGTATTGATCAGCTTGGCCGGGTCCAGCCCCACTGCCGTTAAAATGCTGTTGATCACGCCGGTATCGCCTAAAATGGTCATCCAGCTGTAAGTGCGGATGAGAAAATTCATCCACATAGGCAGCATGACCAAGAGCACCACCGTGCGCTGGCGCCGGGCCGAGTGCTTGGAGATCAGATAGGCAAAGGGATAGCCCAAAAGCAGGCAGATCACCGTAGCCGCCAGGCCGTAGAGCACAGACAGCAAAATGGTAGAGAGATAGGACGGGATCTGGCTCACCGAGTGGAGAGAAAAGGCGCCGCTGGTGTCCGTAAACGCATAGTAGACCACCATGCAAAGGGGCGCCAGTACAAACAGCACCGCCCAAAGGGCATAGGGCTTGTCCAGCAGTTTACGACCCAGATTGCTCATCGCTCTCCTCCTCCCAGTTGTAATCGGCGTCCGAGATATGGTCCATCTCGTCCGAGAAGGTGGAATAGTCGCCAAATTCGCCGCTGTACTCGCTGCGTTTCATAATATGAATGGCGTCCGGCTCAATGTACATACCCACGGTGTTGCCCGCCGCGTGGTAATTGGTGGTCTGCACCATCCAGATAAAGCCGCCCACATCCACAAAGATCTCAAAGAACACGCCCTTGAACACCACATCGGTAATGGTGCCGGTAAGCGCCGCCTTATGCCCCGGGTCGCACAGGCGAATATCCTCCGGGCGCACCACGGCCTCTACAAATTCATTGGGAGCAAAGCCGCTGTCCAGGCAGTCAAAGGTCACGCCGCCAAAGCGCACCACATAGTCCCGCACCATCACAGCGTCTACAATATTGGACTCGCCGATAAAGTCCGCCACAAAGGCGTTCACCGGCTCGTTATAAATATCCTCCGGGGTGCCGATCTGCTGAATTTTGCCCTTATCCATCACCACCACCGTGTCGCTCATAGACAGCGCCTCTTCCTGGTCGTGGGTCACATAGATAAAGGTAATGCCCAGCCGCTTTTGAATGGCCTTTAGCTCCTTTTGCATATCCTTGCGCAGCTTTAAGTCAAGGGCGCCCAGTGGCTCGTCCAGCAGCAGCACATGGGGGTGATTGGCCAGGGCGCGGGCAATGGCTACCCGCTGCTGCTGCCCGCCGGACAGGGAGGAGATACTCCGCTTTTCAAACCCTTTCAGGTTAACCAGCTCCAGCATTTCCGCCACCGTTTGGCGCACCTCGCTGCGGCTCTTTTTTTGCAGTTCCGGGCCAAAAGCGATGTTCTCATACACATTTAAATGCGGAAAAAGAGCATAACGCTGAAAAATGGTGTTCACCCGGCGTTTGTGCGGGGGCACATCATTGATGACTTTGCCTTCAAAGACCACTTCCCCACTGTCCGGCTGCACAAAGCCGGCAATACAGCGCAGCGTTGTGGTCTTGCCGCAGCCGGAGGGTCCCAGCAGCGTTATAAACTCTTTTTCATTTATATACAGATTCAGTTTGTCTAAAATCACATTGTCGCCGTAGCTGACCGTGATGTTCCGCAGGTCGATGATCTTTTCCAATTATGCACTTCCTCTTTTGTCAGAGAGCCGCCGCTCTCCGCCCGATTTTTTGGCTTTCGCCTATACTTATTGTCGTTTTAAGCAATAAATCTAATATAGGCATTTTTGCGCCGATTGTCAATACGAAACGAAAAAATCAAAAAATTTTTTCCGCGATCTGCTGTCCCTGCGCCGCCAGCTCAATGGCTCGGGGCACCTGGGCAAAGTCGCACACCATGGACTTGGGCTTCATATAGCAGTTATCCATACCAAAGGGCACAAAGTAAAAGTGCTTGTAATTGAGCAGCTGGCCGATATTCTTGGCAGCGCCGCCCAGGGCGTCGTTGGTAGACACGCCGATCACCACCGGGGCGTCGTTGCGCAGGTGGCTCTTGGCAGCCATGGTCACCGCCGTATCCGTAATGCCCGCTGCCAGTTTTGCCAGCGTGTTGCCGGTGCAGGGCACAATGGCCAGCACATCAAACATCTTCTTCGGCCCCACCGGCTCCGCCTGGGCAATGGTGTGGATAATGCTGTTGCCGGTAATGGCGATCAGCCGATTTTGAATATCCACCGCGTCCCCAAAGCGGGTGTCCGTGGTGTAGGCCGCCTGGCTCATAATGGGCGTTACGGTATGACCGGCCCGCACCAGCGCCTCCAGCGCCTCTATGGACCTGGCAAAGGTGCAAAAGGAGCCGGTCAGGCAATACCCGATCTTCATTCCAGTCCCTCCTCGATCATTTCGGCCACAGTCTCGCCGATCAGCGCACCGGCTGTCTCCGGGGCGGTGCGGCCGGGCAGATTGCGCCCGTCCACCACCGTGATCCCCAGGGTGTGAGCCATCAGCGTATCCACCCCGCCGGGGAAGGACGCCAGGTCCACCAGCACCGTGTCTCGCCGCAGCGCCTGTAGCTCTCGCTTGGTAAAAATCATGTGGGGCACTGTGTTATAGACCAGATCGTAATCCCCCGCACACACCAGACCGGCAAAGTCCGTGTGCCGGGCACCGGCAAACAGCGCCCGGGTCTTGCTCAGCGCGCTGCGGGAGCACACGGTCACATCGGCGCCGTGGGCTAGCAGCAGCCCGGTGAGCACCCGGCCGATCCGCCCGTAGCCGCACACCAGCACCCGGCTGCGGTAGAGTGCCCGCTCCAGGTGATTTTGGGCCAGCCACAGGGCGCCCTCGGCGGTAAGTATGCCGTTCTTCTCCGCAAAGTTCTCATTTTTGCAGTAGTCCAGCGTGCCGGGATAGTTGCCGCCTCCTAAGAAAACGGTCTTGCCGTCCAGCCCCTCCAGCATATAATCCTTTACCGGCACCGGCAGCAGCACAAAGTCCGCCGCCTGCACATCCTCCACCTGCCGATAGGAGCACTGCTCCAGGTAAGCCGCCGCATACGCCATACGCCGATCGGCGGTAAAGGGCACGGCAAATGTATCCAGTTTCATCTCTACACCCCACAAAGGCAACTTGTGCCTATTCCTTTCTACTCCATATTCTATGACAGAAAAATTTTTCAGTTCCTGCGGAATATGTATTTATTTTTCCGCCTTTTGGTAGTATAATATGAAAAAACAAATTGGGAGGTCCTCTCATGAAAGATATAGATACTTTGTTAAAGGAAGTTAAGCGTATTCACTTTATCGGCATCGGCGGCTCCGGTATGTGCCCCCTGGCCGAAATTTTGCTGTCCCTGGGCTATCAGTTGTCCGGCTCGGACAATAACGATACAGAGACTTTTCGCCGGATCGAGAAAGAGGGCGCCAAGGTCTATTTGGGCCAGACCAAGGCCAATCTGACCCCGGATATTCAGCTGGTGATCTACACCAACGCCATCTTAAAGGGCAATGAGGAGCTGGAATGGGCCAAGGCCCACTACCCCTGCTTTGAGCGGGCGGAACTGCTGGGCGCTATGAGCCGCATTTTCTCCAACTGCATCGGCATCAGCGGCACCCACGGCAAGACCACCACCACCTCCATGACCACCCAGGTGCTGCTGGAGGCCGGGCTGGATCCCAGCGCCGTGATCGGCGGCAAGCTGCCGGTCATTAACGCCTACGGTCGCTACGGACACAGCCAAAACTTTGTGTGCGAAAGCTGCGAATACAACAACACATTCCTGCACATGGACCCGGACATTGCGGTGGTGCTGAACATTGACCGGGACCACCTGGATTTCTTTGGCGATCTGGCGCACATTCAGGAAGCGTTTATCAAATTCGCCAACAAAGCCACCCGCACGGTGATCTATAACGGCGACGACGCCAACACCGTAGAGGCCATGGCCCGGGTGACCGGCAAAAAGATGATTACCTTTGGCACCGGCGACCACTGCGACTGGCAGGCCAAAAACATTCATGTGCCCGGCGGGTTCCACTCCGATTACGATGTGTACCACCAGGGCGAATTCCTGTGCCATGCGGAGATCTGCGTGCCCGGCGCCCACAATATTCTCAATTCTCTGGCCGCTTTTGCCGCTGCCTATGAGAGCGGCGCCAAGCCGGAGGATATTTGCCGGGGGCTAAAGGCCTTTCACGGTGCGCACCGGCGGTTTGAGCTGACCGGCACCTATGGCGGCGTGACCTTTGCAGACGATTACGGCCACCACCCCACCGAGTTGCAGGCCACCCTGAGTGCAGCCATGCAAATGGGCTACAAACGGGTATGGGCGGTGCACCAGCCCTTTACCTTCAGCCGCACCAGCGAGCTGCTGGACGACTTTGCCCGGGTACTGCAAATTCCGGACAAGTGCGTGATCTCTGCCATTATGGGCAGCCGGGAGGTCAACACCATTGGTATTCACGCCAAGGACCTGGCGGATAAAATTCCCGGCGCTGTGCAGCTGGATACTTTCCCGGAGATCGCCAAGTATGTCACCGACCATGTGGAGCCGGGCGACCTGGTGCTGAC
>CAVIFY010000052.1:1941-12875 GCA_963642245.1 Bifidobacteriaceae bacterium | reverse complement strand
CCGCAATGTTCCACACAGCGGCCACGGTCAGGTACGGGCCGATGAACACGGCCAAAATGTACAGATAGCGGTACACCTTGGTGAACTTCTGGGAGCCGACCAGGTACTCCAGGCAGCGCTCGGAGTAGTAGTTCCAGCCCAAAATGGTGGTAAAGGCGAAGAACGCCAGGCACACCATCAGCACAAAGGCGGAGAACCGACCGTTCCAGGGCAGACCGGACTGCCAGGCACGGCTGGTGATCTTTACGCCCTCTACGGAACCGGCCACAAAGGCGTTCTGGGCGCCGGTGACCACAATGGACAGGCCGGTGAGGGTGCAGATCACAATGGTATCAATAAAGGTGCCGGTCATGGTCACCAGACCCTGGCGCACCGTGTCCTTGGTCTTAGCGGCAGCGGCAGCAATGGGCGCGGAACCCAGGCCCGCCTCGTTGGAGAAAATGCCGCGGCCGATCCCCTTTTGCATAGCCAGCTTAATGGTCACGCCGGTGGCAGCACCCAGGGCCGCCTTAGGATCAAAGGCGCTCTGGCAGATCAGCTTCACCGCAGCGGGAATAGCAGTGATATGGCCCAGCACGATAACCAGGGCAAACACCACATAAGTAATGGCCATAAAGGGCACGATCACCTCAGACACCTTGGCAATGCGCTTAATGCCGCCGATAACCACCAGCGCCACGCAAAGGGTGACCACCAGGCCGCCGATAACGGTAGCCCAGGTATAATCGTTGCCAAACAGGGTGAACGCCACATGAGCAGACTCCGGATCAAAGAAATCCTGCACTGCCGTAGCAATACCGTTGATCTGGGTAAAGGTGCCGATACCAAAGAGACCGACGCAAATGCCAAACACAGCAAACAGCTTAGCCAGCCACTTCCACTTGGGGCCCATCCCCTTCTCTATGTAGTAGAACGGGCCGCCCAGGTAATGGTTGTCGTCCTTCTTCTCTCTGTACTTAATGGCCAAAAAGCCCTCGGTGTACTTGGTCGCCATACCAAAGAAGGCAGCCACCAACATCCACAGCAGCGCGCCGGGACCGCCCAGGCAGATAGCCGTAGCCACGCCCACGATATTGCCGGTGCCGATGGTGGCGGACAGCGCCGTGCACAGCGCACCAAAAGAAGTGACCTCGCCCTCGCCGTCGTCCTCATTCTTGACCATAAACTTCAGCGCCTTGCCCAGGTGGCGCACCTGTACAAAGCCGGTACGCACCGTCAGCCACACGCCGGCGGCCAAAATCAAAATGAGCAGCGGCCAGCCCCATACGGCGTCCTGTACCTTACCGATGATGTCGTCTACGGACATTGCAAGTGTAAATGTCTGCATTGTTTCACCCTTTCTGTAAATAAAAAACTGCTACCATTTTACCACAAGCCGGGCTTTCATTCAATGCGCAAACTGCAAAAAATAAGGCGAATATGTATTTTTATACATATCCGCCATAGGTTTGGCTGTTTGCCAATGAATTCTTGGTTAAATTTACAGACCGTTTTGCAGTCTGGCAGCGGTCAGGGTGTTCTGCAGCAGCATGGAGATGGTCATGGGACCGACGCCGCCGGGCACCGGGGTAATGGCGCCGCATACCCGAGAAACGCTGTCAAAATCCACATCGCCGCACAGCTTGCCGTTCTCGTCCCGGTCCATACCCACATCAATGACCACAGCGCCGGGCTTGACCATATCCGCCGTAACGAACTTGGGGCGACCCACTGCCGCCACCAGCACATCCGCCTGCCTGGTCAGCTCTGCCAAATTCTGCGTCTTGGAATGAGCAATGGTCACCGTGGCGTTCTCGTGGAGCAGCAGCATAGCCATAGGCTTGCCTACAATGTTGCTGCGCCCCAGTACCACCGCCCGCTTGCCGGTCAGGTCCGTGCCGGTGGAATGGATCAGCTCCATCACCCCGGCAGGGGTGCAGGGCAAAAAGCGGTAGTCGCCGATCATAATGGCCCCCACATTCTCCGGGTGAAAGGCGTCTACATCCTTGGCCGGGTCAATGCGGGCGATCACCTCTTTGTCGCTCAAGTGCCCGGGCAGGGGCAGCTGGCAAAGAATACCGCTGATCTCCTTTTTTGCGTTGAGTTCGTCCACCAGGGCGTTGAGCTGCGCCTGGGTAGTATCTGCGGGCAGGGTGTATTTTTCGCTGTAAAAGCCCACCTCGGCGCAGGCTTTCTCCTTATTGCGCACATACACCTGGGACGCCGGGTCCTCGCCTACCAAGATAACTGCCAGTCCCGGGGTCACGCCCTGTTTTTTTAATGCAAGGGTCTCCTGTGCCACCCGCGCCCGCACGGCGCGAGACACAGCCTTGCCGTCAATGATCTGTGCCATTCTTCTCCTCGTTTGCTCCTTTGTTCTTTGTCTTGCTGCGCTTGGCCGCCTGGGCAGCCCGGCGCTCCTCCTTGGTGGGGCGGGGCGGCAGTTCCTCTACCGGCACCACCCGCAGGCGCTCGGGCAGACGGCCCTGCTTCTTCTTCACCATCACCACGATAAAGTACACCAGCGCCACCACGGCGATCACCGCCGACAGCACCTGGCTGACCCGAATACTGGTGGAGCCGATGTACAGGCTGTCTGTACGCATACCCTCTACCACCATACGCTCCACGCCGTACCAAATGCCGTAGAGCACAAAGATCTCGCCCTTAAAGCTGCGGTGCTTGTGCACAATGTAATTGAGAATGAGAAAGCCCAAAATGCACCACAGGCTCTCATACAGGAATGTGGGGTGCACCGGCACCTCCGGGTCCACGGTCACGCCCTTGGCGGCCAGGTCCGCAGAGGACGCAGCCAGGGTATCTCTGATCTTAACGCTCCACATTCTAAAGAGCGCCGTGTCCGTATTGGTGCCAAAGGCCTCCTGGTTAAAGAAGTTGCCCCAGCGGCCGATCCCCTGGCCGATCAGCAGGCCCAAAGCGCCCAGGTCCAGCAGATTGCGAAAGTCGATCTTGCCCACCTTGCAGCCGATGGCGCCGCCGATCAGGGCGCCGATAATGCCGCCGTAAATGGCAAGACCGCCGTTCCAAATTTGCACGATCTCTGCCGGGTGGGCGCTGTAATAGCTCCACTCAAAGATCACATAATACGCCCGAGCGCAGACGATACCGAAAACGGTGCCCCAAATGAGCACATCGGTCATACCGTCCAGGCTCATCCGCCATTTGTACGCCATACGGCCGCCGTACAGCACCGCCAGCATAAAGCCAAAAGCGATGATGATACCGTAAAAATGAATATCATAACTGCCGATACTGAACGCCACAGAGGGCAGGTCAAAGTCGATCCCCAGCCCGGGGAAGTACACACGGGTAAAATTACTCATGCTGCCCCTCCTCTGCCTGAACAACGGACAGGGCGCTGTACTGCGGGTCCATCACCAGCTGCAAGCGGGCCTCGATCTTCTCCTTGGTAATGGACTTGTAGCGGTCCATTACATCAAAGATGGAAAAGCCGTTAAAGTGCGCGTCTACCATACTGTTGGCCACGCTGTCAATATCGTTATAAGCCATCACTTCCCGACCATAGGACTTGCGCAGGGCAGCCTGGTACAGATCCTCCGGGATCCCCTCCCGGCGCAGGCGCTCCACCTCGGCCTGAATGGCGTCGGCCACCTGCCGGGGGTCCGTGCTTTCGCCGTCAAAAATAATGGCCTCATACCCGTGACCGTGGAAGTATTCCTTAGAGAATTCGCCGCTGATCAGCCCCCGGTCAAACAGCTGCTTGTAAAGGGGCGAGGAGTCACCGGCCATGATCTCCAGCAGCAGATTGGTGAGAATAATGGTCTCAATATCCTGCTCCGGCCGGGCGCAGGCTTCTTTATAACCAAAGGAGAACACCGGAATGGCGGTAGCCAAATGGCACTCCTGGTAGTTCTGCACGATCTCTCGCGGCTCCGGCAGGAACGCTCGCTCCACCGTCACATCGGCAGCCGGTTTTAAGCACCGATCGCAGACGGCCAGCACCTGCTCAGGGGTCACATTGCCCACCACCGCCAGCGCCATATTGTGCAGGTTATAAAAGGTGTTGTAGCAATCGTACAGCAGCTTGTCCGTAATGTGGGAGATGGACTCCACCGTCCCGGCAATATCAATGCGCACCGGGTGGTTCTTATACAGGCAGCGCAGCAGGTTAAAGGTGCTCATCCAGCCGGGCACATCATAGTACATGGTGATCTCCTGGCCAATGATCCCCTGCTCTTTCTCCACCGTTTGGGGGGTAAAGTACGGGTGCTGCACAAAGTCCAACAAGATCTCCAGCGACTGGTCAAAGCGGTCGCTGCACTGGAACAGATAGCAGGTCTTATCAAAGGAAGTATAAGCATTGGCAGACGCGCCGGTGGCCGCAAAGCGCTGAAAAGCGTCCAGCTCCTCGGACTCAAACAGCTTGTGCTCCAAAAAGTGGGCAATGCCCTCCGGCACTTCCGTATAATCGGCAGCGTCCGAGCGCTTAAAGCGATTGTCAATGGAGCCGTACTTGGTGCCGATCACCGCATAAGTGGAGCGGTAATGGGCCTTGGGCATTACAAATATCTTCAGCCCCGTCGGGTGGTCGATCTCATAATAGCGCTCGTCCAGAATGGGAGAAACTTGTTCTTTCACTGCGCCTGCACCTCCTCTTTCTCTGCCACTAAGCGGTAAACGGTATCCAGCGACAACCGACCGGCACACGCCTGCACCTGCTCCACGGTAACGCTCCGGGTCTCCTCCGCCACCTGGGCAGGGGTACGGAAGTCATCGTCCAGCAGCCGGGAGGCATACCAGCTTTCCAGGCCGTTGGGGGTGTCTGCCACGCCGTCCAGCGCGTCGATCATGGCAATACGGGAGCTTTCCAACTCAGCCTTGCAGTCGCCGCTTTGAATGATCTCCAGCTGGTGCAGGATCTCGGCCACGGCCTTGTCCATATTCTCCTCCTCACAGCCGCACTGAATAAAAATGTAGCTGTTGTGGCGGGCAAGGCGGGCGGAGCAGTAGTAGCAAAGGCTCATTTTTTCCCGCACATTCATAAAGAGTTTGGAGTACGGGCCGCCGCCGAACACATCGCAAAAGCTGCGCATAGCAGGTGCCAACGGATCGTTCGGGCGCATATCCACCCGAAAGCCCAGCACCAGCTTGCCCTGGCGGATCTTCTCGCTCTCCCGCACATCTTTTACCTGTTCACAGCGGGCCACAAAACGGGGGCCGGGCATGGGCTGATACGCCCGCTCCACGCCCTCCAGGCGACGGCGCAGCGCCGCGCAGGCCGCCTCCGGGTCTGTGCTGCCCACCACGGTCACCAGCATTTTGCTCTCACGCAGCATACGGCGCCAGGCAGCGGTCACGCTCTCCGGCGTGGCAGCCAGCAGCGCCTCTTTGGTGCCCTTGGGGTTTATCCGGTACGGATCCCCTGCAAACATGATCTGCTGCATTTGCATCACAGCGTACAGGCGCTTTTCGTTCTCCTCCGCAGCCAGCTTCTCCAGCAGCACCCGGCGCTCCGTCTCAATATCCGCCGGGGAGAATAGGCCGTCCTCCCCTAAAAGCGGGTCAAACAGCAGGTTCATCAGCAGTTCCAGTCCCGCCTCGGCGATCTTCTCATCGTCCAGGGCAAAGCGGTTGTCCAGCGTGGTAATGCCCATCTTCAAAATTTGGCAGCCGCCGGATTTGTTGGCGGTAACGCTGATGGCCGCGCCGTAGAGCTTGTCCAGCTGCAAGTGCAGCGCACGCATATCCGGGTACGCCTTGCCCTTGCGGCTGACCACGGAGATGGCCAGCGCATAGTCCGCCACCATCTGCTCCTCCATAGGCACCGCCAGGTGAATGGCCAGCTCATTGGTCTTAAACCGCCCGGCAGGCACAGCCAAAAGCTCTACCCCGGGGGCTATCTTCTTTTGTACATAATCTGTCAAAATGAAACTTCCTTTCATTGCGAGATGTTACACAAATGGATTATAACATATTTTACCCTATTTTTCCAACCCTTATTAGAACAAAAGATAAAGAAGTGCCAAAAGCAGCGCCCGGTCCGCCCCCTCGTGGCCTAAAAGCAAAAGCAGCATTAAGATCACGGCGTTGTCGTCCCCCTGAGTCTCCGGCGCCGGTTCCTCCGGACTTGGCGCAGCCGGGGGCGCTTTTTCCTCTGTGGGCGGCGGTGCCGTCCGGCGGTCGTTATCCCTTTGTGGTGGTTCCTCCCGGGGCAGATACGACCCGGCACGGGCGTGCATACGGCGCACTCGCTCCTTGGCTTCATTGATCTGGTCCTCGCTAAACGCCGGCACTAAAACAACTCCTCCAGCATAGGCAGCACCTCAAACAGGCGCAGGATCTGCATGGCCTGGTCCGCCTTGTTTTGGCTTTTTGGGCTTAAATGGGGTTTCAGCGCCCGGATTAGATCCACATTTTTATTGCTGCTGCGGTTCATACGGTCAAAAATGGTTTTGGCTTTCATCATCATTTCAAAATCCGCCTTGCCAAAGTTCAGCCCCTCCAGCCCGGACAGCAGATTTTGCATATTCTGGGCGCCGGCCACCGTGCCTGCCAGCTGCTGCACGGCGCTGTTGGCGCTCTCCGGCTTAGGCTGGGGCGCGGGCTGTCCACCGGGAGCAGGCGCCGGGCCGGGCGTACTCCCCTGCCCGCCGTCGCCTAAGATGGACGCGGCCACGCCCCGCAGCATTTCCATATCCTGCGGGGTCAGATTGGCAATGATCTGGTTAATATCGTCCATACTACTGCTTCCCGCCTAACTTCTCCATCAGCGCCTTAGCCTGGGGCGAATTGAGCATTTGCTGCAACCGCTCTTTGTCATTCAGCACCGCCTCCAACTTGGCCTTGGTGTCCGGGTCCAGGTTCTGCTGCAAATAGGCCTGCTGCTGTCCGGCCCGGGCCGCTGCCCGGAATGCCGCCGGGTCAAACCCCTTTTTCTGTTTTCTCGGGTCCTGCATAAAACGCGCTCCTCTTTTCCATCTGCAAAGCCGCTTGCCGTGGCCGCGCAGATATGTTATACTCAGTACATAGTATGCAGAAAGGCGGGGATTATGAATGCGCTTACTGGTCACCTCGGACTCCCACCGAGCCGCAGGCAATCTGCTGGATATTGTGGAGCTGCACAGGGAGGACAGCGATGTGCTGCTCTTTCTCGGCGACGGCGAGAATGATTTGGAAAATGTGCGTATGCTGTACCCCCAACTGCATATTCTGCAAGTGGCCGGTAATTGCGACTGGGGCAGCGACCTGCCCGCCTGGGGCACAGCCAAGCTGGGCGACAAAACGGTGCTTTATACCCACGGCCACCCGTTCCATGTGAAGTTCGGTCTGGCAGAACTGGAACAGGCTGCCCGGGACGCCCACGCAGACATTTGCCTGTTTGGCCACACCCATCAGCAGCTGACCGACTACCGGGACGGCTTATACCTAATGAACCCCGGCGCGGTGGCAGAGGGCCGCTACGGTATGGTAGACATTACCCCCGGCGGCATTATGCTGCTGCCCTGCCGGTTATAAACACGATCTTCAAAGGAAAGAGGTAGAACCCATGACTTATTGCAAACATTGCGGCCAGCCCCTGGCTCCCGGCGCCACAGAATGCCCGGTGTGCCACACCGCCACCGGCGAAAACTACACCGCACAGCAGAACGCGCAAACCCAAGGCGATCCCTACGGTCAGCAGGCATACAGCCAACCCCAAGGCGATCCCTACGGTCAGCAGGCGTACAGCCAGCCCCAGGGTGACCCCTACGGTCAGCAGGCGTACGGCCAACCCCAGGGCGACGCTTACGGCCAACAGAATTACAACCAGGACCAAACGGCCTATGGGGAGCAGGCATATAACACCGGCTACAACAACTGGGGCAACCCTTACCAGCCCCCTTACGGTGTGCCGGTGAACGAAGCCCAGTACCGCCAAATGATGGAAAAGGCGGACAACGCCTACATACTGGCCATTATCGGCCTGATCTTAGGGATCCTCTTAGGCCCGCTGTTTGGCTGGATCATGGGCGGCATTGCCCTGTCAAACGGCCGCCAGGCCTATGAGATCACCGGCAGCGAAAAGGCCCGCAGCGCCACGAACATTGCCAAGTGGGCCATCGGCGTGTCCACCGCCATCTTTGCCGTTGCCCTGATCGTGGGTATCTTAATGTTCACCGTATTCTCCGCCAGCGTGCTGGGCGGCCTGTACTGATGGATCAGGCACAGCAGATCAAAAAGCGGCTGGCAGAGCTGCAAAACCGCGGCACCTTTGGCGGGTACACGGTCTATACGGATTTTTTAGGTCTGGAGGAGCAAAGCCTGCTGGCAGAGGTGACCGGCCCACAGCCGGTGCCCACCTACGGCGGATTTGACGGTGCCGAGCGGGTAATAGCCGCCTTTGGCCCGGTGCCGGAGCCGACGGACTACCCCATCACCTGCCTGCACATTGCGCCCAAGCAGGAGAAATTTGCCGAAGAGCTGACCCACCGGGACTACCTGGGCACCTTAATGGGCCTTGGGTTGGAGCGGCGGGTGCTGGGCGATATTCTCCCCTGCGGCAAAGGGGCCTATCTCTTTTGCACCGCAGGTATGGCGGATTATATTGAGAGCCAGTTGCACCGGGTGCGCCACACGGAGGTGACCTGCACCCGAGCGGACAGCCTGCCCCCGCACCTGCTACCCCAACCGGAGGAGAGAGAAGTGATCGTACCCTCCCTGCGGCTGGATGTGCTGGTGGGCGCAGTGTATGATCTTTCCCGCAGCAGCGCGGACAAATACTTTTTGCAGCAAAAGGTGTTCGTCAACGGCCGGTGTATAGAAAACCGTGCCCACACTGTGCAGCCAGGAGATAAGATCTCCGTGCGGGGCCACGGCCGCTTTACCGCCGGTGCGCCCCTGCGCCGCACCAAAAAAGACCGGCTGGTGGTGCCGGTAGAAGTGTATTAAATCAAACGCATAGCAAAAGGAGCAGTACCTGCAAGTACCGCTCCTTTTTCTTTTACGCTGTTGGTGCTTTGTAGTCTGCCGGGTAGGCGTTCGGGTTCTTCTCCGACGGATAGTAAGGGGTCATTTGCACCTGTTCTTCCCCATTCCAATAGGGCTTTTGGTAGTAGGACACCGGTTGGCAGTCAAAGCTGCCGTCCGGGCGCACGGTAATGCGGGTAAAGCCCCGCTGGGCGCCGTAATTCTTTATGCCGATATAGGCCAGGTAATCTACGGACAGGCCGTAGGTGAGCCGAATACCCTTGTAGGTAACGGACAGATTGTTCAGGTGGTCGTGGCCGCAGAATGTGCCCCGGGTGCTACCCAGCTGCTGCAAGGTGTCAAACACATTGTCCGGGTGCAGACTGGGGAACAGGCCGCCCTTTTCGCCGATACCGCCGTAGTGCACCTGCACATCTGCTGTATCTTTGTAGCCGTTCTCTTTATAGGCGTCCCACGCAGTCTTGTACTGAGCAATGGGAATGTGGAAGAACATCAGGCTCTTTGGCATTGGTGCGCCCAGCGCCCGGTTGTGGACAGTCAGGGCCTCTACCTCACCTCTGTACCAGTCCATTTGGTTCTTGTGCATACCGTCATACTTCCACATAAAGCCCAGGTAGTCGCCGTCCACATAGCTGCCGGTGTCCGTAAAGAACAGCGCCTGGGTCACAACGCCGCGGCTGTTCTCTACCGCCACAGTGTAGTTGCCCACGCCGTCCACCCGCTCCGGCCCGGAGCGGAACAGGCAGTAGGGCTTGCTGCCGCCTTGGGCGAACTTCTGGTGCTGATAATATTTGCCGATATAGTGGCGGCTGTACACCGCGTAAGACTCGGTATCGTGATTGCCCAGCACCGGCGCCCAGTACACGCCCAGGTTCTGCATCACCCGGCCAAACAGGCGGGCGGCGGTTTTGTTATTGAATGTACCGGACTGGAACGGCACCGGGTAGGCAATATCGCCGGTCACGGCCACCAGGTCCGGCTGCTCTGCGGTGACCATACGCACCACGCAGTCAATGGCCCGCCGATCTTTGAAAAAGCTCATCCAGCCGCCGCCAATATGCACATCCGTCAGCTGCATAACACGAAAATCCCGATCCGCGGTAAACACCCATCGGCCGTCCGACCGTTGGGGCTGCAACTGATTTTTGTACTGTACCGGCGCAATGCCCGCCACATACCGCAGCTGCAAAAGCGCCAAAATGCCGTTGACCAGCACGGTGAGCAGCACCACAGCCGCCACCACGCCGAGAATGATCCAGAATACCAAAGGAATAACCTCGCTTTACTCTACAAAATGATGATAAATATAGCTGAGCACGCCCGCGTCGGAGGTGCACGCCACAGCGTTTGCCGCCTGTTTAAGTTCGTCACAGGCGTTGGCTACCGCCAGCCCGGTGCCGGCGTAGCGGATCATAGACAGATCGTTGCGGCTGTCGCCCACGGCGATCACCTGCTCCGGGGCAAGCCCCAGGCGCTCCGCCAGTTTTTGCAGGGCGCTGCCCTTGTCCACCCCCCGGCGCAGGATCTCCAAATTGCTCTGCATAGAATAGGTGCAGATCAGCTCCGGAAACAGCTCCGCCGCCCGGTCTATGAACGCCCGGCGCTCCTCGTCCAGGTGGAAGAAGATATTGAACATCTCCGTTTTTTCTTCCCCGGCCAGCAGCGCCTCTAAGTCCGTGCAGGGCACCCGGCTCTCCGCCATTACTGGGTGATACACCGGCTCAATGCGGTAGTAGTCATAGGCGGCCGGGTCCAGCTTATCCGCCGGGGCATAAGGCCGCCCGCCGTAGAACACCTCGATCATGGTATCGTACTGCCGTAGCAGGTGCAGCACGGCCAGCGCCTTTTCCCGGCTGTAATAGCTGGAAAAGAGGGTCTCCCCTGCCGCATTCACCGCCGCAGCGCCGTCGCCGTACACCGCATAGGGCACCAGCGGGTTGAACCGCAGCTCTGCGGGCATTTCATAAAAGGTGCGCCCGGTCACCGCCGCAGCGGTCACGCCCGCT
>CAVIFY010000052.1:0-1931 GCA_963642245.1 Bifidobacteriaceae bacterium | reverse complement strand
AGCTGCTCCAGCGCGCGGAAGTTGGCCGGGGCGATCCGGCCGTCGCTGCCAATAAGCGTATCGTCTAAATCAAAAGCCACCAATTTGGGTCTTGTCATAACAGTCTGTTCTCCTTACCGGTTTTTCACCAGTATAAGCCAAATAGAGAGAAAGAGCAAGCGCCGGGGTGACGGCGCCTGCTCCGAAGAGGGTGCCCGGTACAGAACAAAACAAAATCCGGTGATCGACGGGGAGTCAGATCAAAACAAAAAATGCACCGAGCAGGGGTATATCTAAAAAGGGCGCTGCCCTCTTTAGCCGTTAGGCAGCCGCACCGGCAGGGGTATCTGCGCTCTCCGGCAGCGGCTCCACCTTGGCCTTCTTTTTGCGGTGGATGACAAAGCGGTTCAGCGGATAAGTCCACAGGGTGGGTACGGTCATCACCAGCAGTTTGGTGAGCAGGGTGATAAACACGCTGTCCCAGTGGTGATTGGTAACGATGGTGCCCAGGTACGCACCGAACCAGGTGTTAAAGGTGATGGTGCACACCACCATAATGGTGTAAAGAATGGTGGACAGCACCGGGTTGGCATCTGCCTGGAAAGTGAGCTTGCGGTTCATCACATACGCCGCCGCGTAGCCGATAATGGCGCTGATGGCGTAGGAGTACATATAGCCCTTATACTGGATCCCCAGGAAATGCAGCACCGCATTGTCCGTGACCGGGGTGGTGTTCATGCTCTTAAATACCACATACTGCAAAAAGGCGAATACCGCCAACTCCAGCACCGAGGTGCTGGCCCCGGTAAATGTAAACTTGATAAACTTCCAAATCTCTGCGTGTTTCTTTGTAAAAGCGACCCATTTTTCTTTCATACAATAACCTTGCCTTTCTCGCTTTCGGGTGTTTGTTGTTGTCTTTTTGTTTCTGCTGTCAGCATACGCCGTCTGTGCACCGACTGCAAGGCACTTTACAGGAACTTAACTTACAAATGACACAAAACAAAAATAACTGACCCGCTTTTTACAAACTTTGCCAAATCTTAATACGCCCGGATGGGCCCAAACGGTTGCATTGCCCCACCCCTTGTGGTAAAATGGCGATATACATTATATATAGAGGACCGCCCTTGACTTCCTGCGGGTGCGGGATTATAATGTAGGCCGTTTAATCTATGTGAAAGAAGAGAGAAAAATGAAAATGCACAAAAACAATGCCACACACCGTGGCATATCCAAACGCAGTACATACTTTTTGTTGTACACCGCCGCCTTTTTGATTTGCAGCGCCTGTATTTATGTGTGGTTCGCCCGCACCGGGCGCAGTCTGATCTCTACCGGCGATGGGTGGAAACAGCACTTTCCCGCCTTTGTCTACTTTGGGCAATACGGTCGTGAGGTGATCCGCACACTGCTGACGGAGCACCACCTGGTGCTGCCCCAATGGAACTTTAGCCTGGGCTACGGCGGCGATATACTCACCACCCTGCACTACTATGTGATCGGCGACCCGCTGGACCTGCTGAGCATTGCCTGCCCCACCCGGTACGCCGTGTACCTGTACAGCTTTTTGTCCCTGTTCCGGCTGTACCTGGCCGGGCTGGGCTTTGGCGCCTTTTGCCGGTATAAAAAGCAAGGCGCACCCCTGGCTGTTGCCGTGGGCAGCGTGTGCTATGTGTTCTTCACTTACAGCTTTCTTTTAGTGGCGCGGCACCCGTTCTTTGCCCTGCCTATGGTGTACCTGCCCCTGCTGCTTTTAGGCGTAGAGCAGGTGCTTGCCAAGCGGCGGCCCTATCTGCTCATCGTCACCGTCTTTTTAGCGGCTATCAGCAACTTCTACTTCTTCTATATGCTGGCGATCATCACGGCCATTTATACCGTCTATCGCCTGTGCTGTCTGTATGATCGGCACAGCGCCAAGCAAGCGGTGGGCGGACTGCTCCGGGTGACCC
>CAVIFY010000051.1:0-13046 GCA_963642245.1 Bifidobacteriaceae bacterium | reverse complement strand
ATGTGGCGCAGGCAATGGTAGAGAGCACCTCGCCCTCCTCGCTCTGGGCGCGCACCTGGGCAGAGTCCAGGGCAGAGAGCACGCAGGGCAGCTTTAAGTTGTTGATATTGCCGGTCACAAAGGCCAAGTAGGTGGCCCCGGTGCCCAGCAGCGGGGTGTAGGTCATCACCTCGATCACCGCAGTGGGATAAAACAGCAATGCGATAGGCGCCAGCCCCTTAAACACCACCTGGGCGGAGGGAAAGGCGTGCAGGTGCGCACTGATAGCCACCGGCAGCATTAAAAAGATAAACAGGGCGGAGATCACCCAAAAGCGACCGTACAGGTGGGTCTTTTCATTATAATCTTTCATATCAGCCCCTCCATTCCAGCCAGGCAATGTGGGTGGGCAACACCTTTGCCAGCAGCATGACCGCCCCCATACCGATAAACATCGCCAGCGGCATAGCCATACTTTGCAGCCAGGCGATCTTTTTCTTCTTCTCGATCTGCATAAACAGCAGCATAGCCAGCATAGACACCGCCAGCGCGGTAATGCTCATGATCCCGGCGCCGTCGCCCAGCACCGCCTTGTCGCCCTGGCCCACAATGGCCCGGCCCACAAAGGCGCTGATAAGACCGATAAACGCCGCAGCGCTCATTACATCCGCCCAGGCGGTATTCTTGCTCACTGCCTTGCCGATGCTGTTTTGAATTTTCTTCATGGCAAAGGGAATGATCACCAGGGGCATCACAGAGCCAAGGGTCATTACCCACGCGGCGGCAGAGAAGCCCATAGGGTCCGTGATCTCTGCGGACAGGCCGCCGGTATAACCCAGCGCCTCCATAGCAGACTCCGCTGCCGGCACCTCATAAGAGATGGCGCCAATCACCGTCAGCCGGATCCAGGGCAGCACAATGCCCAGGGCGCCGGACAGGGTGAGAATGGTGGCCACAATGGAGATGGCCGGTGCCAGGCTAAACAGCGCCGACTGGGTCACCGTGCCCCGCATGGTAGCGGTGGAGATCCCCAGCTTTTTGCCCTGTTTCCAGGCACGAATGAGAAAAAACAGCGACTGGGCCAGCACAAAAAGCACAATAAAGCCGCCCAGGGCATACATAAATCCGCTTTCCTTAAAATCCATACCGCTTCCCCCTTTACTCTGCGGTCATCAACCGAATGTAGCGCTTAAAGAAAGTAACGCCCTGGGTCATTTGGCCCACGGGAATGCGCTCATTGGTGGAGTGGGTGGTGAGCAGCAGCGCCGTGTCTACCGTAAAGGGCGCAAAGCGATAAATATTGCTGCACACATTCTCGTAATTATAAGCGTCCGTGCCGCCCATTACCAGGTAGGGCGCCACAATGTTCTTCTCGTCCAGATTGACAGACAGCCGCCGCAGGGTGTCAAACGCCCGGGTGTCCGTCGGCGATACAATGCTGGGCTCCTTGCCCTTGATGAACTGGATCTCCACATTGTCGCCGCCCATATACTTCTCAATATGCCGCTGCACATCCGCAATGGTCTGGCCGGGCATAATGCGGAAGTTTACCGTCACGCTGGCCTTTTGGGGCAGCACATTGGCAGCAGGCGAACCGCTGGCCATAGTCACGCCGGTGGTGGTGCGGATCAGGGACGCCGCCGGCGGGATCTGTTTCATCACCAGTTTCAGCACCGGGCGCAGCAGCCACAGGTTGCACAGCACCACCCGCCCCGGGTAGGTGGCATGGCGGCCAATGTCCGTAAACATATTATATACAAAGGGCAAGATGGTGCTCTTGAACTGGTGGTTCTCCAGGCGCTGCACCTTCTTTGCCAGCTGGCCGATGGCAGTGTGTTTCGGCGGTTGAGAAGAATGGCCGCCCTTGGACTTCACTGTGATCTTAAAGTCTGCGTAGCCTTTCTCTGCCACGCCCACACCGGTCAGGTTGGCGTCCAGCAGACCCTTGACCTTGGCCGGCAGCATAGCGCCGCCCTCGTCTACCACGCTGTCCAGGTGCACGCCCCGGCGTTCCAGCTCCCGAGCCAGTTCCCGGGCGCCGTTGTTGCCGCCGCTGACGATCTCCTCATTATGCCCCAGGCACAGGTACACCCCACGCTTAGGAGTATAGCCCTCCTCCAGCAGAGTCTCCACGCTCTCCATCAGGCAGATCAGGTGGTTCTTCATATCCAGCGCGCCGCGGCCCCAAATAAACTTGCCGTCGTTCACCCCGTCAAAGGCCGGGTGCTCCCAGTCCCCCTCGGTGCCCTCGCTGATGGGCACCACATCCTGGTGGGCCAAAAAGGCAATGGGATCCAGGCCGGGGTCCGTCCCCTCCCAGTAAAACAGCAGACTGGCAGTGGACACATGATCCAGCTTCAAATGCTTGTGGATCAGCGGGTAGGACTGCTCCAAAAACGCGTGAAAGCGGTCAAACTCGCCCCAGTCCGTTTGGCTCTCGTCCTCGCAGGAGATGGTCTTGATCTGAATGGCTTGGCTGAGCCGATCGCAAGCCCGCTGCCCGTCCACCTGCTCCGGCGGGAATTCCTCTCGCTGAGGCTTAGGTGCCGTAAAGAACGCCGCGCGGATCAGCGTGACCACGATAAACGCAGCCAGCAAACCTAAAATAATGTACAAAGCTGTCATTTTCTTTTCCCCCTTTCGCAAAAAACAGCTTTAATCTGCAAAGCGGCACCCAAACCCGGGTACCGCTTATACATTTGTATTGGATTTACACGCTTATTTTGCTGCGCCCAGCCCTTTCTCGTCAAAGTTCAGAATGGTACTGAGCACCACCTCGTAGCCGGTCTTAATGGCCTCAGGCACCAGGCGATCCGCCGTATCCCGGCGGTTATGGTAGTAGTCGGCGGGTTTCGGGTCCATCGCCGCCAAGCAGGTGGCGTGGATCCCGGCCTGGGACAGAGCCGCCGCGTCGGAAGAGCCGAAGAACACACTGGCAAACTTCAAGTCGTTATGGCCCGCCTCAATGGCGCTGTCCATCACCAGCTGGCTAAAGGCCTTAGAGTTCTTCACCAGGCCGGTCATATCCTTGCTGTACACATTCAGGTATTCCAGATCCGTTAAGGTATCCACGCACAGTACGGCAGTCTCCACCTGGTCGCATTCTTCTTTATGATCCTTGGCCCACTGCTTGCAGCCGCGCAAACCGGCCTCCTCGCCGTCGGTGATCATGCAGCACACCTCGGTGTTTTCAAACTCCACACCGGCCATATCCAGCATACGCAGGGCGCACACCGCCGCATAAGTGCCGGTCAGGTTGTCGTTGGCGCCGGGAGCAATGGTCTTAAAGTCCACAAAGAAGAACAGGGTGATCATAAACAGCGCGGTGATAAAGTGGAAATAGTAACTGTAATTCAGCATAAACTCGCCAAAAGCGCCCATATCCACAAAGTGGGCGATCAGGCAGATCACAGCGATAATAAAGGAGATGATGGCGCCGCCGATGGTACCGCCCATAAAAATACCCATCAGGGGCAGCTTGCCCTTGGCATAGTACAAATGGCGCCATTCATAGGCCGCGTCAATATGGCCGCTGATCACAATGCGGCGCTTCACCTCACCGGTAGGCTTGCGGGTGGCGCAGAAGTTGTGGCCCTCCACCTTCTTATAAAGCGGGTCCATAAACCGCTTGTAAAACAGGAACTCCATTACGGTGATGAACAGCCCCACAAAGGTCACGCCGCCCACAATACACTGGGCGATCCACCAGGGCAGCACGCTGGTAAACACCAGCGCGGCGCACACCACCACCGCCAGGATAATGGCTACACTGACGATCTTTGTAAAGTGCAAAAACGCCTTGGGCGCCATTTTGTAGCTTTCAAAGTGGGTCTCGTCACAGAAGGGGTCCATCTCTTTTTTGATGTGCTTCTGGGCAGCCAGGCAGTTGCTGTTGCCGGACTCCCGGGGACCGTACTTCTTAATGACATTGGTGATCTCCTTGACTGTGTAATCCACATTCTCGTCGATCACCTGCTGGGGGAATTGGCTGAACTTCATACTTATTTTTCTCCTTTTGCTTTGCGTTCTTCGTTGAGCTTCAACTCATAATGGGTGTCGCCGCAGTAGAACAGGCGGCGGGGCTTTTGCCGCTGGAAGAAGCCCGGCTCCGCCACGCTGGTGACCGCATAGCCGATCCCCAGGGCATCCAATGTGGGCTTAAAGGCCTCCAGTCGCTGCTTGAAGTCCGCATAATTTTTTCTCTCTTCGGCCGACCAGGCAACTTCTGCCAGGGCCTGCATACGGGGGTACACATTCAGTTCCAGCTTGGGGCGCTTGTCGATCCACTCGGTCCACACCTCAGCCTCAACACCCAGCACATGGTCATAGGAGCGGGGCTGAATATGGTAACGGCCCGGGTCAAAATCGTAAGTATAGCCCAGCGGGTACTGCCCGTAGGTCATATCAAAATAAAAGCTGCGGTGATTGCTCAGGATCACATCGCCGCCGCGGGCAATGTGGCGCTCCACATTCTTATCCCGCTTGGGGGTCCAGTATTGACCGATCACAGAGGGGTCCAGATTGCCGGCGGCCAGGATCTCGTTCCAGCCGATCAGGCGCTTGCCCTTGCCCTTTACATACTCCAGCACCCGGTTGTTGAACCAGCCTTGCAGCTCCTCCACATCGTTCAGGTGCATTTCCTTCATCTTGGCCTGGCAGTGGGGGCACTTTTTCCACTCGTCCTTGGGTGCCTCGTCGCCGCCGATATGGAAGTAGGGTGCGTCAAACAGTTCGCACACCTCGTCGATCACATCAAAGATAAACTGGAAAGTGGTCTCCTTGCCCATACAGGCGGAGCGGTTCCAGTCCAGCACGCCTTGCAGGGTGGGCACGCGGCCGCCAAAGTAGCCGGGCACCTCCCGTTCCAATTCCCGGCAGGCCAGCCAGGGATAGGCCGCCTCTGCCGCCGCAAAGTGAGCGGGCATATCGATCTCCGGCACCACCATAATACCGCGCGCCTTGGCGTAGGCCACGATCTCCCGAATATCCTCCTGGGTATAGTAGCCCTGGTGAGGCTCGTTGACCATATGAGAGGTCTGCCAGCCGTCCACCTGGGTGCAGCTGCGCTTAGAGCCGATCTCCGTTAAGCGGGGATATTTTTTGATCTCAATGCGCCAGCCCTGATCGTCCGTCAAGTGCCAGTGGAACACATTGAGCTTCATCATAAAGAGCATATCCAGCAGCCGCTTCACTTCCTCTTTGCCAAAGAAGTGGCGGCTCTCGTCCAGGCTCATACCGCGCCAGCCCCAGCGGGGTGCGTCGTGAATGCTGCAACAGGCCACCGTGCGCCCGCCGGCGTCATAATCCGCCAAAATACGCAGGGATTGCAGCGCATAGTAGGCGCCAATGGGCGTAGCGGCGGTAATGTGCACCTTCTCCGGGGTCACATTCAGGGTATAGGCCTCCTTGCCCAGCGCCGGGTTGCGGGTAACGATGATCCGCGCCTCCCGGGTGGTGGTGCGCACCAGGGGGATACGCAGCTCGCTTTTCACCTTCTCGCCGTCCTGCAAGGTAAAGGTGCCGTCCAGTGCCTGATACGCGCGAGGATTGGGAATTAAATGCATATTGATTCTCCGTTTCTGCATACAGGCCCGGTGCCGCACACCCGGCCTGGTAAAGGGTGGAACAAAAAATGTGTGCTTTTATACGGGGTCTATTTTACCATATTTTCACCATAATGTAAACGCTTTGGCCGGTGTAAATTGTGAATTTTGTCTGTTCGACACATTGCGCCATTCGCTGCATAAGTGACCTGTGCCCAAAATCCGGGGTTGACACCGCCGCCCGGCGCTCTATAATAGGTATGTTGAGATCATAGAAACGAGTTGGATTTTATGGAACAAAGCAAGGACTTTTTGGCCACCCGGCCCATCGGGCGGCTGCTGCTCCAGCTGTCGCTGCCCACGGTGGCCGCCCAGCTGATCAATATGCTTTACAATGTGGTGGACCGCATTTACATCGGCCACATTCCCGGCGAGGGCGCGCTGGCGCTTACCGGGGTGGGCGTGTGTATGCCGCTGATCATGATCATCTCCGCCTTTGCCGCCCTGGTGGGCAACGGCGGCGCGCCCCGGGCCTCCATTGCCCTGGGCAAGCAGCAAACGAAAGAGGCAGAGCAAATTCTGGGCAACTGCTTTGCCGCCCAGCTGCTGGTATCTGCGGTGCTGACAGCGGTGGTGCTCATCTGGAACCGGCCGCTGCTGCTGGCATTCGGCGCCAGCGCCAACACCATTGATTACAGCGCGGCCTATATGCACATTTACGCCCTGGGCACCGTATTCGTACAGCTGACTCTGGGTATGAACGCCTTTATCACCGCCCAGGGCTTTGCCAAGGTAGGTATGCTGTCAGTGCTCATCGGCGCCGTTGCCAACACGGCCCTGGACCCGCTGTTCATTTTCGGCTTTCACATGGGGGTGCGGGGCGCCGCCCTGGCCACCGTGCTGTCCCAGGGGCTGTCCTGCCTGTGGGTGCTGTCTTTTCTGCTGGGCAAAAAGACTTTTATCCGCATTCGCCGGTGCAACCTGCGCCTGCACGCCAAGGTCATTCTCCCCTGCCTGGCCCTGGGCAGCGCCATGTTTGTTATGCAGGCCAGCGAGAGCGTGATCTCCGTGTGCTTTAACACCTCGCTGCTAAAATACGGCGGCGACCTGGCGGTGGGTGCCATGACCATTCTCACCAGCGTTATGCAATTTGCCATGCTGCCGCTGCAAGGACTGGGGCAAGGCGCCCAGCCCATCATCAGCTACAACTACGGCGCCGGCAACAGCGATCGGGTGCGCCGGGCATATCGGCTGCTGCTGACTTGCAGCGTTTGCTACGCCATGGTCTTTTGCCTGCTGCTCCAGCTGTTCCCCGGTGTGTTTGCCGCCATCTTCACCTCCAACGCAGAGCTGCTGGCCTTTACCAAACCCATGCTGCGCATTTACACCCTGGCGCTGGGGCTCTTTGGTATTCAGATCGCCTGCCAAATGACCTTTACCTCCCTGGGCAACGCCAAGGCCTCCATCATCGTGGCGGTCATGCGCAAGTTCATTTTGCTGCTGCCGCTGATCTACATTATGCCCCACCTGTACACCGCCGACCTGACCAAGGCCGTGTTTATGGCGGAGCCGGTGGCAGATGTGCTGGCGGTGGCCTTTACCAGCGTGCTGTTCTTCTTTGAATTCCGCAAGGCCCTGCGGGCTATGCCCAAGAGCGAAAAGCAAAACTAAAAACAAATACGCAAAGTGCAGTCCCCGGCGGCTGCACTTTTTCTTTGCTTTTCTCCCCTCCGTCGGTTGAAAGCCGGGCATAAAAGTGCTATAATTCTTACGATTTTTTGGGAAAAGAGGTTATGACCATGCACTGCAAACGCACATTTTCCGCCC
The DNA here is from genome assembly GCA_963642245.1 of Bifidobacteriaceae bacterium. Classification (GTDB taxonomy): domain Bacteria; phylum Bacillota; class Clostridia; order Oscillospirales; family Acutalibacteraceae; genus CAG-217. The sequence goes on along the minus strand of CAVIFY010000051.1, from coordinate 5,697 downwards.
TGCTGGCCCTGGTACTGGCGCTCACTGCCGCCATCAGCGTGCCGGTACAGGCTGCTGCCGCCGGAGCGACCCGCCTACCGGACAGCGCCATCGCCTTTGGGGACAACATCAGCTATGACAAATTCGACGCTCTGCCTATGCCGGACAAAGGCGGCTTTTATTACGCCAACGCCGGTGCCGTTTGGTTCTGCGACCCCACCGCCGCTACTACCCGCAAGGTGCACACCTTTACAAACAGTTCCAATATGGCCTGCACCTATGCAGATACGGACACCCACAAGTTCTATCTGCTCTACACGGCCAACAACACCAGCTACCTGGGCAGCTTTGACGCTGCCACCGAACAGGTGACCGAAAAGAAGATCGACGACTTTTTGCCCAGCGGCTGCTATCCCCGCTCCGTAGGCGTGGACAGTCAGGGGCGGTACTACTTCTCCGTCCAGATCTACGGTGACGGCGACAATAACGGCGATTATCTGTACCTGTTTGACGCCAATTTCAAACAACTGGACCGCTACCGGAGCGAGGACCCGATGTATGATTTTTGCGGGTTTGACAAGACCAACGGCAACTTCTACTTTACCGCCTACGCCTCGGTGCGCTCCGGCTTTGGCTCCATCATTTACCGCACCCTGCGCTGCGGCCGGGTGGTGAACAACGCCCTCTCCGTCAACAGCGCAGCGCTGGACACCCTGTACCGCACCTACATAACGGACCACTACGGCAACGGCACTATGCTGGAAAACGGCGACCTGGCCTGGACCTCTACCTACAACCACACTGTCAGCGTGCTGAACTCCGCCGCCTTTGACGCTATGGGGAAAGAAACGAACGCCCTGCGGGGCAGCCTGTCCCGCTATGGGTACGAGGCAGAGGACTACGAGGACCCGGATCAGGTCAACACCGGCCAGAGCGTAGGTACCCGGGTGGTCTATAACGCCGCCACCGCCGACTACCTGATCTATATGAACAACAACACCATCACCGAGTACAGCAGCGCCATGAAGCCCATGGCCAACTACAAGACGGCGTACCCGGTATTCGCCATGTACAACTACGGCGACCGGGTATTGGTGATCGAGAAAGACGCAGACAGCAACTACTATGTGCAGCTGCTGGACTGGCGCGCACCCACCACCGTGACCCTGTCTGCCACCGGTGCAAAGATCGCTGTTGGCAGCAGCCTGGCACTGACCGTCAGCGACGACGCCAGTATCGACTACACCTACACCTGGACCAGCAGCAACACCGCTGTGGCCGGCGTTACCAAATCCGGCCGTGTGTTCGGCAACAAGGCCGGTACTGCCACCATCACCGCCATGGCCCCCAACGGCAAGTCCGCCAGCTGCCAAGTGACAGTCTATGCAGACAAAGAAGAAACCGCCGGCGGGGAACAGAACTGGAGCGGCGCCGCTTCCGATAACATTTCCGCCAACGATTATTCCCGCTGGTCCGCCGTGCAGTCCTCTTATTTGACGGAGAACAGCGACCACACCCTTTCCCGGGTGGAGCGCACAAACAGCGGCGTGCGCATTGAGACTTACAGCGCAGACGGCAAGACCCTGCGCTCTGCCAAGACCATTGCCAATGAGCTGCCCCTGTTTGGCGGTTACTTTGCCGGAGAGAGCAACAACTACCTGGTCTACGGCCAGACCAACCCCACAGAGAGCGACGCCAAAGAGGTGGTGCGGGTGGTAAAATACACCAAAGACTGGACCCGGGTGGGCGATTGCAAGATCACCGGCTGCAACACCACCACGCCTTTCATTTACAGCAATTCGCGTATGCTGGAGCTGGAGGGCAAGCTGTATATTTACACCGGGCATGAGATGTATGCGGACGAGGACGGCCTACACCACCAGGCCAACCTGCTGCTGACTGTGAATGAGAGCACCCTGCAACTGACGGACGCCGCCTACAATGTAAGCAACCTGAGCACCGGCTATGTGAGCCACTCGTTCAATCAGTTTATCGCCACAGACGGTAGCGCCATTTATCGGGTGGACCATTCGGAGACCAACAATATGACCATCGGCGGCGCGCTCCTGTCCGTCAACGGCATTACCCTGTCCAAGTACAACAAGACGGACAAATCCACCGCTGTCAAAGTGGTAGCCCCGGTAGAATTTGACCAAAACACCAACAACTATACCGGCGCAGCCATCGGCGGCTTTGCCCTGGGCAGCGGCAGCAGCCTGATCGCCTATACCCAGGATGTGTCCACCACCAGCCGAGTGCGCAATGTAAAGCTCAGTGTGACCGACACGGACTTTACCGCCACCAAGCAGATCAAGCTGACCAACTACGGCAGTAGCAGCAAAGTCACCTGCCGCACCCCGCAGCTGGTAAAGATCAACGAAAATTTGTTTCTGCTCCTGTGGGAGGAATATAACAGCTCTACGGACAAAGTGACCACCAAAGCCATGACTGTAACCGCCGACGGCGCCACCGTCAACCCGGCCACCGTGGTGCCGGTGCGCCTGTCCGACTGCACGCCCATTCTGTGCAGCGACGGCATGGTCAAATGGTATGTGACCGACAACGGCGCGCCCCGGCTTTATAGCGTTAATCCCTATGCCCCGGCCAACTACCACCTGCACAGCTACACTGCCGCCATCACCCAACCGGCCACTTGTACCGAGCCGGGTGTGCGCACTTACACCTGCACTTGCGGCGACAGCTACACCCGCGCCATTCCTGCCACCGGTCACAGCTGGGACGGCGGTACGGTGACCACACCGGCCACCTGCACCGCAACCGGCCAGGCACTCTATACTTGCAAAACCTGCGGCGCTACCCGCACGGTGGAAGTGGCAAAAACCGCCCACAAATACCGCTGGGTCACCAAGACCCGCGCCACGGCCTCCAAGGACGGCGCGGCGGTACAGACCTGTACTGTGTGCGGCGCCACCGGCGCCAAGCGCACCATCAACAAGGCGTCTTCCGTCACTCTGTCCGCCGCCACTTACACCTATAACGGCAAGGTGAAAACGCCCACGGTCACCGTCAAGGACAGCAAGGGCACCAAGCTCGCCGCCAACACCCACTACCGGGTCACCCAGCCTGCCGGGCGCAAGAATGTGGGCCGTTACAGCGTAAAGATCCAGCTGACCGGCGACTATACCGGCACGGTCTACCGCTACTTTAACATTGCCCCCAAAGGCACCGGGATCAAGTCCCTGACCGCCGGCAAAAAGGCCGTCACCGTGAAGCTGAACCTGCAAAAAACGCAGACCACCGGCTACCAGATCCAATACGCCACCGCCAAGAACTTTAAGTCCGCAAAGACGGTAAATGTGAGCAACAAAACCGCCAGCAAAAAGCTGACCAAGCTCTCCGGCGGCAAGCGCTACTATGTGCGGGTGCGCACCTATAAAGTGGTCAAGTTCGGCGGCAAGAACTACACCATTTATTCCGGCTGGAGCAGCGCCAAAAGCGTTGTGACCAAGAAATAAGAATAGAAAAGGGCGCTGCCTGTACCGGGTGGCGCCATTTCTCTGTCCCATAATTCTACCTGTCATTTGCACCGATCGCCTTTTTGTGGTACAGTAAGAGCGAAAGGGAGGTCATGGTATGAAAAAGCAACAGGACAAAAACGACTCGCCGGCGGAATGGGAACTGACCCTGACTCTGGAGCCGGAGGAGGAAGAACAGCCGGAACCCGGCGACGGCAGCGCCTTAACAGACGAGGACATTCTGCTGTTTGGCTATCTGGGCCGTCACCTGGGCGGTAAAAAATAAAAATTGTCCCCCTTGCCGCTTTGTGTTATACTAAAGCAGCAAGGGGGATCTTTATGCGCGTATTCGATTTTGACAATACCATTTATGACGGCGAGAGCGTTATTGACTTTTACCTGTTCAGCCTGCGGCGCAACCCAAAGGTGGCCCGCTATGTGCCGGTGGTGCTGTATCACCTGCTGCGCTACAAGCTGGGGCGCACCACTATGGCGGATCTGGAACAGGCCGGGCGCAAGTACGCCGCCCGGTATCTCAGCAGCTTTGACGACCCGGAGGGACTAATCCGGGATTTTTGGGACGGGCATATACGCAAGATCAAGGCCTGGTATCACCCTGAGGAGGACGATGTGATCGTCACCGCCTCGCTGAATTTAATCATGGACGAGGTGTGCCGCCGCCTGGGCGTGCACCACTGTATCTGCTCGGTGGTGGACCGCCAAACCCTGACGGTGGAGTACATCAACTTCAGCGCCAATAAGGTGGCCGCTTTCCGCAAACGCTTTGGAGAAAGCGCCGTGCCGGACGCCTTTTACACCGACAACGCCGCCGACCTGCCCATGATCCACCTCTCCCGCACCGCCTACAAAGTCCACCGCAACCGCATTGCCAGGATCAAGTAGCACAACAAAATATCTCCGTTATGACAAAAGGACAGACTGATCACACAGCCTGCCCTTTTTTAATATTCGGAAAAAATATGTTTGCATTTTTCATTTATGGTCCATTACATTCTCTCGATCCGGCAATAATAAAAGCCCTGCTGGCAGACAGGGCAATTAAAGGACTCAGCTGGAAGTTTGAAATTCTCTTTAAATAACCAGCTAAACACAGAGGGGGGGTGGACCCAAAAGGCTCTTCCCTTTTGCGATTGAATAAACATACAATCCAACTGAGCAAAATCATTGTATCATATTATTCATCAATCGTCAAGCTGTTAAAAATATAGGCGTATCGTTTTGTCAACTTATGGATTCACACTATTCTCAAACCGATAAGATCGTCAATGGCTTTAATGATCTGTTTCACTACCTTATGGATTTACACTATTCTCAAACCAACAGAATTAAATTCTTCATCGGATAAGTGTTTCACTACCTTATGGATTTACACTATTTTCAAACTACTTCCGTCTGCACCTGCGTAGACGAATTGTTTTACCACCTTATGAATTTACACTATTCTCAAACCGGGAATTGGTACTTCCTTGCATTGATTTGGTTTTACCACCTTATGGATTTACACTATTCTCAAACCACGGAGCGGCTTTGCCAGCCGCATAAAGACTTTTACTACCTTATGAATTCACACTATTCTCAAACCTTTTCGGTGAAAAAAGCGACAAGAAGTTTCTTTTACTACCTTATGAATTCACACTATTCTCAAACTGGTTCAACAACAAAACAGAGCAGTGGCATCTTTTACTACCTTATGAATTCACACTATTCTCAAACAGGAGAGATTGGTTGTAATCAATCTTGCTACTTTTACTACCTTATGAATTCACACTATTCTCAAACACGAGGCACTTTTTCAGGTGTATGACAACACTTTTACTACCTTATGAATTCACACTATTCTCAAACGACCACCAAGAATGGTAAGGGGCAGATTTCTTTTACTACCTTATGAATTCACACTATTCTCAAACAATTCGATGGGGTCGATAATGTACCCTGGCGCTTTTACTACCTTATGAATTCACACTATTCTCAAACTTATCACAGACGAGGTACACCGGGTCAGCGCTTTTACTACCTTATGAATTCACACTATTCTCAAACGCTGTTATTGACGGTTCTGCGTATGCAAATCTTTTACTACCTTATGAATTCACACTATTCTCAAACATATTAGTATTCTAATTGTAAACTATATATCTTTTACTACCTTATGAATTCACACTATTCTCAAACCAGACATTAAACATTAAGGTCACCCAGCAGCTTTTACTACCTTATG
>CAVIFY010000050.1:0-13335 GCA_963642245.1 Bifidobacteriaceae bacterium | reverse complement strand
TGCTCGCACGCTCGCAGCCACCTCCCTTTACAAGGGAGGCAAATCGGTATCAATATCTAAGCCCCCCTTGCAAAGGGTGACTCCCCGCGGTGCGGGGAGATGTCGCGCAGCGACAGAGGGGACGGGCGCCCGTTAGGCGGAAGCGGCGTAGCCGCAGGGGGGATTGAACGGTTAATCCTTTTTCTCCTGTTTCTTCTCCAACTTGGTCTTTGCCACTTGCAGCAGGATGATCAGCGCCAGGCCGATCAGGAAGAAAATGATGCTGAAATTGTCTTTATTCAACATGGCATTGGCCTTATCCACCGTTACCGGGCCGCTGACGATGGCGTACAGGGAACCGATGAGCATACCCAAGATCAACATGACCATTTGGCCCCGGTACTTCTCCAAACTCTTTTGAATACCTTTAACAGACACCAGCGCGCCGCAGATGATACCCACGCCAAAGACGATGATCATAGGCAGCACGCCAAAGTGCAGGTGGAGCAGCTCCTTGACCCCGTTAATCACCGGCAGATACACGCCGAAAATCAGCAGCACGGTAGAGCCGGAAATACCCGGCAGGAACATGGCGGTAATGGCCACTGCCCCGGCCAGGAACAAATACAGCGCGGTGGTGATAGAAAAATGCGCCAGATCCACATTGACCACCTGAACCTTGGAATTCATATAGGTCAGCGCTGCCACAATGGCAATGCCGATCAGTACAAAGGGGGTGTACTGCCACTTCTTTTGAATACAGGCGTACTCTTCCTTAGCAATAATAAAAATAGAGGGGAAGATAAAGCCCAAAAACAGGGACGACACGGCGTAAATATTGGTCTCAAAGAACTTGGTGAGCACCAGTACCGCCAGGATCATACCGATCCCCCAGCCCAAAAGCAGCTTAATGAGATAAATCAGGCCCTCTTTTTTCTCGTCCTTTTTGCCATAGATCACCTGATTGATGGAGCCGATAAACTTGTCATAAAAGCCCAAAATCAGCGCAATGGTGCCGCCGGACACCCCGGGCACGCTATCCGCCAGCGCCATACAAAAGCCGTTTATCATTGTTCGGATCATACTTTGTCCTCCTACTTGCATATTATCTTTCATAATATATCACATTTTGATGGGTTTGTATGCACTTTTTTGCAAAATTTTACCGGGAATTAACAAAGGAACAAAAAGAACGGACCGACAAATCATCGGTCCGTTGGGGATTGCAGCTTGCTTATTCTTCGTCCTGCGCCTGTGCAGCAGCGCGGGCGGCAGCTTCTTTCTCTGCTCGGCGCTGGGCGCGCTTTTTCTTGGCCTTGTAGCCCATCAGCTTGTCCACCCACTCCTGGGGGGTGGTGCAGGTGCCCAGGGTCACGGTCTTGGCACCGTAAATGCCGTGGAAGTCCGAGCCGCCGGTCATCAGCAGGTCGTGGGCCTTGCAGATCTCCGTCAAGCGGTGCACATCGTCCTCCGTTGCAGAGGGGTGCCACACCTCAATGCCGTCCAGTCCCAGGTCAATGTATTTTTCGATCTCGTCAAAGTTGTCATAAAAGGCCGGGTGGGCCAGCACTGCAATGCCGCCTGCGCCGTGCACTTCTTCCAGCACCTCCTCAATAGGCGGGTACTTGGTGGGCGCCAGCACATTGGTCTCGCTCTCGCGGCTGAACAGCGCGTGGAACAGATCGCCGAAGATCTCGTTGGTATAACCGGCGTCCATCAGAGCGTGCATAATGTGCTGCTTGTACAGATTGGTGGAGCCGGAAGCGTGAGAGATAATAAAATCCGAGGTAATGGGGAAGCGACCGGCCACCTTGAGCATCATGATCTGCCCGGCCCGCTTGCGGGCAATGGAGGTGCGCTTGCACAGCCCTTCCAGCCGATCCGGTGCGTCTGCCAGGTAGCAGAGAATGTGCACCTTTTTGCCGGCCTCGTTATCAATGGCGCTGATCTCCACGCCGGGGATCACATTCACCCCGTAGCGCTTGCCGATCACTTTGCCGCGCACGGTACCGGCAAGGCAGTCATGGTCCGTAATGGCGATGGTGTCAATGCCGCTTTTTTGGGCAATGACGATCAGATCCTCGATCCCCACAGAACCGTCGCTGAGTTTTGTATGACAATGTAAATCTGCGGCCATAACCATACTCCTTCCAAAGGATAACCGTGAAAATTAGACAAATTTTGTCCTGTTCGTATATTTTACCATTCTAAAGCCGGTGTTGCAAGGGTTTTCTTGTATATTCTACCAAAAACAGACCGACTTTTTTTGTCACTTTTGCTCAAAATCCTTCAACGCACGGTACAACCGGCTCACCGGCAGACCCACCACATTGAAGTAATCGCCCTGAATTTCCTCCACCAGCAGGCTGCCGTAGCCCTGAATACCGTAGGCGCCGGCCTTGTCCATACACTCGCCGGTGACTATGTAGGCGTCAATCTCCGCCGCCGTCAGGTCAAAAAAGCGCACCTTGGTCTCGCAGGAGAAGGTCAGGTGGTGCTCGCCCTGCACCAGGCTCACCCCGGTAAACACGCTGTGCCACCGACCGCTCAGGCGCCCGAGCATTTGCCGGGCCTCTGCCTCATTGGCGGGCTTGCCCAGAATATCGCCGTCCAGTGCCACCACCGTGTCGGCGCCAATGACGATCTGCGCTCCGTCATTCAGGGGCAGCGCCTTGCGCAGGGACAGCTGCTCTACGGCCGCTGCCGGAGCGATACCGGCGGGCAGGCTCTCGTCCACATCCGTGCCCTGCACGGTAAAGTCCCGGGTGATATGTGCCAGCAGCTCACGCCGCCGGGGCGAATTGGAAGCTAAGATCATCATAACGCACCTCGCTGATACAGCCCTCGCGTGTAGGGAAAATCGGGCTTTTGCCCGGCAGCGAACAGATCCAGCACCTGCTGCACCTGCTGCCGACTTTCAACAGAAAAATAAAAATGGGCATAGGCGGTGTGCACCTCCCGCATACGGTCACCCATATAAAGGGGCACCCCGTTGAGCAGCTGGGTGCAGCCGTAGGGGTTGCATACCACCGGGAAAGTGCAGCCTTTGCGGTCCGTCAGCTTGCCCTGCTTTTTGCAGGCGGCGCAGCCGATATGGGCCTGCACCGGGCAGTTGCGGGTGAGCATTAAGGGCAGGTGGCCGTACACCAGCGCGCCCACATCGTTGCCGTTTGCCGCCAGGCGGTTCACATCCTCTAAGCGCAGCTCAAAGCTGGCCAGCGGGTGGGGCAGCAGGTGGGCGGTGCGGCTGTTAAACACATTCAGTCCAAAGTCGCCATACGGTTCCAGTCCCGCCGCCCGGGCGATCTGCACCGCGCCCGGGTCCGGGCACAGGGCGGTTTTCACCCCCGCTGCTTTCAGTATTGCCAATTCTTGGTAGATTTTATTCTCTATGCCAAAGACGCCCCGGGGCAGTTCCACCCCGGCGCCGTGGGCCAGCAGGGTGTCTGCCGGGGTGCTCAAGGGCAGGAAGATTCGCCGAAAGGGGTGGTTCTCCGGAATTTGCGCCGCGCTTGCAAAGCGGGCGGTGTAGTAGGGCTTGCCCGCCGTGCCGCCGGGGGGCAGGGGCGGTAAAGGTCGCCGCTCCACAGGCTGCGGGGGCTTGGCTTCCAGCTGATCGGCAACCGCTCGCCGCAGGGCGTTAATGGCCGCTGCCGGCAGAAACAGGCCATCGTCTATTTCAACATTTATGGTCTTTACATAATAAGGGGTGCCGCCCCATTTGCCCAGCCGCTGCGCCAGGCTCTCTGCCGTCAGGGCAGCGTTGCGGGCAGGCTGGGGCACATCGCCGTTTGCGGTCACCGTGCGGCCGTCTAAGGTGGCACGCAGGCTCACCGGCTCACCGGCGCGGCAGGTGGCTTGCAACTCCAGTCCCAGCAGGGGCTGCTCTTTTTCATAAGTATGGGCCAGATCCCGCAGCACCGTGTTGGCGGCGGTCACATCCGCCTTGCTGCGCACGCCGAACATGGCGCTGCCCCGCCGATCGGTAAAATATCCGTCGGTAAACCCGCTGCGGGAGAACACGCTTTGCAGCTGCTGTTCGTCCGCCGGGTCCAGGTGGCCGGCAATGGCGTGCTTTACCGCCGTTACGGCGGCGGCCACATATTCCGGCCGTTTCATACGGCCCTCGATTTTTAAGGATAGCACGCCCAGGTCGCCGATCTCTTGCAAGTGGCGCACCAGGCTCAGGTCTTTCAAACTTAAATCGCAGCTGCCGCTGGCGTCCGCGGAGAAGGGCAGGCGGCAGGGTTGGGCGCAAAGCCCCCGGTTGCCGCTGCGGGCGCCCAGCACGGAGGACAGATAGCACTGCCCGCTGACGCACATACACAGCGCCCCGTGCACAAACAGCTCCAGCTCCATTTGGGTGCTGCGGCGGATCTCCGCGATCTCCGCTGCGGTCATTTCTCTGGGCAGTACCGCCCGGCGAAAGCCCATTTGTTCCAGCGCACGGAACCCGGCGGGGGTGGTGACGCTGCACTGGGTGGAGGCGTGCAGGTGCACACCCGGGTACACGGCCGCCAGAGCGGCAGCCAGTCCCAGATCTTGCACGATAAAGGCGTCTACCCCGGCGTCCAGCGCGTCACCGGCAGCCGCAAGGGCACCGGGCAGCTCGCTGTCACTGACCAGGGTGTTTAGGGTCATATACACTTTTACGCCGCGGGTGTGGCAATACTGCACGGCCTCTTGCAGCGCAGAGGGCGAAAAATTGCCGGCGCCTCGCCGGGCGTTAAAGGTCTGCCCTCCCAGGTAGACCGCATGGGCGCCACAGCGAACACCGGCAATTAACGACTCCATGCTGCCTGCCGGAGCCAAAATCTCAAACTGCATATTTACTTATTCTCTGCAATGCGCTCACGCAGGGAGCTGATCTCCCGGTTGAGCCGCTCGATCTCACGGCGCGCCACATCCACTTCCATTCGGGCGCGGGCGCTGTCCTCTAAATAATCCTTGATCTGGGCACGCAGATTGTCGGAGGAGGCGGTGGACTTTTTGCAGGTGTCTGCCTTGTCCAGCGCGGTGAGTACCGCCGCCTGGGTCACAGACAGGCTGGGGTTCTCATTGATAATGCTGCGCATTTCCTTGTCCAGCTCCTCGGCCAGCTCCTCCACATACTCCGGCGCGTCGTCGGTGAGCACCGTGTAGGCGGAACCGCCGATTTTTAAGTGTACTCTGTTTTTTGCCATTGCCATCACCATTGCCCTTTCGGCTCTATCTAAAGTTGCAGTCGCGGCGCGCAGCCCCGCAAGGGAACTACGAACCCATCGACAAAATATCCTACTTTTAGTATAGCAAGGAAAGAAAGGCTTGTCAATCCAAATTCCCACCCGCCGGGCGGAAAATCCTTACAGCGCCCAAAGTGTAACGATTTATTCACAAAAAGCCGTAAAATCGTTCAAAATTGATCTCTATACTATAAATCGTAAGGCGAGAGCCTTATGCGGAAAACTTTTTTCCATCTTTTTCTATCATATATCCTCTATAACGGAAAGGGTCGCAGTGTTATGCTGCGGCTCTTTTCGCTTTTCATTATAATAATGTAATAATAGTTTCAAATCGTTTCAGCGACCGCTCCGCGCCTTGCCCGCGGGCGGCAGATTGCCGCCCCTACCTCGTCGACATTGACCCCATAATACCGTAGGGGCGGATATCATCCGCCCGCCAATCCCTGTGGGTGCAATAAGGTAAAATAAATACAAACAGGCAAACGAAAAAATACCACCGGCGGATACAGCCGGTGGCGTTTTTTATTACATTATATGTTATAGGTCATTAGGGTTTGGATGAAGTGGGTATCCAGGAAGTTGCGCTGGTAGCCGGTGGAGAAGCCCTGGTTCTCCAGCGCGTCTACCAAGCGGCGGGAGAAGGTGTCGTACACCAGGACGAACTGCTTTTCGTCCGCCAGGTCCTGGGCCTCGGACACCAGCTGCAAAAGCTCTTGCTTTTGGGCGGTGGCGTTGCCAAAGAGGGTGAGCACCTGCACCGGCTTTTCCCTGGGGATCATCACGCCCACGATATTGCGGGTCACATTCCGGTGGGACTGGATCCGCCGGGAACGGTCGCCGGAGAGCATGGACAGGGCGCCCTTAGACGGAGAGCGATACTCCGGCGCGTCCTTGGGCAGCAGCACGCCTACCGCGTGGGCCGGGTCGCTGACCAACACGGTGCCGGTTTGGATCCAGCGGGGCAGGTTGTGCTCCATATAGCGGGTAATGAACTTCTCCCGCTTGTCCCGATCCGGGCAATAATACATCATCAGCGGGTGCGACAGCAGCGACGCCCCTAAGAACTCCACCAGCGGCGCCTGTTCTTTTTTATTCCAACGGGACAGCTCCATTTGCCCTCACCCTTTCTTATGCTTTCGTCTTTTGGGTCTGCTGCCGGCGCAGCTTGCGCACCACCAGCAGGAACATGACCACGCTCATGGCGGTACACACCAGGTCGGCCACGGCCTGGGACCAGATAATGCCGTCCAGGCCAACGGTCTTATTCATTATAATCAACAGCGGGAAATAAATCAATCCCTGTCGGCTCAGGGACAAGATCATACTTTGTGTACCCTTGCCCATGCCCTGGAAAGAGAAGTTCAGCACGAACATACAGCCGATCACCGGGCCGGAGATCATCAAGGCCCGCAGCATTTTGACCCCGTAGTCGATCACGGCCGGGTCGTCGATAAACACGCTGACCACCTGGCGGGTAAAGATAAAGTACACCACGGTGATCACGGTGCCCAGCACGATGTTGCAAATGCAGGAAAAGCGAATGCTGTGGCGCATACGATCCAGTTTATTTGCGCCGTAGCAGTAGCCCACCAGCGGCTGCACGCCCTGGGCCAGCCCCAGTTGCAGCATGACCACCAGCATATTGGCCTTCATGGCAATGCCCATGGCCGCCACCGCGTTGTCGCCATAGCCTTGCAAAAACACATTGATGAGAATGTTGGAAATGCTCATCAACAAATTGTTAATGGCAGCGGGCAGCCCAACGGTAATGACCCCGCGGGCAATGCCGCCCCGCACCCGGTAGCGGCCGGGGCTGATGGATAAAATGGACTTGCCCCGCAAAAAGTAAAGCAGGAAGAACACCACGCTGACCACATTGCCGATCACGGTGGCAATGGCGGCGCCGGCCACGCCCTGACCGGTGCCAAAGGGCATGGTCAGGCCAAAGAGCTTGTCGCCCTTGCCCAGAATAAAGATCGGGTCCAGTACAATATTGACCACCTGGCCGATAATGCTGCCGATCATAGACACCCTCGCGGCGCCCTCGCCCCGCACCAGGTTGCCCAGCATGACGGAGGACACGATAAAGGGGGAGCCGATAGCCACATACTTCAGATAATCGGCGGCGTAGGTAAAGGTGGCGTCCGACGCGCCCACCGCATACAGCACCGGCTTGCGGAACACCAAAAACAGCACGGTCATTACCAGCCCAACGCCGATGGCGCTGTACACGCAAAAGCTGCTGATGGTCTTGACCTTCTCTGCCTTGCCCTCGCCCAGAGAGCGGCTCACAAAAGCACAGCCGCCCACGCCGAACAGGTTGCCGCAGGCGATAAACAGCAAAAACAGCGGCATGGTCACCGACACGGCGGCCACCATATTGGCATTGCCGGTCTGGCCCACAAAGAATGTGTCTGCCAGATTATAAACGATATTTACCAGCATACCCATCATGCTGGGCAGCGCCAAAGTGCGCACGGCCCGGGGCACGCTGTAACTTTCAAAAACTTGGGTATTGTCTTTCATAGATTTTTTATGCCTTCTTCTCATAGAGTGCGTTAGCCAAGGCGGCCATTTGGGGCATGGTCAGCTGCTCGGCCCGCACGGTGGCGCTCAGTCCCAAAGACTGGAAAAGCGCCGTCAGTTCTGCCTTGGGTACGCCCAGGGCGGCGTTCAAACTGTTGGCCAGGGTCTTGCGCCGCTGCAAAAAGGCGCCCTTGACCACACGGAAAAAGTAGCCCTCGTCCGTTACCTGCACCGGGGGCTGCTGCCGCCGGGTCAAGGCGATCACCGCCGAGTCTACATTGGGGCTGGGATAAAAGCTCTCTCGCCCCACTTCAAATAAGATCTCCGCCTGCGTATAGTATTCCACCGCTGCGGACACGGCGCCGCAGTCCCGGCTGCCCAGGGGGGCGCACAGCCGCTTGGCTGCCTCCAGCTGCACCATCACCACCAGCCGTTCAATGGGCAGATCGCTCTCCAGCAGGCGCATCAGCACCGGGGTGGTAATGTAGTAGGGCAAATTGGCGCACACCTGCAAGCGGTCACAGCCGGCAAACCGATCGGCAAACAGCGCCTGCAAGTCCATTTGCAGCACATCACCGGGCACTACCTGTACATTGGGACAGTCCGCCAAAGTCTCGGCCAGCACATCCGGCAGGCGGCGGTCCAGTTCCACGGCAGCCACCCGGCCGCACACGGCAGACAGCTCCTTGGTGAGCACGCCGATACCCGGCCCGATCTCCAGCACGCCGGTGTGGTCGTCCGCCTCCAGCGCTGCCGCCATACGGGGACACACGGTGGGGTCGATCAAAAAGTTTTGCCCCAGCGCCTTGGAAAAAGTGAAGCCGTGACGGGTCAATATTCTTTTTATAGTATTATAATCATATAAATCCATACAACCGCTCCTCTAACGGTTGCCTATTCTACCACACATCGGCAGAATTTACAATAATATGCTTGACTTTTTGTGCAAGTGTGCTAAAATACATCATAAGCCGCCTAACGATAGGCGACTAAATGAATAAAAAGGAAGTGCCTGCATGGAGCTGAAACCCTGCCATCGCCGTCCGTTGCGACCGGATGAGATCGGTCCCCGGGTGATGGAACTCTCTAAATATCTGCGCAAAAATTTTAACGCCGCCGTGGCGGAGCAGGGCCTGTTCTCCGGCCAGCAGGATATATTGCTGCTGCTCAGCCGGGAGCCGGGTATGACCCTGGGCCAGCTGAGTCGTGCCCTGGGGGTGGCCAGCGCCACCGCCTCCGTGTCTGTTAAGCGGATGGAAAAGGCCGGGTTTATTGAAAAGCGGGTGGACGAAAGCGACGCCCGGATCGTGCGGCTGTATCCCACCCCTGTGGCGGAGGACGCACCGAAAAAAATTCACCAAAAAATGGACGCTTTGGAGCAGGTGCTCACCGCCGGTATGAGTGAGGAGCAGGTGCTGACTCTGGCCGGTCTGCTGGAGCAGGCGCTGCAAAATGTGGGCAAAGAAAATCCGTAAGCGTGAAAGATAGAGCAGAAAACAGAAAGGAGAACCGAATGTTAAAGAAGTTATCCAAATATATGAAAGGGCTGTGGGGGCTGGCGGCTATCAGTGCCACCGGTATGATCGTAGAGGCCATCTGCGAGCTGGCGCTGCCGTCCCTGGCCAACAGCATTTATCAAAAGGTGGACGCTGCCGCCTCGCCGGAGAGCGTGCGCACCACTGTGATCCTCAGCGGACTGGGTATGCTGGCGCTGGCGCTCTTAGGGCTGTTCGGCGGCGTGGTGACCATGAAGACCTCCGCCAATGTGAGCCAGCGGTTTGCCTACCGGCTGCGGGGGGATATGTACCGCAAGATCAGCCATTTTTCCTTTAAGAACATTGACCAGTTCTCTACCGCGTCGCTGACTACGCGCATGACCAACGATGTGACCACCTTGCAGAATGTGGTGATGATGTGCCTGCGTATTTTGGTGCGCGTGCCGGCGCTGGTGGTGGTGGCCGCCTGCTTTGCAGTGTCCATCAATCCCAGAATGAGCGCTATGCTGCTGATCTTGCTGCCGATTTTGATCGTGGTGGTGGCCTGCATTTTGAAGTTCGGCTTTCCCATGTTCCAAAAAATGCAGAAGAAAATTGATAATGTGAACCGGGTGGTGCAGGAGAACCTGATCGGTATGCGCGTGGTCAAGGCCTATGTGCGGGAGGACCACGAGAAAGACAAGTTCCACGACGCCTCCGACCAGCTGGCCGCCCAGGGCGCCAAGGCAGCGGGCCTGATCGTGACCGTGATGCCGGTGATGATGCTGATGCTCAACGCGGTGGTGGTCTTTGTGTACTACAAGGGCGCCTTAGAGGCCAACGCCGGTGTGATGGAAGTGGGCCAAATCTCCGTCTTTGCGTCTTATGTGATTCAAATCCTCATGAACTTAATGATGATCTCCATGATGCTGTTGCAGCTGGCCCGTGGTAAAGCCTGCGGCGACCGTGTGGTGGAGGTGCTGGACACACAGATCGACATTACCAATCCGGAGGACCCCTATTTGCCGGAGGATCCCAAAGGCGGGGTGGAGTTCCGGGATGTGAGCTTTAAGTATAATACCGAGGGCCACGGGGACGATATTTTGGAGCATATCAGCTTTACCGCCAAGCCCGGCCAGATCATCGGTATTGTAGGCGGCACCGGCTGCGGCAAGAGCAGCCTGGTCAATCTGATCCCCCGGCTGTACGACGCCACCCGGGGCCAGGTGCTCATTGACGGCGTAGATGTGCGCAAGTACGATCTCACCGCCTTGCGGGAGATGATCGGCGTGGTGCTGCAAAAGAATGTGCTCTTCAGCGGCACCATTAAGGAGAATATCCGCTGGGGCAAGACGGACGCCACGGACGAGGAGATCGAGGCGGCCTGCCGGGCGGCACAGGCCCACGACTTTGTGCTGGCCCAGCCCAAGGGGTATGATACGGACCTGAGCCAGGGCGGGCTGAACCTGAGCGGCGGCCAAAAGCAGCGGCTTTGCATTGCCCGGGCGATGATCAAGCACCCGAAAATTTTGATCCTGGACGACTCCACCTCCGCCGTAGATACGGCAACGGAGGCCAAAATCCGGGAGAGTTTCTATAAAGATTTTAAGGACACCACCGTGTTTATTATTGCCCAGCGGGTCAGCTCCGTGCAGGCGGCAGATCAGATTCTGGTGCTGGACGACGGCCAGATCAAGGGGATCGGCACCCACCAGCAGCTGCTGGCCGACAACGAGATCTACAAGGAGATCGTGACCACACAGGCGAAAGGAGTGAGCGAATAATGCCGGGTCCCAGAAGAACGGATTTTAAGAAACCCAAAAACGCCAAAAAGACCTTTGGCCGCATTTTGCAGTATATGGGCAAGAGCAAGTTTATGCTGCTGGCAGTGTTCGTTATGCTTATCGGCAGCACCGTGTGCTCCGTGGGCGCCTCCTACTGGCTAAAGCCCATTTTGAACGACATTGAGGCCTCTATCCGGGCAGGCAACTTTGCCACCGTTGGCGTGGAGAACCTGATGCGCAACCTGGCCATCGTGTCGGCGCTGTACATTGGCGCGTCCCTTTGTATGTTCATTCAAAGCAAGGTGATGGTAAAGATCGCCTACAAGACCACCAACCTGATCCGCAAGGAGCTGTTTGACCATATGCAGACCCTGCCCCTGCGGTTCTTTGACACCCAGACCCACGGCGAGATCATGAGCCGCTACACCAACGATGTGGACAACATTCAGATGATGTTGGAGCAGTCCATGGTGCAGCTGGTGTCCTCCGCCTTTACCTTTGTGGGCATTGTGGTGATGATGATCGCCCTCAGCCCGCCGCTGTTTTGCATTTCGCTGGTGTTTATGATCATTATGCTGGTGACGGTATCTAAGATTGGCAAAAAGAGCAAGCATTATTTCCAGGCCCAGCAGGCCAATTTGGGCCAAATGAACGGCAATATTGAGGAGTCCATTGAGGGTATGCGGGTCATTAAGGTGTTTAACCACGAGGACCAGGCCATTGCGGGCTTTGAGCAGTATAACGAGGCGTTCCGCTCTGCGGCTACCAACGCCAACTTTTATGCGGGGCTGATGGGCCCGGTGTCCAACGGGATCAACAACGCCGGTTACGCCCTGATCGCCCTGTGCGGCGGGCTGCTGGCCCTGACCGGGCGGCTGGATATCGGTACTTTCTTCACTTTCCTCAGCTACGCCAAGCAGTTCACCCAGCCCATTAACCAGATCGCCAACCAGATGAACACCATTTTCTCCGCCCTGGCCGGTGCGGAGCGGGTGTTTGAGATGATGGATACCGCCTCCGAGGAGGACGAGGGCACCGTGACCCTGACGGTGACCGGCAGCGGGGAAGAAAAGCAGTGGTACTGGCAGGACGGCGACCGCCGGGTGCCGGTGCACGGGGCTGTGGAGTTCCACGGCGTGACCTTTGCCTATGTGCCGGAGAAGGTGGTGCTCCACGATATTGACCTGTATGCCAAAGAGGGGCAAAAGATCGCATTCGTCGGCTCCACCGGCGCAGGCAAGACCACCATTACCAACCTGATCAATCGGTTTTATGATATTCAGGAGGGCACCATTACCTATGACGGCATAGACATTCGCCGGATTAAAAAGGACGATCTGCGCCGCAGCTTGGCGATGGTGCTGCAAGACACCCACCTGTTTACCGGCACGGTGATGGAGAATATCCGTTACGGTCGGCTGGACGCCACCGACGAGGAGTGTATTGCCGCAGCCAAGCTGGCCTCTGCCCATTCCTTTATTCGGCGGCTGCCGGAGGGCTATCAAACCATGCTCACCGGCGATGGCGGCAACCTGAGCCAGGGTCAGCGCCAGCTGCTGGCCATTGCCCGGGCGGCGGTGGCGGACCCGCCGGTGATGGTGCTGGACGAGGCCACCTCCTCCATTGATACCCGCACAGAGAAGCACATTGAGCACGGTATGGACCGGCTGATGGCCGGCAAGACCACCTTTGTGATCGCCCACCGGCTCTCCACCGTGCGGGAGTCCAACGCCATTATGGTGTTGGAGGACGGCCGCATTATCGAGCGGGGCGACCACGACGCCCTGATGGCCCAGCAGGGGCGCTATTATCAGCTGTGCACCGGCAAGGCCAAACTCAGTTAAATACGATTTTATGCAGTGGGGTGCGGTGCGATACTGCACTCGCTACGAAACAGTCCCCCGGACTGTTTCTCCCAAATGCTAACGCATTTGGAGCCTCGTGTCTCTTGCACTGCGTGCAATTCACTCATCGCACCCTACAAATATTTATCCTCTTTGCCTCCCTTGTAAAGGGAGGTGGATGCGAGCTTGCGAGCAGACGGAGGGATTATATATTTATCCCCTCAGCCACTTCGTGACAGCTCCCCTTAATGAAAATAAGGGGAGCCTTTTTGTTTGTAAAGGCTGTGAGAGCGGTATCGTAGGGGCGGCTATCAGCCGCCCGCTTGATCCGTTAGGGCGTGATCCGCTCTTATTTTTACATTTGTCGTATTTTGTTAAAATTTTGGGCAAAGGGCGGGGTTCGGCCATTGTAAACCGGGGTACCGGTGCTACAATGAGGGTAGAGAGGAAGTGGCGCTATGAACAAAGTGCTGGACAAATTCTTTACCAAAGCGGACAACGGCAC
>CAVIFY010000049.1:0-14278 GCA_963642245.1 Bifidobacteriaceae bacterium | reverse complement strand
GCGGACAACGGCACCGTGCGGCTGTATGACTACGATGTGACCCATCTGTGGCTGGCGGGGCTGGTGTATGCCCACATCGGCTACTGGGTGGAGAACCTGTTTCGCCTGGTGTCTAAGGGTATTTTGGACTCCCGCAACCAGCTGCTGCCCTTCCTATTTTGCTACACCATTGCCATGTGGGCCATGTACCTGGCGCTGGGCACCACCAATCACCCCCGTTTCTTTAGCCACCGGGTGCTGGAGGGCAACACCCGCCAGGATAAAATACTGGCGCGGATCTACTACTTTACCGTGGTGTTCCTGTTCGTCTTTTTCGGCGAGATCGTGGTGGGCAGCATTTTTGAGCAGGTGTCCGGCATTTCTCTTTGGGATTACAGCGGGATCCCCCTGCATATCACCAAGTACACCAGCGTGCCCACCTGCACGGCTATGAGCCTGGGCGTGTCTGTCATTATGGGCGACTTTTTTGAGGGGCTGATGAAGAAAATTCAGCGTATTCCCTACCGCACCACGGTGCAGCTGGACTATGTGCTGGGAGCGTTGATCCTGGCAGACTGGCTGATCATGATGGTGAGTATCAATGTGTTTAAGAAAGCGCCGGCCTACTGGTCCGTGCAGCTGCTGAGTTTCAAAGACCTGCTTTCGCTCTTTCTAAAATAACAATAAATAACCCCCTGTGCGCTTTGCTTTTTGCCGCCGATTATGGTATAGTGAGTGGACAGGGGGTTTG
Organism: Bifidobacteriaceae bacterium; assembly: GCA_963642245.1. GTDB lineage: Bacteria > Bacillota > Clostridia > Oscillospirales > Acutalibacteraceae > CAG-217. Next base: position 13,548 of record CAVIFY010000049.1, on the reverse strand, counting down.
TTATGCCGAATTTTACCAAGCTGGCCATTCAGCAGTCCTTTATGCGGCTTCTGAGCCAAAGGCCCATTACCAAGATCACCGTAAAGGATATTGTGGAGGACTGCGGGATCAACCGCAATTCGTTCTACTACCACTTTCAGGACCTGCCCCAGCTGCTGGAGACGATGATCGTAGAGAGCGCGGACGAGACCATCTCGCGCATACCGGAGAGTTTCTCCCTGGAGGAGGGGCTGACGGTGATGTTGGAGCGGCTGGTGGAGAACAAGCGGGCCATTCGCAACATTTGGGTATCGCCGGATCGGGCGTTTTATGAGCAGAATTTAATGCGGGTGTGCAATTATGTGGTCAGCCGCTACATTGCCTGCCGCTCGGCAGACCTGCTGCGTACCCTGCCGGAGGAGGAGCTGGCGCTGCTGGTGGATTTTTGCCAGTGCGAGCTGTTCGGCCAGGTGACCAACTGGCTCAATCAGAATATGGCTTATGACATTGTGGCCCATGTGCAGGCCCTGTGCCGGCTGTTTGAGGGCAGCGTCACCCAGGCGCTGGAGGCCGCGCCATCGGAGTCGTAAAAATTTTTTCGTTCACAAATGCGGCTATATTTTGTGCCCGGCACCAGCCCGGTGCGCCCGCAGCCCCAAGGGGTAGCGCCCGGGGCCAAGCGCACGGGCCTGCGGGCCAAAGAATTTTGAAAAAAGGCTTTACAAGCGGTCATCAAGATGATATAATCAGTAATGAAGTTAGAATATCTATGGCAGAACTATATTCTCAATGAGGTGTATGAAAATGAAAAAGATTCTTTCCATCCTGCTGGCTGCTATGCTGGCATTCTCCGCACTGGGTGCCACTTCCATGATGGCTTTCGCTGCGTCTAACACCGTGGCCAGCCCCGAGCACACCACCAGAGACAATGACAAGATCGGCCAGGTAAACGGCAAGGTCAGCGACGATGTGGACTACGAGGTAGACCCCAGCGATCCCACCAAGATCAGCTTTACCTACACTGGTGACGGCGACTTCCAGGATTGGCAGTTCCCGGGCATGACCGAGGGCAAGGACTACAAGGTGATCTCCGTGGACGGCGACACCATCATCATTCAGCTGATCAACGGCTATGAGGGCGATGTAGTGGGTAACGCTATCGTAAAGTTCCAGGGCGAGACCACCACTAAGAAGGCGCCCAAGAAAGACAATAAGAGCAATTCTCCCAAAACCGGCGCGACCATGGCCACCGGCCTTGCACTTGCCGGCGCAGGTGCAGCAGTTCTGGCTGCCATGAAGAAAAAACAGGACGCTGAATAAGACGAACTGCAAAAGCCTGTTTGCCATATGGTAAACAGGCTTTTTTTAATGAAATAAGTTAGTTTTCGGCCAAAAGCCAAGGAGCGAGACCCAAGCAAAATGGATAATCAAAAAGAACCGAAAAAAGAAGAGAAGCGCAGCAAGGGGCGGGTGCTCCTGCTGATCATTGCCCTGGTGTGCCTGATCGCCGGGCTGGCCTATATCGGCGTGGACCTGTACCAGCAGTACGCCGCCCGCCAGGAGGACCGGCGCAGCCAAAGTATGGTCACGGAGGTGCCCACCACCGGCGAGAGCAAAAAGGCCGCCAACCCGGTAGACTTCAAAAAGCTGCAAAGCCAGAATGATGAGATCTACGCCTGGATCAAGGTGGACGGCACCGAGGTAAACTACCCCATCGTGCAAAGCACCGTGGACGATGAGTTCTACCTGACCCACAGCGCCTACGACAAAAGCTGGCTGGCCAGCGGCGCCGTGTTTACCCAGTCCCAGAACACCACCACCTTTAACGACCCGGTGACCCTGGTGTACGGCCACAACGGCTTTAGCGAGAGTATGTTTACCTCGCTGCATAAGTTTGAGGACAAGTCTTTCTTTGACAGCCACCCGTATTTTTACATTTATATGCCCGGCCACAAGCTGACCTACCAGATCATCTCTGCCTTTAAGTATGATGATCGGCATATTATGAACAGCTTTTCTTTCCAGGATGTGACGGTGCGCAGCGACTTCTTTGCCATGCTGCAAAATCCGGACTCTGCCTTGAAGAATGTGCGCACGGACCTAAAGACCACTGTGGATAAGGACAGCAATGTGGTGATCCTGTCCACCTGCTTTACCGGCACCAGCCAGCGGAGCAGCAGATACCTTGTAAGCGGAGTGTTACTGAAGAATGAAGAAACCGATTGATCCCAATTTGGAGCGTTTTGAGGACAGCGTGTTCTCCCTGACCGGCGGCGACGATACCCCCGGCAGGCGCCACAATGACCCGCAGTTTGAAATGAAAGAGACTTCAGCTGCCGCAGCCCCCGGCGAGTACCACGCCTCAGAGAACCACCGCCAGCGGGCGGAGGCCACAGGCGCCCCGGTGGAACCGGCACCCGGCGGTGAGGAGCACCATCATCACCACCATAGCGACAGCCACAGCCATAGCCACAGCCGCCACGGCAAGCACCGCCATCATCGGCACCACCATCACCATCATCGCCGTCATCGGCTGCCCAAGGGCGCCCGGGTTGTGATCGGCATTTTGGTGGCGCTGCTGATCCTGGTTGCCATTGTGGTGGGTGCGTTCCTGATCCTGAACTACAACGGCGAGAAGAATATGACCGACACCACCGCCGCCACCGACTACCAGGAGACCATTGAGTATAAGGGCCACACCTATGTGTATAACGAGAATGTGGTGACCATGGCGTTCCTGGGCGTAGACAAGCGAGAGCTGGGCAAGGCGGAGAACCATACTTCTACAAATGGTATGGCAGATACGGATATTGTGGTGGCCATTGACAAGGTCAGCGGCAAAACCTCTATGATCGCCGTGCCCCGTGACACTATGGTGGATGTGGATGTGTTTGACAAGGACGGCAATTTCAAAAAGACCAAGGAAATGGAGCTTTGTATTGCCTATGCCTACGGCGACGGCTTTGGCACCTCCTGCAAGAATGTGACCAAGTCTATCAGCCGTATTCTCTACAATGTACCCATTGACAAGTATTTTGCCCTGGATCTGAACGGTATTCAGCCCATTAACGACTCGGTCGGCGGGGTGAAGGTGCAGTCCCTTTACGACCTGCCGGACTACGGGGTGAAGAAGGGCGACACCGTGCACCTGACCGGCGATTTGACGGAGGCCTATGTGCGTACCCGTGATATGGACGATCTGAACGCCTCTTTGAACCGTACCCAGCGCCAGGTGCAGTACCTGAACGCCTTTGCGGACAAGGTGCGGGGCAGCGTTACCTCGGACTTTAGCGTCATTACCAATTTGTACAATACCGCTTCCGATTATTGCACCACGGACCTGACCGTGTCCAATGTGACCTACCTTGGCTCTCTGCTGCTGCAAAAGGGGGTCACCGGCTTTCAGTCCTATACCCTGGAGGGCGAGATGAAAGCGGTGGACAATAAGGAATTCAAGGATTATGTGTACGCCGGTTTTTACCCGGATAAAGACAGTTTAATGCAGACGGTGCTGGATGTGTTTTACACCCGGATCCAGTAAGGTCGAAAAAGCGGGGACTCTGTAAAACAGGGTCCCTTTTTGGCGCTTATAAATTTGGAAAAACTATTGAACAGCCGCCGTTTAAGTGTTAAAATACAGGTGAAATCTTTTTGAAGGAGTTATCATTATGGACCAAGCAACCAAAAAGGCGCTCCAGATCTACGCTGCCAAGATCCGACTGGGCATTGTAGACAGCACCAACAGCGCCAAATCCGGGCACCCGGGCGGCAGTTTGTCCTCCGCAGATGTGTTCGCATATTTGTATGGCAAAGAAATGCGCGTGGACCCCAAGAACCCCAAGTGGGCGGATCGGGACCGCTTTGTTTTGTCTAAGGGCCACTGCGCCCCCGGCCTGTACAGCGCCCTGGCATACAAGGGCTTTTTCCCGCCGGAGGATCTGACTACCCTGCGCCACATTGGCTCTTATTTGCAGGGCCACCCCAATATGAACACCGTGCCCGGCATTGATATGAGCACCGGCTCTCTGGGCCAGGGGATCAGCGCCGCCTGCGGTATGGCCAAGGGCGCCAAGTTCCTGGGCAAGGACGATATTCGGGTGTACACCCTGCTGGGCGACGGCGAGATCGAGGAGGGCCAGGTTTGGGAGGCTATGATGTTTGCCAACCAGTACCACCTGGATAACCTGTGCGTGATCATTGACTGGAACGGCTTGCAGATCGACGGCCTGTGCAAAGATGTGATGTGCGCCGAGCCCATCGACGAGAAAGTAAAGGCCTTTGGCTTTGATGTGGTCACCATTGACGGCAACGATTTTGACCAGCTGGAGAGCGCCTTTGACGCCTTCCACAAGAGCACCAAGCCCTTCTGCATTTTGATGAAGACGGTAAAGGGCAAGGGCGTGTCCTTTATGGAGAACGAGTGCGGTTGGCACGGCAAGGCCACCAACCCGGAAGAATACAAGACGGCAATGGCAGAGCTGACTGCCAAGCTGCAGGAATTGGAGGCGTAACCATGGCAGAAGTAAAGAAGATCGCAACCCGCGAGAGCTACGGCAACGCCTTAAAGGAACTGGCTGCAAGCGGTGCCGACAACCTGGTGGTGCTGGACGCAGACCTGGCCGGTGCGACCAAGACCGGTATTTTTAAGAAAGCCTATCCGGACCGCCACTTTAACTGCGGCATTGCAGAGGCAGATATGATGTGCGTGGCTGCCGGTTTGTCCACCATGGGGCTGGTACCCTTTGCGTCCAGCTTTGCCATGTTTGCTGCCGGTCGTGCCTTTGAGCAGGTGCGCAACAGCATTGGCTATCCCCATTTGAATGTAAAGATCGGCGCTACCCACGCCGGGATCAGCGTTGGCGAGGACGGCGCGTCCCACCAGTGCTGCGAGGACTTTGCCCTGATGCGGGTGATCCCCGGTATGACCGTGATCTGCCCGGCAGACGATGTGGAGGCTCGGCAGGTGGTAAAGGCCGCTTATGAGATGGACGGCCCGGTGTATATGCGCTTTGCCCGCCTGGCTACCGAGGTGTTCCACAGCGAGGATTATAAGTTTGAGATCGGCAAGGCCGAGGTGATCCGTGAGGGCAGCGATGTGTCCATTATTGCCTGCGGCCTGATGGTGCCGGAGGCTATGGCTGCCGCAGAGCAGCTGGCTGCCAAGGGCATTTCTGCCGAGGTGATCAATATGGCCACCATTAAGCCCCTGGATGAGGCTGCGGTGCTGGCTACCGCCAAGAAGACCGGCAAGGTCATCACCGTGGAGGAGCACAGCATTGTTGGCGGCCTGGGCGAGGCCGTTTGCTCCGTGCTCAGCGAGCAGCTGCCCACCCCCGTGCGCCGGATCGGCGTCAACGACGAGTTCGGCCACAGCGGCCCCGGTGCGGACCTGCTGGTGCAGTTCGGTCTGTGCGCCGACCATATTGCCGAAGTGGCAGCCGACTTTGTAAAATAAGATCGGTAAAGACAATACCGCTTGCGACCGCCGGGTCGCAGGCGGTTTTTTGTTGCAAAATGGGCGGTTCTATGCTACTATGGGCTTGCAGGCATATACTGTTATTGCAGTTTGCCTTACAAGGAGGAATTTTTTATGAAACTTGCCATTGTGATCATCGTTGTGGTGGTGCTGCTGGCGCTGTGGCTGGCAGGCACATACAACGGCTTAGTGAAGAAAAAGAACGCCGTGGAGGAGGCTTTCTCCACCATGGATGTGTACCTGAAAAAGCGGTGGGACCTGATCCCCAATTTGGTGAACACCGTCAAGGGCTACGCCGCGCATGAGGCCCAGACCCTGCAAAATGTGGTCACCGCCCGTGCCGGCAGCTATGCCGCCCTGTCTACGGAAGAGAAGCTGAAAGCCAATGCAGAGCTGTCCGGCGCCATTGCCGGGTTCTCCGCCGTGGTGGAGCAGTACCCGGACTTAAAGGCCAATCAGAACTTCCTGGATCTGCAAAACCAGCTGCGCCAGGTGGAGGCAGACATTGCCAACGCCCGCAAGTATTATAACGCCACGGTCAAGCAGCTGAACAACAAGATCGAGATGTTCCCATCCAATATTGTGGCCGGTCTGTTCCATTTTGAAAAGCGCAGTATGTACCTGGTGGACGATGCCGCCCAGCGGGAGAATGTGAAGGTAGAATTCTGATGAAAAAGATCACCACCCTGCTGCTGGCGCTGGTGCTGTCCCTGTGCGCCCCGGTTTGCGCCCTGGCAGCCACGCCGGAGGAGTCCGATTTTCTGTCTCGGTACGCCCAGGAGCCGTATGTGATCACCGACTGCCAAATGCAGGTGGTGGTCAGCGAGTACAATGTGCTGGCGGTGACGGAGACTTATCAGGTGTATTTTAACGAGGCCCGCCACGGCATTTATCGCTACCTGCCCCTGCGCAACCAGTTGACCCGCACAGACGGCTCTAGCGCCACGGTCACCGCCCGGGTCAGTCATGTGGACACCGGTGCGGACGAATGCAGCCATGAGGTCAGCGGTGACAATTATGTGCTGCGCCTGGGCAGCGAGGATGAGACCATCACCGGCCCCCACACCTATACCATTCGCTACAACTACGACCTGGGGCTGGACACGGTAAAGAACGCCGACGAGCTGTATTACAACCTGGTGGGCACCGGGTGGGACACCTATATCCGCCGGGTGCAGTTCTCGGTGACTATGCCAAAGGATTTTGACCCGGCCAAGCTGGGTATGAGCACCGGCAGCTACGGCACCGCCGGGACCAAAAATGTGACCTACACCGTGCAGGACCGCACCATCAGCGGCACGGTCACGCAGGTGCTGGCACCAAATGAAGGGCTGACTCTGCGCCTGATCCTGCCGGATGGGTATTTTAAGTTCGATTATACCAAGTATTACCTGACTATTGCCATGATCGCCGCTTTGCCGGCGCTGGCAGCGCTGATCGTGCTGGTGCTGTTTTTGAAGTTCGGTCGGGATAAGCGCTATGCACCCACAGTGGAGTTCTATCCGCCGGAGGGGCTGAACAGCGCGGAGGTGGGTCTGTGGTACAAGGGCAAGGCCACCAATGAGATGGTGCTGTCCCTGCTGGTGTGCCTGGCCCAGGCGGGCTGTATTTCCATTGTTCCCGGCGAGTTTAAGCGGGACTTTGTGATCACCAAACGCCAAGACTATACGGGGCAGGACATCAACCTGGCCGTGTTTATGGACGGCCTGTTCCCCCACGGTCGCACCCGCACGGACTACTATAAATTGAAGGACGATTTTTACAAGACGGTGGATACCATTCGGGCAGACCTGAACAGCACAGAGAGCCGCAGTCGCATTTTTGACAGAACCAGTATGGTTATGAAGATCTTGTCCTTTGTGCTGCTGGCGCTGAGCGCTGCCGGCGGCGCCTATTTCAGCCACCTGGCGCTGGGCGACGCTCTGACTTTGGAGCCGAGCATTCTCTACGCTATGCTGGCGGGCACCCTGTGTTTGGCGCTGGGGCTGATCCCCGCCTGCTGTATGCTGCGGCGCACGGATGAGGGCGCCAAGACCTTGGCGCAGATCAAGGGCTTTCGCAGCTTTTTAGTAACGGCGGAGAAAGAGAAGTTAGAGGCGATGGTGGAGCAGGACCCGGAGTATTTTTATAATATTCTGCCCTATACTTACGCCCTTGGCGTCAGCGACAAGTGGATCAAAAAGTTTGAGTCCATTGCCATGCAGCCGCCCCGGTGGTACAGTGGGGTCGGCGTGTGGGATTATGCGGTGTTTAACCATATGTTGCAGCTCACCCTGCGGGCAGCCAACGACAGTATGGTCTCCCAGCCTATGGATAGCGGAGGCGGCAGTAGCATCGGCGGTGGCGGCGGCTTTACCGGCGGTGGTGTTGGCGGCGGTGGCGGCGGCAGCTGGTAAGCACTGCCTGTTCCTGCAAAAACAGAAGAATAAAAAAGGGCACACCCGGTGATGGGTGTGCCTTTTGTCTTGCCGGTTTGCGGCCAATATGGTACTATAAATAAGAGAGCCACGGCAGCGTGGGAGCACCGCCGTGGCAGGGGTATATACACGCTGCGCCGGGAATGGCAGCGGCGGAGAGGCCGCCTTCTGCCAAACAGGAGGGGGATCCCGGGGCACAGCGGGTAGGCTGGGTCAGCCGGCAGAATGTACCGTAGGGTCGGTGCGGACCGGGTCTGTGGGATCCGTGATCCGCCCGGGCACCCGGTCGGCCAGCAGGCGGGTGGCCATGGCCTCCAGCAGGGGCGCCGGGTCATAGGTGCCGGACACCACCAGGTGGGTACAATCGCCGTAGGTGGTGACTGCCAAATTCAGGGGCTTTGTCTTTTCCTCTCCCAGAATAAAGCAGCCGTCCGCCACCGGTGTGCCCGCTGTGCCGCTTAGGGTCAATCGCCCCAGGTTGGTGAGCGTGGCGGTAAATTGATTTTCGCCAAAACGGGTCATTCCGATTTTGATCGCCGCTTTTTTCAGTCCCAGCGGCAGCAGCCGAAAGGCGGGCATTTGGGCGGTTTTTACATTGGTATAGACCGGGTCTTGCAACTTCTCAGCAGTCAATTCTTCTTTGAACTGCCGGGCCACCAGCTGTACCAGCCGGTCAAAGCCGGTGATCTCTGCCGGGTGCACGGAAACTAAAAAGTAAGAGGACGCGTTGCGGCAGCTTTGCACCGGGAAGTAGCGGCGCAGATCTACCGGCACGGACAGGCGCACCACCCGGTTGCCCACCGGCTGGGTCTCTAAGATGGCGGCCAACTGCACAGCGGCCAGATATACGCTCACCGTCACGCCGTAGCGGTGGGCTGCTGCCACCAGCAGCGGTGCGGGGCAGTCCAGGCACAGGGCACGCAACGGGGCCTTTGGCATTTTTTGCAGCTGATAGGCGGTGGAGATCCGGCGGCTCACCTTGTGACCGCCTGTTGCGGCCAGGGCGGCGTAGGCGTCCTCCGTTACCCGCAGGCGGGGATCCACCGGCAGTGCAATGGGACCCGGTGCGTCATAGCTGCCGGTGCCCATCACCCGGTGGGTATATTCCTGCAAAAGCGCTTGCAAAAAGAGCGCGGCGCCGTGCCCATCGGTGATCCCGTGGAAGAATTCCACCCCCAGGGTATAATCGGTATAAAGCACACGCACCGGCGCGCACCAGCTTTGCAGATCAAAGGGGGCGCAAAGGGCTGTGTCCGGCAAAATGCGCTTGCCCAAACAGCCCGGCTCAAAAACATAGTGCTGCCCCCGCACCGCCAGGTGGGTGAAGAAGTAGGGGTACTTCTGCTCCATTGCCTGTACCGCTTGGCGCAGCGCAGGCAGGTCCACCTTTTGGCGCAGGCGGATCTGGGCGCGAAAGACGCTGTTCCAGTTTTTATCGGCCGCGTAGGGGTACAGGATCCCGGCGCCGTCCGGTTGATAACAAGGTTGCGTTTTGGCCCGATAGGGCTTGGTAAATATAGCAGGCATAGTCACCGCTCCTTTCTGTTCCCAGTGTAGCGGCGGCAGATAAAGGGCAAATAAAGTGCGGATAAACGAAAAATAAAACAAATCGCCCGCCGGTTTATCCCCGGTTTAACTCCGGGTGCTATACTGGCGTAGATAAGGAAAAGGAGGCGCGCCTATGACCATTAAAAAGCGACTGGCCGTATCCAATTTAATTATGATCCTGGTGCCGGTGTGCATTACGCTGCTGGTGGGGCTGCTGTGCCTGGGGGCGGTGTACTGGAGTTTGCACACCACCACCGGCTTTGGGTTTGAGAACAGCGACCAGTTTTATGCCACCAGCCAGGCGGCGTCCGCCGCCATGCATGAGGTGTTTGAGCACGGCAGTGCAGACGCCAAGGACCGGTTGCAGACCATCGGCAACATTATTGACCCGGCGACCACCTATGTGGAGGTACAGCTGGAGGGCAATGATTTTTACCGTACCGGCGATCGGGCAATGGCAGACCCGGCGCTAATGACGGCGGCGCGGCAGATCGGCTCCGGCGCTTTTGTGTCCGGCGAGCAGCACCAAATGTATTACTACACGGACCGGGTGGACGGCCAGGAATATGAGCTGTTTCTCTTTTCAAACAACAATCATCAGGACAGCGCCCAGGTCAAGTGGGTATTTATCGGCTGCGCGCTGCTGCTGGTGGCGGCCATTGTGGCGTCCATTACCCTGACCAATCGGTTTTTGACCCGCTTTGCCCTGCGCAAGATCGAGGAGCCGCTGGACCTGCTGTCCGATGGTGTGCAGCAGATCAGCAAGGGCAATTTGGAGTACCGGCTGGATTATAACCGGCAGGACGAATTTTTGCCGGTGTGCCTGGCCTTTAACGATATGGCCCGGCGGTTGCAGCAGTCTGTGGAGATGACCAAGAAGAATGAGGAGAACCGCAAGGAGCTGCTGCTGGATATTTCGCACGATCTGCGCAGCCCGCTGACCTCCATTCGCGCCTATGTGGAGGGGCTGCTGGACGGCGTGGCCCAAACCCCGGAAATGCAGCGCCGCTATCTGCACACCATTGCCCGCAAAACGGCGGATATTGAGAAGATGGTGTCCGCCCTGTTTGCGTATTCCAAGCTGGATATGGGCGAGCTGGCGGTGCACTGCACCCCCATTCCCCTGGCGGCGTTCCTGGAGGACGCGGTAGGCGATCTGCAAGAGGAGTACCGCCGCAAGGGGCTGACGGTCACGGCTGCGGCCCCGGCGGATCTGACGGTGCGGGCAGACGGTGCTTTGTTGCAGCGGGTGGTGACCAACCTGATGGACAACAGCTTAAAGTATAAGGACAAGCCGGTGGCCACTTTGGAGATCAGCGCCCGGCGCACAGAGAGCGGGGCAGAACTGCGCTTTGCAGACAACGGCCCCGGGGTGGAGCCGGACCAGCTGGACAAATTGTTTGAGGTGTTTTACCGCACGGACAAGGCCCGGTCCAATACCGGCAGCGGCAGCGGGATCGGCCTGGCCTTTGTGAAGAAAGCGGTGACCGCTATGAACGGCAGCGTGTGGGCCCAGCAGAACGAAAGCGGCGGTCTTACCGTCTGCGTACAACTGGAGTGTGACGATGGAAAAGATACTGATCATTGAGGACGATTTGGATATTGCCGGGGTGGAGCAGGACTACTTGCAGATCAACGGCTTTGATACGGAGATCGTGACCAGCGGCGTGACCGGCATTGACCGGGTGCGCAGCGGCGGCTATGATCTGGTGCTGCTGGATCTGATGCTGCCTGGGCTGGACGGCTTTACTGTGTGCCGCAAGCTGCGGGAGCTGACGGATATTCCCATTTTAATGGTCACCGCCCGCAAGGAAGATATTGACAAGGTGCGCGGCCTGGGTCTGGGGGCGGACGATTATATTGAAAAGCCCTTTTCGCCCAATGTGCTGGTGGCGCGGGTCAAGGCCAATTTGGCCCAGTACCGGCGGCTGAAGAGCACGGACCTGCCCCGGGAGAGCATTGTGGATATTGGGGACTACAAGATCAACACCTCTGCCCGCCGGGTGTACAAGCACGGCACGGAGGTGGCGCTGAAGAACCGGGAGTACGAGCTGTTTTTGTTCTTGGTGCTCCACGCGGATATGGTGTTTGACAAGGAGACCTTGTACGAGCGCATTTGGGGGCTGGACGCCCTGGGCGATACGGCCACCGTGGCGGTGCATATCAACCGCCTGCGAGAGAAGTTGGAGGACGACCCGGCCCACCCGGTGCATATTCAAACGGTGTGGGGCGCCGGTTATCGGTTTAAGGAATAAGAAAAAAACGGTCGGTTTTTGGGCTTTCCCTGCCGGCCGCTTTTTCTGTTTAGGTTTTGTTTAACTTTGCTTTATGCCCGGTTTAGTCTCGGGGGGTATGCTGATGGCAAATGATGAAAAGGAGCGATCAGAATGCAGATCACTGCCACGGAGCACTTTGGCATTGCCAGAAAAATCGTATCAAATATGACCTCGGAGAGTTGGGAGACCATTCCCCACGCCTGCGTCACCTATGACGCGGATGTGACCGGGCTGTTTCAGGTGCTGTCCCAGATCAACGCCGGGCGCACCAAGGAGGAGAAGATCACCGTCAACACCGCCATGCTGCGGATCCTGGTGGAGGGGCTAAAGGCCTGCCCCAAGATGAACGGCCACATTGCCTTTAACCGCAAGCTGGTGCGCGGCGAGGTGAAGACCCTGGAGAATATTGATATTTCCATGCCGGTGGTGCTCAAGACCGGCGAGATGATGACCATAAATATGCACGGTATGGAGTCCAAGACCATGAGCCAAATGCGGGACGCCATTGCCGACTCTATGCGCCGGGCCAACAACTCGGATATGAACGAGGTGATGTTTGAGGTGTCTATGGACAATACCGTCCAGGGTCTGAAAAAGGGCAAGATCATGCAGACCCTGTATCGGCTGATCGGCTCCAAGACCGGCAAGCACAAGGTGCATACGCTCCATGGCGAAGCCAAGCGGAAGTATTATGCCATTCCCACGGATCAGCGGCTGACCAAGCGGGATATTGAGCAGGGCACCATCACCATTTCCAATTTAGGCTCCATTTACCGCAATTGGAAGGGCGCCTGCACCATTTTGGAGATCATTCCGCCCCAACTGGTGGCCATCGGCGTGGGCGCTGCCCAGCAAAAGCCGGTGTGCGCGCCGGACGGCTCCATTCAGTCCGCCCGCATTTTGCCCCTGACCGTGGCCTTTGACCACCGGGCGCTGGATATGGGCGACCTGGTGCCGTTCTTTGATCGGCTGGATCAGATTTTCGCCAATGCACAGGTTTTGAAGGAGTGGTTATAATGATCCGAACAATGATAAACGGCTTTTGTATGGCGCTGGCGGATAGCGTGCCCGGGGTGTCCGGCGGCACCATTGCGCTGATTTTGGGCTTTTATGACAAGTTTATCGGCTCCATCAATCAGGTGATCTATGGCAAAAAGGACGAGAAAAAAGAGGGCCTGATTTATCTCATTAAGCTGCTTTTGGGCTGGGGGATCGGTATGATCCTGGCGGTACTGGTGCTCACCAAGTTCTTTGAGACCAATATTTACGCCGTGTCGTCCCTGTTTTTGGGTTTCATTTTCCCCTCTATTTTTATTATTGCAAAAGAGGAATACGCCTGTATTCAAAAGAAGTGGCAGTACACCCCATTTGTGCTCATCGGCATTGCCATTGTGGCAGCGCTGACCTATATGAATTCCAAGGTACAAGTGGTGAATGTAGATCTGGCGCATTTTTCTATCACCACCGCGCTGTACCTGTTCCTGGCCGGGGCAGTAGCCATTACCGCTATGTTTTTGCCGGGTATCTCCGGCTCTACCGTGCTGCTGATTTTCGGCGTGTATCTGCCGGTGATCAACGGGGTCAAGGAGCTGCTGCACCTGCACTTTGGCGTGCTGCCCATGATCATCGTCTTTGGCGTGGGTATCATCTGCGGCGCATTGGTGTCCGTTAAGGGTATTCAAAAGAGTTTGGAGAAGTACCGGGGCCAAATGGTCATGTTGATCCTGGGTATGCTCATCGGCTCCCTGTACGCCATTGTCAGCGGTCCGGTAACGGTGGATAAGGCCAATGCCATGCTGAATAAAGACAATTTCAGCATCATTTTCTTCCTGATCGGCCTGGCGCTGATCAT
>CAVIFY010000048.1:0-15146 GCA_963642245.1 Bifidobacteriaceae bacterium | reverse complement strand
GCGGGCCTCAATGGTCTTGATGATATTGTAGCCGTAGGTGTCTGCGTCCTTGCAGGCTTCAATATACGCCTCATTGTTGTTGCCGTAGCCGGTGTCATGGCCCACATGGTCGGTGAACTCCAAGGTAAGGAACATACAGTCCGGGTCCTCCTGGGCTGTTTTTTTGGCTCCTGCCGGGTTGGCAACATACTTTAAGACTTGGTAATAGGTGGCGGTATCGTCGATCTGGTGGGTGTACTCCGCCGGCAGCCCCTGCTGAATGGAGGACACAATGTCCGGCCGATAGCTCAGCGCCGTATGCTCCCGCCAAGAGGTGGTAAAGGATACGGCGTGCCCGGCCTTGGCCTGGCTGGTCAGGAAGGTGTCCACATCCGCTTTTTTCTCCTGTCCGTTGTCCGTAATGCCGTTATAATCGCCCCAACCGCCGGTGAGCATAGCCATCCAGCTGGGCGCGGTAGAGGTGTGCTGCTCGTTCTGCCCGGCAACGCCGCCGGAGAACGCGTGGTACAGCCCGCCCTGGGACTTCAAATACATAATGGCGCCGTCCGTCTTGTCCTTAATATTCTCCAGACCGTCGGCACGGTAGCCGTCATAGCCGATGAAAATGGCTTTCTTCACCGTCTTGCCCTTAGGCAGCGGCGCGGCAAAGTGATCCATCACCAGCTTGTGGATCACGGTCTGCGGCAGGGCTTCATCCACCTTATTGTCCCAAATTCCCAGCGCTTCCACATCAGAAGCGTAAGTGCTTTCCTTTTTGTTCTCCCGATGGCCGGAGCAACCGGCAAACAGAGCGGTCACTGCCAGCAGGCAGGCCAGCACCAAGGCGAAACTTCTTTTCATATTCGATCCCCCAAACAAAAATTTTCTGTTTCCCATATCCTCATTATAGCCGCTGTTGGGGGGATTGAAAAGCGCAAAAGCGGCAGTAATCATACACAATTCGGAAATATGCAGAAATTTATAGGCTATGGCAGGTAGTCTTTCAGGCGCTGTATCTGCGGATCGTCGGTCAAAAAGCGATCCTCTTTCAGTTCGCCCTCCAGCAGCAGCGTGTTTACCCGCTTGCTGTTGCGCACCTGCACGCCCTGCGCATCAATGGCAAGAATATTTTGCAGACCGCCAAGCTCCTGCACCAGCGGGCGCAGGTCCTCCGGCAGCCAAATGCGGCTGTGGTCCGCAACGCCGTATCGCACCACCGCGTAGCGGCTGACAAAGTAGGCCAGCACGCAAAACACCACGCCCACCAGGTACGGCAGCGCGCCGCTGCTGTTATGCAGCAGGAATTCCGCCATCCCGCCGTCCTGCAAAAAGCCCCAGTGCAGATCCAGCAGAGCGGACACCAAATAGCACCCGCCGGTCAGCCCGGCAAAGGCCAGCAGCAAAAACGGACTTTCCAGTGCCAAAAACAGGGTGAACAGCTCCGTGTGCCCGCTGAGCACACACCCGGCGGTAAACAGTGCCAGCGTGGCTTTGCTCCGTGCTTTACCGCTGTCCGAAAGCGTTAGGGCAAACCCGGGCAGCAAAAACAGTTGCAGCCCCTTGCCGGATAGAAACAATGCAGCAGCCAAACTGTCCGGCTTGGCTGCAAAAATGGCCTTGGCGCCGGTGAAAATCTGCCCGCCCAGCCACACGGCACCACCGGCGCTGTGCTGATACACCGGCTGTTCAAATGCCCCGGACAGGGGGCGCAAAAGCGTATTTAGCGTGCCAAACACCGTGCCGGAAACGGAATTGCTGTTGCCCAGCTTACCCAGCAGCCACAGGAGCGCATTCTCATAATAACCGTGCGCGGCTCCCAAGATACCGCCAAGGGCCAGCGCCAGCACCGGCAGCAGCAACAGCCCTTGCTTCTCCCCTACTCTGTCTATGCACAGCACTGCTGCCAGCCCCAGCAGGATCGGCCACAGCAGCCCCGGCTCTCTGTCGGTAACGGCAGTAAACAAGGCAGTAAACAGACCGTAGCCCAAGGCGCTCCACACCCCGCACCGGGCGCGGGCGCCGGGCAGCAGATGATACGGCAGGGCAAAGGCGATCAAATACGGCGCCATTTTCTCCGCCTGCCGAGCAAATGCGGCAGCTATGCCGGTCCACTGATTATTCCATAAATCTTCACTGATCCGCAGCAGCTGGCAAAAGGCCAAAAGGGTGGCTGCAATACAGAGCGCACCCCAAAGGGCTTGCAGCCAGCGGCCGCTCTTTTCATAAAATCTCATACCCCCAGTATGGGCCGAACGGCAGATTTTCATACAAAAAAGCCGACCTGAATATCCATTCAAGTCGGCTCAAATCACCACATTCTGTCCTCTGCGTTAGGGCAGGCACTGTCTTTCAGCGCAGCGCGCACCTCCACATAGCAGCCGCATTTGCGGCACATACCTGCGATCAGCTGGTCGCACCGGCGGCACAGTTCTAAGCGGCTGTCCCGCACAACCGGGCTTGCCAGTTCTTCCGTTGGCACCGTGTCCAAATACGCCTGCACCTGGGTGTAGACCGCTTTCTCCCCTGCCTCATACAGCAGACAGCGTTTGCAAAGATCACTCATTCTTTTTCGTTGATCACAAACTTTGCCACGCTGCACGGGGGCAGCTCGGCTACAAAGCCGCCGGACAGCCGGCGCACACCGTCAAAGGGGCGCACCTGCACCTTGTCCTGATGGACAAAGTCGTTTTTGTCGTGCATATCTCCGGTGAGAATTTCCGCCCGCAGGGCAGAAACCTTGGTATCGGCGATCTGGCACTTGATCTTGGCCTTCTTGGTGGCGCTGATGTTGGCGACGGTGGCGTAAATGGTGCCGTTCTCGTCCACAGAAGCAGACTCGATCAGCTGGGGCGCGCTGCACTCCTCGCATTCCACGGTGCTGCTGTTGGTAAGGTAGGAGCCGATTAGCGTGTTTTGCTGGTGGTCCTTGTACATTTTGAACACATGGTAGGTGGGGGTCAGCACCATCTTGTCCCCCTCGGTCAGGATCACCGCTTGCAGCACATTCACCGTCTGGGCGATATTCGCCATCTGCACCCGATCGGCGTGCTTGTTAAAGATATTCAGGGTCAGTGCAGCCACCATAGCGTCCCGCATGGTGTTCAGCTGGTACAGAAAGCCCGGGTTGGTGCCCGGCTCCACATCAAACCAGGTGCCCCATTCGTCTACGATCAGGTCCACCCGCTTTTGGGGATCCAGCGCGTTCATAATTTCCGTGTGGCGGCGCACCAGCTCCTCCATACGGTAGGCCTTAGCCACCGTGCGGTCATAATCCCGGAGGTTAAACTCCGTTGCAGAGCCTTTGTGATCCCAGTTGTAGGGCACGGTGTAGTAGTGGAGCGACAGGCCGTCCGCCTGGCCGGGCACCTTGCGCATCACCTGCTCCGTCCACTTAAAATCAAAGGCATTGGGACCGCAGGCCACCCGGTAAATATGCTCCCCGGCGTTATAATCCCGCACATAGGTGTTATAGCGACGGAATTCGTCCGCATAGTAGTCGCCGTTCATGTGGCCGCCGCAGCCCCAGCTTTCATTGCCAACGCCAAAGTAGCGCAACTTCCAGGGCTTGTCCGCACCGTTCTCTTTACGCAGGTCCGCCATAGGCGACACGCCGTCAAAGGTCATATACTCGACCCACTCGTTCATCTCGCGCACAGAGCCGGAGCCCACATTGCCGTTTACATAAGCGTCGCACCCCAGCTGACGGATCAGCTCAAAATACTCGTGGGTGCCGAAGGCGTTGTCCTCCACCACGCCGCCCCAGTGGGTGTTGATCATCTTTTTGCGGTCCTTTTGCGGGCCGATACCGTCCATCCAGTGGTACTCGTCGGCAAAGCAACCGCCGGGCCAGCGCAGCACAGGAATGCCCATCTCTTTCAGCGCTGTGACCACATCGGTGCGCATACCGTTCACATTGGGAATTTTAGAGTCCTTGCCCACAAAGATACCGTCATAAATGCAGCGGCCCAAATGCTCGCTGAAATGGCCGTAAATATCCTTGCTGATGGTGGCGATCCGCTCGTTGGGATTGATCAAATATTTTTCCATAACTACCCCCGGAAGTGATAAGATTTTGTTACAAAGGAACGATAGCACACCCCCGCCCGCCCTGTCAATATAAAAGATACAAAAAAGACAGAATTTTAGAATTGACAAGTAACAAATCTGTGCTATCCTATTGAGTAGGTGATAGTATGCATACAGAGAAAATGATGAACTATGTAAAAACAGCCGGCGCAGACGCGCTGCTGCTGCTGAATGAAGCCAATATGCACTATGTGTGCGGCTTCTCCCCCAGCGAGGGTATGATCTTGGTGACCTCGGCGGCGGTGTACCAGCTGGTGGACTCCCGCTATACGGAGACCGCCCGGCTCCACGCCAAAGATACCGGCGTGCAGGTGACGGAGATCACCACCGGCTTTTGGGACGAACTGATCGCTCTGCTGGCAAAGATCGACTGCAAGGCCCTGCTGTTTGAGGACCGGACCATCGCTTACCGCCAGTACACGCAGCTGCAAGGGATTTTCAGCGGCGAATTGCGCCCCATCGGCCATGCAGTGATGGATCTGCGCAATGTGAAAGAGCCGTGGGAGATCGACCTGATGAAAACCGCCAACCGCATTGCGGAGAAGGCGTTTATAGAACTTCTTAACGATGTAAAGCCCGGCAAAACGGAAAAGGAATTGGCTGCCCGCTTTGACTACCTAATGGCACTGGGCGGCTCGGACGGCATCAGCTTTGACACCATTCTTTTGACCGGCGCCCACACCTCCATGCCCCACGGGGTGCCGGAGGACCGGGTGGTGCAAAAGGGCGACTTTGTGCTGTTTGACTTTGGCGCCACTTATCGGGGTTACCACTCGGATATGACCCGCACGGTAGCGGTGGGCAGCGCCACGGCAGAAATGCAGGCGGCATATGACCTGGTGCTCCGTGCCCAGCTGGCGGGTATTCAGGCGCTGAACGCCGGCGTGCCCTGCAAAGAAGTTTACCAAGCGGCCTACGATGTGCTGGCGGCGGAGGATAAAGCACAGTATTTTCGCCATTCCCTGGGCCACGGCGTAGGGCTGGAAATTCACGAGGGCTATAACGCCTCCCCCCGCAGTACAGATGTGTACCAAACCGGCAATGTGACCTCCATGGAGCCGGGTATCTATTTGCCGGACAAATTCGGCATCCGCATCGAAGATGTGCTCTACCTGTCCCCCCACGGCCGGGAGAACCTGTCAAATGTAACCAAAAAGCTCATCGTACTGTAAAACAAATATCATACTGGAAATAAATGAAAGACCACACCAAAGGTTAAAACCTTCCGCGTGGTCTTATTGTTTTTTTATCGTTACTTCTATTATATCGTTTCTTCCGAGCGCTTGATTTAAGGCCTACATTTAGAAAGTATATAGGAACATTTGTCGTAGCGTTATACATTATTTTTGTTTTCTTTGTTTGACCTTTTCATTATGTGCTTTTTTGCTTCTTCGTTCTTTTCAGTTAAGCACTCTAAAAATTCAACAGGGGTTCGTTTCACCGCAGACTCCAAATGGTTGTATTTCGAGGATTGCAAATTTCCATTATTACTCGGATTAACATAGATATCCGGTATCCACGCAGTTGGAAAGACAACGCATTTCTCAAGACTTATCGTCATGTTTGGATTGAAGCTAATGAAACAAGTTGCAATATAAAGGTTTGCATCAGGCCTTTTGTTATAAAAATCTATTAAACGAACAGCCTTGGAAATATCATCTTTACGTGTATGGCCATCATTTACAGAAGATTTAATATTTACATACGATTCCTTATTTCCTTTGTAGCAAAAACAAAAATCATAAACGTCCACCTCAGATTCTGCGGGATATAAAATATCAAATCCAAGGACATTGGCTTGACTTTCGAGGCCTTGAATTATCACTTCTTCTACAATTCTCCATACGGTGCGCCCTTTTGCAGCTTTACGCCAGCCATAAGGCATAATGCGTGTGTTTGCAATAGGAATATCTCCTATAATTTTGATTAGAGCATTCATCTTGTCCTCGAGAAATTTTCGTTCAACCTCCACAGCGCTAAAATTCTTTTCGTTCACTTTAAAAATCTCCTTAATCGTCAATTGCGGGCGTAACATTCTATTGCGTTTTTGCCGATTTGACGGCGGACCACTTGGAATAGACTTTTTTGCCCTTTACGGTCTTGTAGGTGCGGATACGCACATAGTATTTGGTCTTGGCTTTCAGCTTCGTTGCTTTGGCGGAAGTGGTCTTTTGCTTATTGATCGTTACCGTCTTTTTGTTTTTGCTGAACTTCTTGTCCGTTGCAAACTGGAGCTGGTAGCCGGTGGCGCCGCTGATTTTTGACCAGGTGGCTGTCAGCGTCTTTTTGCCCGGGGTCAACTTCTTGATGACAGCGGGCTTTGGCGCTTTCACCGCCGCCTTTGTGGTGGTGACTTTTTTGGTAGTCGTCACCTTTTTAGTGGTGGTAACTTTCTTGGTGGTGGTTACCTTTTTCGTTGTAGTGACCTTTTTGGTGGTGGTCGCCTTTTTCGTTGTGGTGACCTTCTGGGTGGTGGTCGGCCTTGTGGTAGTAGTCGTTGTGGTAGGCTTTGTTGTAGTTGTGGTGGTTACAGTTGTGGGCTTAGTGGTAGTCGTGGTGGTATTGGTCGTGGTTGTTGTCGTTGTCTCCGGCTCCGGATCGGGTAGGATCGTATGCAGCTTAGGCGTAATAGACGCAGAAAGGGTAAAGTACATCTTGTTGCTGCAAAGCACATTGTTGTGACTGCCGGTAAACAGAATGTCATAGGAATTGCCCGCATAAAGGGTATTGGTCAGTTCCTGCCCCTTGTAATAGATCTTTACATCGGTATTGATCTTGCAGGCGTCGCCGTGGGTGACCGTAGCAATATCAAAATCATAAACGCCGCTGTTCTCCGGGCGGAATGTATAATACGCCACAAAGTCGGCGCTGTTCATTCCCACCTTTTTGGTGCTGTTTAGAGTCATACTGCCGGAATCTGCCAGTTGCAGCTTGCTGATGGTCACCTGGGCACCAACGGCTGTATCTTCCGTGCTGCTGCATTTGCCCACATGGCGCGCAGACAGGCACACCACATAAGTGCGCCCGCTGACAAGGAGCAAGGGCGCGCCCGGCCGGGCATTATCATAATAGCCGTTGATCCCTGTGATCACATCCAGGTTGCAGTTCTCGTGCCCGGCGGTGGTAACAGAAAAGGTATAATACCCGGTCTCTGCCGGGGTAAAGCCCAGTAGCCCACTGTATGTACCGTCGGCATTCAGGGTAACGCTCCGGGCCTGGCCCTCGGTTATGGCAGGCAGGTCCTCCGGCGCGATCATCTCAATAGGCACATTCGCAGACTTGCCGCCGATCTCCAGCGTAGCTGTATGGGTGCCCACATTCCAGGAGTTGGTGGTCTGGTCGTCGGTGACAAAAATGCTGTAAGACGCATATTTGGGATCGGCAGAAGATACAAAGGCATTCTTGCTTTTATCATAAGCGAAAGTGCAGACTTTACCATCGGTATAGGTGACCTGCACGCTGTCCACATAATCTGCTATATTGTAAGCGTATTTGCCGCTTGTTTTGTTTACGCCGTAGACCAGCTTGGGTGCGTTCGCCTTTACATTGGCCTGCACAGAGGACACCGGCACGCGCTTTTTTACAGACAGCTTGATGGTGCCGTTGCCGCTGCCGTTGCGCATAAAGACGAATGTAATGGGATAGGTCTGCCCGGCAGACAGCTGCACATTCTCCGCTACATACTCCCGGCTGGTGTCGCCGGTCAAATAATACGCCCGGCTGATATCGTACTGCTGACCGGCCACGATCACACCCACCTCGTCATAAGAGGCCCAGTCCATATCCTCAATGGAGATGGTGTACGCCCCGTCCTCCGTAGGGGTAAAGGAATAGTAGCCAAAGTACCGTGTATTGGCGCGGTAGGACACGCTTTTTTCCTCAAAAAGCGAAAAGCTCTCCAAATCGGAGGCGCTCTTGACCACCACCGGGATCTGCATGGTGTTGAACTCGCCGATCTTGGCAGTGAAATAGTTGGTGCCCACAGACCAATGGGTGTCCGCCTGGGTGTCGGTGTAATTCACATACAAACCGGTGCGTTTGCTGTACGGATCCGGCTCGTCATAGGGCGCCAGGTCAGCGGGGACCTCCGTCACATTTTCGTCCCCAAAATCAATGGTAACGGACCGCAAATAGTCCTGATTGCGGTAGTAATATTTGTTATAAGTCTTGCCCGCAGCGTCCGTCTCCGTAAAGCAGTTGGATTTTTCGTAGATAGGCTCCGGGTCCTGCACCAAGTTAAAAGTGACAGCGTCCGTATTATAGCTGTCCAATTTGACAAACTTCACCTTAGAGCGGGTGGTGGTGGGGTCGCCTACGGTTGTCTTGGCGCCGTTGGCGTACACATTCAGAATAAAATAATCGCTCCACGCGCCGCCGGGGCTGATGTGCATAGCCGTATTCACCCGCACATCTTTCCGATCCAGGTAAACAGAGCCGTCGTCCCCCTCCGTAGACAGCGCCTTGAGCAGTCGATAACGGGCCTCAAAAATCGGGTTGCCGTTAGTATCCCGCGGGGTCTCGGCAGCGAACTTCACATTGCCGTAATATTCATAATCGTTTGGAATAATAAAAGAGCGATCGTATTCACCGGTAAAGTCCAATTCGTCACCGTCGGCCACGGTGTCCACGCTCTGCCGAACCACGGTGGCAATGGTATTGGCGGAGCAGGTAAACTCGATCTTCAGCTCCTGGCCCTTTTTCATATCGTAGTAGTAGATATGCGCGTCGTCAGTGGGTCTGTAATCATCGGTATAGCAGTCCAAAGACGAACTGTGCAGGGTGACTTTGCCGGCACTTGCCTTTGCCGTTACGGAATACACGCCGTCCTTTTCCGCCTCAAATCGATAGGCATAAGCGCTGTCGGTCTCGCCGGTCTGCATATTCTGCCGGTAGTCGGGCAGCAGTTCGTCATAGGACCCGCTCTCTGCCAAAGACCCAGCTGCGGACAGCGGCAACATGGTAAGCACCACAACCAGCGCTGATAAAACACAAAGTAATTTCTTCATCGTTTTCTCCCAAAAATGCATTTGGTTTTATCTTAGCACAGTCCGCTTTATATCGCAACAAAAATCCGAAAAACGGCAACAAAAAAAGCCCGGTGCGCCTTGGCACACCGAGCCCCCGCAGTTAAACTACGGTCAGAGATACATCGTCAATGATCACACTGTCGTCTGCGTCCCCGGTGGCAGCCAGGTAGGCCGCCACCTTTGTTACATTATCCGGCACCACGGTGCTGATCACCTGGTAGTAGCCAAAGTTGGGCGCTGTCTTGACCATATCCTCCGAGCGCACCGCCACTTCAGCCGCGTTGGACTCGCCGCCGGCAGCGTCCGTAAAGATAATGTTGCCGATCACCGCCGGTTGGTCCCCTACCCCTTGGGCGTAAAAGGACAGCCGGTAGTGGCTGCCCACGGTAGCCCCGTGGGTCTGGCGCATTTGCGCACCCGGTGCCAGCCGCACCGCAGACACGCCGCTGTGCACCTGACCGGCAGCGGTGGATTGGCCAAACAGGGTGCCGTTATTCACCGTCCAGCCGGTGGGCATGGTGTTGGTGAACCGTTCCATGGTGCCGTTGGTCACCAGTTCGCCAGGCAGTACCGTACCGGCAGCGCCGGTGGGGCCTGTGGGACCGGTAGCCCCTCTGGCGCCGGTAGCGCCTGTTGCACCGGTCGTACCCGCGGCACCGGTTGCGCCGGTAGCGCCCGTTGCACCTGTGGCACCCACTGTACCGTCAGCCCCGGTGGCGCCGGTAGGACCTGTGGCACCTGTAGCGCCCGCAGTACCGTCAGCACCTGTGGCACCTGTCGCCCCTGTGGGACCCGTAGGGCCGGTTGCTCCTGTTGCGCCCGTGGCTCCTGTTGCACCGGTAGGACCGGTGGGACCCATTTGACCATTGCTACCCGGTGCGCCGGTGGGACCGGTGGGGCCCATTTGGCCGTTACTGCCGGGTGCACCTGTGGCGCCTGTGGGTCCCGTAGGACCGGTTGGGCCGGTAGCGCCTACACCCGGGCCGGTGGGGCCTGTAGGCCCTGTGGGACCGGTAGGCCCAACAACGGTGGGACAGCAGGAACAGGCCGGTTTGCAGCAAGCGTCGCAGCAAGGTTGATTTTTATAAATGGTTGTATTCATCGGTTTTGCTCCTTATCCTCTCCAGTAGACGGCGGGTAGGCAGTGTCCGGCAATGCGGCAAAATAGGCCGCATTCTGCTGCACGGCGGCATCATCGGGTCGGTACGCCGCAGCCCGGGCGTTGCAGCGGGCAGCCGCTGCGTGATCGCCCATACGATCATAACAAACGCAAAGCCGCAGGTACGGCAAGTACCCGGTGTAATCCGTGTTTACAAAGCCGCCGTGCAGGTCCTGGGGCAGCTCCAGCGCCCACTTATACCAGCAAACAGCCGCCGGATAATCCCCTTGTTCCAGCAGCAGATCGCCGCAGCCGCATACCAGATCCGCCCGGGGCGCGCCAAGGGCAAAACCACGGCAAAGGGCGGCGAATGCGCCCTGTCGGTCCCCTTGCGCCTGCAAGGCTGCGCTAAGGAACTTGCAGGCCTCCAGCCGATCCGGCAGCCAGCCGTCCCCGGGGGCCAAAAACGCCTGCAATTCTTCAACCGCACGGTCATACTGCCGGTGGTAGTACAGCTCCCGACCGTAGTAGAACCGATCTCTGGGGGTGAACGGCTCCCCTGCCGCCGCCATCTTTTCATAGATCCGCAGGTTGCGGGTGGTGTACGCAGTCTTGATCGACCGATGGGTCACGGCGATATTCACCGTGATCCGACTGCCGGGGCACCGGATATACTCGTGCACCCGACCGTGCCAGACCGGCCCCGCCGCCCGGCGCACCAGCCGCTCCCGATCAAAGAAGAATGTGGGATTATCCCGACTGTCAAAGCCGGTGTTGTAGCGCATCATCACCACATCTGCCGGGGTCTGATCCAGCCGATTTTTCAGGCACAGCAGCGCGTCCAGATCCTCCGGCAGCAGCACATCGTCGGCGTCCAGCCACAGGATATACTCCCCGGTGGCCTTGGCAAAGGACGCATTGCGCGCCGCGGCAAAATCGTCTACCCAGGCAAAATCGTAGATCCGGTCGGTATAGGCTGCTGCCACCGCCTTGGTGCCGTCCACGCTGCCGGTGTCTACCACAATGATCTCATCCACCGCCGGCGCCACGCTCTCCAGGCACCGACCCAGCACCGTTTCCTCGTCCCGCACGATCATACAAAGACTGATACTTGCCACTGTCACCCCTCCTACGGACCTATCTCATTCTATGCAGGGGAGAAAATTTGGTGTTTTTGCATTTTTTGTAAAAATCCTCTTGACTTCCCATAACCGCTATGCTATACTACCAAAGCAAGATAGCTACGGGGCATTAGCGCAGTTGGGAGCGCGCCACACTGGCAGTGTGGAGGTCAGGGGTTCGAATCCCCTATGCTCCACCAAGTCCACTGTAATTTCGGTTACAGTGGATTTTTTTATTTTCAGCGCTCTATAAGCACCGGGACCACCGACCAAAAGGAGAAAAGCCATGCGTCAAAGGCTACCAAAACCAACGAGAGAGAAGAAAACGCTTCTCGCCCTGTTCTGCGCCGGTATTGCCGTACTGCTTCCCCTGCTTACCGGCTGTCAAAAAGAAACACCCACGGTTACCGAACCAAAAGCCACCATTGCCACAACGGAAAGCGCTGCAAAAACCTTTGCCCGCCAGCGGGTTGAGGACAGCATCAAAACCGCACTGGATCTGGTAAGGAAGAACCCAGTGGACGGCTGGTCCTCCACAGTCAGCTACGAATACCGGCAAGATAGCCCCGCCTATGCTGAGCTGAACAGCGACCAACAGGCGCTCTATAATGAGATGCTGCCGAAAGTAAAGAACCTGACCCCCTTTACTTACACTGCCAAGGACCACGGCTACGCTGTGCTGGACAATGTTTTGATGGCTGCGTCTGCGCTGTGCCGGGACCACCCGGAATACGAGAATGATTTTGACATAGAAGAAGTGGTGGAGGGCGACCGGACCACTGCCCTGCGCGCCTGCTACTTTTTGCCCTACGACCCCACAGGCGCCGCGGCGAACACCAAGCAGGTAAAAGAGGAAGTGCAGATCTTTGAAGAAGAGTGCAATCTGATTGTCCGCGCCATTCCAAAGGATTTTAGCACCTACGACAAATACCGCTACCTGGCGACGGTGATCTCTCTGCGCACCGCTTATGACAACGACTCCACCGGCGGCAAACCCTCTGCCACCGCCTACGGTGCCATTGAGGGCGGGTCCTCCATTTGCCAGGGATATGCCAGCGGATTTGAATACCTTTGCCGCAAGGCTAATTTGTGGTGCACACAGGTCAGCGGCGTGTCCCAAGACACCGCTCACGCCTGGAACCTGGTAAAGCTGGAGAGCGGCACCTACCATGTGGATGTGACCTGGGCCGACGCAGACGGCAACACGCCGCTGGACCCGGCCTGGCAAAGCTATTTTATGCTGACGCAAGAAGAGATCCTACTGGATCACCAAATCGACGACGGCACGGTAGCCACCGGCAAAAATCAGCCCCAAACCGCCGGGTGATCAGCCCGCCCTTGACAAAAGCAAAAAACTGTGTTATAGTCCCATCGTGCACTCGGAGGGTGCGTTGTTCACAGAAACAACAGCCGGATAAGAGGCAGACTGAAATGTCTGTTTCTTGTCCGGCTTTTTTTATGGAACGGAGGCAGTATGGACCTGTTAAAAGACCCGATCAAACCCATGTATCGCAAGTACCTGTCCGCCGCGTTCGGCAGCGCTATGATCACCTGCATTTACAGCGTGGTAGACACGGCAATGGTGGGCCAGTACCACGGACCTGATGGCACAGCCGCGCTGGCGGTGGTGGCGCCGGTGTGGAATATCATTTACAGCTTGGGGCTGCTGATGGGGATTGGCGGCAGCGTGATCTTTTCCACCAAGCGAGCCGCAGGTGCAAAGGACCGGGAGGAAAATATGTATTTTTCTTCTGCCGTGATCGGCGGCGTGCTTTTGGCGCTGCTTGCCTGGTTGGGTATTCTTTGCTTTCAAAATCAGATCTTGACCTTCTTTGGCGCCAGCACGGAACTGTTGCCGATGGCACGGCGGTATATGCAGCCGGTGCAAGTGGTCTTTCCCCTGTTTTTGTTTAATCAGCTACTTGCCGCCTTTCTGCGCAACGACAACGCGCCCGGTCTGGCAACCGCAGCCGTATTGGCAGGCGGTATCTTTAATATGGTGGGCGACTATGTGTTTATCTTCCCTTGCAAAATGGGCATTTTCGGTGCCGGGCTGGCCACAGCCATCGGCTCCGCCATCTCCTTTGTGCTCATGCTTACCCACTTCTTTGCCAAAAAATGCACGCTGCGCTGGTTGCGCCCCAGCCGTCTGCTCCACCGGTTGACAGAAATCGCCGTCACCGGCTTTTCCACATTTTTTATTGATGTGGCAATGGGCATTCTGACCGTTTTGTTCAACCGGCAAATTATGAAGTACCTGGGCACAAGCGCCCTAGCAGTCTATGGTCCCATTATCCAGGTGAGCACCTTTGTGCAGTGCTGTGCGTACAGTGTAGGCCAGGCCGCCCAGCCGCTGATCTCCGCCAACTTTGGCGCCCATCAAAACCGCCGCATTGGCGAGACCCTGCGCCTGGCGCTGTGGACAACCGCCTTTTTCAGCGTATTTTGGACGGCGATGAGTATGGCGGTGCCCAATGGGTATATTCGCATTTTTATGACCCCTACGGCAGAGATCTTGGCCATTGCGCCCGGGATCATTCGCACCTACGCCCTGTCTTTTCTGCTGCTGCCGTTTAATATTTTCTCCACTTACTACTTTCAGGCGATCTTGCAACCAAAGGCCGCATTTTTGGTGTCCGTCCTCCGGGGGCTGGTCATTAGCGGCACCTGCATACTGCTGCTGCCCATCACCGTGGGCACCAACGCCATTTGGCTGACCATGCCCATTACGGAACTGCTGACCGCAACCTACGCCGCCTGGGCTATGGTGCGCTATACCCGGCGCCTGCCGAACGGATAACAGGGCAAAAAAACAAAGGACCTTGCAGCAGCAGGGTCCTTTTTTCTGTCAAAAGATCAGTCTTTCACCGTCAAGGCACTGAATGCGTCACGAACGGTGCGCACCGGCACAATGTCCAGCTCCTTTTTTAAGTCCTTGGACAGGGATTTGTAGTTATGGAACGGGATCACACAGCGCTGAAAGCCCAAGCGACCGGCCTCCTGCACCCGCTGTTCGCAATGGCTGACGGCACGAATTTCGCCCGCCAGGCCGATCTCACCAAAGGCCAGCACCTTGTCGCCAATCACCGCATCCTTTAAGGAGGACACCAGCGCCATTGCCACGGATAGGTCCGCCGCCGGCTCGTCCAACCGCAGACCGCTGACCACATTGATATAGGCGTCCATGGTGTTGAAGAAAAAGCCCGCCCGCTTTTCCAGCACGGCAATGAGCATGGCCATACGGTTAAAATCAAAACCGGTGCTCATCCGCCGGGGCGTGCCGAAACCGGTAGCCGTCACCAGCCCCTGCACCTCTGCCAAAATCGGCCGAGAGCCTTCCATTACACAGGCCACACAAGTGCCGCTGGCGTTCTTAGGTCGGCCGGAGAGCATCATCAGCGACGGATTTTCCACTTCCAGCAGTCCCTCCTGGGTCATCTCAAACACGCCGATCTCATTGGTGGAGCCAAAGCGGTTCTTCACGCCCCGGAGAATGCGGTAAGAGTAGTTCCTCTCCCCCTCAAAGTACAGCACCGTATCTACAATATGCTCCAGCACCTTTGGCCCGGCAATGGCGCCGTCCTTGTTCACATGGCCCACCACAAAAATGGGAATGCCGTAGGTCTTGGCAGTGTGCATAAAGATATTGGTGCACTCCCGCACCTGGGTCACAGACCCGGCAGAAGAAGTCACCTGATCGTACACCATAGTCTGAATGGAGTCAATGATCACAATGTCCGGCTTTTCGCTGCGGATGGTCTCTGCAATGCTGCCCACATCCGTCTCAGCCAAAATATACAGGTTGTCCGTGGTCACGCCCAGCCGGTTGGCCCG
>CAVIFY010000047.1:0-15824 GCA_963642245.1 Bifidobacteriaceae bacterium | reverse complement strand
AATAACAACCACCGGCAAAGCCGGTGGTTTTATTTCGGCCCTGGAAGGGCACTTCACCAGCCACCTCTAAAGAGGTTCCCTGTAAGCTGAAGCTACCGACTGCATCGGGTCCTTATTCCTTAAATGGGTCGATGTATTCTTTGAACGAGATTTGATCTTCTATCTGATCTTCGTGTTCCTGTTCGCGGATATATTTTGCTATGCCCTCTTTGTTGCCGCCCACTGTACTTACATAGTACCCTCGGCACCAAAAGTGGCGATTTCCATATCGATATTTCAAATTGGAAAACCGTTCGAAAATAATCATCGTGCTCTTTCCTTTCAGGTATCCCATGAAATCGCACACTCTTTGGTTCGGCGGAATTTCTACCAGCATATGTATATGATCCGGCATTGCATGTGCCTCAATGATATGCACATGTTTGCGCTCACACAATTCTCGCAGGATCGCTCCGATTTCCACGCGCATTTTTCCGTATATTACTTTTCTTCGGTACTTTGGCGCAAACACTATGTGATATTGACACTTCCAACTTGTATGTGTTAGACTGTATGTGTCATTAGGTTTTTTGTTTTTCATGCCTTTTGTCCTCCGTTCTGTTGGTTGCGGTCGGTAGCCGCCTCCTATTTTACAGAACGGTGTTCTTTTTTCAACTTCTTCCCTGACACTAAAGTCCGTACATTCCACTTGCATAGCAAGTGGTTTTTTTATTCGGTATAACAAAAAAAGGACTGCCGGTGAGCAGTCCTTTTGTTTTGCGATCATCGCTTATTTCTCGATCTTTTCCTCAGCCTCTTTAGCGGTGTCGGATTTCTCGGTCAAAGCGTCGTCCTTGTTCTTCTTATTCTTCTTGTTCTTGGCAGCCTCTCTGGCAGCTTCCACTTCCTTCTGGTGCTGCTCGGCCTTGGTCTTGTTGGTGTTTACAGCCCAGCGCTGAATGCGCATTTTGTTGCGATCGGCACCGGTCTCAATGATCAGGTCCTCCTCGCGAATGGTAACCACCTTGCCAACGATACCGCCGATGGTCACGATCTCATCGCCGATCTCCAAAGAAGAACGCATTTCCTGCTCTTCCTTCTGGCGCTTTTTCTGGGGACGGATCATGGTAAAGTACATCAGTACCACCATTACCAGCATTAAGATGATAAAGCTGTACTGGCTGGCGCCGCCCTGGCCGGAACTGCTGCCGCTGGCTGCGGCCTGTAATAAAATAAAGTTCATTTTAATTCCTCCTGAACATAGTACGACTATTATATTAAAGTTTTAGCCGGATTGCAAGTCCTTTTCTATATTCTGGTGTCCAATTTCACACAATATTCAGATTTGTACTGCGCAAAAGTGCCGTTATCCAACGCCTGTCTGATTTCTGCCATCAAATTGTTGTAAAAATACAGATTGTGCATCACCGCCAGGCGCATACCCAGCATTTCTCCAGCCTTGAGCAGGTGGCGAATGTAGCCCCGACTGTACCGGCGACACACCGGGCAATCGCACCGGGGGTCAATGGGCTTGTCGTCCCGGGCGTACTTGGCGTTGTTCAAATTGATAATGCCGTCCTTGGTGAACAGATGGCCGTGGCGGGCGTTGCGGGAGGGCATAACGCAGTCAAACAGGTCTACCCCGCGGCTGACCCCCTCTAAGATATTGCCTGGGGTGCCTACGCCCATTAGATACCGGGGCTTGTCCGCCGGCATATACGGCTCCACCGCACTGATAATGCGGTACATATCCTCCGCCGGTTCCCCCACTGCCAGGCCGCCGATGGCGTAGCCGTCGCAGTCCAGCTTGGCGATCTCCTGCATATGCCACACCCGCAGATCGTCATAGGTGCAGCCCTGGTTGATCCCAAACAGCAGCTGGTCTTTGTTGATGGTGTCCGGCAAAGCGTTCAGCCGCTCCATTTCCGCCTTGCAGCGCTCCAGCCAGCGCAGTGTGCGTTCACAGGACTGCTTGGCGTAGGTGTAAGTAGCCGGGTTCTCTACGCACTCGTCAAAGGCCATGGCAATGGTAGACGCCAGGTGGGACTGGATCTGCATACTCTCTTCCGGGCCCATAAAGATCTTTTTGCCGTTTACATGGGAATGGAAGGTGACCCCCTCCTCTTTGATCTGGTTCAGCTTGGCCAGGCTGAACACCTGGAACCCGCCGCTGTCCGTTAAAATGGGCCGCTGCCAGTTGGTAAAACGGTGCAGACCGCCCATATCTGCCACCAGGTCGTCCCTGGGGCGCACATGCAGGTGATAGGTGTTGCAAAGCATTACCTGGCAGCCGATATTCTCTAAATCCTCGGTAGACAGACCGCCTTTGATGGCCGCAGCGGTAGCTACATTCATAAATGCCGGGGTCTGTACCGTGCCGTGCACGGTCTCAAAAGTGCCGCGGCGGGCGTTGCCCTCTTTTTTTAATAAGGTATAGTGTGCCATATTTCTCTCCGTTAGCAAATAAACATTGCGTCGCCAAAGGAGAAGAAGCGGTACTTCTCCGCCACGGCGGTGTTGTAAGCGTGCATAATGTGGTCAAACCCGGCAAAGGCGCTGACCAGCATGATCAGCGTGCTCTCCGGCAGGTGGAAGTTGGTGATCAGTGCGTCCATGCACTTGAATTCATAACCGGGGTAAATAAAAATGCTGGTGTTGTCATCGTCCTCGCAAATGCAGCCGTTCTTGGTTGCCACGGACTCAATAGTGCGGCAGGAGGTGGTGCCCACGGCGATCACCCGGCCGCCGTTTGCCTTGGTGCGGCTGATCAGCTCTGCCGTCTCTGCCGGCATATGGTAGTGCTCGGTGTGCATTTTGTGCTTGGTCACATCGTCCACCTTTACCGGTCGGAATGTGCCCAGCCCCACATGGAGGGTCACATAGCCGATATTCACTCCCATGGCCTGAATATCCTTTAGCATTTGAGGGGTAAAGTGCAGCCCGGCGGTGGGCGCCGCAGCGGAGCCTAACTCCCGGCTGTACACCGTTTGGTAGCGTTCCTTGTCTTGCAGCTTTTCCTTAATATAAGGCGGCAGTGGCATTTGGCCGATCTGGTCCAGCACTGCGTAAATATTCCCTTGGCAGTCGAACTGCACCAGCCGGTTGCCGTCCTCTTGCACCTCAATGACCGTGCCGTAAAGCTTGCCCTCGCCAAAGTTAAAGCGGGTGCCCACCTTGGCCCGCTTGCCGGGCTTGCACAGGCACTCCCAAACATTATTCTCCTTTTGGGTCAGCAGCAGGAACTCTACCACCGCGCCGGTCTCCTCCTTAACGCCGAAGATACGGGCGGGAATGACCCGGGTGTCGTTAAGGATCAGGCAGTCGCCGGGACGCAGATATTCCGGCAGATCCTTAAAAATTCGGTGCTCCAGATCGCCGCTGTCCTTGTGCAAGATCATCAGGCGAGAGCTGTTTCGCGGCTCCACCGGGGTCTGGGCGATCAATTCCTGGGGCAAATCGTAATAAAAATCAGAAGTTTTCATAATTATCTCCGCAAAAGTATTTGACATATATATAGAGTAAGTGATATTATATCTAAAAGCAAGCGGTGTTTGCCCACCGCCGACGCTGTAAAGTATTATATTGCAAAATGCTGCGTTTTACAAGGCATTTTTTTAAGGAGAGTCACAATGAACAAAAAGTACAAAGTCGGTATCGTCGGCGCAACCGGTATGGTCGGTCAGCGCTTCGCCCTGCTGCTGGAGGATCACCCCTGGTTTGAGGTGGTTTGCCTGGCAGCCTCTGCACGCTCTGCTGGTAAGCCTTACAAAGAGGCACTGGGCAGCAGATGGTGCATGGATAAACCCATTCCCGCCAACATGGCAGACCTGCCGGTGTATGACGCCCAGGCAGATATTGAGAAGATCACCTCTATGGTGGACTTTGTGTTCTGCGCCGTGGATATGAAGAAGGACGAAATCCGCGCCCTGGAAGAGCAGTATGCCAAGCACGAGTGCCCGGTGGTGTCCAACAACTCTGCCAACCGGTTCACCCCGGATGTGCCCATGGTGGTGCCGGAGCTGAACCCCCAGCACATTGACATTATTCCCGCCCAGCGCAAGCGCCTGGGCACCAAGCGCGGCTTTATCGCCGTAAAGTCCAACTGCTCTTTGCAGAGCTATGTGCCCGCCATCTTCCCCCTGCACCAGAAGTACGGCATTAAGCGGGTGCTGGTGTGCACCTACCAGGCCATCAGCGGCGCAGGCAAGACCTTTGAGCGCTGGCCGGAGATGATCGACAATGTGATCCCCTACATCGGCGGTGAGGAAGAAAAGAGCGAGAAAGAGCCGCTGAAGCTGATGGGCCGCATTGAGGGCGATCAGATCGTGTCTGCCGACGCACCGGCCTTTACCGCCCAGTGCATTCGCGTGCCTGTGACCAACGGCCACCTGGGCGCCGTATTTATGGACTTTGAGGGCGAGAAACCCTCTGAGGAAGAGATTATCGAAGTATGGAAGAACTACGCCGGTCGTGCCCAGGAACTGGAGCTGCCCAGCGCACCCAAACAGTTCCTGCACTACTTCACCGAGCCGGATCGCCCGCAGATCCACAGCGAGCGTGAGCTGGAGCACGGTATGGCCGTTTCCATCGGCCGTCTGCGCCCGGATACCCAGTATGACTACAAGTTCGTATGCCTGTCCCACAACACCCTGCGCGGCGCTGCCGGCGGTGCTGTACTGCTGGCCGAGCTGCTGGCAGCCGAGGGCTATATGGACTGATAACACAGCGAAAAGGAGATTTTTGATATGAAGAAGGATCCTATCTTTACAGGCGCAGCCGTAGCCATTATTACCCCTATGCATGAGGACGGCAGCGTAAATTATGACGAGTTCGCTCGCTTTGTGGACTGGCAGATCGACAACGGCACAGACGCCATCGTGATCTGCGGCACCACCGGCGAAAGCTCTACCCTGGATGTTGACGAGCACCTGGAGTGCATCAAGTGGTGCATCGAGTATGTAAACGGTCGTGTACCGGTGATCGCCGGTACAGGTTCCAACTCCACCGCCAGCGCCATTGAGATGAGCAAGGAAGCCTGCGAATACGGCGCAGACGCCCTGCTGCTGGTGACCCCTTACTACAATAAGACCAGCCAGGCCGGTCTGATCGCCCACTACACCGCCATTCACGACGCTACGGATAAGCCCATTATCCTTTATAATGTGCCCTCCCGTACCGGGCTGAACCTGCTGCCGGAGACGGCGCAGGAACTGTCCAAGCTGCCCCGTATCAACGGTATTAAGGAAGCCTCCGGCAACCTGGATCAGGTGGCTAAGGTACACGAGCTGTGCGGTGACGCGCTGAACATTTGGAGCGGCAACGACGACCAGATCGTAGACATTCTGGAGCGTGGCGGCAAGGGCGTGATCAGC
The DNA here is from genome assembly GCA_963642245.1 of Bifidobacteriaceae bacterium. Lineage (GTDB taxonomy): Bacteria > Bacillota > Clostridia > Oscillospirales > Acutalibacteraceae > CAG-217. The sequence continues at coordinate 10,473 of CAVIFY010000047.1, read as the reverse complement.
GTACTGTCCAATGTGTGCCCTCAGGAGACCCACGACATTGTGGCCAAGTACCTGGACGGCGATGTGGACGGCTCCAAGGCGCTGATGGACCATTATTTTGAGTTGGCCAAGACCCTGTTCTGCGATGTGAACCCCATTCCGGTAAAGGACGCTGTGAACCGTATCGGTTACGCTGCCGGTCCCTGCCGTATGCCGCTGGTGCCCATGAGCGAGGCCAATCAGCAGAAGATGCAGGCAACGCTGGAGAAGTACGGCCTGATCAAATAAGAAGTACAGGAAGTTCAAAGCTATGACGAGAATTATCATTACCGGCGCCAACGGCAAAATGGGTCATGTGATCCGCAGCGTTGTAGCCGGTCGGGAGGATTGCACGGTGGTAGCCGGTGTGGATTTTAACACCGAGTCAGCCGACTTTCCTATCTATAAGACCATTGCCCAGGTGCAGGAAGAGGCGGATGTGATCATCGACTTCTCTAACCCTGCCCTCTTAGACGATCTGCTGGCCTATTCAGCCGCCAAGTCTATGCCCCTTGTGATCGCCACCACCGGCTACACGGCGGAGCAAAAGGCAAAGATCGAAGCCGCGGCCGAAAAGTGCCCCATCTTCTTTACCTATAATATGAGTATGGGTATCAACCTGCTGGCCACCTTGGCACAAAAGGCAGTTGATGTGCTGGGGCCGGACTTTGATATTGAGATCGTGGAGAAGCACCATAATCAGAAGATCGACGCACCCAGCGGCACGGCCCTGATGCTGGCTGACGCTATGTGTCGGGAGATCGACCACCCCATGAAGTACGAGTATGACCGCCACGCCAAGCGCGAAAAGCGCACCCGGGACGAGATCGGTATTCACGCTGTACGGGGCGGCACCATTGTAGGCGAGCACGAGATCATCTTTGCCGGTCGGGACGAGATCATCACCCTGTCCCACTCTGCACGGAGCAAAGAGATTTTTGCCGTAGGCGCGGTGAACGCGGCCGTCTTTATGTGCGGCAAAGGCGCCGGGCTGTACGATATGAGCCAAATGATCCACTAATTCTTGTCCCTATTCTGCGGAATAGGGACTTTTTCTTTTTGGAGGACGGTATGAACCAGACAGATGAGGTCTTTCTCTCCCTGCTGCGGGGTTATGTTTGCGGCCAAAAACTGAATGCGCTGCCTACCGTAGACTGGCAGGCGCTGTATGACCTGGCCCAAAGCCACAATGTGACCGGCCTTGTGGGCCGTATCTTGGCGGATCTGCCTGCCGATCACCGCCCCCCTGCGCCCTTTGCCGCTGCGTTTCGCCAGGGGGTAGGCCAAACCTTGATGGCTTACGAACAGCGCACGGCGGCAGTACATGTGATGGAGCAAACGCTGACGAGTGCCCATATCCCCTACTTGATGGTAAAAGGCGCTTGCACCGCGGCAGCATACCCGGACCCGCCCCTGCGCACCAGCGGAGATACGGATATTGTGCTGACCCCGGAGAACCAGCAAAAAGCGGTACAGGCACTGGAACAGCAGGGCTTTGCCAAAAAAGTGACCCACGATGATGTGGTAATGCTCACCCTGCGTGGGTTTGAATTTGAACTGCACACCCAACTGGAAAGTATCAATGACGGCTCCCGCGCCCTGCTCTCCGACCCCTTTTCGCCTGAGGTGGCGCGCAATACAGAGCAGAATATTTGGGTGCTGCAACCGGCGTATGCGGTCTATTATACAGTGCTGCACCTGCTGCACCATATTAAAACCGGCGGCGCCGGGGTGCGTATGCTGTTGGATACGGACCTGCTGCTGCGCCGTGACCCGGCATTGGCACCGCAGGTGCTGGAATTGGCCGTTCGCAGCGGGCTGGAGCGGTCCTTTGGCTGTATTTTTGCCCTGTGCCGGCAGTGGCTGGATACCCCCCTGCCCTGCACAGTGCCGGCGCTGGATACGGACACGGTAGAGAAGTTCACAGCCGTGATCTTAGGCGGCGGCGTGTTCGGTCACGGCAACGGCAACACCGGCGCCGTATTCCTGGCTCGCCAAAAAGCCGCAGGCGGCGGCACAACGCCCTTTACCCGGCTGGGCGCATTGTTTCGCTACTGCTTTCCAAAAGCGGATTATATGGCCTACCAGTTCCCTTATTTGACCCGGCGGCCCTGGCTGCTGCCCTTTGCCTATCTGCACCGCTTTTGTCGCGGTCTGTTTCGCAATCGGGCCCACTCGGCAGCGGCATTGCAAGCCATTACCGGCAAAAATCAAGGCGCCGCTCTGCTGCACCAGGTGTGGGCGGAACTGGACTTATGATATTGACTATTTGTATAGTGCTGTTAGACACTGCGTATATAATGCCTATTTACATCTCTTCCGGAAGTTGGTAAACTTTTCTGCGAAGAGGTGTATTTTTATGTCGAATGAAACGGAAAAGAAACAAAAGCGCAAGCCTTTTGCCCCCGGTCTGTGTTTTAACAAGCTGGTATGGGTGTTTTTGATCTCCTGCGTGGTGGGCTTTTTGGTAGAGACCTTGTGGTGCTACATTCGCCACGGTTATATTGAAAGCCGCCAGTCCCTGGTGTACGGTCCCCTGTCCGTGGCCTACGGTATGGGCGCGGTGGTGCTCACCATGGCGCTGTACAAATTCCGCAATTCCCAGTGGTGGAAGATCTTTTTGCTGTCCTTTGTAGTGGGCACCGTTACGGAATATATCTGCTCCCTGGGGCAAGAGCTGGTGTTCGGCTCCGTTGCCTGGGATTACAGCAATGTGCCCCTGAATATCAACGGCCGTGTGTGCCTGCTGTACTCTATCTTTTGGGGCATTTTGGGCATTGTGTGGATCAAGCTGATCTACCCGCCTATGGCAAAACTCATTGAGAAATTGCCCATCAAACTGGGCAAGGTGCTCACCTGGGCGTTTATCATCTTCTTTATTTTTGACTCCATTTTGTCCGCCTCCGCCGCACTGCGTATGGACCAGCGGGACAAGGGCGCAGCGCCACGCAATGCCTTTGAAAGCTACCTGGACGAGCATTTTGACGACGCGCGTATGCACAAGATCTACGCCAATTCCGTCAGCACCGACCCGCAAAAGCAAAATCAATCCTAAATAACAAGAGCACCGCATAGGCGGTGCTTTTCTCTTGCCCCCTACTCTGTTCTGTGTTATACTGCCCTTGAGGTGATATTATGGCCAAACCCATTGTGCCCACGAATTGCTTTTTTCAAGGCTGTTATAATCCGGAGTACGAGAGAGAAATTGCCAAGTGCAAAGCCGTATGCCACAAGTATAATCAGATCTGCCCCAATGAGCAGGAAAAGCTGAACGGAATTCTAAAAGAACTCCTGGGCCGGGCCTATGAGGATACGGTGATCGTGCCGCCGTTTTGGTGCGATTACGGCTACCACATAAAGGTAGGCAAGGCGTTTTACGCCAACCACAACCTGGTGGTGCAGGACGGCGCCGGGATCACCATCGGCGACCATGTGTTCATTGCGCCAAACTGCTGCCTGACCACGGCAGAGCACCCGCTGGACCCCCAAATGCGTGCCGACGGTATTGAGATCGCAAAGCCCATCACCATCGGCAACCATGTTTGGATCGGCGCCGGCAGTACGATTTTGGCAGGTGCAGTGATCGGCGACAATACCGTGATCGGTGCAGGCAGCGTGGTCAAAGGCACCATACCGGCCAATGTGGTGGCCGTGGGCGTGCCCTGCAAGGTGCTGCGACCCATCACAGAAGAAGATAAACATACTTATCCTTGGTACAAAGGATAGCAAAAGAGCCACTGTCCAGATAGACAGTGGCTTTTTTTATAGATATGAATTCGCGGTCAGACCAAAGCGATTCCCCAGTCGGTGAAGTTGCTGCCGGTGGCCGGGAAAGAGTCCACCGTAGAATAATCCATGGCAATGCTCTTAAACTTCTGCCCGGAAAGGGTCACATTGCGGATCTCGGTTTTTACAACCATTTTGTACTTGGCTTTGGTGATCTTGCCGCTGGAGGTGTTGATGGTAATGGTGCCGGTACCGCCGGTGTAATTCATGGTCAAATTGGACTTGGCGTTGCCGGTAGTCCATTTGCCGCCATTCTCCTTAATTACCTGGTCCACAGCGTCATACATCGGGCCGGCAGTGGTAAAGAAGCGTCCTTGGGCATCAGCGCCGGGTGAACTCATCTGCACCGCCTTGGGCTTGATGGTCAGGGTGATGGTGCCGTTATTGTTGTCTTTAATACTCAGGCTGGCCACATCCGTGTCCTTTAGCCGGGAGGTGACCAGGGATTTGCCGTTCAGGTCCCTATCTGCCGACTTATCGACGAAGGTGCTGGGCGGCAGCCCGGTGGGCGAAGACAGATCCGCCAGCAGGCTATCAAAATAGCTGTCAAAAAAGCTGTTTTTGCTGCCGTTAATGCGGGTATTGGTAACAAACAGCTCCTCACAGCCCATCATTTTATAGTAGATAGCGGTTTCCTCCGTCTCCAGATCCCGGTACTTGGCGGTTTCTTTCTTGGTGGCATTGTAGGCCTTAACATAGTAGCGCACCGCGTCCGCCGTAGTGTTCAGCTGCACACCGGCGTACTTGCCCTTCTTAAAGGGATCCTTGGCGGCGGTGACCGTCTTGGCTGCGCTGTATGCGCCGGAATATGACTTCTTGCCCAGGTTCACATACGCCTGCACCCGCACATAATACTTTTTGCCGCCGGTCAGACCGGTGACAGTGGCAGAGGTGGCGTTGCCGTTGGTGACCTTCAGCGCTTTGGTGACCTTTTTGTCAAACTTGGAGGAGGTACTGTACTGCACCCGATAGCCGGACACAGAGGGCGCCTTGCTCCACTTGGCGGTAAAGCCCAGACGCTGGGCGGAAACAGACTTAAAGCTCACTTTCGCCACCTTGGTGGTGACGGACTTGGCGCTGCTCCAACTGCTGTACTTGGTCTTTTTGCCGCTGGTTTTGTAGGTGCGCACCCGCACATAATACTTGGTCTTGCTTTTCAGACCGCTGACGGTTTTTGAGGTGGTCTTATCTTTCTTGGCCGTGGCGGTTTTGCTGGTTTTGGATGTGAATTTAGACGATGTGCTGTACTGCACCTGGTAACCGGTAACGCCGCTGACCTTCTTCCACTTTACGGTAAAGGCAGCCGCACCGGCGCTGACAGAGGACATCGTGGGCTTTTTAGGCACCGCGGCAAAGGCAGTGGTGGGCACGGCAAAGCAGCTTAGCAACATCAGCAGTGCCAGACATACGGATAAAGTCTTTTTCATGGTTCTCTCCCTCTAAATCATTAAAAAGTGGATTAGCTTACAACTTGATTATAGCATACGACTTTACTCCTTGCAATAGACACGGTAAATATTCTATCTAAATGCAGATAAAAAAAGAGACCCCGATGGGTCTCTTTTCTCTTATTTCTTAAAAATAATAAACCAGATCTCCGCCGCCGGGGAAGGTCAGGATCATTTTTGACTCGTCCTGCCAGTTGATGGTGCCTTTAACGCCCTCTTTGGTGGTAAAGTCCAGGCGAAAATTCTGCACCTGCGACTTGGTGGTCACATTAGGCAAATTCACCAGCGCCAGGTTGCCCTCGCCACGGCTGATGATATTCAGCTTCTGATCCACCAGCACCTTGTCCTCTTGGTCGGTGCCCACCAGGCGCACCTGATCCACCGTTAAAAAGCCGGTGGCGTACCAGCTGACCAGTTGGCTGTTGGTGGCAAAGCTGTACAGATAGCCGGTTTTGCGGCTGTATTCCCCGTTGGACGAAACATCAGCCAAGTCCTCCGACCACTCCACATGGGGCAGGTAGCTCTCCGCCAATTCTGCGTAAAGATCCCACTTGCCGGTGGTCTTGCCGTCGTTGACCATCACCTGCCAGTTGTCGCCCACAGTCACATCCGTGGTCACCTCTGCGGTAAAGGCGCCGTCCTTTAGGGTGGCCGGCACTGTCTTTTGTTTGCCGTCCGCCGCCGGGATCAAAAAGGAGACCTGGGTGCCGTTGACATACTGCCCCGGCTCGTAAGACAGGCGCACAGTGGCGATCTTTGGGTCTTTTTTATCCACCTTTAAGATCGTAGCGGTGGTGTATTCGTCCGGGGTGTCTGTGCTGTCGTCGCCGTTGCCGTTGACCACCACGGTGTTGGCAGGCAGATCGTTGATCTGGGCTTGCAGTCCGTCCATTTGAGAAAAGGCGGACACCACCAAAATCATCAGCACCGCCACCAACACGGCCAGGACGATCAAAATACCGGTCAACCAGTCGCTGCGGCGCTGGCTCTTTTCCAGCCGTACACCCAGCGCCTGCAAGTCATAGGCCGTCTGCGCCTGGTGGTCCCCGTCCGCCGGTTGGTCGGTGCCCAAAAGGGCGTCCATAGTGGTGTCAAACAGGGCTGCGATCTCTGTCAGCTTTTTCAAATCCGGCATAGCCGTGCCGTTCTCCCACTTGGAGACGGTTTGGCGGGTGACCCCCAGCTGCTGGGCCAAAGACTCCTGGGAATATTCCTTTGCGCGGCGCAGTGCCCGCAGATTGTCGCTAAATGTCATAGTGGCTCCTCCTTTGCCCTTGGTGCCCTCATTGTAGCAGATACGCCCGCTTTCGTCTATGGAAAATGGGTGTACATTCTGCCACTTTACGGTTGCGCCGGGCAAATGGGCTTAAATCATATACTCAATGGTGTTGTCCGGGGTGAGCATGGTCTCCGTATTATAAAGCACCACCGCTTCCCTGCCCTCCGGCTCTGCAAAGGCGTACAAGGTCTGGGCCTCGCCGTTGAGCATAGACTGGGGCAAAATGCGATTATACGCAAAGGGGTGGTCCCTATCGGTCACAACGAACGGATCCTCAAAGCCCTCCGTCACATAATAAGGGTCAAACAGATAGACCATACCGTCCCGCTCGCCGGTGAGCAGCACATAGTGCCACTCGTCTAAAAACAGGCGCACCACCACAGCGCCGCCCCGATGGAGGGCGTCTGTAATGGGGCTTTGCTGGCCCATATAGACCCGATCGCCGGTATAGTACTCCGTAGCGATAGGCAGCCGCCCCGCCTGTCCGAACCCGGACAGCCAGTTGCTCAAAAACATCATCGCCGTGCAGGAGGTGCCGCTTTTGCCAAAGGCGCCGTCCGGGCTGAATGCGTCCAGGGAAAACAGCATAATATTTCGGATCAACTCCGGCGGGATCTGCTCTCGTTCAAAGAGAAAACTCACCGCATTGAGCATGGAGGTGGGGCCGCAGTCATAATCGGAAATTTGATAACGCAAAGGGCTTTTCATCAGTCTTGCTTCTCCATGAGCGCCTGTGCCAGTCGGGCTGCCTTGCACAGTTCCTCCACGGTGGTATATTCGTTTACGGCGTGGCAGTTGTTCATAGCCGTAGCCACCACCAGTCCCTGTATGCCGTGGGCGGACAGAATGTTGCAGTCGCTGCCGCCGTAGGTGTCTGTAAACCGAGGCTCTACCCCCACAGCAGCGCAAGCCCGGCTGAACCGCTGCGCCACAGGGGCGTTTGTATCTACCCGGTAGCCCTCAATATGTATGGTATGGTCAAAGTTCAGTTTGGCGTCCACCGCCTGGGCCTGCTCCACAAATTCGCTGTGGATCTCGTTGAGCCGATCCAGGGCGTCCTGATGGCACAGGGCGCGAATTTCGCCGGTGACGGTGCAGCTGTCCGGAACAATATTGGTGGCGCGACCGCCGGAAATGGTGCCCATATTCACCGTCACATTGCCCCAGTGCCCGCTGGGAATGTGGGAGACGGCAGCAGCCGCCACCTGAATGGCGTGCACGCCGTCCTCCGGTGCAAAACCGGCGTGGGCCGCCTTGCCCACTACCTCTGCGGAAAAGGTGATCAGCGTAGGCGCTGCCACTGCGCAGTCCCCTACCGGGCCGGACAGGTCCATCACATACGCGGTCTTGGACTGCAACCGGTCCATATCAAACGCCTTGGCGCCCACGCAAAAATGCTCCTCGCCGGTGGTGAACAGCAGCTCCAAGGTGGGGTGCGGTGCGCCGCTCTCCAGCAGAGAAGTCACGCCCTCCAAAATCGCCGACACACCGGCAAAATCATCGGCCCCCAGCACCGTATCGCCGCCGGAAGTCATGCGGCCGTTCTCGTGTGTTACCGCTTTCTTGTCCCGGGACGGCTCCACCGTGTCCATATGGGCGGCAAAGAGCACCGGCTCCAGTGCCGGATCCCCGGGAACGGTGGCCAGCAAATTGCCGCAGGTGCTGCCGGTGGCAGCGGCGGAGTCGTCCTCCTCCACCTGCACACCCAGCGCCGTCAGTCGGTCTTTAATATAGGTACATACCGCCTTTTCGTCAAAGGAGGGGCTGTCCAGCGCCACCAGGTCCGTAAAGGTTTGCAGTAAGCGTTCTTTGTTCATCGTTCATCACCATTTCCTACAAATGTTCTATGATTTAATGATACAACCCAGCCGGTTGCCTGTCAATATAAAAAGAGCAGAAAGTCACGCTCTCTGCTCTTATGGGTGGGTTTACGGATTGATCCGTAGCTGCACGCCGTCGTCGTTTGCCGTCAGGGCAATAGCTGTAATGGCCTGATCCTGATGGAAGACCAATGCACTTGCCAGCTGGTCCTCCACCTGGCGGCGCACCGCGTCACGCAGACCGCGGGCATTCTTCTTGGAGCCGTAGGCGATCTTAGCCAAATACACCGGCACGCTGTCGTCATAGGTCAGGGCAATGCCCTTGTCCTGCATACCGGGCACCAGTTCGTCCACCATCAGGCGGGCGATCCGCTGGAAATTCTCAAAGGTCAGCTTGTTAAAGACGATCACCTCGTCCACACGACCCAGGAATTCCGGGCGCAGGAAGCGCTCCAGGGCTTTCATGGTCACATCCCGGTTCATATCCCCCTCGGACTTGCCAAAGCCCACGGTGGCGGCGTCGGTAGATCCGGCGTTAGAGGTCATAACGATAATGGTATTTTCAAAATTCACCGTGCGGCCCTGTGCGTCTGTGATCCGGCCCTCGTCCAGAATTTGCAGCAAAATGTTCAGCACATCTTTATGGGCCTTTTCGATCTCGTCAAACAGGATCACGCTGTAAGGCTTGCGCCGCACTTTCTCCGTCAGCTGCCCGGCGTCGTCATAGCCCACATAGCCCGGGGGTGAGCCGATGATCCGAGAGACGGAGAACTTCTCCATATACTCGCTCATATCCAGGCGGATCAGCGCGTCCGGGGTGTCAAACATATAGGCGGCCAACTGCTTCACCAGTTCCGTCTTGCCTACGCCGGTGGGACCCACAAAGATAAAGGACTGGGGCCGCTTGCGGGGGCTGATCTGTACCCGGCCCCGGCGCACGGCAGCGGCTACCTTTTCAATGGCCTCGTCCTGGCCGATAATATGGGCTTTCAGCTCCGGCTCCAAACCGGCCAGCTTTTGAATATCCCCCTGCTCGATCTTGGCAGCAGGGATCCCGGTCCACATAGAGATGGCACTGGCGATATCCGTCTCCAGCACCTGATTGTCCTTTGCCTTTTCCTGCAAGGCAGGCAGCTTTTCGTCAATGGCCATCACTTCGGTTTTCAGCTTAGAGATCAGCTCATAGTCGATCTGCTGGTCCTCTTCCGTAGGCTCGGACAGATTTTCAATATTCTCCTGCAAATTGCGCTTTTTATCTTCCAAGATCTGGGCCTGGCTGATGGCCGGGTTGCGCAGGTTGGCGCAGGTGCAGCTTTCGTCCAGCAGGTCAATGGCCTTATCCGGCAGGTAACGGTCCGTCACATACCGCTCGCTCATCAGCACTGCTTTATAAACCAAGGTGTCGGAAATCTGTACCTTATGGTACTGCTCGTAGTAGCCTTTAATGCCCAGCAGCATTTTGTAGGCGTCCTCCACGGACGGCTCCTCGATCTTCACCGGCTGGAACCGGCGCTCCAGAGCAGCGTCCTTTTCAATAAACTTGCGGTACTCGGTAAAGGTGGTGGCGCCGATCACCTGAATTTCGCCCCGAGAGAGGGCGGGCTTTAAGATATTGGCCGCATTCATGGTGCCTTCGCTGTCGCCGGTGCCCACCAAATTGTGCACCTCGTCAATAAACAGAATGATATTGCCCTGGGCTTTCACCTCGTCCACCAGGCCCTTGATCCGGCCCTCAAACTGGCCCCGGAACTGGGTGCCGGCCACCAGTGCGGTCAGATCCAGCAAATAGATCTCTTTATCTGCCAGGCGGGCAGGCACCTGCCCCTTGGCAATGCGAATGGCCAGCCCCTCGGCAATAGCTGTTTTACCTACGCCCGGCTCGCCGATCAGGCAGGGGTTGTTCTTGGTGCGGCGGCACAGGATCTGTACCGTGCGGGAGATCTCCTGCTCACGGCCGATAATGGCGTCCAGCTTGCCGTCCCGGGCTTTGCCGGTCAGGTTGGTGCAGTAGGTGTTCAGGTACTTTTTGCCGTCGTCCTTTTGGCGTTTGTTGCCTTTTTTGCCCCGCTTTTTGCTTTGCTGCTTACCGTTATCGTCCTCGTCCACAGCCAACTCGCCGGAG
>CAVIFY010000046.1:0-17241 GCA_963642245.1 Bifidobacteriaceae bacterium | reverse complement strand
CCACCGGGCTGTACGGTCGGTTTATGGGCTTTGAGGAGAGCCACACGGCAGACGACTACCGGCTGATCGCCGTGTTTGACTGCGGCGAATACCGGCTGCGGCTGCGGTATCTGCCCTCGGTGATGTTGCTTACCGAGAACTTTTTGGACATAGATCTGGATTACGGCGACGCCGGGCGGTTCACCCTTTATGATATGTTCAATGTGCTGGAGATTGAGGATTTTAACCAGTATTACCACAGCGGCTTTTCCACCACCGGCGAGGTGCCGGGACTGGTGCGGGAGCTGCTGGAGACGGTACATAAGTACGATTATGACCTGCGCCGTGCGGCAGAGCCGCCGCTTTTGGCGCAGATGAAAGCCAACCGACTGGCGGATATGAAAGCCGTGCGGGGCAAGCACTTTGATCCGGACGATCCGGACGGTGAGGATCAGGAGATCTTTGGCGTGCTGCCCACCCACCCGATGGTCACCGCCGTGTCCGGCGCCACGGACAGCGCCAAGCTGCTGCGGCAGCTGGAAAAGGCAGAGGCCAAGGGCCATTTGGACACCCTTTACGAGCGCCGCCTGCTGGACTATATGCGCCGGGGCAATACAGTGGTGGACCAAACCGAACAGGCCAAGCAGGATTTTGAGCGGCAGTATAAGCGCTGTGCCCGCAAGGTGAATGCCATTTTGGCCGCCGGTGGGCTGGCGGTGGCTATGGTGCTGGTGTTCGGCCTGCGTGCCCTGCTGTTCCGGGGCACTCGGCTGGTGGAGTACACGCTGCCCATCGGTGCGCTGGAGATCAGCGTGGGCACGGCCAAGTGTGTTCTTTTCGGGTTGATCAGCGCTCTGGGCGTGTACAGCGCCGGTAAGGTGCTGCTGGGCACTGCGCTGATGAAGTGTTTTTATCCCAAGGACGAAAAAAGTCGGGCCTATTATGCCCGGGAGAACGAGAGCGCCCGCACCGGCAAGCAGGTGGCGGAGGCCGTTGTAGGTGTGCTTGTAATGGTGCTGCTGTCTGTGTATGCGGCCACCAGTAATTTCGGCATTGGCGCCGACTATGTGCGCTACGCGCCGGACGGCTCCCTTTTCCAGGTGGTGCAGGTGGAGAACCGGGACCTGCGGATCTACAAAGTAGAGGGCGAGACGGACGAGGACGGCGCATTTGCTCCGGTGGAGAACGGCTACGCCATTTCAGACGGCAAGGACCATTCCTACTATGTGGGCGACTTGGTTCCCGGCGGCCCGACGGAGAAAAAACTGCTGGCCATTGCGGAGAAAAACGGCCGGACCATACCAACGGTCAAGACCCAAGAGGATATTCAAGAATGAGGATTTTAGGAATTGAAAGCTCCTGCGATGAGACGGCGGCAGCCGTGGTGCAGGACGGACGGCAGGTGCTGTCCAATGTGATCGCCACCTCGCTGGAGGAGCACAAGCTCTACGGCGGCGTGGTGCCGGAGATCGCCTCTCGCCGCCATGCAGAGAGTATCAGCGGCGTGGTGCGCCAGGCGCTGGCGGACGCCAACTGCGATATGGCCGGGATCGACGCCATTGCGGTGACCTACGCTCCCGGGCTGATCGGCGCCCTGCTGGTGGGGGTGAACTTTGCCAAGGGGCTGGCTATGGCTACAAACACGCCCCTGGTGCCGGTGCACCACCTGCGCAGCCATGTGGCGGCCAATTATATTACCGGCGATCTGCAACCGCCGTTTCTCTGCCTGGTGGTCAGCGGCGGCCACAGCCACATTGTGGCGGTAGAGGACTACACCACTTATAAAGTGCTGGGCAAGACCCGGGACGACGCGGCCGGCGAGGCGCTGGACAAGGCCGGGCGCACCCTGGGGCTGCCGTACCCCGGCGGGATCAGCATAGACAAGATCGCCCCTACCGGGGACGAGAACGCCTTTGCCTTTCCCCACCCCCGGCTGGACACGCCCTATGATTTCTCATTCAGCGGGCTAAAGACGGCGGTGATCAACACCGTGCACCGAATGGAACAGAAAGGGGAGACCCTGCCGGTGGCCGACCTGGCCGCCTCGTTCCAAAAGGGCGTTACCGACTGCCTGGTGGAGAAGCTGGAAAAGGCCGCCACGGACTACGGCTACACTTCCATCGCCCTGGCCGGCGGTGTGTCCGCCAACTCCCGCCTGCGGCGAGAAACGGACCGCCTGTGTCGCCAAAAGGGGTGGCAGCTGCACCTGCCGGCGCTGAAATACTGCGGCGACAACGGCGCCATGGTGGGCGCCCAGGGCTATTACGAATATTTGGCGGGTGTGCGCGCCGGGGCGGACCTGAACGCTTATGCAACAATGCCAATAGACAGACCGACTTTTTGAAAAAATTGTGAAAAAGTTCTAATTAGAAGCCATATCTATTGAATTTTTCGCCGTTTTTGGTATAATGATAGTAACAAAAAATGCACTGATTTTTTGGATTTTTTGCAAATAACTTAAAGGAGAATAGAGTTATGGAAACAAATTTGACTTCCAACAAGTCCCTGCTTGCGTGGCTGGACGAAAAAGTGGAACTGACCAAGCCCTCTAAGATCGTTTGGATCGACGGCTCCAAGGAACAGATCGACGCCCTGAAGGCGGAGGCTGTGGAGACCGGCGAGATGATCAAGCTCAACGAGGAGCTGCTGCCCGACTGCTATCTGCACAGAACCGCAGAGAACGACGTGGCCCGTGTGGAGGACAGAACTCTGATCTGCTCCAGAAAAGAAGAGGACGCCGGCCCCACCAACCACTGGATGGAGCCTGCCAAGGCTTATAAAATGCTCTATGACATCGCTGCCGGTGCTTACGAGGGCAGAACCATGTATATCATTCCCTATTCCATGGGTCCTGTTGGTTCTCCCTTCTCCAAGATCGGTATCGAGATCACCGATTCTATCTATGTTGTGCTGAACATGAACATCATGACCAGAGTCGGCAAGGCTGTTCTGGATGTACTGGGCGACTCTGACGACTGGGTGCGCGGTATGCACTGCAAGTGCAATGTGGACCCGGAGAAGCGCTGGATCTGCCAGTTCCCGGAGGACAACACCATTATTTCCGTTAACTCTGCTTACGGCGGCAATGTGCTGCTGGGCAAAAAGTGCTTCGCTCTGCGTATCGCTTCTTACCTGGGTAAGAACGAGATGTGGCAGGCTGAGCATATGCTGATCCTGGGTCTGCAAAAGCCCTCAGGCGAGATCAAGTACCTGTGTGCTGCGTTCCCGTCTGCTTGCGGCAAGACCAACCTGGCTATGCTGATCCCGCCGGAAGGCTATCAGAAGAAGGGCTACAAGATCTGGACCGTCGGCGACGATATCGCCTGGATCCGCAAGGGCCCGGACGGCCGCCTGTATGCCATCAACCCGGAGAACGGTTTCTTCGGCGTGGCTCCCGGCACCAATATGAAGTCCAACCCCAACGCACTGAAGTCCACCATGAGCGGCACCATCTTCACCAATGTTTGCCACAATATGGACAACAACACCGTGTGGTGGGAAGGTCTCGATAAGAACCCGCCCACCAATGCCATTGACTGGAAGGGCAACCCCTGGAACGGCCAGACCAGCGACGAAAAGGGCGCACACCCCAACAGCCGCTTCACCGCTCCCGCAAAGAACTGCCCCTGCATTTCTCCCGAGTTTGAGAACCCGCAGGGCGTGCCGATCTCCGCTTTCATCTTCGGCGGTCGTCGTGCAAAGCTGACTCCCCTGGTGTACCAGTCCAAGAGCTGGAACCACGGTGTGTTCGTTGGCTCCGTAATGGGCTCTGAGACCACCGCTGCCGCTACCGGCGCTGTGGGCGTTGTTCGTCGTGATCCCATGGCTATGCTGCCCTTCTGCGGCTATAACATGGGCGATTATTGGAAGCACTGGATCGAGATCGGCCAGACCCTGGATCCCGATAAGGCTCCCAAGATCTTCAATGTAAACTGGTTCCGTAAGGACGATGAGGGCAACTTCCTGTGGCCCGGCTTTGGCGACAATATGCGCGTTCTGGACTGGATCATCGACCGCTGCGAGGGCAAGGTCGAGGCTCAGGAGACCGCCATCGGCTACCTGCCTTATGCCAAGGACATCAACCTGGACGGCCTGGATATGACCGAGGAGCAGCTGGACAAGATCCTGGATGTGGATAAGGCTGCTTGGGAAGAAGAGCTGAAGGGCGTTGAGGAGCTGTACGCAAAGTTCGGCGATCACCTGCCCAAGGAACTGGCTGACGAGCTGGCTACCGTAAAGGCCAACCTGGAGAAATAAGTTCCAAATCATAAATCAAAAGAACGGGTACTTCGGTATCCGTTCTTTTTTGCGTTTGTCTACCGCATTTTACATAACCGTAGGGCGGGGGCTTGCTCCCGCCGAACAATCCCTCAGTCACTTCGTGACAGCACCTAACCGGTGCCCGTCCCCTCTGTCGCTGCGCGACATCTCCCCGCACTGCGGGGAGTCACCCTTTACAAGGGAGCCGAAAAGGTTATAAAACAAAGCCTCCCTTGTAAAGGGAGGGGGACCACCGTAGGTGGTGGAGGGATTACATGGCGGGCGGATGTTATCCGCCCCTACCGGTAAATGGAGCGTTCCTTTCGTCGTAGGGGCGGCAATCTGCCGCCCGCGGTACTAAGAAGTAAAACATTTTTGTCATTGCCTTCGGCCAATCCCTCCGAATTTGCCTGCGGCAAATCCACCTCCCTTTGCAAGGGAGGCAAATCGGTTACAATATCTTTGGCTCCCTTGTAAAGGGAGCTGGCGCGCTTGCGCGACTGAGGGATTACACGGCGGGCGGATGGTATCCGCCCCTACCGGTTCTTCTTTACATTACAAATAAAAAGGCTCCCCTTTTATGTAATCAAGGGGAGCTGTCGCATTTATGCGACTGAGGGGATAAAACAACCGGCGGGCTGTTCCCGTCGAACGATCCTGAATTCTATTCACCTTGCACAAGATTTTGCATAGCGGCGGGCAAGTTGTGAATAATATAACAAATCTGCCGGCGGGTGCCAATTTTTTCTTGCAATATAGGGGCAAATCGGCTATAATTGTATCGGTAAAAATATCAGGCTTTTCTAAAAAAGACAGATTAACTTGAAGGAGTTGTTATTTTATGAACGCACTGAACAAAAAATCCGTTGAAGATATGGATGTTAAAGGCAAGCGCGTACTGGTACGCTGCGACTTTAATGTTCCGCTGAAAGACGGCGAGATCACCAACGACAAGCGTATCGTAGCTGCACTGCCCACCATTAAGTACCTGATGGAGCAGGGCGCCAAGGTGATCCTGTGCTCCCACCTGGGCAGACCCAAGGGCGAGTATAAGCCTGAGTTCAGCCTGGCTCCCGTGGCCAAGCGCCTGAGCGAGTACCTGGGCGTGGATGTGCCGCTGGCTGAGGACGAGAATGTGGTTGGCGACAATGCCAAGAAGATGGCTGCCGACTTGCAGGACGGCCAGGTGATGCTGCTGGAGAATGTGCGTTACCGTGCAGAGGAGACCAAGAACGAGGAGAACTTCTCCAAGGAGCTGGCTTCTTTGGCAGACCTGTTTGTGAACGACGCATTCGGCACCGCACACCGTGCCCACTGCTCCACCACCGGCGTGGCCTCTTACCTGCCGGCTGCCTGCGGCTACCTGATCCAGAAAGAGATCCAGTTTATGGGCGGCGCACTGGCCGATCCCAAGCGCCCGCTGGTTGCGATCCTGGGCGGCGCCAAGGTGTCTGACAAGATCGGCGTGATCTCTAACCTGATCGACAAGTGCGACACCATCATCATCGGCGGCGGTATGGCTTACACCTTTATGAAGTACCTGGGCCACAACATCGGCACCTCTCTGCTGGAGGCTGACTGGGTGGACAAGGCCGGCGAAATGATGCAGGCTGCCAAGGACAAGGGCGTGAAGTTCCTGATCCCCGTAGACAACCGCTGCGGCAAAGAGTATAAAGAGGACACCGAGTCCATGATCTGCAAGTCCGATGATATTCCGGACGGCTGGATGGGCCTGGACATCGGCCCCAAGACCGAGAAGCTGTTTGCTGACGCCATTGACGGCGCAGGCACTGTGATCTGGAACGGCCCCATGGGCGTGTCCGAGTGGGACAACTTTGCCAGCGGCACCATTGCTGTGGCTAAGGCCATTGCAGACAGCGGCGCCATCTCCATCATCGGCGGCGGCGACTCTGTGGCTGCTGTGACCAAGCTGGGCTTTGCCGATAAGATGAGCCACATTTCCACCGGCGGCGGCGCCTCTCTGGAATTCCTGGAGGGCAAGGAGCTGCCCGGTATCGCTGCACTGCAGGATAAGGACTAATTGCTAATTCTATTTTTTCTATAAAAGAGGTAAGTGAGTTATGAACAAAGCACTTCGTAAGGCCGTCATTGCCGGCAACTGGAAAATGAACAACACCCCCGCAGAGACCACTGCTCTGCTGGAGGAGATGAAACCCCTGGTGGCAGACGCGGACTGCGATGTGATCATCTGTGCTCCCTTTGTGGACCTGCAGGCTGCACTGGACGCCACCAAAGGCTCCAACATTCAGGTAGGCGCTGAGAACTGCCACTGGGCAGAGAAAGGCGCATTCACCGCTGAGGTGTCCGCTCCCATGCTGAAGGCTATGGGTGTGCCCTATGTGATCATCGGCCACAGTGAGCGCCGCCAGTATTTCGGCGAGACCAACGAGACCGTGAACAAGCGCGTGCGCGCTGCCCTGGACAATGGGCTGAAAGTGATCCTTTGCGTAGGCGAGGTGCTGGAGGAGCGCGAGCAGGGCGTCACCTTTGAGGTGGTCGGTATGCAGACCAAGATCGCTTTGCAGGGCGTCAGCGAGGAAGAGCTGAAGAATGTGATCATCGCTTATGAGCCTGTATGGGCCATCGGCACCGGCAAGACCGCTACGGCGGATCAGGCTGACGAGGTGAACGGTTATATCCGTTCCGTTATCGCTCAGCTGTACGGCCAGGCTGCTGCGGACGCTTTTGTGGTGCAGTACGGCGGTTCTATGAACGCCGGCAACGCAGAGGAGCTGCTGGCCAAGGAGCATGTGGACGGCGGGCTGATCGGCGGCGCTTCTTTGAAGGCCAAGGACTTCTCCGTGATCGTGAAGGCTGCTTCTAAATAAAAAATCAATGGCTGGGGGGAGTTGCGGCGACGGTCGCTGCTCCCTCTTGCTTTGTCACTTCATCCGTGAAAGGAAGTTATTACTATGTCTAAGAAACCTTATGTGCTTTGCATTATGGACGGCTTTGGCAAGAACCCGTCCGACCACGGCAACGCCATTGCTATGGCCAAGAAGCCCAATTTGGACAAGCTGATGGCCGAGTGCCCCTATACCTATATCGGTGCCTCCGGTATGGATGTGGGTCTGCCGGACGGCCAGATGGGCAACAGCGAGGTGGGCCACACCAATATGGGTGCCGGCCGCGTGGTGTACCAGGATCTGACCCGCATTTCCAAGGCGTTTGCCGACGGCGAGGCCTATAAGAATGAGGTGCTGGTAGGCGCCATGGAGAACGCCAAGGACAAGGCCCTGCACCTGATGGGCCTGGTGTCTCCCGGCGGTGTGCACAGCCACATTACCCACCTGTACAACCTGCTGGAGATGGCCAAGAAACAGGGCGTTTCCAAGGTGTATGTGCACGCATTCCTGGACGGCCGTGATGTGCCCCCTGCGTCTGCTACGGAGGATCTGGAACAGCTCCAGGCCAAGATGAACGAGCTGGGCGTAGGCAAGATCGCCTCTGTAATGGGCCGTTTCTACGCTATGGATCGTGATAATATTTGGGACCGTGTGGAGAAAGCCTATGCCGCTATGGTGTACGGCGAGGGCGTGCAGGCTACGGACGCTGTGGCGGCTGTGCGTGCGTCTTATGAGACCGTGGACGAGGACGGCAAGCACCTGACCGACGAGTTCGTGCTGCCCACCGTTGTGGGCAACGAGGGTCGCGTACAGAGCGGCGACAGCGTGATCTTCTTCAACTTCCGGCCGGACCGTGCCCGGGAGATCACCCGTGCCTTTGTGGATCCGGCATTTACCGGCTTTGACCGCAAGGGCGGCGCCCTGAACCCCTATTTTGTGTGCATGAGCCAGTATGACGCAGAGATGCCTTGCGTGCATGTGGCCTTTGGGCCGGAGAGCCTGGAGAACACCTTTGGCGAGTACCTGTCCAAGCAGGGCAAGACCCAGCTGCGGATCGCCGAGACCCAGAAGTATGCCCATGTGACCTTCTTCTTTAACGGCGGCGCAGAGGAGCCGTACCCGGGCGAGGACCGCATTTTGGTGCCCTCTCCCAAGATCTCTACCTTTGACCTGATGCCGGAGATGAGCGCACCCCAGGTGTCTGAAAAGCTCAACGAGGCCGTGCGCAGCGGCAAGTACGATGTGGTGATCGTCAACTTTGCCAACTGCGATATGGTGGGCCACACCGGCATTATCCCCGCTGCCGTTAAGGCTGTGGAGACGGTGGACGCCTGCGTTGGCAGCCTGGTCCAGGCGGTAAAGGATATGGACGGCGTGCTGTTTGTGACTGCCGACCACGGCAATGCAGACAAGATGCTGGACGAGAACGACGAGCCGTTCACGGCCCACACCACCAACCCGGTGCCCTTTATCGTGGTGAACTACCCCTGCACCCTGCGTGAGGGCGGCAAGCTGTGCGACATTGCCCCCACCATGCTCAAGGTGATGGGTCTGCCCCAGCCGGAAGAAATGACCGGCACCTCTATTGTAGAGTAATTTTAAGTCCCTTTGGCGGCGGTGCGTTTGCACCGCCGTTTTTTGGTTTTGTAAATCATGATCGCCGGGGAATATTGAATGACTTTGCCATAGATCAAACCTTTACACTCGGGCACCAAATAGCGTATAATAATGACAAAGGGGAGATGGCTATGACATTAAAACAACTGGAATATGTGGTAAAGGTGGCAGAGTGCGGCACCGTCAGCGGGGCGGCCAAGGCGCTGTTTGTGGCCCAGCCCAGCCTGAGCGCCGCCATTCAGGAGCTGGAGAGCGAAATGCACCTGACCCTGTTCCACCGCACCAATAAGGGCGTGATCGTGACCAAAGAGGGCGAGGTGTTTCTGTCTTACGCCCGCCAAATTTTGGAGCAGACGGCGCTGCTGGAGAGCCGCTACAAGGGCGACCCGGTGCGCAAGCAGGCGTTTTGCGTGTCTACCCAGCACTATTCCTTTGCGGTGAACGCCTTTGTGGACCTGATCCGGGAGCGGGGCGGCGACCGCTACGATTTCTCTTTGCGGGAGACCCAAACCTACGAGATCATTGAGGATGTGGCCCAGCGCAAAAGCGAGATCGGTCTGCTGTATTTTAACGACTTTAACCGCACGGCGCTGCAAAAGCTGCTGCGGGGAGCCGATCTGGATTTTACGCCCCTGTTTACCGCCCACGCCCATGTGTTTGTCAGCAGCGACCACCCGCTCTCCGGGGCACCGGCGGTGTCCTTTGACGATTTGGCGGCGTACCCGTACCTGTCCTTTGAGCAAGGGGACCACAATTCCTTTTATTTTTCGGAAGAGATCTTCAGCCCGGCAGTGCGCAGCAAAAATATCCGGGTGCGGGACCGGGCCACCCTGTTTAATCTGCTGATCGGCTTGCAGGGCTATACTGTGTGCAGCGGCGTGATCGACAGCAAGCTCAACGGCGAGAACATTGTGGCCGTGCCCCTCACCGGCGTGGCGCCCATGGAGATCGGGTATATTTTGCCTGCCGGTGTGCAGCCGGGCAGCCTTTGCCGGGCGTATATTGAGAATTTGAAACAGTATGTGCCTATAGACTAAAACTATGACAAACAGCTGAATATCCATATTTTACAATAGCGACCACCTCCGTTATACTATAAGCAACGACAACAACCAAACGGAGGACAAAGATATGTACAGCAAGAACGCACCTTTTCGCTATGATTTTGTAGGCAGCTTTTTGCGCCCGGAACCCATTAAGGCCGCTCGCGCCGCTTTTGCCGCCGGTGAGCTGGACGCTGCCGGGCTGAAAGAAGTGGAGGACCGGGAGATCCGCCGGCTGATCCAGCGCCAAAAAGCCGCCGGTTACCACACCATTACCGACGGCGAGTTCCGCCGCAGCTACTGGCACCTGGACTTTATGTGGGGACTGCAAGGGTTGCAGGAGATCACCCTGGACCACGGCTATATTTTTCACGGGGAGGAGACCACGCCCGGCTCTGTGCAGGTGGTGGGCAAGATCAGCGGCGAGAACCACCCCTTTGTGGAGCATTTCAAATTTGTAAAGCAGTTTGAGGACGACAACACCGTTGCCCGCCAGACCATTCCCGCACCGGCCCAGCTGTATGCAGAGCTGTTCCGGGAGGACAACGGCAAGGCCACCCGGGCGATTTATCCGGATGATGACGCGCTGCTGGCGGATATTGCCGCCGCGTATCGCCAGGTGATCACCGATCTGTATGCCGCCGGTTGCCGCAATGTGCAGCTGGACGACTGCACCTGGGGTATGTTCTGCGACGCCGGGTATCAGCAGTTCCTGGCAAGCACTGGCGCCAAGCTGGAGGACGAGGCGGAGAAGTACCTGCAACTGAACAACGCCGCCCTGGAGGGCAAGCCGGAGGACCTGGTGGTGACCACCCATGTGTGCCGGGGCAATTACCACTCCACCTGGGCCAGCTCCGGCGGGTACGCGCCTATTGCACCCATTCTGTTTGCCAAGGAGAATGTGGACGGCTTTTATTTGGAATTTGACGACGCCCGCTCCGGCGATTTTGCACCGCTGAAGTTTGTTGCCCCGGGCAAAAAGGTGGTGCTGGGGCTGGTGACCACCAAGTCCCCGGTGCTGGAGGACCCGGAGGCGGTAAAAGCCCGGATCGCCCGTGCGGCGGAGTTGGTGCCACTGGAGAACCTGTGCCTAAGCCCCCAGTGCGGCTTTGCCTCTTGCGAGATCGGCAACAAGCTGACCGAGGACGAGCAGTGGGCCAAGCTGGACCTGGTGCGCACCATCGCCCGGCAGGTTTGGTAAAATTAAATCCATCAAAACCACACAAAACGGCAGGGGAGACCTTGCCGTTTTTTATTTGTGAAAATTTCGGCCCGATGTGGGCATCGGGCCCTACAAATTAGAGTCGCCCTTTGCAAGGGAGCCAAAAATCTCCAAGTCCTTGTCACCGCCGCCGGGTCTATGCTATACTTTAGGCAAGAGGTGATACGATGGAGATCAAGGACGCCCGCATAGACGGCGGCAATCCTTTTGACTGGGGGCGCACGGCGGCGGATTACGCCCGGTATCGGGATATTTATCTCCCGGAATTCTATCGGGCTATTTTGGATCGCGGCGTAGGCGTGGCCGGGCAGCGGGTGCTGGATATTGGCACCGGCACCGGGGTGCTGCCCCGCAATTTATATAAATATGGCGCCCACTGGGTGGGCGGGGACCCGTCCCCGCAGCAGATCGCAGAGGCACGGCGACTGTCAGCCGGTATGGATATCGACTACCGGGTGTGTGCCGCAGAGGCGGTGGACGCGCCGGACGGCAGCTTTAACGCCATCACCGCCTGCCAGTGCTATTGGTATTTGGACCCGCCCCGGGCGGTCCGGCAGTTTGCCCGGCTGCTGCCTGCCGGTGGCAAGGTGTTGCTGCTGGTGATGAACTGGCTGCCCTTTGAGGACTCGGTCGCCGGTGCCAGCGAGCAGCTGGTGCTGCGGTACAACCCCACTTGGAGCGGCGCCGGGGAGCGTGAGCAGCCCATTGTGCCGGACCCGGCGTACAGCGCGGATTTTGCCTGCACCTGCCAGCGCACTTGGCGGCTGCAAGTGCCTTTTACCCGGGAGAGTTGGCACGGCCGTATGCGGGCCTGCCGCGGGGTAGGGGCGTCTATGAACCCGAACGCCTTGCAGTCCTGGGAGCGGGAGCACCGGGCGCTGCTGGAGCAGATGGCGCCGCCGCAGTTTACCGTGACCCATTATGCGGCGCTGACGGAATTGACGAAAAAGTAAAATTTCGGCCCGATGTGGGTTACAAATAAAGCCCCCCCTTGCAAAGGGTGACTCCCCGCAGTGCGGGGAGATGTCGCGCAGCGACAGAGGGGACGGGCGCCCGTTAGGCGGGAGCGGCGTAGCCGCAGGGGGGATTGCACCGGAGGTGGCTCTGAGGGTGCTATGGCGGGAGAAAGTTCCCGTCCCGCGATGATCGGATTTTTGTAGAACTCCTGCGGGCGGATGCTATCCGCCCCTACCGGTCTTTCTCTGCATGAAAAACAAAAAACCTTCCCTTTATTTCATAAAAGGGGAGCCGCTTCCTTTTGTAGGGATCGATGCCCACATCGATCCGCTATTTCGATTTGTCGGCCAATTTGACCTTTTGCCATATAATCTTCCCCGGATTTTGATTTTTTTATTGCAAGGCGGGGCAAAATCAGATACAATAAGGATAGAAAGGATGTGTGCCAATGAGCCAGATTTATACCATACCCTGTACCAGAAATGAAGATGTGTTTATCCACGCCATTCCCGGCCATTATGTGACCGCTTCCGCCCACCTGAATTACTATGTGGGCACCTCGGATATCAAGCATAACCGGGTGGTGTCTGTGGAGGCTGCCAAGCTGCTGGCAGAGTATTACAGCGTGCGGAATATGGATGTGGACACGGTGCTTTGCC
This sequence comes from Bifidobacteriaceae bacterium, assembly GCA_963642245.1. Lineage (GTDB taxonomy): Bacteria > Bacillota > Clostridia > Oscillospirales > Acutalibacteraceae > CAG-217. The sequence goes on along the minus strand of CAVIFY010000046.1, from coordinate 4,637 downwards.
TGTATGAGACCCAGGCGCTGGGCGCCTATATGGCCCAGGAACTGGCCAGCCCCAGTATGCTGGCACCCAACCCGGACTTGCAGGTCTATGTGCTTGGCCCGGAGTATGACACCCAGGGCAATATGATCTTCCGGGACAATCTGCGCCGGATGATCCAGGGCAAGAATGTGGTGGTGCTCATCTCCTGTATCACCAGCGGCCGCACGGTGGAGCGGGCGGTACAGAGCGCCCAGTATTACGGCGGCAATGTGATCGGTATTTCCTCCGTGTTCAGCGCAGCCAAGGAGCTGTGCGGGCTGGAGGTCAACACCCTGTTTACCCCGGAGGACCTGCCCAACTACGCTTATACGGCGGCCAAGGACTGCCCCATGTGCAAGGCCGGTCAGCCGGTAGACGCCATTATGAACGGTTACGGCTACTCCAAGCTGTAAAATTTGGGTTGACAAAATCGGCTCGCGTGTTATAATAATCTTACTGAATATACAGTACCCACAAAAGACTGTGAAGCAGAAAAAGACCTGCGTTTTCCTGCACAGAGAGGCGGCGGACGGTGCAAGCCGCACAGGGAACATAGGTGCATAGCTCTCTGCGGAGTTGCTCTTCTGAATAGAGATCAATAGGAAGGGCCGTTTAACCTCGTTATCGGTTGAGGCATTGCTTGATGCCAAAGGGCAGATTTTTTCTGCTGAAGTAGGGTGGTACCACGCATAGATACTGCGTCCCTATCCATTGGGGGCGCAGTTTTTGTTTGTGCCTCCCCAACAGAGAAAGGAGAAACTGTGATGATGAACCAAGGCTACAAGAAGTATAAGCCCTTTACCCCCATTCCGCTGACGGACCGCCAGTGGCCCAACCGGGTGATCGACCATGCGCCCATTTGGTGCTCGGTAGACCTGCGTGACGGCAACCAGGCGCTGGTGGATCCGATGAATTTGGAGGAAAAGCTGGAATATTTTAAGACCCTGATCGAGGTCGGGTTTAAGGAGATCGAGGTGGGCTTTCCCTCCGCCAGCGAGACGGAGTATGAGATCCTGCGCACTCTGATCGACGGCCATTATATCCCGGACGATGTGACCATTCAGGTGCTGGTGCAGGCGCGCCCCCACCTGATCAAAAAGACCTTTGAGGCCATTGACGGGGCCAAGAATGTGATCGTGCATTTTTACAATTCCACCTCCACTTTGCAGCGCAAGGTGGTGTTTAAGACGGATATGGACGGCGTGATCCAGATCGCCGTGGACGGCGCCCGCCTGATCTATGAACTCACCGAGGAGGAGAAAAAGCGCCACCCGGAGATGAACATTCGCTTTGAGTATTCGCCGGAGTCCTTTACCGGCACGGAGATGGACAATGCGGTAGAGATTTGCCGCCGGGTGATGGAGGAGCTGCATATCACCAAGGAGAACCCCATTATCCTGAACCTGCCCTCCACCGTGGAGTGCTCCTCTCCCAACGGCTATGCGGACCAGATCGAGTATTTCTGCCGCCACCTGCCCAACCGGGACGCGGCCATTATCTCCCTGCACCCCCACAATGACCGGGGCGAGGGCGTGGCTGCCACGGAGCTGGCGCTGATGGCCGGCGCCGATCGTGTAGAGGGCACCCTGTTCGGCAACGGCGAGCGTACCGGCAATGTGGATGTGGTGACCCTGGCGCTGAATATGTGGACCCAGGGGGTAGACCCCAAGCTGGACTTCCACAATATCAACGAAATTAAGGAAGTGTATGAGCGCTGCACCAAAATGCAGGTGCCGCCCCGCCAGCCCTATGCCGGCGAGTTGGTGTTTACCGCATTCTCCGGCTCTCATCAGGACGCCATCAACAAGGGCAAGATCTATATGGAAGAAAGCGGCACCCCGTATTGGGAGATCCCGTACCTGCCCATCGACCCGGCAGATGTGGGCCGGGAGTACGAGCCGATCATTCGGATCAATTCCCAGTCCGGCAAGGGCGGCACCGCCTTTATCCTGGCCAATAACTACGGCATCAAGATGCCCAAGGCCATGCACCCGGAGTTTAGCGCCGTGGTACAAAAAGCCTGCGACGAAAAGGGCAAGGAGCTGAAAGCGGAGGAGGTCTTTGACCTGTTCCAGCAGGAGTACCGCAATGTGTGCGGCCCCTATCGCCTGGTGAATTACAAGATCAGCGAGGAGAAGAACGAGCAGGACGACCTGACCCATGTGCATTTCTCCGGCGAGCTGAAATACAAGGACAATGCGCCGGTGCATATTGAGGGCAACGGCAACGGCCCGGTGGCCGCGTTCTGCGACGCTATGAACCAGACCGAGGTGGCCAGCTACCAGTTTGTGGATTACAGCGAGCACGCCATCTCCGTTGGTTCCGACTCCAAGGCCATCAGCTATATTCACTTGAAGAACCCTCAGGGCAAGGATATTTTCGGTATCGGCGTCAGCCACAACATCGGCTATGCGTCCATGAAGGGCATTATCTGCGCCATCAACCGGGACCAGGCAGACACCATGCGGGACGACACCATGCCCGGCATTTTTGAGGTCTGCTAACATGACAAAGGATTGGAATGCCCACCGATATGCGGCGGATTTCCACTTTGTTGCGGACTATGGCCGGAGCGTGACGGACCTGTTGACGGTGCCTGTCGGCAGCCGGGTGATCGACCTGGGCTGCGGCACCGGCACCCTGACGGCAGTGCTGCGGCAGCGGGGCTACCGGGTGCTGGGGATCGACGCCTCGGCGGATATGCTGGCCCAGGCCCGCAGGGAGCACCCGCAGCTGATCTTTCAGCAAGGGGACGCCTGCACTTTTCACTTAGATACGCCGGCGGACGCCATCTTTTCCAACGCGGTTTTTCACTGGATCCCGGATCAGCAGGCACTGGTGCGGAATTTGGCGGCCAATTTGCGCCCGGGCGGCCAGCTGGTGTTTGAGTTTGGCGGTCGGGGCTGCGGCGAGACGGTGCACCGTGCACTGGCTACGGCCTTTGCAGAGGCGGGACTGGCGTATCACCACCCCTTTTCCTTTCGCTCTATCGGCGAGTTTGCGCCGCTGCTGGAGCAAAACGGCTTTGCCGTGCAGTATGCCACCCTGTTTGATCGGCCGACGGTACAGTCCGGCGGCGCGCAGGGGTTGCAAAACTGGATCGAAATGTTTGTGACCGCACCCTTTGATGGGGTCGCGGCAGATACCCGGGCACGGATCGTGCAGCGGGCAGTGGCGCTTTGTCGGCCTACCCTATGGCAGGGCGACCACTGGATCATTGATTATGTGCGGCTGCGTATGCAGGCGGTGCGCACACAATAGAAAGGGCAAGAACATGAAGAATTACAAAATTACCGTATTGCGCGGCGACGGCATTGGGCCGGAGATCGTGAACGAATGTATCAAGGTGCTGGACAAGGCAGGGGAGAAGTTCGGCTTTTTCTTTGACTACAACGACCAGCTGCTGGGCGGCTGCGCCATTGACGCCACCGGCGTGCCTTATCCGGCAGAGACGGCGGCAGCCTGCAAGGCCTCTGACGCGGTGCTGCTGGGCGCTGTGGGCGGCCCCAAGTGGGACGATCAGCCGGGCAGCAATCGCCCGGAAAAGGGTCTGCTGGCCATTCGTGAGGACCTGGGTCTGTTTGCCAACCTGCGCCCGGCCAAGATCTTTGCCCCGCTGAAAAGCGCTTCTCCCATTAAGGAGGAGATCATCGGCGACGGGCTGGATATTCTCATTGTGCGCGAGCTGACCGGCGGCATTTACTTCGGCGACCGTGGCACTTATGAGGAGAACGGCGTGGTGGGCGCGTATGATACGGAGCGCTACACCTACCCGGAGATCAAGCGCATTGTGAAGGCCGGTTTTGAGTACGCAATGAAGCGGGACAAGCGGCTGACCTGCGTGGATAAGGCCAATGTGCTGGACAGCTCCCGCCTGTGGCGCAAGATCGTGGAGGAGACCAAGGCGGATTACCCCCAGGTGGAGGTGTCCTATATGTATGTGGACAACTGCGCTATGCAGCTGGTGCGCAATCCCAACCAGTTTGATGTGATCGTTACTTCCAATATCTTTGGCGATATTCTGTCTGACGAGGCGTCTATGATCTCCGGCTCCATCGGTATGCTGGCGTCTGCTTCCCTGGCAGAGGGCACCTTTGGCCTGTATGAGCCGATCCACGGCTCCGCACCGGATATTGCCGGTCAGGGCAAGGCCAATCCCTTGGCCACCATTTTGTCCGGCGCTATGATGTTGCGCTACACCTTTGGCGAGATGGAGGCTGCCCAGGCCATTGAGGACGCAGTGGATCAGGCACTGACCCAGGCCCGCACCCCGGATATTTACGAGGAGGGCTTCCGCCCGGTGACCACCGCCCAAATGGGCGACCTGGTAGCCAGCCTGCTGTAATAATTTGGCAAAGCAAAGGACCGATACATGGTGTATCGGTCCTTTTTCTATGTGTTTATGGTATTTTAGGCGGGCGGCAGATTGCCGCCCCTACCTCGTCCACATTGACCTCCACAATATTGTAGGGGCGGATATTATCCGCCCGCTTTGCATGTAAATGTAGGGCACGATGCCCACATCGTGCCGCCAATCCCTCAGTCACTTCGTGACAGCACCTAACCCGGTGCCCGTCCCCTCTGTCGCTGCGCGACATCTCCCCGCACTGCGGGGAGTC
>CAVIFY010000045.1:13567-17904 GCA_963642245.1 Bifidobacteriaceae bacterium | reverse complement strand
CGGCTGTGAATGTAGGTTTGTCCGTATCCCGTGTAGGCGGCGCAGCCCAGACCAAGGCCATGAAGAAGGCCGCCGGTTCTCTGCGTATCGACCTGGCCCAGTTCCGTGAGATGGAAGTGTTTACCCAGTTCTCCTCCGATCTGGACGATGAGACCAAGGCCAGCCTGACCTATGGCAAGGGCCTGATGGAGCTGTTAAAGCAGCCCCTGTGCCACCCGTTGTCCCTGTCGGATATGGTGGTGTCCCTGGTGGCAGCCATCGGCCATAAGTTTATGGATGTGGAGCCCAGGGAGATCAAAGCATTCCAGACCGGACTGCTGGAGTTCGTGAATGCCAAGTACCCGGAGCTGGTGGCTACCATTGAGAAGGACCAGGTGCTTACCGATGAACTGCGGGAGCAGATCCTGGCCGCAACCGATGAATATAAGAAGGTAAACCATGGCTAATGCAAGAGAGATCCAAAGCCGGATGAAGAGCATTCAGGACACCATGAAGATCACCAACGCCATGTATATGATCTCGTCCTCCAAGCTCTCTAAGGCCAGAACGGACCTGAAGAATACGGAGCCGTATTTCTTCACCATGCAGGACGCTTTGGCCAAGATCCTGATGGAGTCGCCGGACGCCGGTAACCGCTTTTTTGACCAGCGGTCGGATCTGGCGCCGGAGGATCGAAAAAAAGGCTATATTGTGGTCACCGCCGACAAGGGCATGGCCGGTGCCTACAACCACAATGTGATCAAGATCGCCGAGGAGGCCACCCGCACCGGAGAGGGCGAGAACCATAATATGCTCTTTGTGGTGGGCGAAGTGGGCCGCCGGTATTTTGAGACCAAGAACATTCCCGTTGCCATGGACTTTAAGTACACGGCACAGAACCCCAATATGAACCGTGCCCGGTACATTGCAGAGCAGGTGACGGAGCTGTTCGTCAGCGGCGAGTTGGACGAGGTGTATATCATCTATACCAAGATGATCAACTCCCTGAATGTGCAGGCCGAGTGCCACCGTCTGCTGCCTTTGGAGCAGGAGCGGATCTCTGTGCACCGGGATCGAAAGTATTACGATCAGGTGGCGTTTTTGCCGTCGCCGGACGATGTGTTTGAGCACATTGTGCCCAACTATGTGGCCGGGTTTGTGTACGGCGCGCTGGTGGAGTCCTATTGCTCCGAGCATAACGCCCGTATGACCGCCATGCAGACGGCCACCAACGCGGCCAAGGATATGCTCAATCAGCTGACTATTGATTATAACCGGGCAAGGCAGTCTGCCATTACCCAGGAGATCACAGAAGTGATCGCCGGCGCCAAGGCGCAAAAGAAGAAAACTGACTAACAATCGGAGGCAATCCTATGAATAAGGGCAAAATCATTCAGATCATGGGCCCCGTTGTGGATGTGGCGTTCCCGGACGAACTGCCCGCCATTAAGGAGGCGCTGGAGGTGCAGCTGGACGGCAAGCGCCTGGTGATGGAAGTGAGCCAGCACATTGGCAACAACTGTGTGCGCTGCATTATGCTGGCAACATCTGACGGTCTGTGCAAGGATATGGAAGTGGTTGCCACCGGCAGCTCCATCTCCGTGCCTGTGGGCCAAAAGACTCTGGGCCGCCTGTTCAATGTGGTAGGCGACACCCTGGACGGTCTGGAGGACCTGAGCGGCGAGAAGCACTGGGGCATTCACCGGCAGCCCCCCAGCTTTGAGGACCAGTCCCCGAATGTAGAGATCCTGGAGACCGGTATCAAGGTCATCGACCTGCTGACCCCCTATCAAAAGGGCGGTAAGATCGGTCTGTTCGGCGGCGCCGGCGTAGGTAAGACGGTGCTGATCCAGGAGCTGATCACCAATGTAGCCACCCAGCACGGCGGCTACTCCATCTTTACCGGTGTAGGCGAGCGTTCCCGTGAGGGTAATGATCTGTGGAACGAAATGCGCGAGAGCGGCGTGCTGCAAAAGACGGCCCTGGTCTTTGGCCAGATGAACGAGCCGCCCGGCGCCCGTATGCGTGTGGCAGAAACCGGGCTGACCATGGCGGAGTATTTCCGTGATGTGGAGCACCAGGATGTGCTGCTGTTTATTGATAACATCTTCCGTTTTGTACAGGCAGGTTCCGAGGTGTCCTCTCTGCTGGGCCGTATGCCCTCCGCCGTAGGTTACCAGCCCACCCTGGCAACGGATGTAGGCGAGGTGCAGGAGCGTATCGCTTCCACCAAGAACGGGTCTATCACCTCCGTACAGGCTGTGTATGTGCCTGCGGACGACTTGACCGACCCGGCACCGGCCACCACCTTTGCCCATTTGGACGCCACCACTGTGCTGTCCAGAAAGATCGTGGAGCAGGGTATTTACCCGGCTGTGGACCCGCTGGAGTCCAGCTCTCGTATCTTGGAGGCCGATGTGGTCGGCGAGGAGCACTACGAGGTGGCTCGTAAGGTACAGGAGTACCTGCAAAAGTATAAAGAGCTGCAAGATATTATCGCGATTTTGGGTATGGAGGAGCTGTCCGACGAGGATAAGGTCACCGTTTACCGTGCCAGAAAGATCCAGAAGTTCCTGTCCCAGCCTTTCCATGTGGCCGAGCAGTTCTCCGGTATTCCCGGCGTGTTCGTACCGCTGAAGGAGTCTATTCGCGGCTTTAAGGCCATCATCAACGGCGAGGTGGACGATGTGCCGGAGATGGCGTTCTTCAATGTTGGCACCCTGGACGATGTGATGGAAAAGGCCAAGCAAATGCAGAAGTGATCCTTGTAGCAAGGAGGTGCCCGTATGGGTGCAGACAATACATTCAAATTGAAAATCGTGGCGTCCAACCGTGTGTTCTATGACGGCCGGGCGCAGACCCTGGTGATCCCGGCTATCGACGGCGGCGAGGTGGGTTTCCTGGCCCAGCACGAGAATTGCGTTACCCCGGTGGAAGTGGGCGAAATGCGCATTAAGGACACCGAGGGCAAGATCATTCACGCCTTTGTGGGCAGCGGCTTTTTGGAGTTCGTCAACAATGAGGCCACTCTGGTTTGCGTGTCTGCGGAGCTGCCCAATGAGATCGACGCCCGCCGTGCAAAGGAAGCCAAGGAGCGCGCAGAGGAAGAAATGCGCCAGCACCACAGCCAAATGGAGTACCACCACTCCCAGGCCAACCTGGCCCGCGCTATGGAGCGCCTGCGGGTCGTCAAGCGTTATCCCAGATAAATATATGCCTATAAAAAGGACCTGTTCAATGAACAGGTCCTTTTTTGTAGTTGTACAAGTGCAAACACCAGGTCTACGCTTTGTTTTGCATTATCCTTGCATACAATTCTTCAATACCATGGAATTCAGTTGCCGTTATATTTTCAATTCTGTATTTGCCGTTTTTCCAATAGCATTTTTGAGCGACTGAATGATGATCATTTGTTAAAATTCTGTATTGATCACCCACAATTTCCAGCGCTGCATGATCCAGTTGAATGGCGGGAATTTTATATGTATTTTTCATCATTTGCTTAACCGATTCCACCCTGCCGGGTTCGGTTACAATATGAGGAGCAAATAAAACATGAATGAATCCAAGCCCTTTTACCCGAATCATTTTGTTTTCATTTGATGAAATAACTCGTGAATCGGAATTGCCGTAATCGCACCAACAAATACCGCCGGCGCTTACGCCACACAAAACCTTATCGTCGTTGTACGCCTCCACGAGCATTTGATCAATACCGTATTTCCTAAATAATCTCATCAGTTTAGCTGTATTTCCGCCGCCGACATAAATAATATCTGCATTTTTAATTTTACTGCTTGCGGTGTTTTGATTTTTAATATCGTCATATCGCAAATAATCGGTATGACAGCCATACCTTGCGCGATATATTCCGTCCATCACTTCAAAATAATAATCAGGATGGCTGTTGGCTAAACCGATAAACAGAAAATTAGGACTTGCTTTGCCTGTAAGCTGAATGATCTCCTTGTCAAAAGGCGCTGTTTCATATTTTGTGTTGTGGTGGCCGTTTTCGCCACCGCCTATTGCCACAAATTTTCCCATATATCGTGCATACTCCCTATTTAAGGCTTAAAAAATATTTGCTTGAAATTTGCTTGAACCCGAATTTTTCATAAATATGTATTGCGTCAGGTGTATTCGTTGTAAGTGTGATCTCCGTAAAACCTTGTGATTTGGCAAACGCAAGCAGGTGCTTAATAACCTGTTGTTGATACCCTTTACCACGGTGCTCCGGCTTTGTATATACACTTACCAAACAGCAGTGTCTGCCATTTTCATCATTGCAAACGGTGATTTGCGGTAATTCAGACAGTTCTTCAAGTGCTGCCATAGCAATCGGCTGATCATCTATATAC
>CAVIFY010000045.1:0-13557 GCA_963642245.1 Bifidobacteriaceae bacterium | reverse complement strand
GCCTAATGTGTTGTTCCAATCCTCAATTTGCATTTCAACTCTTAAATCAACAATATCCCCTATATTTTCCAAAGTTGCGATCACTGTTTTGTTCATGAATACCACCCTTTGCTTTTTTAGTTTTAACAACCTCAGGTATCGGGTTGGATAAGTTGGTAAAAAATGCGGCGGGAGCAAGCCCCCGCCCTGTGATTTTTTATTTGATTTTGTGGACGCTGGGGTAGTAGCAAAAGACCACCTTGCCCACGATCTTCTTTTTCTTGACGAACTTGTGGTCCCAAAAGCGGGAGTCCTCGCTGTCGTTGCGGTTGTCGCCCATCATAAAGTAGCTGTCCTCCGGCACCTTGTAGGGGCCGTAATCGCCCACCGGGGTGCAGAAGGTGACAAAGTCGTCGCGCAGCTGAATGGTCTTGCCGTTTGTTTGGGTCACATAGACGGTGCCGTCCTTGATCTCCACCGTTTCGCCGGGCAGGCCGATAATGCGCTTTACATAATTTTGGCGCTCATCGTCCGGGTATTTGAAGATCACCACATCGTACCGCTGAGGGTCGTTGGTGATATAGGCCAGTCGGCTGGCCACGATCCGGTCACCGATCTCAATGGTGCTGAGCATGGAGCCGGAGGGCACCACCGCGTTGGCAAACACCAGCGTCTTGAGCAGCAGCGCCAGGATCACGGCAATCACAATGGGCAGCATAAAGTCCACAATGTCCTTGACCGGGTTTTTCTCCTCCGGTTTGTCCGTAGCAGCCTTGGCTTTGCGGCGGGACTTGCTCTTTTTCTCCGGGCGGGTGCGGCGCAGAGGCGGCGCCTCTTCCTGTGCCGCAGCGGCCTCCATCTGCTCCAGCAGCTTGGTGGGGCTGATCTCTGCCGCCGTCTCTTCCGGGCGGCGGGTGTCAAACATCACATTGCCGCAGTTTAGACAGGTGAGCCAGTCGCCGTCTTTCATTACGGCATCGCTGCCGCATTTGGTGCACTTCATTGCATTCCGTCCTTATCAGTCAATGGTGGAGAACTTGGGATAGTAGCGGAACTCCACCTTGCCAACGATCTTGTTCTTCTTGACAAACTTGTTTTGCCAAAAGCGGGAGTCCTCGCTGTGGTTGCGGTTGTCGCCCATCATAAAGTAGCTGTCTGCCGGTACGGTGTAGGGGCCGTAGTTGCCGGTGGGCGTCTCTTTGGTCACAAAGCTGTCGTCCAGCTGAATGGTCTTGCCGTCCGTCTTGGTCACATAGACCACGCCGTTGACCACCTCCACCGTCTCGCCGGGCAGGCCGATAATGCGCTTTACATAATACTGCTTCTCGTCGTCCGGGTACTTGAAAATGACAATATCGTACCGCTGGGGATCGTCCTTTACATAGGCCAGGCGGCTGGCGATCACCCGGTCGCCCTCCTGAATGGTGTTCAGCATAGAGCCGGTGGGCACCACCGCATTGGCAATGACGCAGTATTTCAGTACCAGCGCCACCGCGACCGCAATGAGAATGGGCAGCAGAAAGTCAACGACCTCCCGCAGCTTGCTTTTTTGCTTTTTATTTTCTTCCTTTGCCATGGTTATTTACTCTTTCGTTTGAATTTGCGGTGGCCGGACAGCACCGCCTTTAAGTCCATCAGCTCCTCAAAGGGGGTGGAGCCGTCGGTCACGCTAAAGTCCGCCGCGCTGGAAGCCAGGTCGTCGGTGGCGATCTGCGGGGCTGCCTCCGGTGCGTAGGCGCTGTCTACCAGCTGCCGGTCCATAAAGAGCCGCACCATCTTGTTCTTGTACCGTACAAAGGTGATGTGGTGAGCGCCGTCCGTCAGGGGCGCGGTGATCCGGCAGTCGCCGAAAGTGCCGTGCAGGGCGCCGTCTGCGATCCAAACCGCAGCGTCCTTGCCCTTGCAGATACTGGCGTCTGCGTTGCTGCTCACCTTAAAGGACAGGGTAAAGTCGTTTGCGCTCTCTGCCGCCAGGCAGCGGTTGTCCCGGTCGCCGAACTGGAAGATCTTGATTTCAAAAGGCGCCAGGGTGATCTGCATTTTGTCCCCATAGGAGAACAGATCCAGACTGTCTGCCCCGGTGGTGTTGTACACATTGTAGCACTTCACCGCCCGCAGGTTCTCCGGGCAGCCCATCAGCTTGTTCAGGGTCAGGGTCAGGTCCGTTTTTTCGTCCGTGGGATTGCGCAGGGCAATGATCCCTTCGCCCTCTTTTGTCCAGGCGGCGTAGGCGTAAATGTTGTTCTCTGCCGGGTCGCCGCCCAGCAGCATGGCGTTCTTTAAGATATGGTGATTGGCCTTTTGCCAGCGGAGCATACGAGCCAGGGTGCGCCACTTGGCGCCGTTCATCATATTGTAGCTCAGGTACAGCTCGTTAAAGGCCTGGCCCCGGCAGGCGTTCCAAAACAGGAACTTCTCAAATTCCTCGTCGGTGTAATCCACCTTGGCGGTGTTGCCGTAGATGGGCTCGTGGTTGTAAATGTTCTTGGCCGGGAATTGCAGTGCGCGGGTGCACATAAAGTCGTAGTACATAGAGTCCCGGTAAGTGATCTCCGCGTCCACCTGGGCCTGCTGCTCCAGGTTCTTGGCAAAGCCGATATCCATAGAGTTTTGCAGCCACACGCTGTTCACATATTGCAGCCACCAGGGGGAGGGGTTCACATAGCAGGTCATATTGATCCACAGGGGCTTGTTGTCCTTGGCTCTGCTCTCCCGCAGGCGGGTGAACAGATCGATCCACCGCTGCCACATTTCCGTCACAAAGTACATATCGTTCTCGCCGCCGGTGATGTGGTCGTGCTTGAGATTGGTGCAGGGCTTTAGGCAAAAGCCGTCCAGCTTCAGGTACTGAATGTCAAATTCCGTGCAGGTGTCTGTGAGGAATTTCTCCAGATTTTGCAGGTATTTCTCCGAGCCAACGCAGATGTCCATACTGTTGCTGTTCAGGTAGCCGTTGCCGCCTTTTTCGATCTTCTTGGCAAAGCGGGGAGTGGCCACGGTGTAGCCGCCGCGGGGTCCCAGCCAAAGGCCAAAGGTGGAGCCCAGCTTGTGGCACTGGTCGGTGGCGTCCGTCAGCTTATTGGGGAACTTCTTGTTAAAGCTCCAAAAGGGCGCCTTGTAGTTGTTCCAGCCGTCGTCGATCACATAGGCGTCCAGCGGGGGCACGCCGTGATCGCTGAGCCCCTGCTCGATCTCATAAAAGGAGCGCTCGATATTGTCTGCGTCAATGTCCAGCATATGATCGTACCAGCTGTTGTATTGCACGCGGAAGTCGCTTTTGGTGCTGATACATTCAATGTAGTCAAAGAACGCGCCCTGCACCTCGGCCATGGTGTTGCCGGTGGCGCCGCCCATAACGGTGGCGGGGCAGGTAAAGCGGCCGTGCACCGGGTGGCCTACATAGTATTTCACCTGGCCGATGCCGTATTGGATCCGGTTGTCCGTAGCCGGAAATTCGCAGCCAAAGAACAGGCTGTCAATGTAAAAGGGCTGGCCCAGGATCGCCATAGCGTCCGGGATCTGCATACTGGTCTCCACATCGTCCGGAATGGAAAAGTGGGTCTGGGAGTTGATAATGCCAATGTGCTCCAGGGCAATGTAGTCGATCACCTTGTCCTCGGTGGCCTGGATAAATTGCAGCTGCTTTTTCAGCGTGTTGCCGTCCCGGCCCACCCAGTAGCGCATGGTCACGGTAATGCCCTCAAATTCCTCAAAGGTAAACACCAGCTTGCCGTCGCGCTCGGCGGAGTCCGTCACCTTCAGCCCCTTGGAGGAGAACTCGGTGCCGTCCGTAAAATGAAAGGTGAATTCCGTGCTGTTGCCATCCGGCACCAGGTCCATACCGGAGCGGGTGTTGCGGATACGGGAGGCGTACAGATACCCCTCGTTGACCTTAAATTCCCGTTGCAGGGCGTTGCTCTTTAATCTAAACATACGATTGCTCCTTTTGGCAGGATTTTACAGAATTTCGTCAATGGCTTTTGCCAGCTGATCCGGGCAGGAGGTGCCCTTGCCGTTGCAGTCGATGCCCCGCAGCTTTTCGATCACATCTTCTGCCGGTTGGCCCTCTACCAGGGCGGCAATGCCTTGCAGGTTGCCGTTGCAGCCGCCAAGGAAGTGTACATTGCGCACCTTGCCCTCTTCGTCCAGATCAAAGGTGATCTGCCGGGAGCAGGTGCCGTGGGTATTGTAAGTGTAGCTCATTTGGTTTCTCCTGTATTTTAAGATATTTATTTTTAACCTTATTATGCCTGTACCCTCTATTATACATATTCTTACCCGGGATTGCAATATAGGGTCTGTGACATTTCTGTAAATCCCGCCGGGGCGCAGGACAGTTTTGCCCCCAGTGTCCGATAATCGGCACATTGCCTAAAAACGCGCCTGTATCTTTGTCAGTTTTGTGCTATTGCATAAAAATCAGCCCTGTGTTAAACTAAAATTTGATATAGGGCGCGCCTGTGCGGGCGCCCGGAATTGTTTTTAAGAGAGGTACTGTTTATGCAAAAACTGCGCGTTGGCATCATCGGCGCCGGTCGGATCGGCCAGGTGCACGCCAAATCCATTACTTACCACATTCCCCAGGCGGAGATCGTGGCCATCAGCGACCTGTTCCCGGAGAACGCCCAAAAGGTGGCGGACGACCTGGGGATCCCCAAGGCGGTGCAGGATTATCACGAGATCCTTAATGATCCCACGGTGGACGCAGTGCTGATCTGCTCCTCTACCGATACCCACGCAGATATTGCCGTGGAGGCCGCCAAGGCCGGCAAGCATATCTTTTGCGAAAAGCCGGTGGATCTGACCGTTGCCAAGATCAAGGCAGTGGAAGCGGCAGTCAAAGAGGCGGGTGTGAAGCTCCAGATCGGCTTTAACCGCCGGTACGACCACAACTTTGCCGCCATTAAGGATTTGGCAAACGCCGGCAAGATCGGCCAGCTCCAGACCATTAAGATCACCTCCCGTGACCCGGAGCCGCCCCCGGTGTCTTATGTAAAGGTCAGCGGCGGTATCTTCCTGGATATGACCGTCCATGACTTTGATATGGCCCGCTTTATCGGCGGCGAGGTGGAGGAAGTGTTCGTCAACGCTGCCGTGCTGGTAGACCCGGCCATCGGTGACGCCGGAGATGTGGACACCGCCCTGGTGAGCCTGAAATTCAAGAGCGGCGCCATCGGCGTGATCGACAACTGCCGCAAGGCCTCTTACGGCTACGACCAGCGGCTGGAAGTGTTCGGCTCCAAGGCCCAGGCCTCCGCTGCCAACGATACCCCCACCCATGTGGCCTTTATTGATGAGAACGGCAAGGTAACGGATAAGCCGCTGTACTTCTTCCTGGAGCGGTATATGCAGTCCTTTACCGACGAGATGACCGAGTTTATCGACTGCGTGCTCCACGACAAGCCCACCAAGACCACGGTGGAGGACGGCTTGCAGGCGCTGCGTATGGGCCTGGCTGCCAAAAAATCGCTGGCCGAGCACCGCCCGGTAAAGCTCAGCGAGATCGAAGCGTAATACATTTCAAAGGACTTTGAGTATATGAAGCGAGTTAGACTGACCATGTCCCAGGCGCTGGTACAGTTCCTGGACAATCAATATATCGAATGTGACGGCGTAGAGAGCAAGTTCGTCAGCGGCATCTTTGGCATCTTTGGCCACGGGTGCGTGGTGGGCGTGGGCCAGGCGCTGGAGCAGGGGGGCCATAACCTAAAGTTTTATCAGGGCAAGAATGAGCAGAATATGGCGCTGGCTGCTGTGGCGTATGCCAAGCAGATGGACCGCAAGGCCATTATTCCCTGCGTGTCCTCCATCGGCCCGGGCGCTACCAATATGGTCACCGCCTGCGGCTGCGCCACCGCCAACCGTATTCCGCTGTTGGTGCTGCCCGGCGACACCTTTGCCTGCCGCCAGCCGGACCCGGTGCTCCAGCAGGCCGAGTTCTTTGACAACTACGGCCGCACGGTAACGGACGCCTTTAAGGGCGTGTGCCATTATTTTGACCGGATCAATCGGCCGGAGCAGCTGATGACCGCCTGCCTGAACGCTATGCGGGTGCTGACGGACCCGGCGGATACCGGCGCCGTTTGCCTGGCTATGCCCCAGGATGTGGAGGGCGAGGCCTACGACTACCCGGAGCACTTCCTGCAAAAGCGGGTGTGGCACCTGGATCGCCGCCCGGTGGCAGAGAGCCAGTTGCAGCGGGCCGTGGCCGCCATTAAACAGGCCAAAAAGCCTATTCTGATTTGCGGCGGCGGCGTGCGGTACAGCGGGGCAGAGGCTGCCCTGCAAAAGCTGGCAGAAACTTATAACATTCCCATTGCGGAGACCCAGGCCGGGCGCAGCTTGGTGCCCTGGCAGCACCCGCTGAACCTGGGCGGTATCGGCGTCACCGGCGGCAAGGCTGCCAATGTGATCGGCCGGGACGCAGATCTGATTATCGGCGTGGGCACCCGGTTCTCCGATTTTACCACTTCTTCCAAGTGGCTGTTTAATGAGGATCGCAAGGTGCTGGGGATCAATATTTGTCCCTTTGACGCATATAAAATGGACGCCGAGGCCATTGTGGCAGACGCAAAGGTGACCTTGGAGGCA
The DNA here is from genome assembly GCA_963642245.1 of Bifidobacteriaceae bacterium. Lineage (GTDB taxonomy): Bacteria > Bacillota > Clostridia > Oscillospirales > Acutalibacteraceae > CAG-217. The sequence goes on along the minus strand of CAVIFY010000045.1, from coordinate 6,987 downwards.
CTGCTGCCTGCCCTTTCCGGGTACAAGACCGCCTATACCGGCCAGATCGCAGCCGCCAAGGCGGAGTGGGAGGCCATTGTGGACGACTACTACACCAAGGAGCTGCCCGGCGGGCTGAACCAGACTTTGGCCCTGGGCATGATCAACGAGTTTATGCCCCACGACGCCATTGCGCTTGGCTCTGCCGGGTCCCTGCCCGGGGATATGCAGCGGCTGTTCCGTCCCAAGGACCGGGGCACTTACCATATGGAGTACGGCTACTCCAATATGGGCTATGAGGTCAACGGCGCTTTGGGCGCCAAGCTGGCCTGCCCGGACAAAGAGGTGTACACCTTCTGTGGGGACGGCTCTTTCCTGATGGGCCACAGCGAGTTGTACACCGCCCTGCAAGAGGGGCTGAAGATCAATGTGTGCCTGTTTGACAATATGGGTTGGGGCTGCATTGAGAATTTGCAGAACAACCAGGGCACCGATACCTTTGGCACCGTGTTCCGCGCCCGTGATCCCAAGACGGGTATGCTGGACGGGGCGGAAATTGATGTGGACTTTGCCAAGATCGCAGAGGGCTACGGCGCCAAGGGCTACACCTGCCGCACCTCGGATGAACTGCGCGCCGCTTTGGCAGACGCGGCCACCCAGGACCGGGCGTGCCTGTTTGACATTAAGGTGCTGCCCAAGACCATGACCCCCGGCTTTGAGAGCTGGTGGCGCGTGGGCGTGGCGGAGGTGTCAAAGAGCGAGACCGTGGCCGCCGCCTATGCGGATATGCAGGCGAATATCGCCAAGACTTTTGATTATTAAGGAGCACAGCTTATGCTAAACCCGGATAAAGTAAAGTTGGCCATTGCCCCCATCGGCTGGACCAATGACGATATGCCCGACCTGGGCGCAGAAAACACCTTTGAGCAGTGCATCAGCGAGATGGCGCTGGCCGGTTTCTCCGGCTCGGAGATCGGCAACAAATACCCTGATGATCCGGCGGTGCTCAAGCCGTATTTGGATATTCGCGGACTGCAAATTTGCAACGCCTGGTTCTCGTCTTACCTGACTTCCAAGCCTTATGAGGAGACTATTGCCGCCTTTAAGCAGCACTGTGACAAGCTGTGTGCCCTGGGCGCCAAGGTGATCGGTGCTTCCGAGCAGGGCAATTCCATTCAGGGCTGCCTGGACAAATCCATTTTGGACGAAAAGCCGGTGTACACCGAAGAGCAGTGGCAAACGGTGGCCCGGGGCTTTAACGAGATGGGCGCCTACGCCCGCTCCAAGGGAATGTACTTTACCGTGCACCACCACATGGGCACCGGCGTGCAGACGGCGGAGGAGATCGACCGCCTGATGGAACTGACGGACCCGGAACTGGTGTACCTGCTGTTTGACAGCGGCCACCTGACCTTTGCCGGGATCGACCCGGTGCCGGTGCTGGAGAAGTATGCTCACCGGGTCAAGCATGTGCACCTGAAAGATGTGCGCCTGGATGTGTACAACAACCGGGTGGTGCCGGAGCACATGAGCTTTTTGGACGCCGTGCGGGCAGGCGTGTTTACCGTGCCCGGCGATGGCGATGTGGACTTTAAGCCGATCTTTGATATTTTGGACCGTACCGGCTACGAGGGCTGGGTGGTGGTGGAGGCCGAGCAGGACCCGGCCAAGGCCAATCCCTTTGCCTACGCGGTCAAGGCCCGCAAATACATTAAAGAGGTCGCCGGTCTGTAAAGGACGACAGCGGGGGAGTGGTTTATCGCCGCTCCCTTTTTTATTCTCTTTTTCCACTGCGGAAGTTATTGCATTTTGCAGCGGGATTTGTTATAGTTAAGTTACAGTATGGAAAAGAGTTTTGAAAGGAGTCCTTCTTATGAAAAAGATTTTATCCACCACCTTGGCGCTGCTGCTGGTGCTCACCACCGTATTCAGCGTCAGCCTGTCCGCCCAGGCGGCTGTGCGCTATGACAGCGACAATGCCGCCCTGTATTCCGGCAGTGATTATACCTGGCTGAATATCAGCGGCCAGCAAAGTTACAAAGGCGCTTTTGACGCGCTGGCGAAGATCAATTCCACCCGCACCGGCAATGCGGCAGCGACTGTACCGATGGATCAGGAGCTGCTGGACGCGGCTATGCTCCGCGCCAAGGAAGCCTATGTATATTACAATGTGGATGATCGCCCCAACGGCGAGAGTGCATATGGGGTTTGCGACGGCTCCGGCGTGCAGCGCGGCGGTTTTGTTATGGTCAAGACCAGTGTGCTGGACGGCGCTTTTGCCGCCAACTATTTGATGGAGAATTCCAGCGATTTACTGAATGTGTACATTTCTCCTGAGGTACAGGCCTTTGGTGTTGGCTGTTTTAAGCCTGCCGATGAGAATTGGTACTACTGGGTGTTCTTCCACGGTATGAGCGCTCCCACCAAGACGGTGAAATCCTCCGACTATGCCGCTACGGTGACCCGTACCGACAAGATCGCTCTTAAGAACACCAATGCTGCAAGCTGGAACGCCAAGCACACCCATTCTTACCAGGTGACCTCCACCGTCAAGGCAAATGCTTCTAAGAACGCCAACGGCAAGATCACCCGCAAGTGCTCCGTGTGTGGCAAGACCACCACTTCTACACTGTACGCACCCAAAACGGTGACCCTGTCTGCCACCTCCTACACTTATGACGGCAAGGCGAAGAAACCGTCTGTGACCGTAAAGGACAGTAAGGGCAATAAGATCGGCAGCCAGTATTACACGGTGTCTTATCCCTCCGGCCGTAAGAATGTGGGCAAGTACACGGTCAAGGTGACTTTCAAAGGCAACTATACCGGCTCTAAGTCCGCAACTTTTGCGATCAATCCCAAGGGCACCAGCGTGTCCAAGGTGACGGCGGCCAAGAAAGGCTTTAAGGTCACCTGGAAAAAGCAGGCTACCCAGACTACCGGGTATGAGGTGCAGTACAGCACATCATCTAACTTCAAAAAGGGCAATAAGACGGTAACGATCAGCAAAAACAAGACCACTTCCAAGTCTGTCAGCAAACTGTCTGCCAAGAAGAAGTATTATGTGCGGGTACGCACCTATAAAACCGTCAAGGTGAATGGTAAGAGCGTAAAGCTGTACTCCGGGTGGAGTAAGGCCAAGAGTGTGACGACCAAAAAATAAAGTATATTTTGGTATTTGAGTGACCGTAGGGGCGGCAATCTGCCGCCCGCGGTGCGGTGAGGGCACCGCACCCTACAAAATTGATTAAAAAATGTAGGGCCCGATGCCCACATCGGGCCGCAATCCCTCAGTCACTTCGTGACAGCTCCCTTTGCAAGGGAGCCAAAAAGGTTATAAAACAAAGCCTCCCTTGTAAAGGGAGGGGGACCACCGCAGGTGGTGGAGGGATTAAATGGTCAGCAGATCGCCGCTCTATCGTAGGGCGGGGGCTTGCTCCCGCCGCTTACACCAAAAAGCACCCCATCTCATAACGAGATGGGGTGCTTTCATATTCTTGATCTATTATTCCCGGTTGGCGTCAAAATCCAATTCCGTATGGGCGGCGCAGGCGCGCTTGAGGGCTTCAAAACTCTCGGCGCTGATCACATGCTCAATGCGGCAGGCGTCCTCCACGGCGGTCTTGGGGTCCACCCCCAGGCCGGTGAGCCAGCGAGAGAGAAAGGTGTGGCGCTCATACATACGCTGGGCGATCTCCTCCCCCGGGGGCAGCAGAAAGATGTGGCCGTTGTCGTCCATCTCAATATAGCCGTTCTCCCGCAGGTTCTTCATGGCAATGCTCACGCTGGGCTTGGAAAAATCCAGTTCGTTGGCAATATCAATGGAGCGCACATCCGTGCCCCGCTGGCTGAGCATTAAAATCGTCTCTAAATAATTCTCTGCGGACTCTTGAATTTTCATAGGATCACCGTTACTTTTTGTGTAATTTGTTTAGACTAACTGGGTACATTATACAACATTCTGTGCAAATCTGCAAGAGTGGATTTCACTTTCCAAAAAATAGGCGGAAACGCTTGACAAATAAGTTAGCCGGTGCTAACATATAGACGGTTAGAAAGTGCTAACCCCGGGTGTTTGCCGGGGAGAAAAAGAGGATTTAATATTATGATGCCTTTAACTTTAGCAGATACTGGCGAGACCTACACCATCTTAAAAGTAGGGGGCAAGCCGGAGGTGCGTGCCCACCTGAACGACCTGGGCTTTGTGGCCGGGGGCGATGTGCAGGTGATCACGGATATGATGGGCAACCTGATCGTGAATGTGAAAGAGACCCGCGTAGCCATCAGCAAGGAAATGGCCGCCAAGATCATGGTATAAGGAGCAGAGCCATCTGCTTTGTGTATAATACTTCGTATAGGTGAGGAGGAAACAGCAATGAAAACACTCAGAGATGTTCCGGTAGGCGGCAACGCCAAAGTGGTCAAGCTCCATGGTGAGGGTGCCGTTAAGCGCCGCATTATGGATATGGGCGTGACCAAGGGCGTGGATGTGCATGTGCGCAAAGTCGCTCCCCTGGGCGATCCCATCGAGGTGACCGTGCGCGGCTACGAACTCTCCATTCGCAAGGCGGATGCAGAGATGATCGAGGTAGAATAAGAGGGCGGCGGCCCTTTTATTTGGCCCAAGGCGTTAGTTGCCACTAATGACGAAAGAACACAGAAAGGAATGTGACCGATGAAAATAACAATCGCACTTGCCGGTAACCCCAACTGCGGCAAGACCACACTGTTTAACGCACTGACCGGTTCCAACCAGTTCGTAGGTAACTGGCCCGGCGTAACGGTGGAGAAAAAAGAAGGTAAACTGAAGAAGCACAATGATGTTGTGATCACCGACCTGCCGGGTATTTACTCCCTGTCTCCGTACACTTTGGAAGAGGTCGTTGCCCGTGACTACCTGATCGGTGAGCGCCCCAACGCCATTTTGAACATCATCGACGGTACCAACCTGGAGCGTAACCTGTACCTGACCACCCAGCTGGTGGAACTGGGTATCCCGGTTGTGGTTGCCATCAACATGATGGATGTGGTCAAGAAGAACGGCGACAAGATCAACACCCAGGAGCTGTCCCGCGAGTTGGGCTGCCCGGTGGTAGAGATCTCTGCACTGAAAGGCACCGGCATTAAAGAGGCTGCCGAGGCTGCGGTACAGGCTGCACAGAACGGTCACACCGTTCCCCAGCACACCTTTACCGGCGTGGTAGAGCACGCACTGGCCCACATTGAAGAGGCTGCCGTACATAACCTGCCGGAGGAGCAGCAGCGCTGGTACGCCATCAAGATCTTTGAGCGCGACGACAAGGTACTGGCTAAGCTGGATCTGGACGCCCAGGTGGCTGCCCATATTGAAGAGGACATTAAGGCTGCCGAGGAGGAGCTGGACGATGATGCAGAGAGCATCATCACCAACGAGCGTTATGTGTATATCGCCTCCATCATCAAGGGCTGCTACAAGAAAAAGCAGGCCGGCAAGCTGTCCACCTCCGATAAGATCGACAAGATCGTGACCAACCGCTGGCTGGGTCTGCCCATCTTTGCAGTGGTCATGTTCCTGGTGTATTACATCTCCATGGTCACCGTAGGTTCTTCCGCAACGGACTGGGCCAACGACGGCGTGTTCGGCGACGGCTGGCACCTGTTCTGGATCGGCACCAGCCAGGCGGCAGACGCTGAGGAGACCTATGGCGACACAGACGATATTTTGGCCGGGTTTATTGACGCCTACGGCACAGAAGATATGGCAGACGCCATTGATACAGAGAACGAGAATTACAGCGACGCCAATGCAAAGGCTGCTCTCGATCAGCTGGTTGCCGCTACTCCCGCGGACGCAAGCGTGACCTACACCACCGAGGATGAGGAAACGCTGGAGACAACGGACCACACCGGCACCAAGAAGGCTGCCCTGGAAGAGGCCGTTGCCAATTATGAAAACACCGATTATAAAGAGGGCTATGGCGCGCCGGACGCTTCCGAGTACGGCGTTTGGGTGCCCGGTATCCCGGTTCTGCTGGGTAACCTGCTGGAGAAGGCCAATTCTCCCGAATGGCTGTCCGGCCTGCTGCTGGACGGTATCGTAGCCGGTGTCGGCGCCGTGCTGGGCTTCGTACCCCAGATGCTGGTGCTGTTCTTCCTGCTGGCGATCCTGGAGGGCTGCGGTTATATGAGCCGTATCGCTTTCGTACTGGACCGTATCTTCCGTAAGTTCGGCCTGTCCGGTAAGTCCTTTATCCCCATGCTGATCGGTACCGGCTGCGGTATCCCCGGCGTTATGGCGTCCCGTACCATTGAGAATGAGCGCGACCGCCGTATGACCATTATGACCACCACCTTTATCCCCTGCGGTGCAAAGGTGCCCTTTATCGCCATGATCGCAGGCGCCATCTTCGGCGGCTCTGCTATCGTATCCACCTCCGCTTACTTTATTGGTATGGCCGCCATCATTATGTCCGGTATTATGCTGAAGAAGACCAAGATGTTCTCCGGCGATCCGGCGCCCTTCGTTATGGAGCTGCCGGCCTACCATGTGCCCACTCTGGGCAATGTGCTTCGCTCCACTTGGGAGCGCGGCTGGTCCTTCATTAAGAAGGCCGGTACCATCATCACTCTGTCCACCATCTTCGTATGGTTCACCACTTACTTCGGTGTGGTTGAGGGCCAGTTCCGTATGCTGTCTGAGGAAGAGATCAACTTCTCCATCCTGGCTGCCATCGGCGGTGCCATCAAGTGGATCTTTGCTCCCCTTGGCTGGGGCAACTGGCAGGCTGTTGTGGCCTCCATCACCGGCCTGGTGGCAAAGGAGAACATCGTAGGTACGCTGGGTATCCTGTACGGTGGCGGCGGTGCCGATGTGTACACTGCCATTGCTGACGCATTCAACGGCGTTCAGGGCTATTCCTTCCTGATCTTCAACCTGCTGTGCGCACCCTGCTTTGCAGCCATCGGTGCAATCCGCAGAGAGATGAACAATGCCAAGTGGACCTGGTTCGCCATCGGTTATCAGTGCGGCTT
>CAVIFY010000044.1:0-18334 GCA_963642245.1 Bifidobacteriaceae bacterium | reverse complement strand
CTGAAAATGGGTATAAAAAGAGCAGGGTCGCAATCTGCAACTCTGCTTTCTGTGGGTTATTGATCTTGTTCTTGCTCTGCACGGAGCGCCTTGTACTTTTCCAGTATTTCACCATACCGGCGTTTAACCTCGACTTCCAGCGCACGCATTTCCGATGTATTGCACCGTTCATAGCGATAATCTTTTTTCAATTTTTTCTCCCACTCTTTGAGAATTTTCTCTCTACGAACTGAGTATTCTCTTCCAAGCGCCAAAAGTTCTTCTTTTTCAGCGTCGTAGAGTTTTACCTTGGCCATCGTCTGTACACTCCCTTTCCTAAAATGCGGACATCATCTTCTGAATTTTTTGTACATGGCTCCATGAGCATTTCGGTGGAAAAGGATTACTGACGCACGCGCAAAGCGGCGGACATGGGAGGGACGGTCAGGTGGCCGGCGGTGCAGGTATCGTCAAAGAAGGCATAGGCATTGTCCCACACCGGGTCCACGGTGAAGGTCTTTGGCTCCGGGGTGCGGTTCACTGCCGCCAGCAGGCGGGCGCCATCGCTTTGGCGCTCATAGCACACGCCGCCCAGGTCGCCCTGCACCGGCACGAACTCGCCCTGTGCCAGCGCCTTGCAGCCCCGGCGAATTTGGCCCAGCCGCTGATACCAATGGAGCAGATCCGGGTCCTGGTGCTCCCAGGGCATACAGCCCCGGTTAAAGGGGTCTTTCATGCCCTGCATACCCACTTCATCTCCGTAATAGAGAGAGGGCACGCCGGGCAAAGTATATTGCAGGAAAGAAGCCAGCTTCAGCAGCTGCACCCCGCGGGCATAATCTGCCCCGGACAGGGTATTGTTGCGGTGCTGCCAAGCCCGTCCCTGGCCGGTACAGTCCGGCCCGGCCAACGCGGTAATGGCCCGCAGGGTATCGTGGGTGCCGATATGGTTCATCAGCACCGCCGTCACCTGGGGCGGATAATGCTCGGTAATGGACAAGATGGCGTCCAAAAACGCCTGGCCGCCGCCGTAGCGCACGAACTGCAAAATGGCCGCGGCAAAGGGATAATTCATCACGCTGTCCAACTGGTCCCCCAGCAGATAGCGCCGCCGCTGCCCATAGGCAAACTTGGTAGTGGCGTCCTCCCACACCTCGCCGATAATGATGGCGTCCGGGTTCTCACTTTTCACCGCCCGGCGCAGGTCGTCCAGAAACACATCCGGCAGCTCATCCGCCACATCCAGCCGCCAGCCACTGATGCCGCAGCGCATCCAGCGGCGGAGAATGCCGTTCTCCCCGCAAATATAATCCCGATAAGACGGCTCCTCCTCGTTGATCTCCGGCAGCAGGCGAATGCCCCACCAGGACTTATAATCGTCCCGGTCCTTGCCGAACTGATACCAGCTGTAATAGGGGCTGTCCGGGCTGTTATAGGCGCCCACCGTGGGGTAATGGCCGTAGTAATTAAAATACTTGGAGTCCCGCCCGGTGTGGCTGAACACGCCGTCCAGGATCACGCCGATCCCCAGCTTTTTGGCCTGGGCGCAAAGGTCCTTTAAGTCCTCTGCATTGCCCAGCATAGGGTCGATCTTTTCATAATCCCCGGTGTCGTACCGGTGGTTGGAATGGGCCTCAAAAATCGGGTTCAAATAAATAGCGGTCACGCCCAGCTTGGCAATATACGGCAACTTCTCCGCAATGCCTTTCAGGTCGCCGCCAAAATAATCGTTGTTCCAAAGGCCGTTCATCTGGGCCTCGTCCCAAAAAGGCTCCTCTCCCCAGCTCCGCTGCACCCGGGTGGTGGGCACGCCGGTCTTTGGCGCGCCGGAATTGTAAAACCGATCCGGGAAAATTTGATAAATCAGCCCGCCCCGTAAAAAAGCCGGGGTCTGAAAATCCTTATCATACACCGTCTGCTGAAAATCCGCGCCGTCCGGCAGAAAATCCCCTTTGCCGTTCCCGGCGTTGCGCACAAAGTGCAGTCCCCAGGGGGTGTCCAGCTCAAAATGATAAAAATACAGTCCCGGGGTGGTGGCGGCAAAGTGCAGTTCCCAATACTCTGCCTCCGTGCCGCACATACCGGCCCAAAACATACCGTAAGGCACCGGCGTTTCGCCGTCCTTGGTGACCACCAGCCGGGCGCCGGAGCAGTGCATATCCCGCGAGACCACCAGCCGCAGGTGCACCGACTCGTCCGTTGCCACGGCGCGAATGGGCGACTTGTACTGTGGGTCTCTGGCGTTGAAGATCAGCATACTTTCCCTCTCTTAAACAGTAAAAAGCGGCAGACACAGGCATTGCCCTGCGCCTGCCGCAAGCAGATTTATTTCTTCTTAGTGGTTTTCTTGGCAGCGGACTTTTTGGCCGCAGGCTTTTTGGCTGCGGGTTTCTTCACCGGCTTCTCGGCGGGCTTCTCCGCAGCGGCTGCCGCCTTTTGGGGCTGGGGCTGCGCGGTGACCACCGGGTGAGTGTGCCAAATATTCTCCGCATATTCCTGCACGGCACGGTCGGCGCTGAAAATGCCTGCGCCGCTGATGTTCATCAGGCTCATCTTGGCAAAGGCGGTCTTGTCTGCATACACCTGTGCCGAGCGCTGCTGGGCGTTCTGATAATCGGCAAAATCAGCCAGCGCCATATACGGGTCCACATTGATCAGCGAGGAAGTGATCTCGCTAAAGTCCTTGCCGTTCACGCCGTACTGGATCATATCAATGGCGTTCTTCAGCGCCGGATTATTGGTCACATAGTTCATGGGGTGATAGCCGCTGCGGCGCAGGGCCTCCACCTCCGGGGTCTTCATACCGAACAGGAAGATATTGTCCTCCCCTACGGCATTGCAGATCTCCACATTGGCGCCGTCCAGGGTGCCCAGGGTGATAGCACCATTGAGCATCAACTTCATATTGCCGGTGCCGGACGCCTCCGTGCCGGCCAAAGAGATCTGCTCGCTGATGTCCGCAGCAGGCATCAGCACCTCTGCCAGGGACACGGAGTAGTCCTCCATAAACACCACTTTCAGCTTATCCTTGGTGTCCGGGTCGTTATTGACCACCTGGGCCAGGGCGTCGATCAGCTGAATGATCTTCTTTGCCATATAGTAACCGGGGGCTGCCTTAGAGGCAAAAATGTAAGTCCGGGGGGTAAAGTCCATATTGGGGTTCGCTTTCAGCGCCTGGTACTGGGCAATAATGTTCAGCACATTCAGCTGCTGGCGCTTGTACTCGTGCAGGCGCTTGACCTGCACATCAAAGATGGAGTCCGGATCCAGCACCACGCCGCTCTGCTTCTTCACTACCTTGGCAAAGCGCTCTTTGTTGGCGCGCTTGATCTTTTGCAGCTGCTCCAGCACTGCCGGGTCGTCCTTGTAATCCCGCAGGGTCAGCAGACGATCGCTGTGCTTGATAAAGTCGTCGCCGATCAGCTCCGTCAAATAATCGGTCAGCTGCGGGTTGGACTGGCACAGCCAGCGGCGAAAAGCAATGCCGTTGGTCACATTGGTGAACTTGGCCGGGGTGATGGTGTAGAAATCGTGGAACACCGTGTCCTTCAAGATCTCGCTATGCAAGGCAGACACGCCGTTGACGCTGTGAGAACCGGCCACGCACAGGTTGGCCATACGCACGGCGCCGCAAGAGATCACGGCCATACGCTCCACCTTGTCGGCGTCATGGGTCGCGCCCCAAACAAAGGCACGGAAACGGTTGTCGATCTCCTTGGTGATCTCATAAATACGGGGCAGCAGGCGCTTGTACAGATCCTCGCTCCAGCACTCCAGCGCCTCTTTCATCACCGTGTGGTTGGTGTAAGCCACCGTCTCGGTGACCAGCTTCCACGCCGTATCCCAGTCATAGCCGCACTCGTCCAGCATAATGCGCATCAGCTCCGGAATGGCCATGGTGGGGTGGGTGTCGTTAATATGGATCGCCACCTTCTCCGGCAGGTTATCCAGGGTGCCGTACTTGGACAGGTGACGGTGGATAATATCCTGCACAGAGGCAGACACCAGGAAATACTGCTGGCGCAGGCGCAGGGACTTGCCCTCCGGGGTGTTATCCGCCGGGTACAGTACCTTGCTGATGGTCTCTGCCATGGCAGACTGCTCCATGGCCTTGATATATTCGCCCTGGTTAAACAGGCTCATATCCAGCGCAGGCTTGCGGGCCGCCCACAGGCGCAGACGGGCCACGCCGTCGCCCAGGCCGCTTACATACATATCGTAGGGCACAGCGGTCACAGTGTTGCAGTCCCGCATGGTGACGGTGTGGTACTCGCCGTCCCAGCTTTCATCTACCCAGCCCTCAAAGCTGACGGTCTGGGCGCGCTCCTCCCGGGGCACCAGCCAAACCTCGCCGCCGGGCAGCCAAAAGTCCGGCAGCTCCGTCTGCCAGCCGTCCACCAGCTTTTGCTTAAAAATACCGGCCTCGTACCGAATGGAATAACCCATGGACTGGTAGCCGTCAGAGGCCAGGCCGTCCAGATAGCAGGCAGCCAGGCGGCCCAAGCCGCCGTTGCCCAAACCGGCGTCCGGCTCTTCATCGTACAGCTGATCCAGCTTTACATCAAAACCGGCCAGCGCCTTTTCAAAGGTCTCGGTCAGGCCCAGGTTGTACAGGTTGTTCTTTAAGGAACGGCCCATCAGGAACTCCATGCACAGATAGTAGATCTGCTTAGAGTCCTGGCCCTCGGCCTGGTGGCGGAACTGGCTGTTTTTCTCGCTGAGCATCTCCCGCAGGATCATAGCCACCGCCTTGTAATATTGTTCATTGGTGGCGTCCGCCGGCGTAACGCCGAAGAAGTGACTGAGTTTGTCGTGGATCAGTCGCTTTGCTTGTGCCACAGAAATCGTTGATTTCATACAAATCCTCCAAAAATTATTATAAATCACGCAAAAATTCGTGTTCCATTTGTAGATTATATACTAAAATCGCCTATAAATCAATAGCAAGGCGCTAAAAGAGCCTATGCCCGGAACATTTCACTTATTCTTCCTCTGCTTTCGGCTTTTTCAGTTTAGACAGCATTTTGGTGGACACCAGCTTGTACAGCTCCACCACCTGATACCAGTTCATTCCCAACATCAGGGCAAACAGCAGCACCTCTGCCACATAGAACCACACGCCGTGCAGGCACAGCGCCGCCACGGTCTGGGCCACCAGCACCACGGTCTGGCAGGTGAGCACCACCGGCTGGTAGTTGATCTTGATAAACCGGCGGGTGTCTCGACTGCGGGTCAGGAACACCACCACAAAGGCGCAGGCGGTGGCAATGGCCGCGCCGTTGGCGCCCATACGGGGGATCAAGATCAGGTTTAGCGCCACATTGGTCACCGCGCCGGTAAGGGCGGTCACCATGGCCATAATGTTCTTCTTCTCCGCCATATAGATGGAGGCCAGGAAGTTCACCAGGCAGGAGAACACGGTGGAGATGATCAGCACCGGCACATACTGCCAGGAGTCAAAATACGCGTCTGCCACCAATACTTTGGTAATGATCTTACAGGTCAAGATCAGGAAAGACGCCACAAAGAAGGTGCCGCCACAGTACACGCGAAAGATCTTGGAGAAGAACCGGGCGGTATCTTTATTATTATACTCGTCCACCGCAGACAGCTGCCAGGCGTCTGTAAACACAGAGGCGCACATGATCACCAAATTGGGGATCTTAGACGCGGCAGAATACAGGCCGTTGGCGGAAGAACCCACAAAATAAGTGACCATATACCGGTCAGACACATTGATGATCCACCACAGAATAATGGTGGGGATCATGGGCACGCAGTAGCGCAGCATATCCCGCCCGGTCTGGCGGTGCACGCCCTTAATGCGCACATAGCGGTACAGCTTGGCGGTAACGGTAAAGAACAGCACGGAGCAGAAGTCCGACGCCACGATAGCCAAAATATAGCCGGTGACGCCCCACTTGAACACGCCCAAAAACAGCATGGTAAACAGCAGGTAGGTCACGGTGGCCAAAATACCGTCAATGGCAAACAGCTTTACATGGCCGGAACCGCGCACAAACTGCTGGCACAGCTGGCGAAAGCCGGAGGTGAGCACAAACACATAAATGAGCACCAGGTAATCGCCCAGCTTAAAGTCGTTGATTTTAATTAAACTGATGGGGTACGCAAACAGCAGGAATACCAAAAAGCCCGCCAGGGTCACTCGCACGCCTACGGTGAACACATCGCTCTTGCGCTCCGCCTTGTCCATTGAAAAGCGCAACGCTGCCGAGTTGACGCACAAAAAGGCAATGGGTATGATCACATTGCCCGTCTGCTGAATCAGATCCGCCGCGCCGTAGCTGCCCGTGGTCATCATACGGGTGACAAAGGGCATCAGCAAAAACGACAGGATCTTAGACGAAAAGGTGCCGATGGCAAAGATAATGGTATTGGAAGCGAGTTTTTTGTACTTATCCACTGTGTTTCGTTCCTTTACTCAGGGGGATTGATTAGTAGGACCATTTGCCGCCGCGGAAGTCCATGGTATTGTCTGCCGAGGCAGAGGTGTAAATGCAGGAGGCGCGGTACACACTGCCGCCGCTCTCCGTCTTTTTGCCGATCAAAAAGATATACTGATAGCCGCAGGCCACAGCCACGGTGCCGGACTTGTCCGCGCCGGAAGCGGTGAGCATTACCTTTTTGGCGCCGGAGTTCATATTCAGCTCCATGGCCCGGGCGGCGCTGCCTTTATAATCGGTATAATACAGCCGGTTGGCGTACACCACCGGGTAATCGGTAGCGCCCACATTCTCCAGCAAAGTCACGGTCTTTTGGCTGCCGAACTTTTGGCGCACCAGGTCGTACCGATCGTCCGACTGGCGCTGATAATAATAGAAGTAGCCGTTTTCCAGCGCCATAGAGCGCACCTCGTCCTTCTCCGTGGCGGCACGGAAGTGGGTGCTGTTGCCGCCGGTCTGCCCCACGGTCAGGTACTCTACCTCGCCGGTGAGATCGTCCGTCTCGGTAAAATACACATCCGTCAGGGAAATGCCCACCAGCGCCAGCTTTTTGTCCGCCCCCGCCGTATAAAGCAGGGTCTTGTCCCCTGCCGCCGTCACGGTGTACAGAGAGTCGCCGGTCAGGCAAAACAGCCGGTCGTTGTAGCCGTAGGCCCGGCGGGCGTCGGTAAGCAGGGTCACAGCGTCGCCGCCGGAGACAGAGAGCTTTTGCAGCTTTTTGCTGTCTTTATCAATATAATAGAGAAAATCGCCCATAATATTCAGGCAGCAGGCGTTCTTTACGCCCTTTACCTTGGCGGTGGTCTCCTCCGCCGGGGCAAAACGGTAAATGCCCTTGCCCGGCGCGGCAAAATAAATATACGCGCCGTTAAAGGTCACTGCCCCGTGGGTCTGATTGAGAATATTGCCCACCTGGCTGCCCTGCTTGGAAGTGTCAAAAGCAAAGGCAGAGGCCTCCTTATAATCGGCATAAGTGGGTTTCTCCGTAGTCGGCGGCGCCGTAGGTGCCTGGGTGGTAGGCGCTGTGGTGGTGCGCCCCAGCACATCCTCCTGCACAAAGGCCACCGCCCTGTCCGGCACCAGAACGGAAAAATCAAAATCCGGCTTGCAGATCTTAACGGTAATAAGGAATGCAGCCAGCGCCACCACCAGCACACCCAGCACCATAAAAAAGCGCTTGGTGCGGGCACGGCGCCGATTTTGCTTTCGCCGGCGCAGCCGCTCTTTTTCTACTGTCTGGTTCATTTTATCGCACCTGTCCGTTGCCAAAGATCAAGTATTTGGTGGTGGTCAGGGCACGCAGACCCATAGGACCGCGGGCGTGCAGCTTTTGGGTAGAGATACCGATCTCCGCCCCCAGGCCAAACTCCGCACCGTCGGTAAACCGGGTGGAGGCGTTCACATACACCGCCGCCGAGTCCACTCGCTGCAAAAAGCGGCGAGCGTTCTCCTCGTCCCGGGTGATGATGGCCTCGCTGTGGCCGGTGGAGTGCACATTGATAAAATCAATGGCCTCGTCCACGCTCTTCACCGTCTTTACGCTGATAATATAATCCAAATACTCGGTATAAAAATCTTCTTCCGTGGCGGGCACCAAACCGTCACAGGCCTGCATGGCCCGGGCGTCGCCCCGCATTTCCACATGCTTTTCGTCCAGCCGCAGCTTAATGGCCGGCAGTGCGTGGTCGATAATATCCTGGTGGATCACCAGACTCTCGCAGGCGTTGCACACGCCGATCCGCTGGGTCTTGGCGTTAAAGATAATATCCGCCGCCATATCCAC
The DNA here is from genome assembly GCA_963642245.1 of Bifidobacteriaceae bacterium. Lineage (GTDB taxonomy): Bacteria > Bacillota > Clostridia > Oscillospirales > Acutalibacteraceae > CAG-217. Next base: position 10,108 of record CAVIFY010000044.1, on the reverse strand, counting down.
ATCCGCCGTAGCGTCCACATAAATATGGCAGTTGCCGGAGCCGGTCTCGATCACCGGCACGGTGGCGTTCTCGCACACGGCAGCGATCAGTCCCTTGCCGCCCCGGGGGATCAGGCAGTCGATATAGCCTTTCATGTGCATCATCTCGGTAGCGGAAGCCCGGGAGGTGTCCTGCACCAGCGCCACCGCGTCCTGCACAATGCCTGCGTCAAACAGGGCGTCCCGCATCACCTGGGCCAGCATACGGTTGGAGTGAATGGCCTCTTTGCCGCCCCGCAGGATCACGGCGTTGCCGCTCTTTAGGCACAGAGCCGCGCCGTCCACCGTTACATTGGGCCGGGCCTCATACACAATGCCAATGACCCCGATGGGCACGCTGACCTTTTCCATATATAGGCCGTTGGGCCGAGTCTGGCTCTCCAGCACGCGACCGCAAGGGTCCGGCAGGTCCGCCACATCCTGGCAGCCCTGGGCCATACCCTCGATCCGATCACCGTTCAGCGCCAGCCGATCCAGCAGCGCCGGGGACATACCGTTTACCTTACCGGCCTCCAGATCCAGCGCATTGGCAGCCAGGATTTCCGTCTGCCGCCCACGCAGGGCGTCGGCAATGGCCAGCAGGCCCGCGTTCTTTTCTTCCGTTGTCAGGGTGGCCAGCACACCGGCGGCGTGCTTGGCGCGGATCCCCATTTCTCTCATCTTCTCATCCATGTTGCTCACCTGCTGTTCGCTTCAAAATAAGTGCCGATGGGCTGCCCCTCCAGCACCTTATAAATGGCAGTGGGCCGCTCGCCGTTCATAATGATCACCGGAATACCGGCACCGGTGGCGATCTCCGCCGCCCGAATTTTTGTTGCAAAGCCGCCGGTGCCCTTGCTGCCGGCGCCACCGGCTACGGCGTACACATCGTCATTGATCTCTGCCACACGGCCGATAAGCCGGGCGTCCTCATTCTCTGCCGGGTTGGCGTCAAACAGCCCGTCCGTATCAGTCAGCAGGATCAGCAGATCCGCCCCGATCAGCTGGGCCACCGTGGCAGACAGGCAGTCGTTGTCGCCGTGGAGCAGCTCCTCAACGGACACGCTGTCGTTTTCATTCACAATAGGCAGGGCGTCATATTCCAGCAGCTGATTAAAGGTGTCCACCAGGTGGGCCTTTTCCTCCGGGTGATTTAAGGTGTAGCCGGTAAACAGCAGCTGGCTCACCACCACCCCGTACTCGGAAAACAGCTTGTCATACAGGAACATCAGCTCGCACTGCCCCACTGCCGCACAGGCTTGCAGCCCGCTGGTATGGTCCGGGCGCTCGCGCATACCCAGCTTACCGGCACCGATCCCTACGGCGCCGCTGGACACCAGCACCACCTGGTGACCGGCATTCTTCAGGTCTGCCAGCACGGACACCAGCTTGGCCATTCGGGCAATATTGGTCTTGCCTGTATCGTGGGTCAAAGTGGAGGTGCCTACTTTGACCACAATGCGTTTTTTCTCCATCAATTTCATTATACACTGCTCCAGGTTACATAGTCAGTTACAGTATAGCATACTTTGACCCGGGAGTTAAGATTTTTTTGTATGTTTTTCAAATTTCCGTCAAAAATAGTAAAAGAAATTCGGCGGCAGCGCTGCGCTGCCCCAAGGGAATGAGGAATGACTATGACAAAGCGAAGTTCCGTGCGGCTGCTGTCCTTTGGTCTGCTGCTGGTGGGCATTTTGGTCATCTACGCCATCACCGGCGCCGTACAGGCTGCCCAGTACCGGGCGCGGCTGGAGAGCACCTACCGCCAAAGCCTGTCTGCCCTGGCGGAGGACCTGGAGGGCATTGAGACTGATCTGACCAAAAGCGTCTATGCAAACGGCGCCGCCACCCTGTCCGATGTGAGCCGGGACCTGTCCCAGCAGGCCAACCAGGCCAAGGACTCTCTGTCTCGCCTGCCGGTGGAGCAGATGAACCTGGCCGGTACCTATAAATTCCTAAGCCAGGCCGGGGACTACGCCACTTATCTCAGCAAAAAAGTCTATGCCGGCGAGGCTGTCAGCGCCAAGGAGCACGAAAATCTGCTGCGGCTGCTGCAATACGCCACCAAATATAAAAACAGCGTGACCCAAATGGTAGAGATCTGCAATAGCGGCGGCCAGATCACCAAGCGCAATGTAAAGGCGGCGGACGGCACCAGCCTGCCTGCCATCAACACGGACTTTTCCACCGCGGAGGAAGCCTTTGAGAACTTCCCCACCCTACTGTATGACGGTCCCTTTGCGGACGCGGTGCTGCACAAGGAGCCGCAGCTGCTCAAAGGGCAGGACAAGATCAGCAAGGACGCCGCCGCCAAAATCGCGGCCAAGGCGCTGGGCTGCAATGAGACCAGCCTGAACCGACTGGAGGGCGAGGCCGGGCGAATGCCTGCCTATGTGTTCACCAAAGGGCAGCAGACGGTGAATGTGACCAAGAGCGGCGGGTATGTGAGCACCATTCTCTACGGCGGCAAAGTGAACGCCAAGTCCATGGACGAAAAGGAAGCGGTCAAGCAGGCCGCTGCCTATCTAAAGAAGCTGGGCTACCGGGATATGCGCTCCACCTATTACGCCACCGGCGGCAATATCTGCACCGTCAACTTTGCCTACTGCCGAGACGGGGTGCTCTACTATACGGATCTGATCAAAGTGGGCGTGTCCCTGCGGGACGGCAGCGTGGTATCGCTGGAGGCCCGGGGCTATATCACCAACCACCACCGGCGGAATGTGCCCACCTTTACCCTATCGGAAAAGGCAGCCACCGCCAAGATCAGCCCCTATTTGGAGGTAAAGAGCACCAAAAAGTGCCTAATCCCCAAGGAGGACGGCCGGGAGGTGGCCTGTATCGAGGTGCTCACCCACTCGGCAGATACCGGGGAGGACGCACTGGTGTACCTGAACGCCGCCACCGGCGCAGAGGAGGACATTCTCCTGCTGCTGTACAGCGACCAGGGCACCCTGACCAAATAAAAACGCATAAACCCGGCGCCGCCGGGCAGAATAGAACCGAAAGGAAGGCAACACTATGAAAAACCGATTGATGATCTTAGCATTAGCCGTGACCGTGCTGGCAAGCGTGCTGCTGGGCTGCGCCAAGCAGGAAGAGAACCCCACCACGGAGCCGAACACCACCGTTAGCGACACCACCGCCGCCCGGGAAGAGACCACTATGGAAAGCCCCGGCGAGGCACTAAGCGAGGGTGCGTCCGAGGCCGGCTCCAAGGTGCGTGAGGGCGCCACCGATCTCAGCGAGGCTGCCTCTCGTGCCGGAGAGACCGTGTCCCGGGCCATGGAGTAAACCGGACCAAAAGGAAAGGACTTGTTCATGAGAACAAGTCCTTTTTTCATACTATGCGTTTGTTTTTACAGGCGCCGTTACCCCCGCCCGGCGGGTCATGTGGGTATAGGTCAGCCGGTTGAACAGGGCGATCACCCGACCCACGCCGATCACCGCCAGCACCGTGCCAATGCCGATCACAGACAAAAAGGCCTGGCCGGGCGTACCGGCAATGCGGCTGTACAGCGCCAGGGTCAGCCCGGAGCTGATCACTACCATTAAAATATCCCAGCAGTTTTTGGTAAAGCCCACCGGCTTGCCGATCCCGTCGGCCACCGCCTGCACCACCCCGTCGCCGGGATTGGGCACCAGGCGCATATTCAGCGACAGCGCCGCCCCGATACCGGTGAGGATAATGGCTACGGCCAGCACCAGCAGCCGCACCGGCAGACTGCCCTGCCAGCGACCGGCGAAGTCCGTATCCAGCTGGGGAATATAAACGGAAAACACATTGATCAGCCGGGTAAACACCACGCTAAAGGCCAGCTGCAAGAGATCCAGCACATACTGCCGTGCCTTGCACCGGTGGGCAGCGTGGATCACCAGCTCCACCACCACAAAGGCGGCGTACAGCACCATGGTGGTGTCCCCCACTCTTAACTTCAAAATCAGCGCCGCGCTGTATGCCACGGAAATAATGGGCGAAACGCCCAGCCCGCACTTGGTGTTCAGAGTAATACCCAGCGCCAAAGACAGCAGCCCCAGCAGGTACATACCCCAGCGATACGCTTGCTTTTTTGCCTTCATTCTATGCCTTCTTTCTTTGCAATAGAACTATTATAGCACCGCCGGCAAAAATAGCAAGATAAAAAGCCGGGCGCTTGACCCGGCTTTTTTGGCAATTATTCGTAAAATCCGATCTCGGCAATATTGGGGGTGCTGCGGCTTTGGCGGATCACCAGGCGCACGCCCAGGCAGTTAAAGCCCCGGCGCAGCTGCACGATCTTCTTCATACCGATCACCGTGCCCTTGTAAATGCGCTTCATCTTGCCGTTCGGCTTCTTGGCCCACAGTTCAAAGGCCTCCACCCGCTGGCTCTTGCGGATCTCCTCTGACAGGATCACATATTTCAGCTTATGTACACTGTCAAAGTCAAAGTCGATATACCCCTGCTCCGGCTTTAATTCGCCCAACTGGTAAGTGATGATCGGGTGCTCGGTCATCTTGCGAACGGCCTGGCCCATGCCCTTTAAGGCGCGGGCGTCTTTGGGGTGGATCACGCCCTTGTTGGTGGGCGGCACATTCAGCAGCAGGGTGCAGTTGTTGCCAACGGAGCCAAGATACAGCTTAAACAGTTTGCGGGCGCTTTTGACCGTGCGGTCCTCATTCTTGGACCAGAACCAGCCCCTGCGGATGGACACATCCACCTCTGCCGGATACCAGATCAGATCCTGGGCCGTAGACAGGACCTTGCGGCTGCCCAGGTCCTCGTCCATATTGTTCAGCTTTTTCAGCGCGGCAGCGTCGCCCTCGCCGTGCTGGCTCTTCTCGTGGGTCTTTTCCGCGTCTGCCAGGTGCGCAGGCACCACGCAGAACTCGCTTTTGCGGGTCTTGCCGCCCTCGTTGCCCACCCAGCGCACATCCGGGCCGCAAATGGAGATCAGTGCGTCCGGCTGCAACTTGCGGATCAGGGCATAATACCGTGCCCAGTCGTACTCAAAGTCCGGCACATTGGCGCCCTTGGCACCGTCAAACCATACCTCGCTGATATGGCCGTAATTGGTGAGCAGCTCCGTCAACTGATTGCAAAAATAGTCGTTATAGTCCGGGGTGCCGTAGGTAGGCTCGTGCATATCCCAAGGGGAAAGATACACGCCGAAATCCAGCCCACCGGCAGCACAGGCGTCAGACACCTGCTTTACAATATCGCCGTCAAAATCCGTGTTCTTCACACTGAAAGAGGTGTATTCACTGGGCCACAGACAAAAGCCGTCGTGGTGCTTACAGGTGAGGATAATGCCGCTGGCACCGGCGGCTTTTACCGTGCGCACCCACTGCTCCGGCTTGATCTTCTTGATGGTAAAGTCCTGCACCGTCTCTCTGGCAGAGCCCCACTCCCGCTGGGTGCAGGTGTTCATGCCAAAGTGCATAAAGCAGTAAAACGGCTGCTGGGCCAAATGGTACTGATTGGAGCGGGGCACCACGCTGATATAGCGCTCCACCTCGCTGTCGTTCAGGGGCACACCGCCGTTGGTGGTGGTCCAGTTTTGGTCAAAATTCGGTTTCATTTTATTCCCTCTCTCTTCCTCGGTTGTAGCAGCTGAAATAGCGGCCTTTGTCGCCCATATACCAGGGCAGTTTCATACACAGGTAGCGCAGCTTGTCTCCCAGGCGCATGGTGTAGTCAAAGGGGCGGTCCTCTACCCGGTCATACAGCGGGGTCACACAGGGCGCAGCCACCGTGTTCAGCTCCGTTGCCGCCAGGATCAGCGTTTCTTCGTCCCGGGGCAGCACCACCGTGCCGCCCTGCACATCTAAGACTAAAATATAGAAGTACAGTTCCTTGGCAATGGCGTCCGTGCCGTCCGGGTTGTGGCTGTGGGTGCTTACATACCCCAGCTGCCCCTCTTGAATATGGGCGGTCTCGTGCAGATCATAGAGATCCCAGCCGGCAAAGCGCCGGGTACGGCTCAGCACCGAGCACGGCACGGTTTTACCGTCCACCGTAAAGTCTAAAATGCGGTTGCTGTCCGCAGACAGCAGCAGCGCCAGTCGGCGGGTATCTTTCTTTAAGGTCAGGGTCTGACCGGCAGCACGCAGGGCGTTTTTGCCGTCCTTTGTAATGGCAAAGGGAATACCGGCCGCCGTCACCTGCTGGCCGATCCGCTCTGCGGGAATGGACAGGGGCAGTTCGCCCTGCTCCCCTTGCTTGGTGATCAACTGCACATCCATAGGCAGCGCCAGGGGCGTGGCCTTGGCTGCGTGACCCACCTGCGCCGCCGGTTGCAGCCGCAGGGCAAAGGTCTTGATCTGATACGGTGTAAAGTCCGTGACCAGGCAGCCGTCTTCTACCGTGGCCGGGCCTTTTTCTTCTTCTGAGGCAAACAGCTCTCGGGCTTCTGCCACACCGGCGCCCAGGCGCAGGGTGTAGTGCTCCACCGGCGTACCGGCGCCCTCGTTCAGGCGCACCACGATCTCATCGCCGTCCTCTGCCAACTTCATTGCCCGCAGCACCACCTGGGGATGGGAGCCGGTCCCAAAGCTGTACGCAGTGCCCAGCACGCCCGGGTGCTTTTGCTCCACATACCCGGTCAGGGGCTGCAAAAAGGCGCGGGCCTGATTTTGGGTGTCAGCGCCCACCTGCCCCTTGTGGGAGAACAGGGCGTAGCTGTATCGGTTCAGCCCCAGGTCCATCATGGACTGCATAGAGTCGATCCGGTAATTGCGCACCGGGCTGTGCAGCACGGTCATACGCAGGGTGTTGTCCTTATACTTGTCCCAGCCGTACTTGCACTCGCTGAGCACAGACACGCCCCAGTCGCCGCTTTTATCCGTCAGGTCCACCCAGTTTTGGGCAGGCACTTCAAACAGCTTTTCCGTCATATTGCCCCGGCGAATAGCGCCCAGCCCCAGGTCAAAGGTGGCCTCCGGGTTGGTGCAGGCAAAGGCAAATTTGTTCTTCGCCATGGTGTGCAGACTGCGCCACTCGATCTCGGAATACACCTCCACCCGGCTGCCGCCGTCGGTCAGGGCAATGATATTCTTAAAGGTAGAGTCCCCGTCCTTTTGCTCCACACAGAAGGACACCCGCGCCGGGCCTTTCTCCTGAATAGTCACCGTCACCGGGTTGGGCAGGCGGTCCGGGTCCTTGTTGGCTTCTTTATAATTCATCTCCCAGGCAGGCCAGGGCTTGGAGCCGGTGTACTTGAACAGCCCCAGGCTGATCGGCTCCGCCAGCAGCTCCTGCTCGTCCATCTCTTTATCCAGAATTGAAGTAATGTTGCCCTTTTTGTTCAGGCGCACAATGTACTTTTGGTTCTCCATCTGATTTTCGCTGCTGATGGACAGGCTGCCCCGCAGGCGGCAGGGCACATCGGAGGGCCGCACATCATAGACCGCAAAGCCCAGCGCCGGCACCGTGGCAACAAATACCAACTCCGCCGTGCCGTTCTCGTAGCGGTTCACCTGGCTTTTCACTTCCCTGCCCTTGGGGTCATACACCCGGGCAAAAGCCTTGGGCCAATTTGGCAATTCCAGAGTCACCGCGTCCGTGCGATCCACTTCCAGACTGTTAAATACCGTCACCGGCGTACCGGCACAGAAGTCCGTTTTCAGCAGACTGCCCACAGACCCGGCAGCCTGGGTCAACTCACCGGCAAAGCCGTTCATGGCCATACCGTAGTCGTTCCAGCTGCGGCGATAGGCGCGCTGCACCGAGGTGCCCGGCAGATCGTCGTGGAACTGGTGGGCAATGGTACGCTTCCAGTTCAGTTCCATGGCGTCCTTGTTATAATGAGCGGTGCCCAGATAATCGGCCACCACGCCGGAGCGCTCCGCCATATCCGCCAGCTCCTGGCAGCGGCGGTTCCAGCGCTTGCCCACGGCCCGGGAAGTGTAGCCGCCCACGCCGTGATTTTGCATCACCAGTTCCGTCTCCCACCGAGGCAACTTGGCTTTTTGCTCCGGGGTCAGCTGCGCGTTCAAGTCACGGAACAGGTCGTCCGCACCGGACGCCAGCACCTGCACATCGCTGCCTTTGTTTTTGTTGATCTCCTGCTCCACAAAAGCCACGGAGGCCTCTTTGGGCGCGCCGCCCCGATCGCCGATCCCGTGGAAGATCATGGTGCTGTTCAGGTCGTATTTTTCGTTTTCTTTCAGCTTTTGCTGCACAAAGTCCCAGTCCCGCAGCTTTTTCAGCGTAAAGTAATAATCGTGGGGGTTCAGGCTGGCCAGCACCTGCGCGCCGTCCGGTCCTTGCCACACGCCAATATCAAAGGGAATGCCGTAGGCGCCGCCCCAACCCAGCTTTTGGGTGGTAAAGCCCATCAGGTTGGCGTGGGCCATAATGCTGGGCAGCGCCCAACCGAAGCCAAAGCAGTCCGGCAGGTAAATATCTACCGAGCGCTTGCCGAATTTCTCCTCAAAATAGCGGTTGCCGTAGAGAATATTGCGAAAGAGCGCCTCCGGCGACGGCACATTCACATCGCCGTTTTCAAAGGCGGAGCCGCACACGCTCCACCGCCCCTGGGCAATATAGTCCTGCATTTTGGCGTACAGTTCCGGGTAATATTCCTCCATCAGCTCGTATCGATAGCTGCCCTCAAAATTGAAGTGGTAGGTGGGATATTTTTGGAACAGTGCAAAATTGTCCACCAGCGTGTTGTAAATATACCGGGACACGGTGGTCTCAAAATCCCAGGACCAAATGGTGTCCAAATGGGCCGTAGCCACAGTATAGATCTTTTTTTGCATAGAAAGCCCCCCTTATGTGGTCATTGTATCATTATTTCCATGGGATTGCAACACCGTACCACCCCATAGAAACAGGAAAAATCACATCCCCGCGCCCAAAATCAAAATACCGACTGATATTCTCAGTCGGAATGAAGATGATATAACATTTTATAAGCACACAAGCAAAAAGAGCAAGTCCGAAGACTTGCTCCTTTATAGATTTTGTAATTCTGAGAATTACTCCTTGATAGCGGTAACAACGCCGGAACCAACGGTACGGCCGCCCTCACGGATAGCGAAGCGCAGACCCTCTTCAATAGCGATGGGGGTGATCAGCTTAACATCCATGTTTACGTTATCGCCAGGCATGCACATCTCAGTGCCCTCGGGCAGAGTGATCACGCCGGTAACATCGGTAGTTCTGAAATAGAACTGCGGACGATAGTTGTTGAAGAAGGGAGTATGACGACCGCCCTCTTCCTTGGTCAGAACATACACCTGACCGGTGAACTCGGTGTGGGGATGAATGGAACCGGGCTTAGCCAGAACCTGGCCACGCTCGATGTCGGATCTCTGAACACCACGCAGCAGGCAGCCGATGTTGTCGCCGGCCTCAGCATAGTCCAGGATCTTACGGAACATCTCAATACCGGTGCAAACGGTCTTGGAGCTCTCGTCCTTCAGACCAACGATCTCAACTTCCTCGCCGGTCTTCAGCTGGCCTCTCTCCACACGGCCGGTAGCAACAGTACCACGACCGGTGATGGTGAATACATCCTCTACGGGCATCAGGAAAGGCAGGTCAGCCTTACGGTCCGGAGTGGGGATATACTCGTCAACAGCGTCCATCAGCTCCTGGATGCAAGCGCAAGCAGGATCGTCGTTGGAAGAAGCTTCCAGAGCCTTCAGTGCGGAACCCTTGATGATGGGGCAATCCTCATCAAAGCCATACTCGGCCAGGGTCTCACGGATCTCCATCTCAACCAGCTCAAGCAGCTCGGGATCGTCTACTTGGTCAGTCTTGTTCATGAACACGATGATCGCGGGCACGCCTACCTGACGAGCCAGCAGCAGGTGCTCCTTGGTCTGAGCCATGGGGCCGTCGGTGGAAGCGATAACCAGGATAGCGCCGTCCATCTGAGCAGCACCGGTGATCATGTTCTTAATGTAGTCAGCATGGCCGGGGCAGTCCACGTGTGCATAGTGGCGCTTGTCGGTCTCATACTCAACGTGAGCGGTGTTGATTGTGATACCACGCTCTCTCTCTTCCGGAGCCTTATCGATATCTGCATAGTCCTCGAACTTTGCATAGCCCTTGTTTGCAAGGTACTTGGTGATAGCTGCGGTCAGAGTGGTCTTACCA
>CAVIFY010000043.1:15921-18986 GCA_963642245.1 Bifidobacteriaceae bacterium | reverse complement strand
GACCATCTGCTTCTATTACCCGCCGGAGGAGCAGCTGGAGGAATACTCCGATCTGGTGTGCGCCGACGATCCGGATAGCTTTGTCAAAGATGTGCTGGCGTCCGAAGCCCTGCAAACGGTGCTGACCCGGTACAAACCCATGCGCGTGCGCGTCCACGCCGAGCAGGTGTAAAAGGAGAAAAAAGAATGGCGAAGAATCAAAGATTTGAAGTGATCTATTCCCAAGGTGCGATTACGGTAACGGAAATTTGGGTGGACAAGGAGACCGGCGTGCAGTATTTGTACCACGCGGCCGGTTATGGCGCCGGGTTGACACCGCTGCTGGACCGGGACGGCAAGCCGATGATTGCGACTGCCTTAAGTGGAGAATAACAAAGAGAACGAAAGATCCTGTGCTTTACAGCCGGGACCGTTCGCTTGTCCACGCCGAGCAGGTGTAAAAACCGAATACATACGCAAAGGGCTTGGCCTTTTGCTGCTGACAGGATTCCGTGTATTCATGGTGCACGGAATCTTTTTTTGTCTGTGGGTGTAACAAACGGCGGTGTTTTTGCTCTATATCTATGAAGCCGGGTGCAGGAGAGCGAATAGGCGCGATCTGTAAGACCGGACCGGCGTTGAAGAAAGGAACGAAATTCTATGAAAAAGACAGTATCTATTTCTTTGGCAGTGTTGATTTTGGCAGTGGCATTTCTGTTTTGCAGCGTGCCTGCCTGGGCAGAAAGTACGCCGAATTGGGCAGCGCGAGAAAATCCCCAGGACACGCTGGGTTATGTGAACGATCAGCCCAGCGATGATGTGCAGCTGACCGCAGACCCTGTCACCGGCGGCTGCAAGATCACTTATACCGGCAAGGGTACGGTGACCGGTTGGTCCTTTCCGCTTTCCAAATCCGGCGAGGACTACAAGATCCTGTCCCAGGGAGACAAGAGTATCACCGTTCGGCTGCTGCGTGAGGATCAGGCACTGCCCTATGTGCAGGCCCATGTGCAATGGAGCCAAAGTGCAGAGCGTACCCGGCAAAAGACCAAAACCACTGCCAAGCAGCGGGAAACAACCACAAAAGCGCAGGTGACCCGGACGGTTCCTACCACTGCGGTGGCACCCGGTGAGAAAAATACCGGGGAGACGACCGGCGCACAGGTGACGAACACAGAAACAACTACCGCCTTGCAGGCAAAGCCGGAGACCAAGGACGAGAAAAGCCGCAAGATCGGCGTGCCGCTGACCATCGCAGGAATTGTGTGCATATTGGCCGTGGGTGGTTATACAGTCAAAAAACACAGAGCCTGCAAATAATTTACGATCATCGAAAAGCGGGGGACTTTTGGCTCCAAATGCGGCCAAAGGAGGTTTGGATATGACAGAAAAAGAACTTGTGCTGCGTGCGCAGACCGGTGATGTGGACGCCTTTTGCACGCTGTATGACCGATATAAGCGCAAGCTGTTTAACTATGCCTATTACAAATTGGGCAATACACAAGACGCGGAGGACGCAGTGCAGGATTGTATGCTTGCCGCATACGCTCGGTTGGCGCAGCTGAAAAAGCCGGAGGCATTTGCCGCCTGGCTCTATGCCATTTTGTATCACGGCTGTATGGCCGGGGTAAAGGCCCAGATCGCCCGCCGGGAGCAGGCGGATATAGACGCATACGCAAACAGCCTTTCCGCCGCGCAAAGTGCAGACTTGGAAAGTCAGGAACTGCGTCAGGCGCTGGATATTTTAAGTGAAGAAAATCAAAATATCGTTCTTCTGTCTGTTGTTGTGGGACTGAGCAGCCGAGAAGTGGCAAAGATTACAGGACTGACGGCCGGGACGGTTCGGCAACGCCTGCGCAGAAGTTTATCCAAAATGAAAAGCTATTTGTCTTAAAGGAGTGATTTAAATGAAAAATCAGGATTTCAATTTCATCAAAGACAAATTTGACAGCGCACAGCCGGAAATGCCGGAGAGTCTCAGCCGTGATCGGCTGCGGCAACGGATCTTGGCCGGTGCAGAACCAAAGGTCGTTCCCTTTCCCCGGCAGAAGAAACACCGGGTTGCCGCGGTGGCAGCTGTGGCTTGCTTTATGCTACTGTGCGGCACGGTGGTGGCTGCGGGTTCCGGCGATCTGTTCTCTCGGGAGCGGGTGGTGGATTTTGCGGACTACAATGAGGTGTATGCGGTGACGGCCACGCTGCAACCGGCAACGCAGGGTGAGTCCGGCTGCGAAGAAGCCGGTGCCGTATTTCATCGTACACAAGCAGGCGTGGAGCAGGCGGCACAGATCAAGATCGCGGACGGATATTTGTATTACGCCTATACTAGCAGCAATTCTATGAAAAACAGAAATCAGATCTATATTTTTGAAGTCCGCGGACGAGAGACCAAGCTGCTGCACCGTATAGCGGGTGCTTTGCCGGACGCTGCAGAACTGGAGGGCGTTTTTGTCCGGGGCGATCGGCTGACGGTATGCGCCACAACGGACAGTACCACTTATGTTCAAGTTTACAATGTGGAGAATAAAAAGCAGCCGGTACTGCTGGGCAAATGGACCCAAAGCGGTCGGTATGCTGCCGCCAATGCGGTTGGCGGCACCTTGTATGTAACATCGGATTATGTTTTTGCACCCAAGGATCAGACGGCCATTCCGTATATTACAGACGGTACGCAGACCCTGCGGGCGCAGGCAAAGGATATGGTGCGGTTCCAAAATGTGCGGCAGTCCAGGTACGCGGTGATCGGTACCTTTTGCCTTGCCGATCCGCAGCCCACTGTGCAGGCGGTGCTTGGCGGCTCTGCAAAGGTCACTTGCACCCAAAAGGCGATTTTCATCGGCGCGTATCAAGACTGTGGTATGACCGATGTGCAGTCGGCGGTCAAACTGGATTTGCAGCGGGGCAAATTCACTTTTGCCACCAAAAAGGAGCGGCGGACTTATTTGGCAGCACCGTTCCGGTCGGAAAAATCAGCCACCGCCCAAACCGTGTACCCGGTGGGGGACCGCTGGCTCAGCGTGGAGCAGAACTTGAATGACGGACAAAATTGCCTGGTGCTCTATGATGGGAGCGGCAAGGCGTTAGAC
>CAVIFY010000043.1:0-15911 GCA_963642245.1 Bifidobacteriaceae bacterium | reverse complement strand
GCGTTAGACAGTGTGAAGCTGGAAAAGACCACTGTTTTGCCCGATTTGGCTGTCAACGCCACCGGCCGGGCGTTTGCACTGCCTGCCTGCTTTGCCACGGACGCGCAGCGCAGCTACGGCGTGATCATTTTTACGGCCCAAGACGATCATATCGTGCTGACCCAGCAATACAAAAATGCCGATGATCGGCTGATGTATCAGGGAAAATGCGCGTTGTATGCGGGCAATGTGTACAGCGTAAATGTGAATGACACTGTGCCGGATGATGAAAAACTACAGGTGTTTTCTTACGCCTGTACGGAATAACAGGAATAACAGATAATCACAAAAATGCCCCGGAGAGTGTATGCTCTCCGGGGTGCTTTTTTGTTCGGCGATGATCAGGACTTCTTTACTCGTCCTTGTCAAAGCCGGGTTCCCAGGGCCAGGGGTCCTGGAGCCAGGCGTCGCTGTTGGTGCCGTTTAAGGTCAGGGGGCCAAAGCGGGCCTCGTACTCCTTGGCCAGGGTATCGTATTTCTCTTTATAGGCGTTATAGAGCGCCGTGGCGTCCGGGCAGTTGGGGTGGGTGTCCAGGAATTCGCGCATTTCCCACATAGCGAACTGCATGGCGGACAGGCGGCGCAGCAATTTATCTTTCTTCACTTGGCGCTCCCTCCTAAAAAGACTTTGTTCAGGGTGGGGAACAGGGTGCCGTTTTGCAGCGCTTTGTCCTCATCGTAGGTGATAATATCCGTTTGCAGCGGCACATAGGCCATGGTCACGGTCGCGTCCTTTGGCAGCGGGGGCCGGCCGTCGCAGGCGTCCTTTGCCGCAGACTCTTTTTTTAAGAAAGAGGGGTTAAAAAGCTCCTCGTATTTCTCCATAATGAACTCTCCTTTCTCACCATTCTATGCCGCTTTTTGGCGGGCGTGCACAGTTGCGCCCACCGGTGGGTGGCATAGAATGATAGGGGAGTTTTTATTTTCTCTCCCTTTGATTAAATTCTTGCAGATCCGGCTATCCTATGAATGACGGGAGTGCGGCCGCACCCGGGTCTGAATTTGCATACGAGGGTGATAAAAGTGCTTGTAAAGCGCGGAGAAATTTATTACGCAGACCTAAGCCCGGTGGTGGGCTCAGAGCAGGGGGGCGTGCGCCCGGTGCTCATTGTACAAAACGATGTGGGCAACAAATACTCGCCCACGGTGATCGCCGCCGCCATTACCTCCCAGCACGACAAAAGCCGCCTGCCCACCCACATTGAGGTGAACGCCGGCAGCTGCGGGCTGGCTCGGGACAGCGTGGTGCTGCTGGAGCAGGTGCGCACCATTGACAAGCGCCGCTTAAAGGAGCGTATGGGCGCGCTGGACGGTCAGGATATGGGTAAGGTGGACCACGCCATTTCCGTGTCCTTTGGGTTGTAGCTTTTGCACATCGGCTCTTCCTTTTTGCCGCTCTTTGTGTTATACTGGGAGCAGAAACGCAAAGGAGAACGGATATGCAAAAGATCGCCAAGTTTGAAAAGGTAAGTTTTGACCAGTTCCAAAAAGACTGGCTAAAGGCGTTCCCGGAGACGGAGAATGTGCAGGCTGTCTATGACAGCATTGTGCTGCCGCAGCGCGCCACCGCCGGGTCTGCCGGGTATGATTTCCATGCGCCGGCTGCGGTGACCTTCCCCAAGGACACCTCTGTGCTGGTGCCCACCGGCATTCGCGCCCAGATGGCAGAGGGCTGGGTGCTGGCGATCTTTCCCCGCTCCGGGCTGGGCTTTAAGCACCGGATCGGGCTGGACAATACCGTTGGCATTATTGACGCCGATTATTACGGCTCCTCCAATGAGGGGCACATTATGATCAAAATGAGCTGCACCGCCCACGACGCGGGCCACAGTGCCACGGTGGCAGCCGGTGACGGCTTTGCCCAGGGGATTTTTCTGCCCTTTGGGATCACGGAGGACGACGCAGCCGACGGCGTGCGGGACGGTGGCTTTGGCTCCACCACCCGGCAAGGCTAAGGGGGTGCGCGTATGAAACAGTGTATGGACAGCCCCAATCTGCACCGGCGCCTGCGCAAGATCATCGGCCAGGTACAGGCCATTGACCGTATGGTGGACGAGGATGTGCCCTGCGAGGATATTTTGTCCCAGTTGAATGCGGCCAAATCCGCGCTGCACAGCTGCGGCCAGGTGGTGCTGGAGGGGCATATCAAGCATTGCATTAAGGACGGTATGGAGCACGGCGACCCGGACAAAACCTTGGAGGACCTGACCAAGGCGGTGGAGCGCTTTGCCAATATGGGATAAAAATACAAACGGCTCGGCTTTTGCCGGGCTGTTTTTTTATTTTCTTTCTTGACAACCTATACCCGTATAGGTATAATGGAAATATACCCATGGGGGTATAAAAAGGAGGATCGAGTATGAAATCCATACAAAAAGCGATGGGCAAATTAGAGCACCTGCTGGAGTGGGGCGGAACGAAAAAAGAGATCATTTTACTGGTTCTCTCCGCCATTGCGCTGATTTGCAGCCTGTGCGGCGTGCGGGTATGGGGCGTGGATCCGGCCTGGGTGTCCATTCTGTTTTGCGGCGTGCCCATTGTGCTGGAGGCGATCATCGGGCTGGTGACGGCCTTTGATATTAAGGCGGATGTGCTGGTGTCCTTGGCGCTGATCGCGTCGGTGTGTATCGGCGAGGACTTTGCTGCCGGTGAGGTGGCGATGATCATGCAGCTGGGCGGTCTGCTGGAGGACCTGACCGTTGCCAAGGCCCGGGCGGGGATCGAAAAACTGGTGCACCTGACCCCGCGCACCGGCCGGGTGCTGACGGAAACCGGCGAAAAAGTGGTGCCTGCCCAGGAAATTCAGGTAGGCGATCGGTTGCGGGTGCTGCCGGGCGAGACGGTGCCGGTGGACGGCGTGATACTCTCCGGGCGCACTTCCATCAATCAGGCGGTGATGACCGGCGAGTCTATGCCGGTGGATAAGGCGCCCGGCGATCCGGTGTCCAGCGGCACAGTCAATCAGTACGGCGCCTTTGAAATGGAGGTCCGGCGGGTGGGCGCAGACAGTTCCATTCAGCGGATGATCCGTCTGGTGCAATCCGCAGACGCCGGTAAGGCCAAGATCGTGGGCCTTGCGGATCGCTGGGCCACCTGGATCGTGGTGATCGCGCTGACCGCTGCGGGGATCACCTGGGCAGTCAGCGGCCAAATCATTCGGGCGGTGACCATACTGGTGGTATTTTGTCCCTGCTCTATGGTGCTGGCTACGCCCACAGCTATTATGGCTGCCATCGGCAATGTGACCAAGCACGGCTTTTTGGTACGGCAAGGGGATGCGCTGGAGCGGCTGGCAAAGGTGGACACCATTACCTTTGACAAGACCGGCACGCTGACCTATGGCACGCCCACAGTCGTTCACACGGCTACGGTGGGGGACTACACGGCGGAGGTGCTGTTTGCCTACACGGCAGGGGCGGAGTGCTACTCCGAGCACCCGCTGGGCAAGGCAGTGGTGCAAAGCTACAAGGCCCGGTACGGCAAGGATTTGCCTACGGCAGAGGAATTCCAAATGCTGCCGGGCTGCGGTGTGTCTGCCGTGGTAGACGGGCACCGGGTGCTGGCAGGGAACGACCGTATGCTGGCGCAGGAAGGGCTGGCCCTGTCCCAGTCGGCTGCCCAAGGGGCGCGTGAACGCCGGGAGCAGGGCGAGACGGTGGTGTTCGTAGCCATTGACGGTGTGTTACAAGGCTGGTTGAGTCTGGCCGATCTGCCCCGGCAGGAGAGCGCGGCTATGCTGCAACAGCTAATGCGCCTGGGCGTGACGCCGGTGCTGCTGACCGGCGATCATCAAGGAGCGGCACAGGCGGTTGCCGGTCAACTGGGGCTTAGTCAGGTGCAGGCTGGTTGCCTGCCGGAGGATAAGCTGAACTATATTGCCAATGCCCGCAATCAGGGCCACAGCGTGTGTATGATCGGCGATGGGATCAACGACGCACCGGCGCTGAAAAGTGCAGATGTGGGGATCGCCATGGGCGGTATCGGCAGCGATATTGCCGTGGACGCTGCGGATATTGTGCTGGTGGACGATGAGGTGAAAGAGCTGCCCCATTTGGTGGCGCTGTCTCACCGTATGATGGTGACCATCAAGTGCAATTTGAGCTTTTCCATGCTGCTGAATTTTGTGGCTATCGTGCTGGCGATCACCGGCGTGCTTGGTCCGGTGGTGGGTGCACTGGTCCATAACGCCGGGTCTGTGCTGGTGATCATCAACTCGGCGATTTTACTGAATTGGAGGAAGAAAAAATGATCGTATCTATCATCGGAATGTGTATCGGCCTGGCGGTGCTGGTGGTCAGTATTGCTTATAGTGTGAAAGAGAAAGAGGACCCGGAAGCGCGCAAGATCTATCGCATTGCGGCGGTTGTGGGCGCCGTGATCTTTGCGGCAATGCTCGTTAAACTCATTGTCACCCTTTGTGCCTGATAAAAAGCGACCGCTTGTAGGCAGTCGCTGCAAAAATAAAAGGGCTTGCGTTTGTGCGCAAGCCCTTTTGCCATATTGTTTTTTAGCCCTGGTCGATGGGGTTGGCGTTGTCCTTTTTGGACTCACGGCCGTATTTCTCCTCAAAGCCGGGATTGATGTAGTCCTCCACGATCTTGCCGTCGCGGATACGCACCACGCGCTCCGCCTCCATGGCAATCTCATTATCATGGGTAATGACCACCACGGTGCGGCCCTCGTCCTTCAGCTTATGGAGAATGGCCATAACCTCTTTGGTGGACTTGGTGTCCAGGTTACCGGTAGGCTCATCGGCCAGGATCACCGGGGGCGCTGCGGCAATGGCGCGGGCCACGGCCACACGCTGCTGCTGAC
Organism: Bifidobacteriaceae bacterium; assembly: GCA_963642245.1. Classification (GTDB taxonomy): domain Bacteria; phylum Bacillota; class Clostridia; order Oscillospirales; family Acutalibacteraceae; genus CAG-217. The sequence goes on along the minus strand of CAVIFY010000043.1, from coordinate 11,057 downwards.
CGCCGCTCATCTCCGCCGGCAGGTGGTGCATACGCTTTTCCAGTCCTACCCGAGCCAAGGCTTTCTCGGCGATCTCTCGCCGCTCCTGGCGGCCCATCCCTCTGTACACCAGGGGCAGCTCCACATTCTCAATAGCGGTCAGGGAGGAGATCAGGTTGAACCCCTGGAAGATAAAGCCGATCTGCTCGTTGCGGATCACGCTCATCTGGTCGTCGGTCAGGTCCTCCACCAGGTTGCCGTTGATGTAATACTCACCGCTGGTGGGTACATCCAGCAGACCCAGCATATTCATCAGGGTGGACTTACCGGAGCCGGACTGGCCGATAATGGCTACGAACTCGCCCTCGTCAATGGTCAGGCTCACGCCGTCCAGAGCGTTCACCTGGTTCTCGCCGGGGTTGTAGATTTTATAAACATCGCGTACATCAATTAAGTGCATGACTGTACCTTCTTCATTAAGATTTACAAATAGTATAATGATATTTTACAGAAGCGAAAGGCAAATGTCAAGGGTATAATCGTGAAGTTTCTATGAATAATAGGGATGAGGTGATTTCTTTGGGTATCAGTAAGAGCGATTACAGCAAGATGGCAGACAAGGCCAGCCCCAATTCCCCAAAGTTGATGAACGCGGTCAAGGCGTTTTTGTTCGGCGGCGGCATTTGCCTGCTGGGGCAGCTGCTCAATACATTGTTTGAGCGTCTGGGACTGGGGGAGCGGCAGGTGCGCCTGGCCACCCCGGCGGTGCTGATCGTGGCAACGGCGGTGCTCACCGGTATCGGCGTGTTTGACAAGATCGCCCGCCACGCCGGGGCAGGCACCATTGTGCCTATTACCGGCTTTGCCAACTCCGTGGTGTCTCCGGCGCTGGAGTTCCAGCATGAGGGCTTTGTACTGGGCACGGCGGCCCAAATGTTTTCCATTGCCGGGCCGGTGCTGGTGTACGGCGTAGCGACTTCCGTGCTGTACGGTCTGATCCTCTTTATTTTTCATTTATATTAAGGGGGCGGCACGATGATCTATCTCAATGCGTTTTTGATCGGCGGGCTGATCTGCGTGGTGGGTCAGCTGCTGATGGACCTGACCAAGTTGACCCCTGCCCGGATTTTGGTGCTGTTTGTGTGCCTGGGCGTGGTACTGGGCGGCCTGGGCTGGTATCCTAAATTGGTGGAACTGGCCGGTGCCGGGGCTACGGTGCCGCTGACCGGCTTTGGCAATGCGCTGGCGCAGGGAGTCCGGGAAGCGGTGCAAAAGGACGGCCTGATGGGCGTGTTCACCGGCGGGTTTACCGCCTGCGCCGGTGGGGTGACCGTGGCGGTGCTTAGCGCCCTGGTGGTGGCCTGGGTGGCAAGACCCAAGGATAAATAACCTGTCCTTACTGCTCGTTACAAGTCGAAAATGCCGAATATTTGTTGAAAGTGCACAATAAATGTTCGGCAACTCCTATTGAATGTGCAAGTCTATTGTGCTATAATGATAAAAAACAGATAGGAGGTACATACTAATGGCTGCTATGACATACGAGTCCATCATTGCGGCTGTGCGCAAGAAGCTCAGCAAGGCAGATGTTTCGTCCATTCCCGGCACTTTGGCATTCCAGGTCGATGTGGAAGGCAAAGCAGAGGGTATCTTTTACATAGAGATCAAGGACGGCCAGCTGCATGTGGAGCCTTACGACTACCACGATCGCAACGCACGGCTGATCATCAACGGCACCAACTTGATGAAGTTGGTGAACGGCAAGCTGGATCCGGTGCTGGCTTTCACCACCGGCAAGCTGAAGGTAGACGGCGACACCAACGCCGCTATGGAGCTGATCCGCTTCTTAAAGTAAGTCGCTTTGACTGCAAACGGACAAGCGCTGCACCTGTTTTACCGTAAAGCAGGGGCGGCGCTTTTTTCATCTCTTTTCGCAGTGCAGGGGGGCGGCCGGTTGTTCCGTTTCCGTGATTTTGGTAAAAATCCCGTATCTTTTTTTCTTTTTTTCACAAAAGGTCTTGGAAACGCCCGGCAAATATTGTATAATGTAACAGCGAATTCCATTCGGCATTATGTGAAGGGAGATTTAGAATGAAACACGCTGACATTGTGAACAAGATGAGCCTGGAGCAAAAGGCAGCTTTTGTTTCCGGTTTTGACTACTGGCACCTGGAGGAGGCCCCGGAGCTGGGCCTGCCCAAGATCATGGTAACGGACGGCCCTCACGGCCTGCGTAAGCAGAACCCCAACGGCGACTCCGTGGGTCTGGGCAACTCTTATCCGGCTACCTGCTTCCCCACGGCCGCCACTTCCAGCTGTTCCTGGGACGAGGAACTGCTGCGCAAAGAGGGCGAGGCGCTGGGCGAGGAGTGCTTGCAGGAAGAGGTTTCTGTGATCCTTGGCCCCGGCACCAACATTAAGCGCTCTCCGGTTTGCGGTCGTAACTTTGAGTATTTCTCTGAGGACCCGTACCTGGCCGGTAAGTGCTCTGCCAACATCATCAACGGTGTGCAGTCCAAGGGCATCGGTACTTCATTGAAGCACTTTGCCTGCAACTCGCAGGAGGCATACCGTATGGTCATCAACGAGGTGATCGACGAGCGTGCTATGCGCGAGATCTATCTGACCGCCTTTGAGATCGCCATTAAAGAGGCCCAGCCTTGGACGGTGATGAACTCTTATAACCGCATTAACGGCGTTTACGCTTCTCAAAACGGCTGGCTGCAACAGCAGGTGGCCCGCGGCGAGTGGGGCTTCCAGGGTCTGTTCGTGACCGACTGGGGCTCTTCCGTAGACCGTATTCCCGGCTTGGAGAACGGCACCGATCTGGAAATGCCGTCCTCCGGCGACCTGAACACCCAGCGCATTATTGCCGCTGTGAAAGAGGGCAAGCTGGACGAGAATGTGCTCAACGAGCGGGTAGACAATGTGGTCAACCTGATCCTGAAAGCCAAGAAGACCCTGGACGAGGGCAAAAAGACTTATGATGTGGACGCGCACCACGACCTGGCTTGCCAGGTGGCTGAGGGCTCCATTCAGCTGCTGAAGAACGACGACGGCCTGCTGCCGCTGAAGAAAGGCCAGAAAGTGGCTATCATCGGCGAGATGGCTAAGGCTCCCCGTTACCAGGGCGCCGGTTCTTCCGTGATCAACCCCACCAAGATGGAAAATGCCTACGACAACCTGGTGGAGCTGGGCGTAGATGTGACTTATGCCCAGGGCTATAAGAAAGGCACCGAGCAGGTGGACGACGCACTGGTGGCCGAGGCTTTGGCTGCTGCCAAGGCTGCGGATGTGGCTGTGGTGTTTGCCGGCCTGACCGAGGAATTTGAGGGCGAGGGCTATGACCGCGAGAATATCGAAATGCCCGCCAACCACAATCAGCTGATCCAGCAGGTGGCTGCTGCCAACCCCAACACCGTGGTGGTGCTGGCCGGTGGTTCCGTCATTCATATGCCCTGGCTGAACAGTGCCAAGGCGCTGCTGAACAGCGGCCTGTCCGGCCAGGCCGGCGGCAAGGCGGTGGCGCGTATTTTGACCGGCGCCGTGTGCCCCAGCGGTAAGACTTCCGAGACTTATCCGCTGTCCTTTGAGGAGAACCCCACCTATGGCAACTATCCCGGCCAGCCGGTGGTCAGCGAGCATAAAGAGAGCGTGTACATCGGCTACCGCTACTATGACACCGCAGACAAGGAAGTGCTGTTCCCCTTTGGTTACGGCCTGTCTTATACTACCTTTGAATACAGCGATCTGGAACTGTCCTCCTCCAATATTAAGGATACGGACGACCTGACCGTTACCTTTAAGATCAAGAACACCGGCGATGTGGACGGCGCAGAGATCGCCGAGATCTATGTGGCCGACCAGGAGAGCACCATCTTCCGTCCCAAGAAAGAGCTGCGTGCCTTTAAGAAAGTGTTCCTGAAAGCCGGGGAGGAGAAAGAAGTCTCCGTTACCCTGTCCAAGCGCGCCTTTGCATTCTATAATGTGGAGTTGCAGGACTGGCAGGTAGAGACCGGTTTGTTTGACATTATGGTTGGTGCTTCCAGCCGGGATATTCGCCTGACCAAGGCTGTGAATATCATCTCCGACTGCACCGCTGCCGTGCCGGATTACAGAAAGACGGCACCGGCTTACTACACCGCAGACCTGGCGGCAATGGACGACGCCCAGTGGACTGCCGTGTACGGCAAGGAGCTGCCTGCTCGTGAGCGGGACACCACCAAGCCCATTGACCTGTACAACTGCCTGGACGACGCCAGCCACACCAAGTGGGGCGGCAAGCTCTGCCGTCTGATCAGCAAGGTGGTGGGCAAGTTCGGCTCTGCGGAGAACGGCGACGGCCAGATGCTGGCAGCTATGGCTACCCAGATCCCGATCCGTAACTTCATCGCCATGTCCATGGGTGTGTTCTCACCCAAGATGGCTGAGGGCCTGCTGATGATCCTGAACGACGATCGTTCCACTTTCGTTGGCTTTAATAAGATCCTTGGCGGCCTTGGCGGCGCTTTGGCAAAACTGCCCAAGCTGCTCAAGTCCATCTAATTTCCCTTACATAAAAGCAGAACCCCGCACTGTACGGTGCGGGGTTTTTTATGTCTTTTGGTTGATTAACGGTCTTCTAATTTGACCGGGTCTAAGTAGAATAGGGAAGTGTATTCGTCATAATCGGATACGATTGCTTTGATTTTTACATTTTTGCCTACATGGAGACCCTCTCCGGTATATCCCATATCCGTGCGATTTACATTATCGTATTTGAAGTTTGGGCCCTTTTGCTGGGTTTCACTGTAATTACCGTATCCAAACATAACATCATATCTTGTTTTATAAATCGTGCCGTCATCCTTGTAGTGATTGGAAACAAAAGTGACACATCCGTTGAACTGGATGGTATCGCCTTTGTGTTTCTTTGCAAATGCCTTTACATACTTGTCATCCGGATTTTTCAGCTCTAACAGTTTTTTCAGTTCCGGGCAGTTCTTGACTGTCAGTACGGTTTGCTCCTTTGGTTGGGAGGAGTGGGTCGTTGTGGTCGTTGTCGGTTTGGCGGTGGTTGTCTTTTCTGTGGTGGTTTCCGGTCTTTCTGTTGTGGCTTCAATAGTGGTCGTTTCTGTTAAATCGCTGAAAGCTTCTGTGTTTGCTTCAGATATATTCATCTCTGAAGCAGTGTCTGTATTTGCATTCGTCGGTTGGTTTCGTTCGGTTGCTATGCCGATTTCAATGATGATAAAAAAGAGCAGAAATACGATCGCGATACCGACGATCCAGTATTTTCGTTGTTTTCGTGTATGCTTTTGCTCTATTTCTTGCCTCTCTTGCAGTAATTGGGCTTCTTGCTGTTTGAAGGTATCGCTCTTTTTGATTTTATACCAGTTGTCCTTTCGCAATTTGGCGAGTTCCTCTTGAATTGCTTTTAGTCGTTGGGACTCATTTTTGAAGTCGCCGAGTTCATCCTTTACCTTTTTTACGATTGTCTTCATCTTTCTTCTCCTTAAAATAAAAAATGCGTACAGCAGAAGCCATACGCACAAAAAACGCATAGCTCAACTGTCGCCAAACATCATTACAACTCACTTAAAAAGCAGTATGCAAATAAGAGCATGCATTTTTATCAAGGATAAAAAGACATACTGCGTGAGTGAGTTGTTCAAATGTAATAATGTTTGGCTCTTTCATTATAGCATTCTTCTGGTGCTATAACAAGTTGCATTTGTAAAAATAAAAAGAAGTTGCAGACAAAGAAAACGCCATTCTGTTACAAAGAACAGAATGGCGTTAGGTTTAGTTGGTCTTATTTATACAGGGGGCCGTAGGTGGCGCAGGCGCGGTAGTCTGCGGACTGGCGGTCCTCCGTGCCAAAGGCAGCCCAGGCGTGTGGACGGAAGATCTGTGACTCCGGCACATTGTGCATATTCACGGGAATACGCAGCATGGAGGCCAGGGTGATCAGATCGGCGCCCACATGGCCGTACACGGTAACGCCGTGGTTGGCGCCCCAGTTGGCCATTACGCTGTACACATCCTTAAAGGCACCCTCACCGGTGAGCCGGGGGCAGAACCAGGTGGTGGGCCAGGTGGGATCCGTGCGCTTGTCGATGGTGTTGTGGATCTGATCCGGCAGGTCGGCAGTGTAGCCCTCGGCCAGTTGCAGCACCGGGCCGATACCGTCGATCACATTGACACGCAGCATAGTTACCGGCATTTCTGCACGGCAGCGGAAGTGGCTGGAGAAGCCGCCACCGCGGAAGTATTCATAGTTTGCCCGGCACCAGTCGGTGGCGTTCAGGCAGGCTTTGATGTCTGCGTCCGTCATCTCCCAAAACGGCTTCATGCACGGCTCGCCCTTGGCATTGCGGCTGGCACCGGTGCCGTCCAGCGCAGTGGCGCCGGAGTTGATCAGGTGGATAAAGCCGTCCTTGGCCACACCGGTGGGTGCCATACCGGTGACCCGCTCACAGGCCTCCGGGCTCCAGTAGGTGCGCACATCGTGGAAGCAGGGGGCGGTGCCGGAAACCAGGGTGCCCAGCATCATTGCCACGCCGTTCAGGGTATCGTTCTCCGTGGCAAAGGGCGTGGGTGCCTTTTTGCCGTTCCAGTCAAAGCTGGAAGCCATAATGGCCTCGGTAAAGTCCGCGTTGGGCAGCCAGTCGGTCCAGTTGCGCTGCCCCTGGAAACCGCCTGCAATGGCGTTCTTGCCCAGGGCCTCCTCGTGCCAGCCCATTTCGTCCAGCTTGGGATTGCCGTACAGAATATCCCGCATGATCATGGTCATTTTGGTGATGAACTCCCAGTCCTTGTCCGGGTCTACCACCTTGGACTTGCGAATGATCTCCGGCAGGTCCTTACCGGCGTTGCAGTCAAAGCCCTCTTTGCAGTTGGCCTTGACCCAGCTCAGCGCCTTGTCAAACTCGTCGTGATCGTAAATGCCCAGGGTAATGCGGCGCACGATCTCGGTCATATCCACCCACTCGGCACGAATGCCAAAGTATTTTTGGAACATCTCCGCGTTGCAGAAACTGCCGGCAATACCCATGGCAATGCCGCCCAGGTTCACATAGGCCTTGTTCTTCATCCAGCCTACCGCAGCGGCAGCGTGGGCAAAGCGCAGGATCTTCTCTGCCACATCGGCAGGGATCTCTTTATCGGTCATATCCTGCACATCGTGGCCGTAAATGGAGAAGGCAGGCAGCCCCTTTTGGGCATAAGCGGCCATGACGGCAGCCAGGTACACAGCGCCGGGGCGCTCCGTGCCGTTAAAGCCCCAAACCGCCTTAATGGTGTGGGGGTCCATATCAAAGGTCTCTGACCCGTAGCACCAGCAGGGGGTCACCGTCAGGGTGGCGACCACATTTTCACCGGCAAAGTATTCGGCGCACTTGGCTGCCTCCGCGCCGCCGCCGATGGTGGTGGGGGAGAGCACGCACTGTACCGGCGTGCCGTCCGGGTAGCGCAGATTTTCTTCGATCAGCGCCTTGGCTGCGGTGGCCATGCCCATGGTCTGGGCCTCCAGGCTCTCACGCACGCCGCCCCAACGGCCGTCAATGGTGGGGCGAATACCGATTTTTGGATAAGTCATCGTCATTACCTCCGTTTGCGCTTAGCGCAGTATGTTTTGAAAGTCACGGTACGCCCGCTCCCGGGCTGCCGTGGGCTTGGGTTCATAGGTTTTTAAGGTCTCGGTCTTGCGGATCAGCTCACGCCCGGCTGCCACATCCGGCAGCTGGCCCAGTGCGATCAGTTGCAGCAGCATATTGCCCAGGGCCGTGGCCTCTGTAGGCCCGGCAATCACCGGGAATGCCAGGCTGTCCGCCGTCATTTGGCAAAGGAAGCCGTCCTTGGTGCCGCCGCCCAGCAGGTGCAGCACATTAAATTGCCGCCCGGTGCGGGCGCTAATCTGATCCAGCGCAAAGCGGTACTTCATGGCCAGGCTCTCGTAAATGCAGCGCACCACGGCGCCCACGCTCTCCGGCACCGGCTGGCCGGTCTCTCGGCAAAAGTCGCGGATCCGCTCCGGCAGATCGCCGGGGGTGGCAAAGCGGGGATCGTCCGGGTCGATAAAGCAGATGAACGGCTCTGCCGCCCGGGCCAGCTGTTCTAAGTCGTTGTAGCTGTATTCCGCACCGGCACGGCGATAGGCCCGCCGGGTCTCCTGGATCAGCCACAGACCGCTGATGTTCTTTAAGTAATTGATCTTACCGCCTGCACCCTGCTCGTTGGACAGATCGTCTGCCCGGCTCTCCGGCGTCAGGATGGGTTCGTCCAGTTCGCAACCGATCAGCGACCAGGTGCCGCAGGACAGGAACGCCGACTGCTCACCGGCAGCTGCGGGCATAGCCGCCACGGCGCACTGGGTGTCGTGCCCGGCGGTGGCGATCACCTGTATGCCGCCGTCCGTCTTGCCCAGCACGGTGGCCGATGGGCCAACGGTGGGCAGCAGCTGCGGGTCAATGCCGCAGGCCTTGGCAATATCCGCCCGCCAGGTTTTGGTCACCGGGTCCAGCAGCTGGGAGGTGGAGGCGATGGTCGGCTCCGTCTGCATACTGCCGCACAGATGGTGGGCAAACAGGTCCGGCATAAACAGCAGCTTCTCTGCACCGGCGGTGTCCTCCGTGGTCAGCTGGAACAGGGTGTTGATCTCCATGATCTGGTTGCCGGTGGCCCGGTACAGATCGTCTGCCGGTATCTTCTCCAGCACTTTCTCTACCGTTCCGGCGGTGCGGGTGTCTCTGTAATGGCAGGGCAGGCGCAGCAGGTTACCGCTTTTGTCCAGCAGACCGTAGTCCACACCCCAGGTGTCAAAACTCAGACCGTCCGCGCTGTTGATTTTAGAGAGCGCCGCGTCTACTTCCTTACAAATGGCAGGGAAGTTGTGGCACATACGGCCGCCGTCGTCTACCGGGATATTGTCAAACCGGTGGACTTCTTTATATTCCAGCCGGCCGCCCTGGTAAGTACCGGCAATGGCACGCCCGCTGGATGCGCCAAAGTCAAAGGCAACTACGGTCTTTTTCATGCCTGCACCACGCCTTTTTGCAGCAGAATGTTGGCGTAAATGGCGGTCTCGCCGGTGGCGATGATCAAGTAGGCGTCCTTTGCCTTTTCATAGAATGCAAAGCGCTCCACCATTTGAATACCGCTGTGCTCCGGCTCGTAGCGGTGCAGAATGTCCTTGTATTTGTCCCAGATCTTGGGGGTGCCGCAGGTGTCGCCGGGCACCACTTCCATCAGAGAGACCGGGGCGTCCACATAAGCGTCCAGGGGCAGCAGCGCCAGTACCGCGTCCAGCAGCTCCGGCACGCCGTGGCCGTCTGCGCGGATCACCTTTGCGTTTTTGCCCATGCTCTCTGCCGGGAAGTTGCCGTCTGCGATCACCAGGGTGTCGCCGTGACCCATTTCGTCCAGCGCCTTTAACAGCTCCGGGGACAGCAGGGGAGAAATTCCTTTTAACATAGCGTACTCCTTAGTCTTTTTTGTGCAGCAGCTCGTCGTCCGGGTTGAATTGCTTGTAGCCCGGGTGACGGCCGGTGACTCTGTAATAGCCTCGCAGGTCGATGAGCTTTTGAATATTGTCCCGGCTGATGTCGTGGCTGCCGCCCAGGATCACAGCATTAATGGTGATCTTGGCCCACAGCTCCAGGCTCTCCATACGATAAAAGGCGGTGATGGCGTCGCTGCCAACGGCCAGTGCGCCGTGGTTCTCCAGCAGCATGACATCGTGCTCCTCCAGGTACGGCTCAATGGCGTTGGGCACTTCTACGGTGGAGGGGGTGCCGTAAGGGGTCAGCGGCACGGCGCCGATCACGGCCACATCCTCGATCATATTGTACATATCCATGGCCTTGTGTGCTACGGCAAAGCCGGTGGCTCCCGGCGGGTGGGCGTGGATCACACTCATCACATCGTCCCGCTTGTCATAGCAGCGCAGGTGCATTTTGATCTCGCTGGAGGGGCGCAGACCCTCTGCGGCTTCCAACACATTGCCCTCTCGGTCCAGCAGCACCAGCTTTTCCGGGGTAATAAAGGATTTGCTCATGCCGGTGGGAGTGGCGAGGATCCGGCCATCCTCCAGCCGCACGCTCACATTGCCGTCATTGGCGGCCACCCAGCCCAGCTGCCACATTTTGTGGCAAACATCGCAAATCTGGTCCTTGATCTCGTTGATATTTTGCATAGATAAACCTCCTTGCCCATGGTTGACAATCCATGCCCGCCATGGTATGCTAATTGTATTATATTAGATATAAATTTTCTTTGCACGCAGGATATGCACCTGCGAGTAGCACAATATTCACTTTTTGAGGGCCTATGAATTACAGCGAACTGCATGAGGACAAAAAGCGGGGCACTTTTGACTTCCCCATAGAGCTTTATTATGTGGAGCCGGGCGCGCCCCGGTATCAAATGCCTTTGCACTGGCACCTGGAATATGAGCTGATCCTGGTGCTGCAAGGCAGCTTTACTCTGAGCCTGGACGGCCGCCAGGTGGAGCTGCAAGCCGGGGACAGCGCCTGGATCGCCGACGGCGTGATCCACGGGGGCGAGCCGCACGACTGCATTTACGAGTGCGTGGTGTTTGACCTGGGCACCTTGCTCCAGGACACCCCGGTGTGTACCAAGTCGGCGGCAGCGTTCCTGGCCAGTGAGAACGGCTTTTCCGGCCGCTTAGCCAAGGGCAGCACGGAGGCGGCGCTGGCGGATCGTATCTTTGACGCTATGGAGCGGGAGCAGCTGGGCTATGAGTGGACCACCGTAGGGCTGCTGTGGCAGCTGCTGGGCTGCCTTTTGGGCATGCACAGCGATACCAAGCCGCCCCAAAGCCGCCAGCAGATCACCCGAATGAAAAATGTGCTCACCTATATTCGTAATAATTACGGCGAGCCCATCACCCTGGACGAATTGGCTGCTGTGGCAGGCATGTCGCCCCGGTATTTTTGCCGCGCCTTTGCGGCACTCACCGGCAGGACCCCCATTGCGTACCTGAATTATTACCGCATTGAGTGCGCCTGCGAGCGGCTGACCTTAACGGACAAGAGCGTGACGGAGATCGCCTTTGCCTGCGGGTTTAACGATATGAG
>CAVIFY010000042.1:0-19260 GCA_963642245.1 Bifidobacteriaceae bacterium | reverse complement strand
ACAGTCCGGGGGACTGTTTCGTAGCGAGTGCATCAATCCCTCCGTCTGCTCGCACACTCGCAGCCACCTCCCTTTACAAGGGAGGCAAAAAGGTTTATCGTAGGGGCGGCAATCTGCCGCCCGCGGTGTTTGGTTATGAAAAAGATACGGTACTTGGCTTATCCCACCCGGGCGCTTTGCAGCAGGGCGGCGTCGGCGGGGGAAAGGGCGGACTGCTTTTCTGTTTTATACAGGGTCAGCAGCAACAGGTTGTCCCCGGCGGGCAGGGCGTAGCAATAGGCGTACCAGCTGCCGGTCTCTGTGGGCAGGTCGCTCATAATATAGGTATAGCGGGTGCCGTTTGGCAGGGTGCCGGTGCCTTTTTCTTTATATTCCACGCCGTTGTAGTCTTTGTTCAGCGCCAGGTTGTCAAAGGCGGTCTGGTCTTTGGCAGGCACGATCACGCCTACCAGCTCTGCATATTTGCTGCCGTCCCGGTACAGGATGGTGTCCTGGGCGGTCAGGTCGGCGGTCAGGTCCAGGGTCACCGGCAGCTGCTCTTTGCCCTGGTATTTGGCGGGGGTATAGGCGTCCCAGTCCTCCGTCTCCATCACCGGCGCTTGCAGGGTGGCCGGCGTGGTGGGCGCAGCGGTGGTCTCCGCCGTGGTGGGCTCTGTGGCCGGGGTTGTGGGTGTTTCGTTGTTATCGGCGCAGCCGGTAAGTCCCAGCAGCAGGGCAGCCGTCAGCAGAAAGAGCACGGCGGCGGTGGGCAACAAAATGAGAATGGACTTTGCGCATTTTTGCATAGTTGGGCACCTCGTTTCCTCTTTGCCCTCATTGTAGCGGATTTTGCCGGGAATTGCAAGCAAAAAGGACGGCCACACCGGCGGTCGTCCCTTTCTATTATATATGGTTTTTGTTATTCCGTCAGGGCGGCTTTCATCTCCGCCACATAGGCGCCCACTTTTGCCGGGGCGTCCTTGCCGTACCGGGCCACCAGCTCCACAATGCCGGAACCCACGATCACCCCATCGGCGAATTGGGCCATTTGGGCGGCCTGCTCCGGGGTGTGAATGCCAAAGCCCACAGCCACCGGCACATCGCTCACCTGGCGGGCCAGCTGGGTAACGGCGGCCACATCGGTCTCGATCTTGCTGCGGGTGCCGGTCACCCCCAGGGAGGACACCTGGTACAGGAACCCCTCTGCCTCCTTGGCGATCATCTTGACCCGCTCGTGGCTGGTGGGCGCCACCAGCGAGATCACGGCAATGCCGTACTTCTTGGCAATATCGGACAGCTCGTGCTTCTCCTCATAGGGCAGGTCCGGCACGATCACGCCGGAGATACCGCTGTCTGCCGCCCGCTGACAAAACCGGTCGTAGCCGTAGCGGAACAGCACATTCAGGTAGGTCATAAACACCAGGGGAATGTCAATTTGGGCAGATACCTCCGCCACCAGGTCAAACACCTTGTCCGTGGTGACTCCCTGGGCCAGGGCGCGAATGTTGGCCTCCTGGATCACCGGCCCCTCCGCAATGGGATCGGAGAAGGGAATGCCCACCTCGATCAAATCGCAGCCGCTCTTTGCCATCTCTAAGAGGATTTGGCGGCTGGTGTCCAGGTCTGGGTCACCGGCGGTGACAAAGCCGATGAATGCCTTTTTGTTCTCAAATGCAGACGCAATATTCTTATTCATGTAAATCGATCCCCCTGTATCTTGCAATGGCGGCCACATCCTTATCGCCGCGGCCGGACAAATTCACGATCATAATTTGGTCCTTGCTCATCTTAGGCGCCAGCTCCATGGCGTAGGCCACCGCGTGGGCGGACTCAATGGCGCAGATAATGCCCTCGGTGCGGGCAATGTACTCAAAGGCGTCTACCGCCTGGTCGTCGGTGACGGGCACATACTGGGCACGGTCAATGTCGTGCAGGTAGGCGTGCTCCGGCCCAACGCCCGGGTAGTCCAGCCCGGCGCTGATGGAGTACACCGGCGCGATCTGGCCAAACTCGTTTTGGCAGAAGTAGGACTTCATGCCGTGGAACACACCCTCGCTGCCGCAGGCCATGGTGGCGGCGTTCATGGCGGTGTCCACGCCCTTACCGGCAGCCTCACAGCCGATCAGCTGCACGCCCTCGTCCGGGATAAACTCGTGGAAGATACCCATAGCGTTGGAGCCGCCGCCTACGCAGGCCAGCACCGCGTCCGGCAGGCGCCCCTCTTTTTCCAGGATCTGCTGGCGCGCCTCTTTGCCGATAATGCTCTGGAAGTCACGGACGATCATGGGATAGGGGTGGGGACCCATCACGGAGCCCAGCACATACAGGGTATCGTCTACCCGGCTGACCCACTCCCGCATGGCCTCGTTCACTGCGTCCTTTAAGGTGCGGGTGCCGCTCTTGACCGGGTGCACCTTGGCCCCCAGCAGCTCCATACGGTAGCAGTTCAGCGCCTGGCGAATGGTGTCCTCCTCGCCCATAAAGATCTCGCACTCCAGTCCCATCAGCGCGGCGGCGGTGGCGGTGGCTACGCCGTGCTGCCCGGCGCCGGTCTCGGCGATCACCCGGGTCTTGCCCAGGCGCTTGGCCAGCAGGCACTGGCCCAGTACATTGTTGATCTTGTGGGAGCCGGTGTGGTTCAGGTCCTCTCGCTTTAAGTAGATCTTGGCACCGCCCAGGTCCTTGGTCATCTTCTCTGCATAGTACAGCAGGCTGGGACGACCGGCGTATTCCCGGTTCAGGGTGTCCAGCTCGGCGCAAAAGTCCGGGTCGTTTTTGTAATGCTCGTATGCTTTTTCCAAATTTTCGATCTCGTGCATCAGGGTCTCGGGAATGTATTGCCCGCCGTGAATGCCGTATCTGCCTTTACTCATGGTGTACGCTCCTTACCAGTTTTTGCATTTTGTTTTTATCTTTCACGCCGTTTGTCTCTGCGGCGGAGCTTAGGTCTACGCCGTAGGGAGAAAAGGCGGCAATGGTTTCTGCCATGTTCTCCGTGTTCAGCCCCCCGGCCAGGAAGAACGGCCGGTCGCAGGGGGGGATCTGTCGATCTTTGGGGGCAATGCCGTCGCCCCGCCCGCTGTCAAACAGCAGGTAGTCCACCGGGTAGCTGTCGATTGGCGCCGGTTGGTCCTCGCCGGTAACAAAGACCTTGATTTTCTCTGCCCCGTGGACGGCGGCGCAGTCTGCCGGGCTTTCCTGTCCGTGGAACTGAACCACAGCGATGGCCCCGCAGTCCACGCAAGACTGAATGTAGTCCGTGGGTGCATTGACGAACACGCCCACCGGCACAATGCCCGGGTCCAGCTGTTCTCGCAGCGCCAGCGCCTGCTCTTTGGTTATGCTGCGGCGATAGCCGGGGGAGAGGATAAAGCCGATATAGTCCGGGCGGCTCTCGTTGGCGGCGGCAATGTCTGCCGGGGTGCGCAGGCCGCAAATTTTGATCTTGGTCATTTCAGCAGGGCCTCCACCGCTGCCCGCCGGTCCGGGGCGCGCATCAGCGCCTCGCCGATCAGGGCGGCGTCCGTGCCGTTTTGGCGCAGTACCTCTATATCCGCCGGGGTGGTAATGCCGCTTTCGGACACAAAGCGCACATTTTCCGGCACCAGCGCCCGGTAGCGGCTGCTGTTGTGCACATCTACGGTAAAGTCCTTTAGGTTCCGATTGTTGACCCCGATCACCCGGGCACCGGCAGCCAGCGCGCTGGCGATCTCTCGGTCGTCGTGGGCCTCCACCAGGGCGGACAGCCCCAGCGTGTCGCAAACCTCGATATACCGGCGCAGGGTGTCCGTGTCCAGCAGGGCACAGATCAGCAGCACCGCCTGGGCGCCCAGCACCTTGGCCTCGTAGATCTGGTAGTCATAGAGGGTAAAGTCCTTGCGCAGCACGGGAATGGACACTGCCCCGGCGATCTCTTGCAGGTATCGGTCGTCCCCTAAGAAGTAGTCCGGCTCCGTCAGGCAGCTGATGGCAGCGGCCCCGGCGGCTGCGTAGTCCCGGGCAATGTCCAGGTAAGGGAAGTCCGGGCTGATGAGCCCTTTGGAGGGGCTGGCCTTTTTCACTTCACAGATCAGGCTGACCCCCGGCGCACCCAGCGCCCGCTCAAAGGCAAAGTCCCCTTTGGGCAGCGCCAGGGCACGGCTTTTTACAATTTCTAACGGCGTATCGGCCATTCGCCGGGCATAGCGTGCCCGGGTGGCGTCTGCCAGTTGGTCTAAGATCATTGGTCGTCCTCTTCGTTGGTAATGCGGATAAAGGCTTGCAGCTTTTTGTAAGCGCTGCCGTCGTCGATCACATCCTGCGCCTTTTGCATTGCGTCTTTCAGGCTCAGGCCGTCAATGGCCACATAGATGGCCGCACCGGCGTTCAGCACGGCGGCGGTGCGCTGGGCGGGGGTGGACTTGCCCAGCAGAATATTTTTGGTGATCTCTGCGTTCTCCAATGCGGTGCCGCCCACCAGGTCGGCCTTGGTGCAGCGGGTCAGGCCAAAGTCCTCCGGCTTTACGGTGTAGCGCTCCACCTTGCCGTGGCGCAGCTCCGCCACCTCGGTCTCGCCGCAGGCGGAGATCTCGTCCAGTCCGTCCTCGCCAAACACCACCAGGGCGTCGGTGACCCCCAGCTGGTTGAGCGCGGCAGCGATCTTATCCACATAATCGGCGTTGAACACGCCCAGCACCATACGGGTGGCGTGGGCCGGATTGGTCAGCGGGCCAAGCACATTGAAGATGGTGCGAATGCCCAGCTCCCGGCGCACCGGCGCTACATACTTCATGGCGCTGTGGTACTTTTGGGCGAACATAAAGCAGATGTTCTCCTCCCGCAGGGCACGCTCCATGGTCTCTTTGCTGGCGTTGATGTTGACCCCCAGGGCCTCCAGGCAGTCGGCAGCGCCGCTCTTAGAGGAGGCGGCCCGGTTGCCGTGCTTGGCAATGCGCACCCCGGCGGCTGCGGCGATAATACCTGCGGTGGTGGAGATGTTAAAGCTGCCGGACTTGTCGCCGCCGGTGCCCACAATGTCCAAAATGTCGCCGTCGCTGTCCAGGGGCAGCGCCTTGGAGCGCATGGACTCGGCAGCCCCGGCGATCTCCTCGTCTGTTTCGCCCTTGATGGACAGGGCGGTGAGGAAGGAGGCGATCAGCGCCGGGCTGGCCTGGCCGGTCATGATTTCATCTACGCTTTCTTTCACCTGGTCGTAGGTCAGGTTCTCTGCTTTCATCAGCTTTTCAATGGCTTCTTTGATCATATTTATCCCTCCAAAAAGTTGCGGATCAGTTGCAGGCCGTCCGGGGTCATCACCGACTCCGGGTGGAACTGCACACCGTAAATCTCATATTCTTTATGCTGCACCGCCATAATTTCGCCGTCCGGCGCTGTGGCGGTCACTTCCAGGCAGTCCGGCAGGTTTGTGGCCGCCAGGCTGTGGTAGCGGGCCACGGTCATGGGATTTTCCAGTCCGGCAAACAGGCCGCCGGGGCGGGTGATCTCTATATCGCACTCCCGGCCGTGCATTAGCTCCTTGGCGTAGGTAATGCGCCCGCCAAAGGCCTCGCAAATGGCCTGGTGCCCCAGGCATACCCCCAGCATTTTGCACTTGCCTGCCAGGGAACGGATCAGTTCCTCGCACACCCCGGCCTCTGCCGGTCTGCCCGGTCCGGGGGAGAGGATCACCGCCGTAGGGTGCAGCGCCTCAATTTCCGCTACCGTCAGGTCGTCGTTGCGGATCACCTGCACCTGCGGGTCCAGGCTGCCTACATATTGATACAGGTTGTAGGCAAAGGAGTCGTAATTGTCGATCAGTAGGGTCATTGGGCGTCACCTGCGCTTTCTCGTACCGCCTGCACCACGGCCATGGCCTTGTTGATACACTCGGTATGTTCTTTTTCTGCCACGGAGTCGGCCACGATCCCGGCGCCGGAGCGAATGTACACGGTCCCGTTCTTCTTATAGGCAATGCGAATGGAGATACAGGTGTCCATATTGCCGGTCAGGTCAATGTAGCCGATGGCGCCGCCGTAAATGCCCCGCTTGCTGCCCTCCAGCTCGTCAATGATCTGCATGGCCCGGAACTTGGGCGCCCCGCTAAGGGTCCCGGCAGGGAGCACTGCCTCAATGGCGTCCAGCGCGGTCTTGCCCGGCGCCAGCTGCCCCTCCACCTCAGAGCCGATGTGCATCACATGGCTGAATTTCAGTATTCTGTGATAGGCGCTGACCTTGACGGAGCCAAAGGCGCTGACCCGGCCCAGGTCGTTGCGCCCCAGGTCCACCAGCATATTGTGCTCGCTCAGCTCCTTTTTGTCTTGCAGCAGCCCGGCCTCCAGCGCCGCGTCCTCTGCGGGGGTCTTGCCCCGGGGGCGGGTGCCGGCCAGCGGGTAGGTGAACAGCTTGCCGTCGGTGAGCTTGACCAGCGTTTCCGGCGAGGCACCGGCGATCTCAATATCGTCGGAGGAAAAGTAGAACATATAGGGGGAGGGGTTCTGCCGCCGCAGGATCTGGTAGGCGTCAAACAGGCTGCCCTCCATTTTGGCGCTCAGGCTGTTTGAGAGCACCACCTGGAAAATATCGCCCTCCCGGATATAGCCCTTGGCTTTCTCCACCATTGCGGTGTAGGCGGCCTTGTCAAACTGGGGGGCAAAGTCCGCTTGCAGCCGGGCTTTCGGCGGGCGAGGGGCTGCCGGGCTGTCCGCCACCAGGCGGCACATGATCTCCAGCTCCTTTTGCCCTCTGCGATACCCGGCCTCCGGGTCGCGGGTGTTCATATTGAAAATGAGAATGATCTCCTCTTTCACATGGTCAAAGGCGATCACCTTGTCAAAGAGCATCAGGTCCACATCGTTAAAGTTGCCGTCCTCGGCCGCCGTCAGCTCCAGCCGCGGCTCGCTGTATTTGGCGTAGTCGTAGGCAAAGTAGCCTACCAGCCCGCCGGTAAAGGTGGGCAGCTCCCGCAGCCGGGGGCTTTTGTGCCGCTCCAGCAGGGCGGCAATGTGGGGCTTTGGGCTGCCGGTAAAGGTGCGCGAGCCGTTCTCGTCGATCACCGTGCCCTTGCCGTCTTTGCAGTGGATCTCCGCCTGGGGGTCAAAGCCCAGGAAGGTGTACCGCCCGGAGCTTTCCTTGTCCTCGCAGGACTCCAGCATATAGCAGTGGCGGCTGACGGTCTTTAGCTTTTGCAGCACCTGGGTGGGGGTCACCGTGGCCGGCAAGGTGGTGCTCAGGGGCACGGTGCTGTACTTCTCGGCCAGCCACAAGATCTGTTCTTTCGTGGGTTTCAGTTCCATTCTACTGCTCCTTTCGGTGTTCACAGAGCCGGCAGAAAATAAAAAAACCTTGGCAGTCAAAAAGACTGCCAAGGACGAATACTCTATTCGCGGTGCCACCTTGGTTTACGGTGCAAAAGCACGCATACGCTCTGCGAGATACCATCATATCTCCGGCCACTGACGCAGGCCATCTCGTCACGGAATACTGGGCAAATCGCCGTTCACCGTGCCCTCAGCGGTCCATTTAATGCTCTGCATTTCCACCCCATTCCCAGCAACAGGGGCTCTCTGTGGGCGCACGGTGCATTTTTATCTCCGCCTCATCGGTTTCCATTCACTTGTAGGGTCATTGTAGCAAAGTCTGCGTCATTTGTCAATAGCAATTTTGCAAAGGCGCTCTCCGGTGTGGTGCTTGTCCATACGCCCGGCAGGCAGGCGGCGGTCACATAGGCGGCAGCGGGCTTTGGGGTGACGAACAGGCAGGGCACGCCTGCCGCTTTGCAGCGATCGGCGAATGCGGCCGCCGGTTCCGGCACGGTGGCGCTGTGGTACATACGGTGGAGCACCGCGTCCACGCCGGTCAGGTCAAAGGCGCCGTAGTCTATGCCCGGGTGGGGCGTGATCTGCAAAATCCTGCGCCGGTGGAACGCCGGGTCCCGGACCGGCACAAAGGGCACCGGGGCGTGGTGGAACCGGTCATTGCAGTCCGCCTCGGTGGTGGCCCAGGCCGGGTGCAGTCCGTCGTAGGCGATCTGCACGCCGTCTTTGGCGCCGCTTAGCAAATATTGCACCGCCAGGTCCAGGTTGGGCAGGGCGTTGCTGCCCGGTGCCTCCGGCGGGGTGCCCGCAGCCACCAGTATCAACGGTTTGTTCGGCAGCAGGTGGGCCAGCAGCGCGGCGGTGTAGGTAAGGGTGTCGCTGCCGTGGAGCAGCACCACGCCCCGGTAGGCGCTGTAATGGATCCCCTGCATATAGGTGCAAAGCTGCTCCAGATATGCTAAGTCGGCGTGCTCGGAAAAGCGGTCAAAGGCCGCCCGGCCGATCAGTTCTACTTCTGCCGGGGGCGTATATCGGTTTAGAATTTTCAGCGGTGCGTCCGCCGTAATGGTGGAGCCGGCCTTGGCGCCGATGGTGCCGCCGGTGCCGATCACCAGGATTTTTTGTTTCGTCATAGGATCACCGCTTTTATTATGGCACAAACGGCGCCCGGTTACAAGCGGACTTTACAAATGGCCGGGCGGGGAGTACAATAGGTACAGATTTTTTTCGAGGTGAGCGTTATGGATAAGCGAAAAGTTGTGATCATCGGCGCCGGGCATGTAGGCTCCCACTGCGCTATGGCTTTGGCCTTTGGCGGCGTGTGTGAGGAGATCGTGCTGCTGGATACGGACTTGGAGAAGGCTCGTGCCAACGCTATGGATGTGGCAGACGCCTGCCTGTTCACTCCCGGCACCTGCACCGTGCGGGTGGGGGATTATGCCGACTGCAAAACGGCGGATATTCTGGTGATTTCCGTGGGTCAGCCCCGCAAACCCGGCCAAACCCGGCTGGATATGCTGGACGACTCGGTGCGTATGCTGCGGGATGTGTGCAGCCACTTAAAGCCGCTGGATTATCAAGGCATTGTGATTACCATCACCAACCCGGCGGATATTATTGCGGACTTTACCCGCAAATCCCTGGGCCTGCCCCGGGAGCGGTGCTTTTCTACCGGCACGCTGCTGGACACCGCCCGGTTAAAGCGCACCATCAGCGAGCTGGCCGGTGTGGATCGCCGCAGCCTGACCACCTGCTCCCTGGGCGAGCACGGCAATTCCTCGCTGATCCCATTTTCTTCTACCACCATTGGCGGCCGGGATTATACCGCCCTGCGGCGGCAAGACCCGGTGCGCTACGGTAAGCTGAATGAGGACTTGATCTTGGAGCGCACCCGCCAGATCGGCAACGAGATCATTGAGGGCAAAGGCTCCACGGAGTTCGGTATCGGCGCCGCGTTGGCGGATATGGTCAAGTGCATTCTCCGGGACGAGCACCGGGTGCTGCCCGCCTCTGTGCTGCTGCAAGGAGAGTACGGCCAGCAGGACCTGCACGCCGGTGTGCCCTGCGTCATCGGCAGGAACGGCATTGAGGATATTATCGAACTGCCCTTGAATGCCGCAGAGCAGCAGGCGTTTGAGGAGACTTGCACCGTGATCCGCACCCACATCGCCCGCGCTGCCAAGGTGGCCGCCGGGAAGTGATGTTTGCGGCGTGGAATTGCGCCCCGCCCCGACGATTAACTGCGTTTGCGGCGGGAGCAAGCCCCCGCCCTACGGTAGGGGCGGATAGTATCCGCCCGTTTAATCCCTCAGTCTGCTCGTAGCTACCAAGCGTTGACGGAAGAATTGCGGTGCGGTGAGGGCACCGCACCCTACAAAATGAAGGATATAGAAATGTAGGGCCCGATGCCCACATCGGGCCGTTCCCACGGAGCATAAATCATATTGTATAAATAAAAAGCAGGACCATTTCTTACGGTCCTGCTTTATTTTTTGTCCGTGAGGTAGAGAATGTAGTCGGCGCTTACCTGATAAAAGGCGGCCAGCCGACAGATCAGCTCGTCGGTCAGGGGCTGTACTTCTCGCTCCAAATAACTGTATTTGCGCTGCGTAATGTCCAAGGCCGCAGCCACCTGCTCCTGCGTCAGGTCGTGGTCGGTGCGCAGGTCTTTTATGCGTGTTTTCACATCATCACCCAACCACAGTATAGCCTAGATAATATTTATCTATTGACTTTTAGATAAATATTATCTGTAATTGAATATACGAAAGAAAAATGCAGGATAGGAGGAATAAAAATGAAAGGGTTAGCGGTGCTTTTCTTTTGGGTCTTTGTGGCGTTGTTGGTGTGGGTGATCGTAGCAAAGAAGAAAGGCGATCCCATTAAAATACAGCTGATCGTTTGTGTTGCGGCGTTTGCGCTGTTTGTTTTATGCGCCGGTTTATCCGGCGGAAAAGGCGCGTCAACCACGCCGGAACCCACCACCGCCGCACCTGCGGTAACGGAAACTACCACTGCAAAGCCCACGGCGGACACGCTGGACTTTGAGATCAACGCCGGGGAATACGGTATATATGGTGAAGCTCTGGTGTTGAATGAGGATACGGAATTTGAAGATCACATTATCGGGTACTTTGTACCCGCAGGCACTTACCGGGTGACCAATGTGGATGTGTACCCCACCCAGGTGACCGTGTACCAGAATAAAAAAGTTAAGCAGGGCCAGTGGGAAGAATGGGCGAACGGCAAGGCCTATTTGCTGGATGTGCAGGAGACCAAGTCCGTGACCGTGCCGGAGGGCTATTTTATCAAGGTCACAGAGCCGACCCACATTCGCCTGGTAAAGGAAAAATAAAGGAAAGGAGAGGAAAATATGGTTTGTCCAAATTGCGGCAGCACCAATGTGTTGGTGACCAGCGAGCAGACAAAAGGCAAAACAAAGACCAAAAAGCGGGGGATCATTCCCAATATGCTGTATAAAATGCTGCGCTTTTTCTGCTGCCTGATGATTTTTGGCTTTTTTATGCCCAAAACGCTGACCAAGAGCAACACCAAATTTAAGAACGCAACCGTCGGCATTTGCCAGGATTGCGGGCATAAGTTTACCGTGAGTAAAGGGTAAAAACGGATCATACGGTAGGGGCGGATGGTATCCGCCCGCAAAATAATCCCTCCGTCAACGCCTTACGGCGTTGCCACCTCCCTTTACAAGGGAGGCTTACAGATCATAACCTTTTTGGCTCCCTTGTAAAGGGAGCTGGCGCGCTTGCGCGATTGAGGGATTAAACGGGCGGATGGTATCCGCCCCTACGATCAACCGGGCAGGTGCCCATTATTTATAACACAAAAAGAAACCCCCACACGCCGGGCGTGCGGGGGTGATTTTATGCCGTTTTTGGCTTATTTGGTGGCTTCTTCCACAGCCACGGCGCAAGCCACGGTGGCGCCTACCATCGGGTTGTTACCCATACCGATCAGGCCCATCATCTCAACATGAGCGGGAACGGAAGAGGAGCCGGCGAACTGCGCGTCGCCGTGCATACGACCCATAGAGTCGGTCAAACCGTAGGAAGCGGGGCCGGCAGCCATATTGTCCGGGTGCAGGGTACGGCCGGTGCCGCCGCCGGAAGCCACGGAGAAGTACTTTTTGCCGTTCTCCAGGCACCACTTCTTGTAAGTGCCGGCAACCAGGTGCTGGAAGCGGGTGGGGTTGGTGGAGTTACCGGTGATGGAAACATCTACGCCCTCGTGCTTCATGATGGCAACGCCCTCAAGCACATCGTTGGCGCCGTAGCACTTTACGGCAGCGCGCTCGCCGTCGGAGAATGCCTTTTCTTCCTCGATCTTCAGATCGCCGGTGTAAAAATCATAATCGGTCTTTACATAGGTGAAGCCGTTGACGCGGGAGATGATATAAGCAGCGTCCTTGCCCAGGCCGTTCAGGATCACCTTCAGGGGCTCTTTGCGCACCTTGTTGGCGGTACGGGCAATGCCGATCGCGCCCTCAGCGGCAGCAAAGCTCTCGTGGCCGGCCAGGAAAGCGAAGCACTTGGTGTCCTCGTGCAGCAGGCGGGCGCCCAGATTGCCGTGGCCCAGACCTACATTACGCTGCTCGGCAACGGAACCGGGAATGCAGAATGCCTGCAGGCCGATACCGATGGCTGCGGCAGCCTCGGAAGCGGTGGTCACACCCTTTTTCAGTGCAACGGCCACGCCCAGGGTGTATGCCCAGCTGGCGTTATCAAAAGCGATGGGCTGCACGCCCTTTACGATGCCGTCTACATCAATGCCCTTGGACAGGCAAAGATCTCTTGCCTCCTCCAGGCTGGAGAGACCGTACTCGGCAAGGCACTTTTCGATCTTGGCAAGTCTTCTTTCCTTGCCTTCAAACTTTACATCATTTGCCATGGTATTGTCCTCCTTCTCTTATTCTTCTCTGGGGTCAATGTACTTTGCAGCGTTAGCAAAGCGACCGTAGTTGCCAATGTTTGCCTCGTAAGCCTCGTTGGGGCTCTTGCCGTGACGAATGTCCTCCAGCATTTTGCCCAGCTTTACGAACTCATAGCCGATGACCTCGCCCTCTTCGTCCAGAGCCATACGGGTCACATAACCCTCGGCCATCTCCATGTAGCGCACGCCCTTCAGCTTGGTGGAGAACATGGTGCCCACCTGGCTGCGCAGGCCCTTGCCCAGGTCCTCCAGCGCAGCGCCGACCACCAGACCGTCCTCAGAGAATGCGGACTGAGAACGACCGTAAGCCAGCTGCTTAAAGATCTCGCGCATAGCTACATTGATCGCGTCGCACACCAGGTCGGTGTTCAGGCACTCCAGCAAGGTCTTGCCGGGCAGGATCTCTGCGGCCATAGCGGCGGAATGGGTCATACCGGAGCAGCCCACGGTCTCAACCAGGGCCTCCTCTACGATACCGTTCTTCACATTCAGGCTCAGCTTGCAGGCGCCCTGCTGGGGTGCGCACCAGCCGATACCGTGAGAGAAACCGGAGATGTCGCTGATCTGGTAGCTCTTGACCCACTTACCTTCTTCAGGAATGGGAGCCGGACCGTGATGCGGACCCTTTTTAACGGTACACATCTGCTCAACTTCATTTGAATAAGTCATGATGATTTACTCCTTCCAACAATACTTAATAATTTATCAAAATTACCAAGGTTATTATAACCATTTTTTTTCTGCTCTTCAAGACTAAAACTATAAAAAAATGTCGCTATTTGCAAGAATGTTTTAAGCAAGTTGTTGAAAGTTTTGCCCCAATACAGTATAGTATAGGTAAAAGAATGACTTTGAGGTGACTTTTTTATGCAGATCAAACCGGGCTTTGCCATGCGCAATATTGCCGGCAGCAACATTGTTGTGCCGGTGGGCGCCGCCGCATCGGATTTTAACGGTATGATTACCCTGAACGATACCGGGGCTTTTCTTTGGAACTGCTTTTTGCAGCCCACCACCCAGGCGCAGGTGGTAGAGGCATTGATGAACGAGTACGAAGTGGACCGGCAGCGGGCCGTTGCCGATGTGGCTCATTTTGCCCAGCTGCTGCGGGAGAATGATCTGCTGGTGGAATGAAAAATTGCGGGCGGCAGGTTGCCGCCCCTACGAAGAGCCGTCCTTTACAAAAGGAAAGGTTGCAAATTCTATGCCCCCCTTGCAAAGGGGGGAAGCGGCATAGCCGCAGGGGGGATTGCGCCAGAGGCGATGGGAAATCCCTCCGTCTGCTCGCAAGCTCGCATCCACCTCCCTTTACAAGGGAGGCAAAAAGGTTGTCATATCGCACCTGTCTGTTAACAAAGGCAGGTGCTTTTTTCTGCAAAAAATGCCAAAAACGGGAAAATGGGGGCGGTTTATTGACATTGTTTTGGTTTTCGTGTACAGTTATAAGTACAGGTGTTAGTTATTTAGCACTGTATCATAACGAACACGCCCGCCGTGCTGCGGGTGCGAAAAGGGGTATCGTATGTCCAAGCGGATTTCCGGGAACAAGCCGGAGGAAAAAACAGACCTGCGTATTCGGCGCACCAAAAAGTCCATTCGGGACGCCTTTTTTGAGCTGATCGACGAAAAAGGATTCGATTCCGTTACGGTCAAGGATATTACCGACCGGGCGCTGATCAGCCGCAACACCTTTTATTTGCATTATGAGGACAAGTTCGATCTGCTCAACAAGATCAGCAACGAGCTGATGCGCAAGGTGTATCTGCGGGTGAGCAAAGACCTGCTGAAAGTGAAAAATCTGGACTTTACCATTGACTGCACCGCTATGCTGCTCATCAGCATTCAGCGGGTGATCGACGAGGACCGGGATCTGTATCGGCTGCTGCTGACGGACCCGGGCACCGTGGTCTTTTCCGAGAAGATCGAAAAGACCATTCGCACGGCGCTGGATCTGATCAAAGGGGATATTGAGGGGATCAGCGACCTGAGCATTGAATATATTATTACCGGTATGAAAGGGGTCATTCGCTACTGGGTGACCCATGACGATATGGATGTACAGACCGAGGCGTACAATTTTGCCCGGATCCATCTGGGCTCTATTTTGGAGATCATTCGCCACAGCAAGGATGTAAAGCACGGGCGGATCCCCCGGGAGAGCCACTGATATGCCCGGCAAAAAGCCAAAGCGTTCTTCCAAGAACTTAAAGATCAACACCCGCATTGTGCTCACCACCGTGCTGGCCATCGCTATACCGCTGGTGCTGGTGGCGCTGGTGTGCCTGGGGCTGCTGCACAGCACCTCTAACGCCTTTCAGCTGACGGCTCAGACGGAGGACAGTTACAGCCTGGTCAATCAGATCGGCTGGAACCAGGCTGTGAGTAACCTGTCCGATGTGCTGCTGCGCACCAAGGACACGGACGCGGAAAAGCTGGCGGACATTGCCGCCTACGCCGCACCGCTGGAAAAGCGGGGCGTGGTGCTGGAAATTCGCCGGGGCGACGCGGTGTTTTACCAAACCGCCGGGTGCAAGGATGTGCTGGGACGCGCCCGGCAGATCGTAGACTTTGACCCGGAGGAGAATGTGTACCACTTCAGCCAGGACGGACTGGTGATCGTCAGCCATGTGCAGGCCGGGGATCGGCGCTGCCGACTGGTGCTCACCGGCGCCAACTACACGGTGGCGGACCAAACGGAACCGGCTGCCAAGGGCACCCTGTCCCGCCTGCTGGCCGGGCGTACCGGGCTGGTGGTGCTGGCCATTGTGCTGATCTTTGCCGCTGCGGTGGCAGCGTTCTCGTTCTTTACCAGCCGCACCATTGTGCGCCCCATTAAGAAGATCGCCCGGGGGGCAGACGCCATTGCCGGCGGCGATCTGGATTATCAGATCGACTACGACTCTACCAATGAGCTGGGCCAAACGGTGGAGAGCTTTAACGCTATGCGCCTGCGGCTGAAAGAGTCTATCGAGAGCCGAGAAAAAAGCGAGCAGCTGCGGCGGGAGATGACCGCCGGTTTTGCCCACGACCTGCGCACCCCGCTTACCAGCATTAAGGGCTACGCCGAGGGGCTGCGGGACGGCATTGCCAACACGCCGGAGAAGCAGCAGCGGTATTTGCAGACCATTTACGACTCCGCCGTGCAGACGGAGAAAATTCTCGACGACCTGCTGGCCCTGTCCAAGCTGGAATTGGGCAGCACCGGCAATGACCGCTCCATTGTGCAGCTGCAAGCGGTGCTGGACGACGCGGCGCCGGAGCTGGCCGCCTTTATGGAGAGCCGGGGTTGTACCTTTGAACTGGAAAATCACTGCCCGGCAGATACCCGGATCGAGATCGACACAGACGCCTTTCAGCGGGTGTTTTTGAATATCCTGGGCAATGCGGCCAAGTACGCCCGCCCGGGTGTGCCCGGGTGCGTGGTGCTGACGGCCACCGCCTATGACCGGGTGGTGATCCTGGAATTTGCCGACAACGGTATCGGCGTGGCCAAGGACCAGTTGGGCAAGATCTTTGACGCTATGTACCGCACGGACCCGGCCCGCAGCCAGGTGAGCCAGGGCAGCGGCCTGGGGCTGGCGGTGTGTAAACAGATCGTAGAGCAGAACGGCGGCTCCATTTGGGCCCGCAGCCATACGGACGCGGGGCTGTCGATCTTTATTTCGTTACCCAAGAGGGAGCGTGTTGCAGATGAAGCAGATATTGATCATTGAGGACGACCCCCGCATTGCCGGGCTGGAGCGGGATTACCTGGAGGCAGCGGGCTTGCAGGTAACGGTGGCGGCGGACGGCCCCACCGGGCTGCGCACGGCGCTGGGCGGCAAGTTTGACCTGATCTTGCTGGATATTATGCTGCCGGGTATGGATGGGCTGGAGGTCTGCCGGGCTGTGCGCCGGGAGCAGAATGTGCCCATTATCTTAGTCAGTGCCAAGAAAGAGGATCTGGACAAGATCAAGGGCCTGGGCGTAGGGGCGGACGACTATGTGGTCAAGCCCTTTTCCCCCGGCGAGTTGGTGGCACGGGTGCTGGCCCATATCAGCCGGTATGAGCGGCTCACCGCCGACGGCACTGCCCGCCAGACGGAGCCGGTGCTGGAGAGCGGCGCCCTGCGGCTGGACTCCGCGGCCTGCCGCGCCTGGTTCCGGGGGCAGGAGGTGGCGCTGACCAATAAGGAGTTTGAACTATTGTACTTCCTGGCCGACCACCCGGAGACGGTCTTTAGCAAGGAGCAGCTGTTTGACCGCATTTGGCAGTACGACAGCCTGGGCGAGACCTCGACCGTCACCGTCCATGTGAACCGGATCCGGGACAAATTCAAAAAGCTGGACCCTAACCTGGACCTGATCCAAACCGTCTGGGGCCGCGGCTACCGCTTTGTCCCCGCCACGGTGTAAATAAACAAAACACCCCTGAACCGAAGTGTTGGTTCAGGGGTGTTTGGTATTAGTCTAACAGTCTGGCTCCCTTGGAGCGATTACATTTCCAGCATAAAGTTTGCAAGTTGTCTACACTGGTCATGCCGCCTTTTGAGATGGGTACGATATGGTCGATCTCCAGCAGCAAGTGTGGCTCTTCCTCAACACTGACGCCACATTTTTGACAAGTATAATGGTCACGCTGTTTAATGGATTCACGCAACGCCGGAGTCATCAATGCACGCTGCCCTGCGGCAGACTTTTTGAACTTGATGGTATCAGACAGATATTGTACAAATTTCTCCAGATTTGGAATATCCATAACAATGTCATAGGCAAAAGAACTGTTGCCGCCGGAGCTGGTGTATTGAAATGTGTACTTGGGAAAGTACATGTTGCTCAAGTCAATGTCCTGAAAACCCAGATTGCGCAATAGCCGTCTGCGCGAAAATTTCATAATGATTTTCGGAATGTCATTTTGAATTTGTGCGAGTATATCATTTCGCTGCTGTACCAGTAGTTGCTTACCTTGCTCAACGGCGGAAAATTTGTTTAAGACGGACTCGAACATTTCCAAAGTGTTTTCGTCCGGCTTAATATTGAAGTATTTGCACAAATACTTGAACGGCTGATTTTGTGCATTGTTGCAAACCTGGCGAGAGCAGTTATATACAAATTTGGATTGTTTGCGGGCATTGAACGCTGGGCGACGGTAATTCCATTTGCTGTTGTTTACAAAAGTCGCCTGACCGTAGTCTATATGCCGTATTTCTGAATAGCAATTTTTCAGCGTTTCGATATGTTCGTTTAGCGCATTGCAATCATTGGTGTAGCTGGAAATGCGCTCTTTAATGGATAGAAATTTTTGGCTTTTGTAATATACGCTTTGGTAAATCAACCAAACGATCAGCAGGATCGGAATCCCAAAGAAAATAATCATCGTTAGAATGTAAGAAATGGTGTACGCAGTAGTTTCCATAAAATTATCCCCCTAAAAATAAAAAGTGCGTAGCAAAGCCACGCACAAAAAACGCATGGTTTGCTGCGACACAAGTGATTCTGCATAAGGCATGCGAAAATCCCACGCATTTTTATCGAGAGATAAAAAAAGCATGTCCTGTATGCAGAAAAAATATTCACTTGTGTCGCAAGGCTATTGTACCATGAACCTGCTGCGTTTGCAACTAAAAAATTATTGAGATAAAAAATGACCGCACCATACCGGTGCGGTCATTTTTGTGTTTTCTGTTTGGGTCACACAAACACAAAGTGGATCAGGAGCATATAGCCGATGGTGCCCACGGCAATGCTCAGGAGGGTGTTTTTGCGCCACAGGTGCACCCCGGCGGTGAGCGCCACGGCGATCAACTGGGGCACAATATAGTTCACATTGCCCTGCTCAAAGTCCTTCAGACAATAGACGATGAGAATGCCCAGAATGGCTACCGGCAGCACATTGCCCAGGTACTGGACGAACTTGGGCACCTGCTTTTTGCCCCCAAACAGGGCAAAGGGGAACAGCCGGGTGGCAAAGGTACAGGCGGCGGCCACCAGCACCATAATCAGCAAGTGGGTGTTGGTCATTTTGCAGCCCTCCGTTCCGGGTCAAAGAAGGGGCGTCCGGCGGACAGCACCGCCACGGTGAGCACCAGGGAGGGGAGCAGAAACTTGTCTGCCCCAAAGATCAGCAGGCACAGAATACCGGAGCACAGTCCCAGGGCGCCGATCAGCCCGGCGCGGCCCTTTTGGTTGCGGATCAGGTCAATAAAGATTACCACAAACAGGGCGGTCATGGAGAAGTCAATGCCGGTAAAGTCAATAGGCAGGGCGGCGCTGAGCAGTGAGCCCAGCACGGAGCCGATGATCCAGTACAGGTGGTCAAACTCGCCGATGAGAAAGCGCGCCCGCGGCTCGTCCACCCCGTCCGGCACGGACAAAATGGAGGCGTTTACCGAGTAGGTTTCGTCCGTTAAAGTAAAGATCATAAAAGGATAGCGCCAACCGCCGGCCTTGAACTTTTCAATATAAGACAGGCCGTAGAACATATGGCGGGTGTTGATAAACAGCGTCATCAGCGCGGTGGTGGCCAGCCCGGCGCCGGAGGAGATCAGCGACACCAGCAGGAACTGGCCGGACCCGGCATACACCAGCAGCGAGATCAGCGCCGCCCACACCCAGTTGTAGCCGGCCTTAAACAGCATAATGCCAAACGCTGCGCCTAAAAACAGGTAGCCGAACAGCACCGGCAGCGATTGCTTGAACGCAAAGCGCAGGGTCGCGCTTTTGTTATATTCCATAATTCCCTCTCCGTGTACAAAAATTGTGCACCACGATTATACCATCTTTTGCGGAATAATCAAGGGTGGAAGTGAGACGGTGTGGGGAGTGTGGATTTATAGGGGGGAAAAAAAGATGATTTTTTGTAGGGCAGGGGGGCTTTGAATTGCCAATCCCTCCGTCAACGCCTAACGGCGTTGCCACCACCTAACCGGTGCCCGTCCCCTCTGTCGCTGCGCGACATCTCCCCGCACTGCGGGGAGTCACCCTTTACAAGGGAGGCAAATCGGTTACAATACCTTAGGCTCCCTTGTAAAGGGAGCTGTCACGAAGTGACTGAGGGATT
>CAVIFY010000041.1:0-19524 GCA_963642245.1 Bifidobacteriaceae bacterium | reverse complement strand
AACAACTTGCTATCGGTATTAAAGGTGCAAACGGTGATATTGTTCGCATTATTCCAATTTCTACAATGCTCATGTGAGAAAAGGCCGGGCGGTTGCTGAACTGCCCGGTCCTTTTGTCTTATTTTTGTCTTACTTAATAAATATTTGTTTCCATTAAAGGAAAGTTTACCGATTGGAAATCGTGTAACATCTAAACGGGTGTTCGAGGGTTCGAATCCCTTGCTCTCCGCCAAAAACAAGAGCATGGCGTTTGCTATGCTCTTGTTTCTTTTTGCTGTTTTTTAGTGAGATCGCTTATATTATATATAATAAATTATAAAATAGCGGTTGAATGTGGGCGGGGGTGTGTGTTATAATAGCAGAGTTAATGTGGGTCAGTGGATACTGCGCCCAAATTCCGCGAAAGGAAGATTTAAGAATTATGGCTTACAGAACCCATAACTGTAATCAGCTGACCTTTGACCAGCTGAACCAAACTGTTTCTCTGGCCGGGTGGGTAGACACCATCCGCGATCACGGCGGCGTGATCTTTGTTGATCTGCGCGACGAGTACGGTGTGACCCAGGTGGTGTTCCACGACGACGCACTGCTGAAGGGCGTGCGCAAGGAGAGCGTGATCTCCGTCACCGGCACGGTGGTGAAGCGCGACCCGGAGACGGTGAATAAAAAGATCGCCACCGGCGAGCTGGAAGTGCATGTGACGGAAGTGACCGTGCTGGGCGAGTGCACCCGCACCCTGCCTTTTGAGATCTCCGAATCCAAGGACACCCGCGAGGATGTACGGCTCCAGTACCGCTTTTTGGATCTGCGTAATCCCCAGGTACACGAGAGCATTCTCTTCCGCAGCAAGGTAGTCGCTTTCCTGCGGCAGAAAATGACGGAAATGGGCTTTACGGAGATCACCACCCCCATTTTGACCTGCTCCTCTCCCGAGGGTGCCCGGGACTATATTATTCCCTCCCGCAAGCACGAGGGCAAGTTCTATGCGCTGCCCCAGGCGCCCCAGCAGTTTAAGCAGTTGCTGATGACCTCCGGCTTTGACCGGTATTTCCAGATCGCGCCCTGCTTCCGTGATGAGGACGCCAGAGCGGACCGCTCTCCCGGCGAGTTCTACCAGCTGGATTTTGAAATGGCCTTTGCCACTCAGGAGGATGTATTCGCTGTGGCGGAGGAGGTGCTGTATGACACCTTCACCAAGTTCTCAGACAAGAAAGTGACCCCGGCGCCCTTTGTGCGTATTCCTTACGCCGAGTCCATGTTGAAATACGGCACGGACAAGCCGGACCTGCGCAACCCGCTGATCATCAACGATCTGACCGAGTATTTCAGCACCGTAGAGTTTAAGCCCTTTAAGGGTCGCCCGGTGCGTGGTATCGTAGTGCCGAACTGTGCAGGACAGTCCAAGGGCTGGTACGAGAAAATGCTGGCCTTTGCCATGGACATCGGCATGAAAGGCCTGGGCTACATCACCGTTCAAGAGGACGGCAGTTACAAAGGCCCCATTGACAAGTTCCTGTCTCCCGAGAAGAAAGAGGAACTGCGCACCATGCTGGACCTGAAAACGGACGACACCCTGTTCTTTATTTGCGACAACATTCGGATCGTCAACGACCTGGCCGGTCAAATTCGTACCGAGCTGGGCCGCCGCCTGGATCTGATCGACAAGGATCGGTTCGACCTGTGCTTTATTACCGACTTCCCCATGTTTGAGCGGGACGACGACGGCAAGCTGATCTTTACCCACAATCCGTTCTCTATGCCCCAGGGCGAGATGGACGCGCTGCTGCACCAGGAGCCCACGGAGATCAAGGCGTATCAGTACGACATTGTGTGCAACGGTGTGGAGCTGTCCTCCGGTGCTGTGCGTAACCACCGCCCGGATGTGATGATCAAGGCCTTTGAGATGGCCGGTTACACTGCCCAGGATGTGGAAGAGAAGTTTGGCGCGCTGTTTAACGCATTCCACTACGGCGCACCGCCCCATGCAGGTATGGCTCCCGGCGTAGACCGGCTGATCATGCTGCTGCGGGACGAGGACAACATTCGCGAGGTGATCGCGTTCCCCATGAACTCCAATGCCCAGGATATGCTGCTGGGCGCACCCAACACCGTTAGCGAAATGCAGCTGCGAGAGGCGCACATTAAACTGCGCCGCCCGGCACCGAAAGCGTAACGGAGAGTATAGAACGATAGATAGATCGAGGTTAGCGTATGAAGATCACACCGGAACTGATCCAGTATCTGGAGAGTTTGGCCAGAATTGAATTGACCCCTGCGGAGGAAGCCACTGTTGGCGACCAGTTGCAGGAACTGCTTACTTACATCGACACCTTGAGCCAGCTGGACACCGACGGGGTAGAGGCCAAGAGCCACTGCTTCCCGGTGACCAATGTGTTCCGCAAGGATCAGGTGGAGGTGCACATGACCCCGGAGGAAGTGGTGGCCAATGCACCGGAGAGCCAGGACGGCGCCTTTGTGGTGCCCAAGACGGTAGAGTAAGGAGGGCGCAGCATGAATGTTTTTGAATGGAGCGCAGCAGAGCTGGCGCAAAAGATAAAAGCAGGCGAGCTGTCTGCGCCGGAGGCGGTAGAGGCGGTCACCGCTGCCATTGACAGCAAGGACGGCACCTACAACTGCTACACCTCACTGGATAAAGAGACTGCTTTGCAGCAGGCCGAGGCGGTACAGAGCCGGATCGACGCCGGGGAAGTATTATCCCCCCTGGCCGGTGTGCCCATCGGTATTAAAGACAATATCTGCACCAAGGGTCAGCTGACCACCTGTGCGTCTAAGATCCTCACCGGCTTTAAGCCGCCCTATAATGCAACGGTGATCGAAAAGCTGCACGCAGCGGGTATGATCCCTCTGGGCAAGCTGAATATGGACGAGTTCGCCATGGGCTCCACCACGGAGACTTCCTTTTACGGCGCCACCAAAAACCCCTGGAACACGGACCGGGTGCCCGGCGGCTCCTCCGGCGGCGCAGCAGCGGCTGTGGCAGCCAAGGAGGCTGTGGTTGCCCTTGGCTCCGATACCGGCGGTTCCATTCGTCAGCCTTGTTCCTTCTGCGGTGTGACCGGGTTAAAGCCCACTTACGGCGCTGTCAGCCGGTACGGTCTGATCGCCTATGCCTCTTCTTTGGACCAGATCGGGCCTATCGCCCGCTCGGCTGCGGATGTGGCGGCGGTATTTGATGTGATCCGGGGCAAGGATCCCAAGGACGGCACCTCTATGACCGGCGGCCAGCTGGATCTGACTGCTGTGTGGAACGCCAAGGATGTGCAGGGCAAGAAGATCGGTATTCCGGAGGATTACTTCGGCGAGGGCATTGATCCGGAGGTGGCTGCCGCTGTGCGCGCCGCTGCCGACACGCTCACCGACCTGGGCGCCACGGTGGAGACTTTCTCTCTGCCCATTGTGAAGTACGCCATTCCCACTTATTACATTATTGCCTGCGCCGAGGCCTGCTCCAATTTGTCCCGGTTTGACGGCATTAAATACGGCTACAAATCGCCGGAGGCCCACTCTCTGCGGGAGGTCTACTTTAAGTCCCGCTCCGAGGGCTTCGGTATGGAAGTGAAAAAGCGCATTATGCTGGGCAACTTTGTGCTTTCCAGCGGCTATTTTGACGCTTATTATAAGAAAGCCTTGCAGGCCAAGGGACTGATCTGCCAGGCGTTTGACGACGCCTTTAAGACCTATGACTTCTTGTTGGGGCCGGTGGCACCCACTACGGCGCTGCCAATGGGCCAGGGTCTGTCCGACCCGCTGGCTATGTACCTGGGCGATATTTATACGGTGATGATCAACATTGCCGGTCTGCCCTCCCTGGCGCTGCCCTGCGGGTTTGACACCCAGGGTATGCCGGTGGGTATGCAGCTGATCGGTCGTCCCTTTGAGGAGGAGACCATTCTCTGCGCCGGTCATGCGTTCCAGAGCGTGACCGACTATCACAAGCAGTCCCCGGTAACGGAAAAGGAGGCGCTGTAATGGAATACAATACCGTTTGCGGTTTGGAGGTCCATACGGAACTCTCCACCAAGACCAAGATTTTTTGCAACTGCTCCACGGAATTTGGCGGCGAGCCCAACAGCCATGTGTGCGAGATCTGCGCCGGTATGCCGGGCACCTTGCCGGTGGTGAATGAGCGGGTGGTGGAATACGCGGTGCGTACCGGTTTGGCCACCAACTGCACCATTACCCAGTACAATAAATTTGACCGTAAGAACTATTTTTATCCCGATCTGCCCAAGGCGTACCAGATCAGCCAGCTGTATCTGCCCATTTGCCAAAACGGCTATGTGGAGATCACGGACCGGATCAACGGCGGCACCAAGAAAGTGCGGATCAAGGAGATCCACATGGAGGAGGACGCCGGTAAGCTGGTGCACGACGAGTGGAGCGACTGCACGCTGGTAAACTACAACCGCTGCGGCGTGCCGCTGCTGGAGATCGTGTCCGAGCCGGACATTGCCTGCGCCGACGAGGCGGTAGAGTATGTGGAAAAGCTGCGGGCGATCTTGCAGTTCTGCGGCGTGTCTGACTGCAAAATGCAGGAGGGCTCTTTGCGGGCGGATGTGAATGTGTCCGTAATGCCGGTGGGCGCTACCGAGTACGGCACCCGCACGGAGATGAAGAATATCAACTCCTTCCGCGCCATTCATAACGCCATTGAGAGCGAGGCTCAGCGCCAGATCGAGGTGATCGAGGACGGCGGCACCGTGACCCAGGAGACCCGCCGTTGGGACGACGCCAAGGGCACCAGCTACGCGATGCGCAGCAAGGAGGACGCCCAGGATTACAAGTATTTCCCGGAGCCGGACCTGCCGCCCATCGAACTGTCGGACGCATACATTGACGCCATTCGCCAGGCGCTGCCGGAGCTGCCGGAGGCCAAAAAGGCCCGGTACAAGAGCGAGTACGGCCTGACGGATTACGATACGGATATGATCTGCTCCTCCGTATCCTATGTGCGGCTGTTTGAGCGCACGGTGGAGATCACCGGCAATCCTAAGGACAGCGCCCACTGGATCATGGGCGAGGTGATGAAGCTCTTAAACGACAGCCAAACCCTGCCGGAGGATATGCACTTTAATGCAGACGCTCTGGGTCGCATTATTCAGCTGCAAAATGCCAATAAGATCAGCCGGGACAGCGCCAAGAAAGTGCTGGCTGCCGTGTTTGCAGACGATGTGGACCCGGACGAATATGTGAAGCAAAACCAAATGGAAATGGTCAGCGACACCGGCGCCATTCGCAAGGTGGTGGAGGATGTGCTGGCACAGAATGAAAAAGCCGTCAATGAGTACAAGGGCGGCAAGGCTGCTTCCTTTAACTTCCTGATCGGCCAGTGTATGCGCGCGCTGCGCGGCAAGGCACCGGCGGCGGAAGTTACCAAGATCTTAAAAGAAATTCTTGGCTAAGCGATAAAGTAAAACATCTCGGATATACTATATCCGAGGTGTTTTTTTATGCACAAAAAAGGAAAGACCGTTACCTTTGCGGACCCGCCGGTGATCACCGGCCACGCCGGGGTGGCAGGCAAAAAAGAGGGGGAGGGCCCTCTGGGCGGCGACTTCGACGCGGTGTTTGAAGATACCACCATGGGGCAGCAGTCCTTTGAGTTGGCCGAGTCCGCCATGCTCCATGACGCCATTTTGCGGGCGCTGTCGGCAGCGGGCAAAAGCCCCTCCGATGTGGATTTCATTCTAAGTGGCGATCTGTTGGATCAATGTATGGGCTCTGCCTTTGCCATTAAAGATCTGGACATTCCCGCCATCGGGCTGTATGGCGCCTGCTCCACCATGGCACTGTCCCTGGGCGTGGGGGCTATGCTGATTGACGCCGGGGCCAAGTGCTGCGTGGCCGGGACCTCCAGCCATTTTTGCTCCAGCGAGCGGCAATTCCGCTTTCCGCTGGAGTATGGCGGTCAGCGGCCGCCCAGTGCCCAGTGGACGGTGACCGGCGCCGGCAGCGCGGTGCTGGAAAGCAAGGGCAAGGGCGTGCGTATTCGGGCGGTGCACATTGGCACCATTACCGACTATGGCATTACAGACGCCAACAATATGGGCGCAGCCATGGCCCCGGCGGCAGCCCGCACCATTCATGACCTGATGGAGGACAGCGCCACCACCCCGGAGGACTACGACCGAATCGTTACCGGCGACTTGGGGGCAGTGGGCACCAAGCTGCTGTACCAGCTGATGGAGCAGGACTGGGGCATTCAGCTGGCCGGGCACCACAAGGACTGCGGTATGATGATCTATGACCTTAAGGGCCAGGATGTGAATGCAGGCGGCTCCGGCTGTGGCTGCGGCGGCTCCGTGCTGTGCAGCCATATTTTGAAGAAGATGGAGCAGGGGGCGCTGCGCAAGGTGCTGTTTGTGGCCACCGGCGCGCTGATGTCGCCCACCAGCGCCAAGCAGGGCAATTCCATTCCCGGTGTGGCCCACGGCGTGGTATTGGAGGTGTAAGTGTGAAGACCCATTATGTAAAGGACATTCGTGTGCTGTCCACTTTTCAGCAGACCATTCGGGCTATGCAGATCCTCATCAATGTGCTGCGGGTGCTGGCGGTGGCCTTTTTGGTGCTGCAAAGCATTACTCTTATGCGGGATAACGCATAGGCGCCCCCCCTATATATAATAGGTATAGAAAAAGCGCACGGTCTTGGCCGTGCGCTTTGGGCATTTTTGGTTTATTCTTATTCTTCGGTTTCGTCCTGCTGGTCTGCGGTTGCCGGGGCTTCCGTTGTGGCAGGCTGTTCTTCCGCTCTTTCCGCCTCGCCCTGCTTGCGCAGGGATTTGAATTCCAGCTTGGTCTTAACGGTGGGGGGCTGGTAGGCCACGCCGCAGCGCTCGCTCAGGGCTTTTTGCACATTTTCCAGGGTGCGCTTTTTGCACAGTCCCAGGTCCAGCAGCACCGTGGTATCGTCGTTCAGGGTCAAGGTCAGCACCGCGTGCCGGTCAATAAAGTTCTTCACCAGGCTGGGCGCCTCGTCCTTGTAGCCGGTAATTTCTTTGATTTGGTTGTAGGCGTACACATTGTCCTTATCCATGCCGGTAAATTCAAAATCGGTGGCGCGCAGCAGCAGGCCGTTCTTCACCGTCTCCTTGGTGGTGAGCACGGCGATCACAATGGCCGCGATCTCAATAATGGCAAAGATCACAGTCATACCGGTGCGCACCTGGGTCAGCCGGTAGACGGCAAAGATACCGTAGCCGATCACTGCCAGGTCCAGCAGGATCACCACCGCCAGGGTCAGCGGGGATACAATGCGAATAAACTTATCTTTCATTTGGATCATCTCCTGTAAAGAATTGCGTGATGGGTCGGGTGTCTGCGGTGAACACCTTGCCGTCCAACTGGGCAATGGTGTAGTCCGCCGGCACATGGAAGATCAGCTTGTAGCTGAGCAGCGCCTGACGGTAGCGGCCATGGGTGTTGCCGTACTTGCCGTCCCCGGCCAGGGGACAGCCGATCGCTGCCAGTTGGGCGCGGATCTGGTGGGTGCGCCCGGTGAACAGCTCCACCTCCAGCAGCGCCCGGTCACCCTTGGTGTCCAGCACCCGGTAGCCGGTTTTGCAGGCCATACGGTCGGGGGCGGGGGCGTCATACAAGGTGACTTTGTTCTTCTTCTCGTCCTTGTGCAGATAGGCGGTCAGGGTGTCCGCCGTCTTGGGCGGGATCCCCTCGGTGACGGTCAGGTAGAATTTTTCGATCTGTCGCTGTCGTATCAGCGCCGTTACCTCTCGCAGCGCCGGGGCGGTCTTGGCGGCGATCACCAGCCCGCCGGTGTTGCGGTCAATGCGGTTGGCCAGCGCCGGGGCAAAGCCGGAGCCTTCCGGCGACCACTGCCCGCGCTCATATAAATAGCGTTTGATCCGAGCAATCAGCGTGTCTACATACTCCTTGCCGTTGGGGTGGCACAGCAGCCCCTGGGGTTTGTTGAGGATCAATAGGTTCTCGTCCTCGTACACCACATCCAGCGCCTTGGAGGCGGAGAGAAAGTCGTAATACACCGTCTTTTCCGCCAGCACATCGTCCGGCAGGTACAGGGCCACCGTATCACCGGCAGAGAGCACCTGCTCCGGGGTGCAGCGCTTTTTGTTGACCTTAATATTCTTTTTGCGTATTTCTTTATACATCAGCGACCGGGGCAGGGCAGGGAAGGTGCGCCCCAGGTAGCGGTCCAGCCGCCGCCCGTCGTCGCCGGGGGTAATTTGCTTTTCTTTCATACGCTCAT
Source organism: Bifidobacteriaceae bacterium (assembly GCA_963642245.1). Taxonomy (GTDB): domain Bacteria; phylum Bacillota; class Clostridia; order Oscillospirales; family Acutalibacteraceae; genus CAG-217. The sequence goes on along the minus strand of CAVIFY010000041.1, from coordinate 11,280 downwards.
TATAACGGATTGACCGCCAAAAGTAAAGCCCGCTCACCCGGGGTGCAAAATTTGCCGAAATGGACAAAAAGCCAGGGGAACATTTGTTCAAAATTGGCAGGATAACCAGTTGTATTTGGCGGTATGACCGTGTATAATAAACACTGTATATACAGTTTTTGACAAAAGTGTTTGCACGCCTTCTATGCGGGCAGACGGGAGCGAGAATGGAACAGTTTAAGCTACACAGCAAGTTTAAGCCCACCGGCGATCAGCCCCAGGCTATTGAAAAGTTGGCACGGGGTGTGCTGGACGGTATGAAGGAGCAGACCCTGATGGGGGTCACCGGCTCCGGCAAAACCTTTACCATGGCCAATATTATTGAGCGGGTGAACCGGCCCACTTTGGTGCTGGCGCACAATAAGACCCTGGCCGCCCAGCTTTGCAGCGAGTTTCGGGAGTTCTTCCCGGAAAATGCGGTGGAGTACTTTGTCAGCTACTACGACTACTACCAGCCGGAGGCTTATGTGCCCACCACGGACACTTATATTGAGAAGGACTCGGCCATTAACGACGAGATCGACAAGCTGCGCCACAGCGCCACGGCGGCACTGTCCGAGCGGCGGGATGTGATCATCGTGGCCTCCGTCTCCTGCATTTACTCCATCGGCGACCCTATTGATTACCGCAATATGGTGATCTCTCTGCGCACCGGTATGGAGTGGAGCCGGGACGCACTGATCGAAAAGCTGGTGGCCATCCAGTACGAGCGCAACGACATTAACTTTGTGCGCAACAAGTTTCGGGTGCGGGGCGACACGCTGGAGATCTTTCCTGCCGGCAGCAGCGGCACCGCGCTGCGGGTGGAATTCTTTGGGGACGAGATCGACCGTATTTGCGAGATCGACCCCCTCACCGGCAAGATCAAGGGCGTGCTGTCCCACGCCTGCGTGTACCCGGCCTCCCACTATGTGGTAGGGCGGGAAAAGATGGAGCGCGCCTTAAACCAGATCTACCGGGAAATGGTGGAGCGGGTGGCCTATTTTGAAGAAAAGGGCAAACTCTTAGAGGCCCAGCGGATCAAAGAGCGCACCATGAATGATATTGAAATGCTGCGGGAGACCGGCTTTTGCAAGGGCATTGAGAACTACTCTGCGGTGATGAGCGGGCGCAAGCCCGGCCAGCCGCCCTTTACCCTGCTGGATTACTTCCCGGAGGACTTTTTGCTGTTTTGCGACGAGAGCCATGTGATGTTGCCCCAGGTGCGGGGTATGTACGGCGGCGACCGTTCCCGCAAGGCCAGCCTGATCGACTACGGCTTTCGGCTGCCCTCTGCCTTTGACAACCGGCCGTTGCAGTTTGACGAATTCTACGGCAAGATCAATCAGGTGATCTTTACCTCCGCCACCCCCGGCGACTTTGAGCGGGAACGCAGCGCCCAGATCGTGGAACAGGTGATCCGTCCCACCGGGCTGCTGGATCCGAACATTACCGTTAAGCCCACCGAGGACCAAATGGACGACCTGGTGTCCGAGATCAACCTGCGCACCGAACGGGGCGAGCGGGTGCTGGTGACCACCTTGACCAAGGCCATGGCCGAGGATCTCACCGAATACCTGGAGGGTTTCTCCATCAAGGTGCGGTATATGCACCACGATGTGGACACCATGGAGCGTATGGAGATCATTCGCGATCTGCGCCTGGGCGAATTTGATGTGCTGGTGGGGATCAACCTGCTGCGTGAGGGACTGGATATTCCGGAGGTGAGCCTGGTAGCCATTTTGGACGCGGACAAAGAGGGTTTCCTCCGGTCCGAGACCAGCCTGGTACAGACCATCGGCCGTGCCGCCCGCAACGCCAACGGCGAGGTGATTATGTACGCGGACAGCGTGACCCCCTCTATGGAGCGGGCCATTCGAGAGACCCTGCGCCGCCGCACCATTCAGGAGGCGTATAACGCCGAGCACGGCATTGTGCCCAAGACCATTAAAAAGGATGTGCGGGATATTTTGGAGATCACCTCCAAAGCCCCTGCCGACGGCAAGCAAAAGAAACTCACCAAGAAAGAGCGGCAGCTGCTTATCGACCGCCTGCGGCGAGAAATGCAAGAGGCTGCCCGACTGCTGGAATTCGAGCACGCGGCGTTCCTGCGTGACGAAATTCAAAAACTGGAACAGGAGGGAGAGCGCAAGCTGAAATGATAAAGAACATTGTAGTAAAAGGTGCCCGCGAGCACAACTTAAAGAATATTGATGTGGAGATCCCCCGGGACAAGCTGGTGGTGTTTACCGGCCTGTCCGGCTCCGGCAAGTCCAGCCTGGCTTTTGACACCATTTACGCCGAGGGCCAGCGCCGGTATGTGGAGAGCCTGTCCTCTTACGCCCGCCAGTTCCTGGGCCAGATGGAAAAGCCGGATGTGGACTATATCGAGGGCCTGTCCCCGGCCATCTCCATTGACCAAAAGACCACCTCCCGCAACCCGCGCTCCACCGTGGGCACGGTAACGGAGATCTATGACTACCTGCGTCTGTTGTGGGCGCGGATCGGCATTCCTCACTGCCCGGTGTGCGGGCGCGAGATCACCCAGCAGACGGTGGACCAGATCGTGGATCAGATCCTTACCCTGCCGGAAAAGACGAAAATTCAAATTATGGCTCCCATTGTGCGTGGGCATAAGGGCGAGTATGTAAAGGAACTGGACAACGCCCGTAAGTCCGGCTTTGTGCGGGCACGCATTGACGGCTCCGTCTATGACCTGGCAGAAGAGATCAAGCTGGACAAAAACAAAAAGCATAATATCGAGATCGTGGTGGACCGCCTGGTGATGAAACCGGACATTGCCGGCCGCCTGGCAGACAGCGTAGAGACCGCTACCCATATTGCAGACGGCGTGGTGCTGGTGGATATTGTAGGGGAGCGGGAGGAGCTGTATTCCCTTAATTACGCCTGCCCGGAGCACGGCGCAGTGATCGCAGAGATGAGCCCCCGTATGTTCTCCTTTAACAATCCTTTTGGCGCCTGCAAAACCTGCGGCGGTATCGGGTCTTATAAAGAGATCGACCCGGCGCTGGTGATCCCCAACAAAAAGCTGTCCATCAACCAGGGGGCCATCAAGGCCAGCGGTTGGAATGTGGCAGATGGCGGCAGCATTGCCCGGATGTATTTTGAGGCCATTGCTCAGGCGTACAAATTCTCGCTGGATATTCCGGTAGAGATGATCCCCAAGAAGGGGCTGGACGCCATCTTGTACGGCACCGGCACCAAAAAACTGAAAATGCAGCGGAGCACCTCTTACGGCTCTTCCAATTATAACGGCACCTTTGAGGGCGTGATCCCCAATTTGCAGCGCCGGTATGCGGAGACCAGCTCCGACTGGGCCAGGGCGGATATTGAGGCCGTGATGACCCAGTGCGTGTGCCCGGACTGCGGCGGCGCCCGGCTGTCTACGGAGAGCCTGTCCGTCACCGTAGGGGGCAAGAACATTTATGAGTTCTGCCAAATGCCCATTCACGAGGAACTGGATTTTATCGAACACTTGCAGCTGACGGAAAAGGAGCAGATGATCGGCGCCCTGATCGTGCGGGAAATTCGCGATCGGCTGAACTTCCTGAACAGTGTGGGGCTGGACTATCTGTCTCTGGCGCGAGAAGCGGCCACCCTGTCCGGCGGCGAGAGCCAGCGTATTCGCCTGGCTACCCAGATCGGCTCCAGCCTGATGGGCGTGCTGTATATTTTGGACGAGCCGTCCATCGGTTTGCACCAGCGGGATAATGAAAAGCTGCTTGGCACTCTGCGCCACCTGCGGGATCTGGGCAACACCCTGATCGTGGTGGAGCACGACGAGGACACCATGCGGGCGGCGGACTATGTGGTAGATATTGGCCCCGGCGCCGGTATCCACGGCGGCGAGCTGGTGGCAGCGGGCACGGTAGAGGATATTATTGCCTGCGAGCGCTCCGTTACCGGCCAGTACCTGAGCGGCAAGCGCAAGATCCCGGTGCCCACCAAGCGGCGACCGGGCAACGGCAAAAAGCTCACCATCTACGGCGCGGCGCAAAATAACTTAAAGGGCATTGATGTGGAGATCCCGCTGGCCACCTTTACTGCCGTTACCGGCGTGTCCGGCTCCGGCAAATCCAGCCTGGTGAACGAAATTCTCTACAAGCACCTGGCCAATATGCTCAACGGCGCCAAAAAGCGCCCGGGCAAGTTTGACCGTATGACCGGCGTGGACAATTTGGACAAGGTCATCAATATTGACCAGTCTCCCATTGGCCGCACCCCCCGGTCCAACCCGGCCACCTATACCGGCGTGTTTAACGATATTCGAGACCTGTTTGCCTCCACCCCGGACGCCAAAATGCGGGGCTACAAGGCCAATCGCTTTTCCTTTAATGTAAAGGGCGGTCGGTGCGAGGCCTGCCAGGGCGACGGTATTGTGAAGATCGAAATGCACTTTTTGGCCGATGTGTATGTGCCCTGCGATGTGTGCGGCGGCCATCGGTATAACCGCGAGACCCTGGAAGTAAAGTTCAAGGGCAAGAATATCTATGAAGTGCTGGAGATGACCGTGGACGAGGGCGTGGCGTTCTTTGCCCAGCAGCCCAAGATCTTGCGCAAGCTGCAAACCCTGTCCGATGTGGGCCTGGGGTATGTAAAGATCGGCCAGCCGGCCACCACCCTGTCCGGCGGCGAGGCCCAGCGGGTGAAGCTGGCCACCGAGCTGATGAAGCGCCCCACCGGCAAGACCATTTATATTTTGGACGAGCCTACCACCGGGCTGCATACGGCAGATGTGCACCGGTTGGTGAATGTGCTGGAGCGGCTGGTGGCCAACGGCAACACCGTGGTGGTGATCGAGCACAACCTGGATGTGATCAAAACCGCGGACCATATTATCGACCTTGGCCCGGAGGGCGGCGTTGGCGGCGGCACGCTGGTGGCCTGCGGCACCCCGGAGGAGATCGCCGCTTGCCCGGCGTCCTATACCGGCCGGTACCTGAAATCTGTGTTGGATAACGACTAAAATTAAAAACCGGCTTGATCGTTGCGTACAGTCAAGTCGGTTTTTCTGTATTATTTTTCGGCAGCGTAGAAAGTCATGGCGCCGAATTTCTCTCGCTGGGGGGCGTAGTCCTGTGGCGTTAGTCCGCCCCCGGACAGGGCGGCGGCAATGAGCTTTTTGGACAGGTCCGGCACATCAGGGCGGGTGAGGGCTTCTTCGCAATCCATCCACACCACCCGGTCGTTTTCGTCCCCGTCGCTGCGGGGCGTGCCGCCGGTGTACGCAGCCAAAAAGGCGGCGTACCAGTCCTGCTCGCTAAAGCGCACTGCCAGCAGCTTCACCGGCTTGGCGGTAATGCCGGTTTCTTCCATCAATTCCCGGCACATGGCCTGCTCCGGGCTTTCGCCGTTCTTCAAATACCCGCCGGGGGTGATGAACAGCCCTTTTCCGGCGCCGTAAGTGTGGCGGGCCAGCAGCACCTTGCCCCCGCGCAGCACCACAGCGCAAACACTTTTTTGCCAATTTGTATTTTTTTCTTCCATATTTGGCTCCTGAATGCTATACTATAATATAGTTATTATACGGCAATGGGGCGAATTGTCAATGCTTTTCGCCGGTTCCACGGTGCGTGGAGTGTTTCCACCGCCCGTGCCTTGCCTTTCTGCGGCGGCTCTGTTAGGCTGAAATTGCTGAAAGGAGCGCTGTGTTATGCTACATGTACAAAAGAAGATCAAAGACCAAAACGAACAGGTGATTTTTATTCGAGTTGCGTTTTTCGCCATCGGCACGGTACTGCTGCTGTGGTATTTGGCACCCTGGGTGCTTAATCATATCCTCAATGCCGGCAATGTGCTGGGCATTGCCTTTGCCGTGGTATTGCTGCTGTGCGGCGTGTTTGTGCAACCGGTGACCCATCTGCTGGCAACCGGCAACCATGCGCCGGGGGCGGTGGTGCTCAAGGCGGCGGTGGCACTGGTGTGTGCCGTGGCGGTGCTCACCAGCGGCTATATGCTTACCGGGCTGATCCAAACCGGCCACCGGGACGAGACCGTACTGGTGCTGGGCTGCTCGGTGAAGGGGGAGCGCCCCTCCCGTATGCTGCGCCAGCGGATCGAGGCGGCCACCGAGTATTTGGAGAAGAACCCCAACAGCAAGGCGGTGCTCAGCGGCGGTCAAGGTCCGGACGAGAAGATCAGCGAGGCGGAGTGTATGCGCCGGGAGCTGGTGCGCCGGGGGATTTCTGCCAATCGGCTGTACCTGGAGGATCGCTCCACTTCTACGGAGGAGAATGTGGCCTTTTCGGCCAAAATTATAGAACAGAACGGACTGAACCGCCATGTGACGGTGGTGACCTCGGACTTCCATTGCCGCCGGGGTATGCTGCTGTGCCGGCGGGCAGGCCTGACCGCCAGCTCCACACCGGCAGCCACCGATGTGTACCTGCTGGGCACCTACTGGATGCGGGAGATGCTGGCGGTGGTCAAAACCGTTTTGCATATTTAACACAAAGAAGGGATTTTTGTTGAAGGGACTTGCCATTTGCGATTTGCAGCCGGACGGGTATCGGGGCGTTTGCCGCTCCAACCAGCTGGCGGATTATATGACGGACGCCAAGATCGGCGGCCAGATCACCGGCTTTTTGGACGCATTTGTGGACGATGAGAGCCAGGAGATCCAGTGTACTGTGGCGGCAGCCTGCGCTGCCCGGCAGATGGTGGACCTGCTTGGCAGCCGGGGCGCGGATTGCGAGTTGATCACCTTTAATGACGAGCACGAGAGCGCGGGCCTTTTGGGCGGCGCGCTTTTGGGCTACGATGTGTGCGCCGAGGACCTGAGCGCTTCACCCTTGGCAGACGGCCTGATCCGGGTGGGCGTTACCGAGTATGAGGAGGCGCTGTTCCCGGAATTCTTTGAAGAGCTGAACGGCCAGGTGCTGCGGGAGTATGCAGAGGACCTGAACGACAATTTGCTCTTTGCTACGGAAAAGACCGCCCAGGAGGTGTGCGCCTATATGAATTACCTGTCCGCCACCTATGACAACGATTTCTATTGCCTGGCCAATTATGCCGTGTTCGCCGTCTATGAGGGCAAGGACCCGGCGTGACAAAAGCGTGCGATAACATAGAACAGAGCCGAATATACGGCTCTGTTTTTTTGTGATTTCGTAGGGCGGGGGCTTGCTCCCGAGTGAATTGCACGCAGTGCAAGAGACAGAGGCTCCAAATGCGCCAGCATTTGGGAGAAACAGTCCGGGGGACTGTTTCGTAGCGAGTGCATCAATCCCTCCGTCTGCTCGTAAGCTCGCAGCCACCTCCCTTTACAAGGGAGGCAAATCAGTTAGAATATAGGCTTTTTTAAGAAATGGCACAACGCCCACATTATACTGTAACCCGATCCCACGCCGCACAAAAATCCTGCTCCGCCTGATATTTTTGTCCCGATCGGTCCATACTATCCATAAGCGTATTGTACATATTATAGAAAGGCGGACGCGTGTGCAATACGGAAAAGTGGAAATCTGCGGGATCAACACCTCGGAGTTAAAGGTGCTGGGGGAGAAAGAAAAAATGGATCTGCTGCGCAAGGCCCAGGCCGGGGACAAGCAGGCGCGGGACGCCCTGATCTGCGGCAATCTGCGGCTGGTGCTGTCGGTGATCCAGCGGTTCTCCGGCCGGGGCGAGAGTATGGACGACCTGTTCCAGGTGGGGGTCATTGGGCTGATCAAAGCCATAGATCATTTCAATACGGAGCTGAATGTTAAGTTCTCTACCTACGCGGTGCCTATGTGCGTAGGGGAGGTGCGACGCTTTTTGCGCGATGATAACCCGGTGCGGGTCAGCCGCTCCATGCGAGACACCGCCTATAAAGCTATGCAGGTCAAGGAGCAGCTGATGGCCGCCAACGGCCGAGAGCCTACGGTGGACGAGATCGCCGCCAAGCTGGGTATGAAGACCACGGATGTGGTGCTGGCGCTGGAGGCCATTGTGGACCCGGTGTCCCTGTACGAGCCGGTGTATTCCGACGGGGGCGACACCATTTATGTGATGGACCAGGTGGGCGACGCCAATACGGACGCGGACTGGGTGGACGAGATGATGATCAAGGACCAGATCCGCCAGCTGGACGACCGGGAGCGCAATATTCTCTATAAGCGCTTTATGGAGGGCAAAACCCAGATGGAGGTGGCCGCGGAGATCGGCATTAGCCAGGCCCAGGTCAGCCGACTGGAAAAGACCGCCCTGCGCCGCATTAAGGGCAAATAGGCAAAACAAAAGCCACAGTAACATACCATTTGTTACCGTGGCTTAGTTTTTGTCATTCTTGCGCCCTAAGATGTAGTCCACACTCACCCCGTGGAAGTCCGCCAGCGCAATGAGCACCTCCGGTGGTACGGTGCGCTGCCCACTCTCGTAATAGGCGTATGTGCGCTGGGGCAGGTGCAGCGCCCGCCCCATTTCACTTTGGGTCAGGTCCGCGTCCTCCCGCAGGTCCCGGATTCTTTGAAATTGCATACGATCACCGGAACCATTATATCTTAGAACAATCTGTTCTATATAGGATTAGAACAATTTGTTCTAATCGCAGGTTTTCCCTTTATTTTGTTTTATACTGACAGTATCTGTAAAGATTTATATTAAAAGAAGGGAGAATTTTTCAATGAACACAGAAGAAAAAACGACAACCAAGCGAACGGGGACCAAAGTGTTGGCGTGCCTGTTGGCAGTGCTGCTGATGGCGGGCATTGCCTTTTTGGTGGCGACTTTGGTACATAAAAACAGCGCCCAGCCGGTGAGTAATATCAAGAACGGCCTGTCTGCTTACGAGCTGGCCGTGGCCAATGGCTATGACGGTAGCGTGGACGAATGGCTCACTTCCTTAAAGGGCAAGTCCGCCTATGACATTGTCGTGGAGAACGGCTATAAGGGTACGGAGAAGGACTGGGTGAAGTCCGTGGAGGCCAACGGCAAGCAGAAGCAGGCCGGTATTTCTACCGCCAAGTTTAGCGACAGTGGCGACCTGATGATCACCCTGACGGACGGCACCAGTATCAATGTAGGCCAAGTGGCCGGTTCTGACGGTAAGAACGGTGCAGACGGCAAAGACGGTAAAAATGGCACCAACGGCACCAACGGTAAAGACGGTGCCAATGGCCTTGACGGCAAAAATGGTACCGATGGACAGAATGGCACCAACGGTACAAACGGAAAAGACGGTGCTGATGGTAAAGACGGCACAGACGGTCAGAACGGTGCCGATGGCACAAATGGCCGGGACGGCGTGAGCATTCAGTCCGCCCGGATCAACGAGCAGGGCCAGCTGGTGCTGTCTTATTCCGATGGCACCAGCGTCAACTTGGACAAAGTGGTCGGCACCAATGGTAAGGACGGTGTAGACGGCAAGGATGGTATCAATGGCGTTGATGGTCAGGATGGCGTTGGTATTCAAACAATTACGATCACAACCGACGGAAAATTACAAATTTCGCTCTCAAATGGTACTACACTGGATTTAGGCACCATCAAGGGCGAAAAAGGCGATAAGGGCGATACCGGCACCGCCGGTAAAGACGGCGTAAACGGTGTTGACGGCAAAGATGGTACGAACGGTACGGACGGCAAGGATGGTACCGGTATTTCTGCTGTAGAGATCAATGCCGCCGGTGAACTGGTACTCTCTTTCTCTGACGGCCGGGTGCTGAACCTGGGCAGCGTTAAGGGTGAAAAGGGAGACAAAGGTGATACCGGCACCGCAGGTAAAGATGGCGTAAATGGCGTTGATGGTAAAGACGGAACCAACGGCACCGACGGTAAGGACGGTGCGGATGGTGTAGGCATTTCCTCTGTTCGGATCACAGATCAAGGTGCGCTGACGGTGACTCTGACCAACGGTACAGTGCTGAACCTGGGCAATATTCGTGGCGCGGACGGCATTGGTATTACCGCTTGCCGGGTGACCGCGGACGGTGAACTGGAGTTGACTTATACCGATGGCCGCACGGAGAATGTGGGTCGCGTGACCGGTACAGACGGTACCGGTATTCAGTCTGTGACCCTGTCTGCAGACGGTGAATTGCTAGTGACCCTGACGGATAATACCGTGACCAACCTGGGCAACATTAAAGGCGCCCAGGGTGAAAAAGGCGAAAAGGGAGACAAGGGCGACAAGGGTGATCCCGGCCGTGGCATTGCCAAGACGGAGTTAGTAGACGGTGAGTTGATGATTACCTATACGGATGGCACCACTGAGAGTGCAGGCAAGCTGTCGATAGACGATATACCTATGGATTACTTGGACTATAAAACCATTGGTGATGGCGAAGTGGAAGTATCGCTAAATAGTAATTGTTTGGCGGTAAGTGGCACTATCAAAATACCCAGTGAACATAATGGTAGTAAGGTGGTTCAGATAGCATCCAATGGGTTTACTGGTTCAAAGGCAAAACAAATTGTGTTGCCGGATACGATTAGGCAAATCGGACGGTCGGCATTTAGCAGTTGTTCCAATTTAACAAAGATCAACATCCCTGCACAAGTCAAGACATTGCCGAGTGGAGCATTTGAACGGTGCACACAGTTAAAGGAGATAACAATACCTGCCTCAATTACGCTAATTGGACAAGATTGTTTTTTTAATGCCGGTATTGAAAGGGCAATCTTTGAAAATCCGCAAGGCTGGAGCAGACACACTATCAGTTCCTCTGTTCCGACAGATGAAGAAATTAGCAGTGAGAATATGTCAAATCCGGAAATAGCTGCGAAATTACTGACAGAAAAAATTGAGGACGAGTATCAAAGTCGTACATATTCATTCTCTAAAAGTGAATAAACAATGAAATAAGGAGGATAAAACGATGATTTCCAACAACACAACAAAGGTATATAGTACCAAGGCAAAGTTGACCGCCATTGAAAAAGAGTCCATCAAGGTTTATATGTTGGGCGCTGTGCGCGGGTTTTGCAACGCCAATCCTACCGAGCCGTTTTCCGTGCGGATTTTGTTTGGTGGCGGCAATCGGGACTGGCACGGCACACCGATGCAGAGCATTTATAACTACTTCCTTGCACAGGGTTATAGCGAGGATGAGGCAGCCACCCGCGCCGCTCAGGACGCCGGTTATCTGCTCAAGGAGACCTTGTTGGAGGATAACTATAAGACTTATAAGATCGATGGTAAGGACACCAGCGTGCTGTATCGCCTGGATGCGTAATGGATACATATAACCCGTAGGGGCGGCAACCTGCCGAGTGAATTGCACGCAGTGCAAGAGACACGAGGCTCCAAATGCGTCAGCATTT
>CAVIFY010000040.1:0-19628 GCA_963642245.1 Bifidobacteriaceae bacterium | reverse complement strand
CCGCCCACCATATTGTGGGTGCCGGTGGCGCCGCTGGCGAACTGGACCATCACGCTCTGGTGGTCCACCACATCGTTGTCGCACTTGTAAATGCAGCGGCCGTAAGGGGAGTCGCCCTTGAGTAAGTTGATCTTATCCTCAATGGTGGGGTGCTCAATGCCCTCCAGCTTGTCCCACACATAGAAGGACCAGCGGTCCGGGTGGTCAATGTACAGCCGCTTGCAGGAGTAGCGGCAGGTGTCTACCAGCGGGCAGTCCACCATGCACCGGGTGCCGGCGCCTGCCGGGGCATTCTCCGGCTTAAACTGGAACTTGCCACCAAAGGAGCTGACGGCGGTGGGCTTGGTCTCTGCCATCATCCACATCATCATGTCCAGATCGTGGCAACATTTGGCCAGCAGCATACTGGTGTGGCACTTTTGGCTGTTGGCCCACTTGCCCCGCACATAAGAGGTGCTCAGGTGGTGGTAAGACACATGCTCCTGGGTCTGAATATTGATAATATCGCCGATCTCACCGGCGGCAACGCGCTCTTTAATGCCGTAGTAGAACGGTGTGTACCGCAGCACATGGCAGATCATCACCTTGCTGTGGTTCTGCCGGGCGCAGTCCACCAAGGTGCGCATTTCTTCTTCATTCACGGCAAAGGGCTTTTCCAGCAGCATATCGTACCCGGCGTTCAGCAGGGGCACGGAGGTCTCGATATGTACCTCGTCCATCGTGCCGTTGATGATGGCGTCCGCCAGTCTGCCCTTGGCAGCCAGCGCGTTAGCATTTTCAAAGCACATATCCTCGCCAAAGCCGTAAAGCTCACGGCACTTTTTGCGCCGAATGGGGTCCGGGTCTGCTACGCCCACGATCTTCAGCAGCTCCGGGTTGGTCAGCGCCAGTTTGCTGTACACCATGGCGCGGTGCCCGGCACCTACGATAATGGCCGTTACCGGCTTGTTTTCCATTGAGATCACCTCGCATTTTTTTATAATCATAGCACTTTGGCCGCATTTGTCAAGGTTTATTGACAGAAAGGCAAATACTAATTATAATAAGTAGCGATTTGCAAAATGATATGCGCTGCCCGGGTGGGCAGACGGGAGGGTGAGAACGCTGAAAGACTTATTGGTCTATTTGAAGCATTATAAGAAAGAGTCCTTCTTTGCGCCGCTGTTTAAGCTGCTGGAAGCGACCTTTGAACTGATCGTGCCGCTGGTGGTGGCGCGGATCATTGACAGCGGTATTCGGCCGGGCAACAAGGCTGTGATTTACCAAAACTGCGCCTTGCTGGTGGGCTTTGCCGTGGTGGGTATGGTGATGGCCATTACCGCCCAGTTCTTTGCCGCACGGGCGGCTACCGGCTTTGGCAAGGAATTGCGCAGCAGCCTGTTTGGCAAAATTCAGAGCCTGAGCTTTTCAGAGCTGGACACCCTTGGGCGCTCCTCGCTGATCACCCGAATGACCAACGATGTGACCCAGGTGCAAAACGGTGTGAACCTGGTGCTACGCCTGTTTTTGCGCTCGCCCTTTATTGTGCTGGGCGCTATGGTGATGGCCTTTACCATTGATGTGCGCTGCGCGCTGATCTTTGTTGTGGTGATCGCCGCGCTGTCCCTGGTGGTGTTTGGCATTATGGGGCTGACCATGCCCGGGTACAAGAATGTGCAGCGCCAGCTGGACGGAGTGACCCTGACCACCAGAGAGAACTATGCCGGTGCCCGCGTGATCCGTGCCTTTGCGGCGGAGGACGCGGAGCAGGCCAACTTTAATAAGCGCAACGAGATGCTCTCCCACTTGCAGCGCAGCGTGGGTCGCCTTTCTGCCCTGTTAAACCCGCTGACTTATATTCTCATCAACGCCGGGATCGTGGTGCTGATCCATACCGGCGCCGTGCGGGTGAGCCTGGGCGACCTGACCCAGGGCCAGGTGGTGGCGCTCTATAACTATATGAGCCAAATTTTGGTAGAGCTTGTAAAGCTGGCCAATATGATTATCACCATTACCAAGGCACTGGCCTGCGCCTCTCGTATTCAGGGCGTGTTGCAGTTGGAGCCGACCTTAGAACATACCAACGACGGCAAGGCTGGGGACAGCGAGGTGGCCGTTGCCTTTGACGATGTGACCTTGCAGTACAAGAACGCCGGCGAGCCGTCCCTGGAGCACATTTCCTTTACCGTGCCCCGGGGCAGCGTGGTGGGCATTATCGGCGGCACCGGCAGCGGCAAAAGCAGCCTGGTGTCCTTGATCCCGCATTTTTATGATATAAAGGACGGGCAGGTGTCCGTCTTTGGCAAGAATGTTTGTGCCTATCATGACGAGGATTTGCGCCACCGGATCGGCTATGTGCAGCAAAAGGCAGTGCTGTTCCGGGGCACGGTACGCAGCAACCTGCTGTGGGGCGACGACAGCGCCACAGACGATGATTTGCGTGCCGCTCTAAGCACGGCACAGGTGCTGGATATTGTGGAGGATAAAGGCGGTCTGGACGCCCCTGTGGAGCAAAACGGCGCCAACTTCTCCGGCGGGCAAAAGCAGCGGCTGTCTGTGGCGCGGGCGCTGGTGCGCAAACCGCAGATCCTGGTGCTGGACGACTCGTCCTCTGCCCTGGATTATGCAACGGAGGCGGCTATGCGCAAGGCCATTTTGGCGCTGCCTTACAAGCCTACACTGTTCATCGTCTCCCAGCGGGCCAGTTCCGTGATGTGCGCCGACCAGATCTTGGTGCTGGAGGACGGGCGCCTGGTAGGTGCCGGGACCCACAAGGAACTTTTGGCGCATTGCCCGGCGTATGGCGAAATTTATCATTCTCAATTCAGCGAGGAGGTGACCGGCGCATGAAAAAGAACACCTCTACTTTGAAGAAGATTTTTGGCTATATCGGTCACTATAAGTACCTGCTGCTTTTGTCTGTACTGCTGGCCGGTGGGTCGGTGGTGCTGACCCTGTATGTGCCCATTCGTATCGGTTACGCCATTGACGCGATCATCGGCCCGGGGCAGGTGGACTTTGCCGCCGTTGCCCGCCACCTGATCACTGTGGTGGTCATGTTGCTGTGCGTAGGCGCCATGCAGTGGGTGATGAATATGCTCAACAATAAGATCACCTATAATGTGGTGCGGGATATGCGCGCCCGGGCGTTTGATAAATTGCTGGTGCTGCCGTTCTCTTACCTGGACAGCCACTCCCAGGGGGATGTGGTCTCTCGGGTCATCAGCGACGCGGACCAGTTCGCCGACGGACTGCTGATGGGCTTTTCCCAGCTGTTTACCGGCGTGGTGACCATTATCGGCACTTTGGCGTTTATGCTGTCCATCAATGTGTGGATCACTCTGGTGGTGGTCGTTGTCACGCCCCTGTCTTTCTTTATCGCCCGGTTTATTGCCAAGAAGACTTATGCTATGTTCCAAAAGCAAAGTGCCGTTCGCGGGGAGCAGACCGGCTTTATTGACGAGATGATCACCAACCAAAAGGTGGTGACCGCCTATTCCAAAGAGGCAGACAATCAAGAGCAGTTCGATGAGATCAATGACCGCCTGGCTAAGTATTCCATGCGGGCCACATTCTTCTCTTCCATCACCAACCCGGCCACCCGGTTTGTAAACAGCATTGTGTACGCGGCGGTGGCGTTGTTTGGCGCCATGATCGCCATTCGGGGCAATATCTCCGTGGGTATGCTCTCTTGCTTTTTGTCGTATGCCAACCAGTACACCAAGCCATTTAATGACATCAGCTCCGTGGTGACGGAGTTCCAAAACGCACTGGCCTGTGCCGCGCGGATTATGGAATTCATTGAGGAGGAGCCGGTGCCGGCAGACCCGGAGGGCGCGTTGCAGCCCACGCATTTGGACGGCAAAGTACAGTTGCAGCATATTCGCTTCTCTTACCTGCCGGATCGCAAGCTGATCGAGGATCTGTCCGTGGATGTACAGCCGGGTATGCGTGTGGCCATTGTCGGCCCTACCGGCTGCGGCAAGACCACATTGATCAATCTGCTTATGCGCTTTTACGATGTGCAGGGCGGGCAGATCACCATAGACGGCACCCCGGTGCAGCAGATCGGCCGCAAGGCCCTGCGCAAGAACTTTGGTATGGTGCTGCAAGATACCTGGCTGAAGAGCGGCACCATCTTAGATAATATTTGTATGGGCAACCCGGGCGCTTCTTATGACGAGGCGGTGACAGCTGCCAAGAAAGCCCACGCCCACAGCTTTATCCAGCGGCTGCCGGAGGGATATTATACCAAGATCGGCGAGGACGGCGGCAGCCTGTCCCAGGGGCAAAAGCAGCTGCTTTGTATCGCCCGCATTATGCTGTGCGATCCGTCGGTGCTGATTTTGGACGAGGCCACTTCCTCCATTGATACCACCACGGAGATGAAAATTCAGCAGGCGTTCCTGACCCTGATGGAGGGGCGCACTTCCTTTATTGTTGCCCACCGGCTGTCCACCATTAAGGGCGCCGACCTGATCCTGGTGATGAAGGACGGCACCATTATTGAGCAGGGCACCCACGCCTCTTTGCTGGCGGATAAAGGCTTCTATTATCATCTGTACAATTCCCAGTTCCCGGAGACGGACCAGCTGGCGTAAATGGGTAAATCAATGGAATTCTGCGAAAGCCGCAGGAATATTCCTGCGGCTTTTTCTATATCTATATATAAAACAAGCGCTCCGAAAACTCGGAGCGCTGTTTTTGGTTTATGTAGGCTTAGTGCTTGATGTCGTCCCACTTCACGCCGTTCACCTGGAACAGGTCGTCGAAGTTGTACACATTGCACTCGTCCTTGGTGTGGTTGGG
The DNA here is from genome assembly GCA_963642245.1 of Bifidobacteriaceae bacterium. GTDB lineage: Bacteria > Bacillota > Clostridia > Oscillospirales > Acutalibacteraceae > CAG-217. The sequence continues at coordinate 14,840 of CAVIFY010000040.1, read as the reverse complement.
ATACCAAACCTGGGCAAAGAACGGGTTGGTCTTTGCAATGTTGTCGTAATCCCACGTCTTCTGGGGGATGTAGCACTCGGGGCACCAGTGACCACCCAGCAGGATCAGTGCGGGGCTGGCCTCAAACTCAGCGCCGCAGTAGCCGCATTTCCACTTCAGCTTGGTAGCCAGGTCGCCCTTCTTCATAGAAGTGCTCAGGCACTCGCCGCCGCGGAACTTAGCAGCCTGCTTCATATCCTCAATGTCCAGCTCGGACTCGGGCTTGCTCTCGTCATAGCCGTGATCCAGCTTGTAGTTCTCTGCGTCGCTGGTGTCCTTGTTGAACTTGATGATCTCAACATCTTCCCACTTGGTGGGGATCTTGGCCCAATCCTCGTAAGTGCCGTAGTAAGCGGACAGACGGGTTTGGTTCTTGGTAGCTACCCAGTCCAAAGTACCGAAGTCCTTGGTGGAAGCGATCTTCTTCATGAAGGGCTTTGCACAAGCGGCAACCAGGTTCTTGGGCAGGTAGCGGGGGATCTTGAAGTAGAACTCTACATGCTCGGCCAGGCGGTTGAAGTAATCCTGGATGGGCAGGTTCTCACGGAAGTGCAGGTACTCCTCCAGCTTGTCGCCGTCGGCATAGAACTGACCGTGGAAGTTCTTGAGAATGAACCAGTTGGGGTCAAACAGCTTCTCCGGGCCGGCAAGACCCAGGGTGCCCAGCAGCAGGTGCTCAAACTCGTAGTTGGAGATACGGTACTCCTTACCGGAGCCGATGTTGTAGAAGTGGTTCCAGAAGTCAGCGCCCAGGTGACCGGCAGCGTCCTCAGTAACCAGGTTGCACATCAGACGACCGCTGTCCTCCACGGTGCACCACTCCAGCACGCCGTTGATCGGCACATGGAACATAATGGGATCCATATTCTTCAAAATGTTGGGATAAAGGATACCGCTCTGGCGCATAACCACCCAGTTCTTCACGCCGCTCTCAACGAAAGTGCGCTCAGCCACAGCCTTAGATACGGCATAGTGGTCATAGATGGAGATCTTCAGCGGGTCGCCGCAACGGCCCCAGTGGATGGGATAGTTACGGTCGCCGGTCTCAGCAACGGTGCCGATGTAGCAAACCTTAATATCGTCTGCATTGGGCTGTGCCAACACGGCCTTGCAGATGTTCTGCGCAGCGCCGATATTGGTCTTCTGGGTTCTGTAAGGCTTCCAGTCAGCGGTGGGAGATACCATGCCGCCGATGTGCAGCACATAGTCTGCGCCGGTCACGCCGTCCAGAATTGCGTCATAATCACAAAGATCGCCCCAAACCACCTTTACATTGGGCTTTGCCATCAGGCCTTTGAGCTTCTCCTCGTTCTTGGGGCTTTTACGAGCCAACATTTTGATGTTGATCTCGCTGGGCTTCTTGAGCATTTCCTGCACAGCGGCCCAACCCATGTTACCGGTACCGCCGGTAATAAAGACTGTCTTTTTTGCCATTTGTTTAACCTCCTTAACACATGGACAATTACGACTAATATTATAAACAAAATATAAATAAAAAGCAACGGACAAATATCACAACCTTCAATTTAAGTGCCAAAAAATGGCGCGTATTTTTGTGCAATATGACCATAAACGCTTTCTATTAAATTCTGATAAAAAACCGCTTGCCGGGTATTGACTTTTTTAGGGGATTGGAGTATAGTATCTCTAAACTCAATAGACTTTATCGAGAGTGGTCGAGGGAACAGGCCCGTGGACACCACAGCAACCTGCTTTGGTAAGGTGCTAAAACCTGCGGTTCAAATCCGAGTGATGAGGAGCATGACGCATACACTCGGTGTATGCCTTTTTTATTTTCCTAAGGAGGGAAGACAAATGTCAAAACATTTATTTACCAGTGAGTCCGTGACCAAGGGCCATCCGGACAAGATCTGCGACCAGATCTCTGACGGTATTCTGGACGCTATGTTGGAGCAAGACCCTATGAGCCGTGTGGCCTGCGAGACCACTTGCACCACCGGTCAGGTACTGATTATGGGCGAGATCACCACCAAGGCACAGGTGGATATTCCCGCCATTGCCCGCAAGATCATTTGCGACATTGGCTATGACGACGACAAAAAGGGCTTTAACGGCAACACCTGCGCCATTCTGACTGCGCTGGATAAGCAAAGCCCGGATATTGCCATGGGCGTGGACAAATCCTTTGAGTTAAAGCATGATCAGGAGGACGCCTACAACCTGAACGGCGCCGGTGACCAGGGTATGATGTTCGGCTATGCCTGCAACGAGACCCCGGAGCTGATGCCCCTGCCCATCAGCCTGGCCAATAAACTGGCCGTAAAGCTGACCCAGGTGCGTGAGGACGGCACCCTGCCGTATCTGTACGCAGACGGCAAGACCCAGGTGACCGTGGAGTATGACGACGGCAAGCCGGTAAAGGTGACCGCCGTGGTCGTATCCAGCCAGCACAGCGCCGATGTGGAGTTGGAGACCCTGCGGCAGGATATTATCGACAAAGTGATCAAGACCACCGTACCGGCAGAGCTGATGGACGAGGACACAGTGTTTTATGTGAACCCCACCGGGCGCTTTGTTGTGGGCGGTCCCCACGGCGACAGCGGCCTGACCGGGCGCAAGATCATTGTGGATACATACGGCGGCTATGCCCGCCACGGCGGCGGTGCTTTCAGCGGTAAGGACCCGACAAAGGTGGACCGCAGCGCAGCTTATGCTGCCCGCTGGGTGGCCAAGAACCTGGTGGCTGCCGGTTTGGCAGATAAGTGCGAGGTAGAGTTGGCTTATGCCATCGGCGTTGCCAAACCTGTGTCCGTGATGGTAGATACCGAGGGCACCGGCAAGGTCAGCGATGATGTGATCTGCGATATTATCAATAAGGTGTTTGACCTGCGCCCCTCTGCGATCATTGAGCGGCTGGACCTGCGCCGTCCCATTTACCGTCAGCTGGCTGCCTACGGCCATATGGGCCGCGAGGAGCTGAATGTGCCCTGGGAGCAGCTGGATATGGTAGACAAGATCAAAGCCTGCCTGTAAGCAAAATAAAAGCGATCAAAAAGCCGTCGGTTTTCCGGCGGCTTTTGTTTTGCATAAAAATACCCGGCGCTTTGGGGCACCGGGTGATTTTTTATAATTTGCTGTCTTTTTCCACCGCAGCGTCTACGGCGTTTTGCACGGCGGTTTCCAGGCCGTCGGCCTTTAAGGAAAGCACGCCCTCAATGGTGGTGCCGCCGGGGGAGCACACCCGGTCTACCAGTTCCCAGGGGTGGTCGCTGCTCTCGGCGATCATCTTGGCGCTGCCCAGCACGCTTTGGGTGGCGATTTGCAGCGCCTGGTCCTTGCGCATACCGTGCTTGACCCCGGCTCTGGCCAGGGCGTCAATGAACATATACACAAAGGCAGGGGAGCAGCCGCCCAGCACGCCGAACAGGGGGAACATACGCTCGTCTAATTCCAGCACCTTTCCGGTGCACCCCATCAGGTCGCACACGGTCTTGGCTTGCTCCGCCGTGGCGTTCTTGCCGGCGCAAACGGCGCTGACAGCTTCACCCACCAGGGCGTTGATATTGGGCATGACCCGCACCACCGGACAGGGGACAGTCAGCTGCTCTTCCAGATAGGCGGTGCTTTTGCCTGCCGCAATGGAGATCAGCAGGGGCAGGGTCGTGCGCTCTGCTAAAACCGGGTCGATCTCTGCCAAAACAGCAGCCAGCACATTGGGCTTGACCGCCAAAAAGACAGCGTCGCAAAGTTCTGCCACTTCCGAATTACTTTGGCAGATGTGCACGCCGGTGTCGCCCAGCTTTTGGCGCAGTGCCTGGGTGTTGTGGTCCGCTACATAAATATCGGCAGCCGATGTGCCGCCCTGTAAAATGCCTTGCAGAATGGCGCCGCCCATATTGCCGCAGCCGATAAATCCGATCTTCATTGCAAGTGTACCTCCGCGTGTTTTTCTTTATAGTACCACTTGCGGCGGATTTTTTCAATCCTTTTTCAGTTGCAGGTATTTTTCCCGGGTGGCATTGCCACCGCGAATGTGGCGCTCCGCCTTGTTTTCGTCCAGCACCGCCTTGACCGCAGCGTGCAGCTCCGGGTCAATGTGTTCCAGCCGCCGGGTCACATCAATATGTACGGTGGATTTGCTCACCCCAAACACCTTGGCGGCGGTGCGCACGGTGGATTTGGTGTCCACAATATACCGGGCCAGCCGCTGGCACCGGGCCGACTGCTTTGCATACATAGCTTGTCATCTCCTTGCTAATGCCTATGCAAGGGGAGTGCCGGGTATGCAAGGGGATAAAGAAAAGCGCCTGCAAACTGCAAGCGCTTTTTGTCTTTTTGTGGTGTATTACTGCTTGTCGGCAGAGGTCTCGCTCTGCTTTTCCGCCTGTTTTTCCTTGGCGTCGTTGATCATATCGGTCAGGCTCTTCATGTGCAGCTCGTCTACCTGGTCAAACTTGGTGACCTGCTGCTCTTCCGGTGCCTTGCCGTCCTCCTCCAGGAGGGTGAGGGTCAGCACCTTGCCCACAATGGAGAAACGGTACACCAATTTCTTTTTGGTATCCCGGTCCTGAATGGTCAGCTTGTTGCCCTTGACGGTGTACTCGCAGTCAAAGTTCCAGGTGGAAATGTAGCGATCGCAGGTGCCGTCGGAGTAGAACACAAAGGCCAGCACGCCGGGTTTATCCTGGCTGTCCCAGCTGGCGCAAATGGCCTGGTCCCGGGGGGTAAAGATACCCACCACGGCCTCCTTGGGGTTTTGGTCCGTTACGCCGCAGTAAATACCGCCGCCGATGAGCAAAAGCCCCAGCAGGGCACAGACAATGCCGATGATCAGCTTTTTTTGCACAGCGGTCAGCTTTGTGCTCTTTTCTTTTTTCTCGCTCATATTATTTCGCTTCCTTTAAGCCCTTTTTAATGAGGATCTTCTCGATCTTGTCGGAGCAGTCCAACAGGGAGGATACGGACATATCGTGGTTCAAGGTGTCCAGGAAATATGCGGTGTACTTGGACAGATCCACGCTCTCGTACCAGTCGCGGCTCAGCAGCTCCGGGGTCTGGTACACACCGTTGGTGGTGAACACACGGTAGAAGGTGCCGTTCTTGTAGGCCTCGTCAAACACTTCCAGGCCGTTGCAGAACAGACCGAAGGTGGTGCAAACGAAGATACGGCCGGCCTTCAGCCCCTTCAGCTTGGAGCAAACCTCCAGCATGGACTCACCGGAGGAGATCATATCGTCTACAATAATAATGTCCTTGCCCTCTACGGAGTCGCCCAGGTACTGGTGCTCCACAATGGGGTTACGGCCGTTGACCACGCGGGTGTAGTCCCGGCGCTTATAGAACATACCCAGGTTGACACCCAGCTGCGTGGCAAAGTAAATGCAGCGGTGCAGGGCGCCCTCGTCGGGAGAAATGATCATCAGGTGATCCTTGTCCACATGCAGGTCCTCTACGCTGTTGACCAGGGCCTTGATCATCTGATAGGTGGGCATAATGTTCTCAAAGGAGCCGTTGGGAATGGCGTTTTGTACCCGCTTGTCGTGGGCGTCAAAGGTCATAATGTTGTCTACGCCCAGGTTTACCAGCTCTTGCAGTGCCAGTGCGCAGTCCAGGGACTCACGGCTGCTTCTCTTGTGCTGGCGGCCTTCATACAGCATGGGCATCAGAATGGTGATGCGCTTGGCCTTGCCGGAGATGGCGGAGATCACGCGCTTTAAGTCCGCAAAGTGATCGTCCGGAGACATGGGCACTTCCATACCGTACATATTATATGTGCAGCTGTAATTGAATACATCTGTGATAATGTACAGGTCAAAGCCGCGCACACTCTCGTTGACCACGCCCTTGGCTTCACCGGAGCCAAAGCGGGGCAGGGACACATCCACCTTGTAGGTGTCGCGCTGGTAGCCATAGAACGCAATGTTCTGCTGGTGCTCGCTGGCCTGGGTGGCACGCCATTTCACCAGGTACTGGTCGATCTTGTCGCACAGGGCCTCGCAGCCGGGCATGGCAATGATCCCAAGGGGACCTACGGGGATGGTTTCTACATTTTCAGCGGTTTTTCTGGGCATATTGACAGCTCCTCCTAAATTTTTACGCCATTATAATACAACAACCTCCGGCGAAAGTAAACCGGAAAATGAAAAATTTCAGAGAATTGACAGAATTAACCGGCGGTTTGCTGCTTTTTGCGGCGAATATGACCAAGAACCAGGTAACCGGCCACCCCTGCAACGCTGACGCCGCTGACGGCCGCGCCAATGGCCAGACCCTTGGGTGTGTAGCGCAGTTCTACTGTGTGCTTGCCGGGCTTGACGGTGGTGGTCAACATAGCCTCGCCCAGCTTAAAGGTCTCTGCCTTTTCGCCGTCAATGTACACGCTCCAGCCGGTGTCATAGGGAATGGAGGTGCACAGATAGCTGTTCTCGCGCACGGTGATGGTGCCGGTGATGTGGGTCTCGCCCCAGTCGGTGACTTGCAGGGCGCTGTCTGCCAGTTGGCGGTAGCCCCGGGCAAATACGGTCTCGTCCACGCTGTATGCGTAAATGGAAGCATAGCTCTCTGTGGCGCTCATACTCCCGGCGTCCAGGGAGACTTTGATCTCCTCACCCTTTTTGTGGTAGCCCAGGTCCATAATGTACGGCTCTTCAATATTTTGGGACAGGGTGTTCTTAATGCCGTCGCCGCTGAATTCTGCCGTCTTGACCTCCGGGGAGGTGAGATAGATATACACATTGCCGTCCCGCAGGGGGCTGATGGTCACTTCCACCGTGCCGTACTGGTCGTCACTGCTGGATTTGCTGAACCAGAATGTGCCGTTCTCCGAGAATGTGTCGCCGGAGAGATTATCGTAGTTGCAGTCCACATAGCCGCAGGGCACGAACACCCCGTCCAGCCCGGTAGCCAGGCGGAAGTAGTCGCCCTGCACCTCAAAGGGATCGCCCTCGTCGGCCGCCCAGTCTTTCAGATCCGTTTTGGCCGCATAGGCAATGGGCAGGAAGCAGTCGTTCTCATACACGGCGGCGGACTTGTCCTTGTTGCGGTACACCTCGGTAAAATACCGATCGGTGGGGGTAGGATCCGTGGGGGTGGCGATCAGGTACTTGATGTTGAACATCATATTGTACACCGGGGTCTGGGGATTGTAGGTGTAGCTGTTGATCCGATTGCCGAACATACCCAGGTTGTATTGCAGCTGGGAGTAGTCCTCGTATGCCATGGAGGAGAAGGTGGAAATGCCGTTGTAGCCGTAGTAGCAGGGGTCCATGCGCCGCTCCAGGTAAGTCAGCTCCGTGCGGTAAAATCCGTCGTCTTTTTTGTTGACGGCTTCTATGGACTCCCGATAGGCGGCGTAGTCGCTTTTGTAGTCGCTGTTGCCCTGGGTAATGAGAATGGAGGAGCAGTCGGAGACGATCACCTCACTAAAGCACATGGCGATCACCGCAAAGGCCAGCACGCTCTTTTTGAACCCGGGCTTTTGCAGGCACAGCAGCAGCCCGCACCAGAGAATGAGAAAGGCAATGGTCACATAAATGGAGATCTCGCTCATCTTGGTGGTCATAAACTTTTGGGCCACGATCACATACAGCAGCCAGCCCAGCGCCACAAATACAATGTCCTTATAGGCAATGTCACGCAGACGGCACAGGCCCCGGAACGCCATTACCAGCACCAGGAAGCAGTACATATAAGAGAAGCGGAAGGGCAGGTCGTTGGGGAAGTGGAAGGCGTGCCAAATAAAGTTCATCACATTGTTGTCAAAGCTGAACAGAAGGAACAGCAGCAGCACAATGTACACCGCCTTTTCCCGCAGGGAAATGCGCCGGTTGATGAGATACAGGGGCACCAGCAGCAGGGGCAGCACGCCGCAGTAGATATTGGGCAGCACATCATCGCCGCTGGAGCGAATGGTGGTCTCCAGGGCAGACAGGTGAGAGGTCAAAAAGTCAAAGATGGTAAAGTAAGACTCAAAGGTGGAGGGGAAGTTGTCCGAGGTGGCGGAGCTGCCACGCAGCAGGAAGTAGGTGGGCAGCAGGGTCACGGCGCACAGGGCACCGGCCAGCAGGGAGAACCCGGCAAAGCGCAGGCACCGGTTGAGAAACGGGTGGCGCATGAGATTTTTGGCGCTGTATTTCTCCCGGGTGGTGAGCTTTTCGCCGCTCTTCTCCGGCCGGGGCTTGGCGGTCATAATAAAGTAGGCAAAGAAGTACAGTACGGAGAAAATGCAGGCCATATAGCCCATATAGTAATTGGACAGCAGCAGCACTGCCAGCGCGCCGGTATAAAGGGCGCCCTTGCCGGTGTCGATCAGCCGCTCAATGCCCAGTAGGATCAGGGGCAGCAGGATCATACCGTCGATCCACATAATGTTCCAGTAATAGGCCAAAAAATAGGCGCAAAAGGCATAGAACACACCAAAGGCGGCGCTCACATAAGAGTGGCGCTTTTGGGACGCTTTCAGATAATAGGTAAAGGTGACGGCAGAGGCCATACACTTGACGATCACCAAAGCGGTGATGGCAAAGGAAATATCCGCCTTGTCAAACAGGAAGATCAGCACCGTAAAGGGGCTGGACAGGTAGTTGAAATAATTGCCGAGAAAGCTGCTGCCGCCGCCGCTCTCCCAGGAGTACAGCAGGCTTTTGCCCTCTACCACCCGGTCATACAGCTCCGCAAACAGCGGGCCGTACTGGTGGTACAGGTCCATACGCATGACCGTGCCGTCCCCAAAGGGGAACACGCTGTACACAATGAAGATAAAGAGAATGCCCAGCAGCGCCACAAAGGCAGCGACTACTAAAAAGCGGTTGGCAAAAAACAGCTTGTACAGCCGCCCGCCGCTCTTTGCTGCCGCGCTTTCCCGGCAGTCAAACACCAGCAGTCGGTCAAACAGGTAGTTGAAAATATAGACAACGGTAATGGTCGCCAGCCACACAAAGGGGGCCTCTCTTTTCAGCAGCGTGGCAAAGAGAAAATACAGGACCTTATAGAACCCAAAGTCCACGGCGCAGCGAAAGAGAAAGCCGCCGATCTGTTTGGGCGCGGTTGCCATGCCCCGGGGAAAGACAAATTTCTTTTCCAGCACAAAGGACAGCACCGCCGCCACACCGGCGCCGATCCCCACAGCCGCCCCGGCACCCAGGCCAAAGGCCACCTTGCACAGCTGCTTGACGGCAAAGAGCACCAGCAGGCACAGGGTGTAAGCGGCGGTGTAATTCACCGTCTCCGTATTCATCCACTTTGTGGCAAAGCGGGTTCTGTTATTTGCAGTAATATCCATAAAATGCACCTCTTGGTTTTTTGTGCAGATCTGATCTTAACACAGCTTTGCTTATTTTATCATAATTATGGACGAACTGCAACTGAAATAAACCAAGTAGGCATACAAGCCCTCCCCGGGGCATATCTTTTTACAGAAATGAAATGCGGGGTGACCTATGAACAACTTTGACGACGCGGCACGGCTGCTGGCCCAGCCGCTTGGGGATCTGCTGCTGGCGCTGCCGGGGCAGACCAAGGAAGAAATTACGGAGCTGCGGGTGCGCCGTGGGCGGCCGCTGGTGGTTATGCTGGGCAGTCGGACTTGCTTTCTCACCGACGGTGGCAAGCTGGTCAATCACTGCTCGGCCCGGGCGCTGTCCGTGACGGACGCTGCCTTTGACGCGCTGTTTGCCGCGGTGTGCGCCTACTCGGTCCATACCCATATGGGCACGCTGGTGGAGGGCTTTGTGACCGCACCCAACGGCAACCGGGTGGGCATTGCCGCCACGGCGGTGGAAAAGGACGGTACCGTGACCGCCATTCGGGATGTGCAGTCCCTGAACATTCGCATTGCCAGAGAGGAGCGGGGCTGCGCCCGCGGGGTGTTGAACACTCTTTTTGTGGGCAGGCTGCCCAGTATCATTGTGGCAGCGCCGCCGGGGGGTGGCAAGACCACGGTGCTGCGGGACCTGGCAAGGGCGCTGTCCGGCGGGTTCGGCGGCCGGTACAGAAAGGTGAGTATCGTAGACGAGCGGGGCGAGTTCGGCGGCTTTTCCCCGGGGGTGAACACAGATGTGCTCACCAGCTTTGGCAAGAAAAAGGGGATCGAGATCGCCGTGCGCACCCTGTCGCCGGAGCTGATCGTGTGTGACGAGATCGCAGATGACGCCGAGGTGGACGCCATTAAAGCCGGGTTCTCCTCCGGGGTGGCCTTTGCCGTGTCCGTACATATTCGGGACGCGGAGGACCTGGTACATAAGTCCATTATCAAAAAGCTGTACCTGACCGGCGAGTTTGACTATGTGGTGCTGCTGGAAGAATACGGAGATACCTTTTCCGTAGTGGATTTGCGAGGTGGCGGCGATGAAGACCCTTGGACTGTGGATGATCGTGCTTTTTTGCGGGGCGATCGGTATTTCACTGGCAGTTGAAGTGGGGCGGCGCTGTGAGCGGGCCCAGCTGCTTTGCCGCCTGGGGGAGCAGGTGCGGCTGCTGCTGGATTACAGTATGACGGACACCGGCGCCATCTTTGCGGAGCTGGCGGCGGACCCTCGATTTGCGCCCTTTGGCTTTTTGCAAGGCTGCGACCCGGCCAAGACCGTGACGGTGTCTACCGGGCTGACTGCCCGGGACGACCGGGAACTGGCCGCCTTTTTGCAGGGGCTGGGCAAAAGCGACCTGCCAAACCAGCTGCGGCTCACCGACGGCTATATCGCCTTTGCCAAGGGCCGGGCAGAGGAATACGCCGCCCGGTGCAAGCGCCAAAAACAGCTGTATGTGGCCTTTGGCCTGTCCGGCGGGCTGATTGCCGCCCTGCTGCTGGCCTAAAAAGATCAGGAGGTACAAATGAGCGTGGATTTTATATTCAAAATTGCGGCCATCGGTATGATCGTGGCGGTGCTGAACACCCTCTTGGTGCGCAGCGGACGGGAGGACCAGGCCATGCTCACCACCCTGGCCGGGGTGATCGTGGTCCTGATGATGTTGGTGCCGAAGATCAGCGAGCTTTTCTCCGGTATAAAATCTATGTTTGACCTATGATCCAGATCGCAGGGATCGCCGCCGTTTGCTTGCTGCTGACGGTGCTGCTGAGAAAAGAGAACCCCACCTTTGCTCTGCTGGTCACCGTAGCCGGTGCCGGGCTGCTGTTTTATGTGGTGTCCAAGCTGGCAGGCAGCGCCTTTGGCATTTTAGGCGACTTAAAGACGGCGGCAGGGGACACCGGGGCGTATATTGATCTGATGTTCAAGATCCTGGGCATTTCCATTGTGACCCAGGTGGTGTGCGATGTGTGCCGGGACAACGGCGCGTCCGCACTGGCTTCTCAAACGGAGACGGCTGCCAAAATTTTGGTGCTGTCCCTGCTGCTGCCGCTGTTTCAAACGGTGATCGGAATTGTGACGGGACTTGTAAAATGAAGCGATTTGTATTGACATTTTTACTTTTACTTGCGGTGCCCGGTGTGTGCTTTGCCGCCCAGTCGGATCTAAGTAGCGACGGCTACCGCCAGGCGCTGTCCGGCTATGATCTTTCCGCTTTTGAAAAGTTGGGGGACGACGCCAACGGCGTTTTGGAGCAGCTGGGACTGGCGGATTTTGACTTTGAAACGGTGACGGCGCTGGACGCCAAGACCTGCGTGCAGGTGCTGGGTCGGCTGGTGCGGGAGAATATCCAAACGCCTTTGCGATCGCTGCTGTCTGTGCTCAGTTTTACGCTGCTGTCCGCCTTTTTGACCGGCTTTTCCGGCAGCGGACTGCTGGGGCAGAACAGCTCTGTTTATTCCACTGCCTCCGCATTGGTGATCGCGGCGCTGATCGCCGCCCAGTGTGCGGACACCGTGTCCCTTTCCTGTGCCACCATCGGCATTTGCGCGGATTTTGTGTTTGCGTTCTTTCCGGCGTTTTTGGTGATCCTCACCGTGTCCGGCAGCAGCCTGACCGGAGTGTCTACCAACACGCTGCTGCTGGGGCTGGCGCAGGGACTGAATATCTTGTCTGCCAAGCTGTTTGTGCCCCTGACCAACTACTTTTTGGCGTTGAGCCTGTGCTCCGGGCTACGCAGTTCGCTGAATATTGACGGCGCGCTGCGGGTGGTGCGTAAGGGCATGATTTCGCTGATCTCCTTTTGCGCCGGGGCGTTTGTAACGGTGCTGTCCGTTAAGACGGCGGTGGCCTCCCGGGCAGACGCGCTGGGGCTGCGCTCTCTGCGCTTTGCCATCAACTCCGTGGTGCCGGTGATCGGCAGCGCCATCAGCGAGGGGCTGCTGTCCATTCAAAGCTATGCGGGGCTGGTGAAGAGCACCGTGGGCATTGTGGGCATTATCGGGGTGATCGCCCTGTTTTTGCCGGCGCTGGTGAATGTGATCGGCTGGCGGGTGACCATTGCCGTGTCCGTGGCGGTGAGCGAGATCTTTGACGACCGCACCGTGTGCAAAATGCTGCGGGCCTTCGGCGACGCCTTTTTGCTGATGAATGTGGTGCTCATTCTCTCTATGGTCACCACGGTGATCTCCATCGGCATACTGATCGCTGCAAAGGGGGCGGCCGGGTAATGGATGTGGTAAAGCAGTGGACTCTGAACATTTGTTTGACCCTGATCGGCGCGGTGATCCTGTCTTTGGTGTCGCCCGGCGGCAGTATGGGGCGGTTTTATAAGACTGTTTTGTCGCTGTTTATCATCGCCGGGTTTTTGCTGCCTATCACCGGCGGCGAGAAAGCGGACTTTTCCGCCTATTTCTCCGGCGTAACGGCCCAGGCGGCAGACGCAAACAGCGTGTATGAAAGCCAGATCGAAAGCCAAATCAAGCAGACCCTGACCGCCGCCGGGTACAAGTATTGCAGCGTGCAGGCCACGGTGCAGATCAAAGCGCAGGAGATCTACATAAAAAAGCTGGTGGTCTCCGTGCCCGGCGACACGGACCGGGCGGCGGTGGCGGCACTCCTTAAGGAGCAGCTGGGATTGCAGCCGGTGGTGAAAGGACTGGGGGAGTGAAAAATGACAGAGAAGTGGAAAGAACTGTTAAGTGAGCCGCAGGGGCGGCGCAAGGTGTTTATTCTGCTGGCAGTGCTGGGTGTGGCGCTGGTGCTGCTCTCCGGCAATGTATCCGCCGGCAGCAAAAGCAAAAGCAAAAGCGAGACCACTACCGCCCGGGATTACGACGCCTATGTGGCAGACCTGGAGGGGCGGCTGCAAAAGACCGTTGCCAGTATGGACGGGGTGGGCAGCTGCAAGGTGATGATCACCCTGGAGAAAAGCGGCGAGAATGTGTACGCTACCAACAGCGAAAGCAAGCGGGACGCAGACAGCGGCAGCAGCAAGGAGGACTATGTGCTCTATGACCAGGACAGCGGCGAAAGCCCGCTGCTGCTCAGCGCCTACCTGCCTAATGTGCAGGGGGTGGCGGTGGTGTGCACCGGCGGCGACGACCCGGCTGTGCGGGAGAAGATCACCACCACGGTGGCTTCTCTCTTTGGCATACCTACAAATCGAATATCCGTCTCAAAACTGAAAGGGGAATAGGTGACCGAATATGAAAAAAGAGAAAAAGCAAAAGGAACCGGGGGCAGAGCTGCAAGAGGTGCTCACCGATGAACAGCTGAAAAAGCGCAAGCTGCACCGTGCGCGGGTAAGCCTGGGCTGTATGGTGCTGATCTTAGCCGTGGGTGTGGTGGGCAACTGGTACTGGGAGAACAGCGATATTTCCACCAAGATCAGTACGGTCAGCGCCCAGCGCACCAAGACTCTGGGGGAGGCCACCTTTGTGGACGCCACCACAGAGGCCGCTACGGAAAACAGCTACTTTACCCAGGCCAAGCTGGACCGGCAAAGCAGCCGGGACGCGGCGCTGGAAAAGCTGCAAAAGATCATTGACACCACGGACAAAGGGGCGGCAGCCCACAAGGAAGCGGCGCAGAAGATAGCCAAGATCACCGACGGGATCAATGCGGAGAATAAGATCGAGACCCTGGTGACCGCCAAGGGCGTGGGGCAGTGCCTGGCCATCGTCAGCACAGACGGCAAAAAAGTGGATGTGATCGTAGACAGCAAGGATCTGTCCGACACGCTGATCTTGCAGATCAAGGAGATCGCCGTGGAGCAGGTGGGCTGCGATTATAAAAATGTGACCATCATTCAGTCCAAATAAATTCCAAAACCGTCTTGTAAGTTGCTTTTACTTATGCTATAATAAACGCACATTTGCAGCGGTACACCCGCTGGCAACAAAGGAGCGTTTTTTGCATGGAGATCAACACAAGCACTTCCATGGGCGAACTGGTCATTTCCGAAGAAGTGATCTCAGCCATCGCCACCAATGCAGCCAAAGATGTGGACGGCATTGCCGGGTTCTCTAACCGACCGGTAGATGTGGTAAACACCATTAAAAAGGGCAGCCTCAAGGTGATGAGCCCGGTGCGCGTACTGGCAGACGGTGACGATTTGAACATCAGCATTTATGTAAATATGCTGCCCGGTAAAAAGATCCGCAAAGTGGCGGAGGAGGTGCAGCTGGCGGTCAAGGAGTCTGTACAGAATATGACCGGCAAGCTGGTGTCTAAAGTCAATGTGATCATCGCCGGACTGGAATTTGACCAGCCGGAGAGCGAAACGGAACCTTGTGAAACTGAAGAGTAAAAACGGATTTTACCGACAAGGCGGCGTTTCTTGTCGGTTTTTTCTTTTGGAGGAAGTTTATGAAGCGGAACGAACAGCGCGAGCAGGCGTTTACCCTGCTGTTTGAGTACCTGTTTTTGCCCCAGGACGACCTGGTGGCGATCTATGACGAGAATATCGGCCCGGTGAGCGATTATGCAAAAGTGCTTTACACCGGCGTGCTTGCCAATTTGGACAAGCTGGACGAG
>CAVIFY010000039.1:18088-20061 GCA_963642245.1 Bifidobacteriaceae bacterium | reverse complement strand
CGTGCCGAAGATACTTGGCGGGCGACTGCCTGGAAAAATAGGTCTGTGCCGACATAAGCCTCTCACTTTTGTGAGAGGCTTTTTTCATTTCATATATACTTTACTTTTGCGTGGCAGATGCCGCGCTTTTTTTATTTCATCTGCTGCTTGTGTATTGCGGTGTATTTCAGTTTTCGTTATAATGATGGTGGAGGGATCAATATGGCAAATGTGCGCCTGCTTATGGAATGCTTCACCGATACGATGCGTCGGATACAAACCGACCCATTTTTATGCGCCGAGACGGAGAAGTCCAAGGCTTGGACTGCTGTTGATCCGGTATTTTGGGATAAAAATCAGGGTGCTTATTATGACAAGTGGTTGTATTTTAAGTCGCGTGAAGTAGAAGTCGTAGCCGATACCACTTTTTCTGCGGCACGCAAGTATCTTCATAACGGTAATAAACGCGAGCATGTGGCGGTGCTCAACTTTGCCAATCCCCATTACGCCGGTGGTGGCGTAGAGCGTGGTGCTATGGCCCAGGAGGAGTGCTTGTGCCGCAGTAGTAATTTGTATCCCTGTCTTTTTGCACCCTGTGTCCAGACAGAATATTACCAATATCACCGCAATCGACCGGATCATCTGTTCACGGACCGGGTGATCTATATGCCGGAAGTGGTGGTTTTCAAAGACGATCAGCCGGTACCGCAGTTATTACCCAGGGAGCAATGGTTCCGGGTGGATGTACTCACTTGCGCCGCGCCTTATCTTGGCGAGCCGGTGCATATTACGCCCAGCGAATTAAAAGATTTATTTAAGTCGCGGATTCGGCAAATATGCCGCGTGGCTATGGAGCACCAAGTCACCGTGCTGATATTAGGCGCATTTGGTTGCGGCGCCTTTCGCAATCCGCCGAAATTGGTGGCCCAGGCCTTTCGTGAAGTGCTGCAAGAGGATCCTTATAGCCACGGGTTCTCTAAAGTGGTTTTTGCCATTAAAAGTAATAGACGACCGGATGATAATTATAATGTGTTCTCTAAGGTGCTTAAATCTGATTCTATATGTTCTACTGTTCCGGTGGCCAACATTCCTATTTTAGGTGATTCAATCTGTACGTTGAATGGCTATAATCCTTCGGATTATTCTTGCTTTTATACCGATTTGAACTGTCAAAGGTCATGCGTTTTTGATGAGGATGATACCTGGTGGGGGATTGTGTTACGAAACCTACGCGGTAAATTGCTGGTAAATGATGCCTGGTCCGGTTCTCGCGTAACCAAATTACCCGACGCAAAGGGATTGTTCCCTTCTGCCTGCTCATGTGAGCGTTTGGGCAATTTGCACATAGGTAGTGTTTTGCCGGACAAAATTATTATTTACATGGGTATCAATGATTGGGCAAATGGTGTGCCATTGAGCGGCGAAAATCCCTACACGGTGTTTTCCAATGCCTATATGTACATGTTGCATCAGTTGCACCGCAATTATCCAAAGGCAGAGATTTGCTGTTGTACATTATGCCGTACAAGTATGTCAGCTAATCCAAGTTTTGTATTTCCAGAGACATATGGTGGTGTTTCGCTGTCTGATTATAATAAATGTATTCGTACAGTTGTAATGCAAGCGGGATGTACACTGGTGGATATTGCTAGTTATGATCAGCAATATGATACATTGGATGGTACGCACCCGAACGCTAGTGGTATGCAGACACTGGCAAAATTATTTTGTGCTGCCTATGACGATGCGCATTCTCGTAGAATGTGAATACTTTCTTAGAAATAAAATCAAAAGAGTATATATTTATAAAACTTAACAGGATCTGTAGTAGATCGAGAATTCGAGTATAATAATTAAGCGTTTTAGTGGGCGGATAATATCCGCCCCTACGGGTCAATATTTGCTCTGTAGATACGGCGGGAGCAAGCCCCCGCCCTACAGTTGGATTTGTACGATTTTATGTAGCGGTTATGCGGTGCGATGAGGGCATCGCA
>CAVIFY010000039.1:0-18078 GCA_963642245.1 Bifidobacteriaceae bacterium | reverse complement strand
CGCTACGAAACAGTCCCCCGGACTGTTTCTCCCAAATGCTGACGCATTTGGAGCTTCGTGTCTCTTGTGCTGTGCACAATTCACTCATCGCACCCTACATTTAATATTTTTATCGAATGATTATAAATTGCGGGCGGATGGTATCCGCCCCTACGGGTCAATATTTGCTCTATAGATACGGCGGGAGCAAGCCCCCGCCCTACGGTTGGATTTGCACGATTTTATGTAGTGGTTATGCGGTGCGATGAGGGCATCGCACCCTACATTTAATATTTTTATCGAGTGATTATAAATTGCGGGCGGATGATATCCGCCCCTACGAGGTGCCTTTTATCTCCTCTTGTAAAAGAGGGGCGCGTATTATACAGAATAAAAAACACACCGGTCACCCGGTGTGTTTTTCTTTTGTGGCTTTGGCGAGGGGGGAGGAATGAGAGAGAATGGCGTTATACTTTTTTAACGCCGGTTTCAGAAGTGATTTTTTGGGTGGACAGGACGCTCTTCTTGGCATAATGCACGCCCTCAACATAATAATACCAACCGTGGTTGACCACCAACTGCTTGGAAAGGCTATAGGTGGTGCCGTCTTTGTACAGGTCTTCATAAGTCTTGTAGGGCGCCCAGGTGTAGCTGGCGTTCAGTCTGCGCATAACGACCACCTTGGTAAAGCCGCACTTTTTTACACCGGACACGCATTTGGTCAGGCCGCTGATGGTCATGGTGTTGCTGTTCATGGCGAACTTCAGCGTGGCAGATGTGATCAGTCCGCTGGTGCGCGCGCCGGTTGCGGTGGTGCCGTAATCCTCGGCAGCATCCAAGATCAGCAGATCGTCCTGGGTGAGAACCACATCGTCCTCTGTGGGATCGGCCGCAATGTAGCCGCCCTCAGGCACAGGGTCTGTGTTGTCCGCGGCAAAGGCCGTGCCGGGCAGCAGGCAAATGCAGGCCAGCAGAACGGCGATCGCCGAATTGATCCATTTTTTCATTTTGGTACACCTCTTTCTTTTTTTGTGCCAAAGCGCACGGTGTAGGGGTTGTCCCTACAACTGCATTATATCCTGACGGTGCCGTCGAAGTCTGTCGAAATATGCGCCAAATTGTGAAAAATTCTCATCATACGAAAAATACGGAAGAATTCGGTGCCCACGGTAGGCAGAACCGGTCAAAATGTGGTACAATAAGGCGACACACTTTTTTTGCAAAAAAATATCAAAAGGGTGTAAGGTTTTGACCCGCCAAACGGACTACTAAGTGAAAGGCGACTGAAAGGAGGTGGCACGATTTGGCAGGCAGCGAGAAAAAGAAAGCAGACGATCTGCTGCAAGAGGGGTACGCCAAGTATTACACGGCGATCTACCGCTATGCGCTCTCTCGATTGGGCGACCCGCACAAAAGTGAAGATGTGGCGCAAGAGGCCTTTGTGATCTACTACAAGCGGCTGCGCACCGGCGAGGCGTTCACAGCGCCCCGGGCGTTCTTGTACCGCACGGCGGACCACCTGGTGCAAAAGCAATTTGACCGCCAAAAGCGGGCGCAAAACTGCACCACCCTGGACGAAGTGATCGAAATTCCCGCCCAGAATGCGGACCCGGATGAGCGACTGACCTTTGAGGAATATTCCCGCCAGATCAGTGCCGCTCTGTCAGACACGGACGCAGCCCTGTTCTCTATGCGTTACATAGAGGATCTAAAGATCGAAGACATTGCCGCGCGCATGAGTATGAGCGTGCCGGCAGTGACCACGCGGCTCCATCGGCTGCGAAAAAAATTAAGGGAGATCTTAAACCAGCTGTTTTAACTCCCGGAAAGGACGCGTTATGGCGACGCTGCATATTGACAAAACCATTGCAGAAAAAGTGAACCAGGACGATTTGATCCGTCTGTTAGAGACGGTGATCGATGAAGAAATGCAGAGACCGGAAGCAGAAATGAACTGCGACCTGATTGATGAATGCGTAGACGCCCTGCTGGAAATTCGGCAGGATCGGGACCATTTGGCAGTGCTGGTGCCGCTGATGCAGGACAAAGCGTTCCTGCGCCTGATCCAGCGCAAGGCCGGCAATACGGCTCGGCTGAACGGCGCAGCCCGGGGCGCGCTGATCGCTGCTGCGATCCTGGCCTCCACCATCAGTGTAAACGCCATGGTAGACGCTGCGTTTGATTATAACATTTTAGAGCATATCGGTAAGGCCATTACCGCCACCGTGCGGGGCAAGGGGCCGGAGATCATTGCCGGTGAGGACGATGATGACGAGCCTACCACTGTGCCCGGCACCACGGAAAAGGCCGAGACCACTACGGTGCCGGAGCGCACCACCGACAGCAGGGAGGAAGAAACCACCACCCGCCCGTCGGAGGAGACCACCACGGCGCCTACCACCACCCAGCCTACCACGACGGAACCCACTACGGAGCGGGAGCCGGAGAGCACCACCAAGAAAGAGCCGACCACCAAGAAAGTGACCGGCGACAATGTGCACCACAAGCCCACCCAGCCGGATCGGCCGGAGGAGACCACCAAGGCGGTGCGGGTGATCGGGCTGAATGCCCAGTTGGGCACAACCTTTAAGAGCCATTATATTTACGGCGAGCAGCTCAGCTACGACGGTCTGATCTTAACGGCAGACTGGAGCGACGGCACCACCAAGCCGGTGGCGCTGGCGGACTGCACTTACACCACCCAGGTGAATATGAACCGCACGGCAGATGTGACCCTGAACATTCTGTATAAGGGCTTTTTGGTAGAAATTCCCATTACCGTGCGACCCAATGAAGAAACAAGAGAGAGTACCATTTGCCAAACGGACCTGTACGACTACCTGCTTTGCAAGGCAGGGGCGTACATCACCGCTTACCGTGGGACCGCTGCCCGGCTCACCTGCGATACCGTAGAGGGTAACCGCATTTTTGCCATTGCTAACGGCGTGTTCCAAAGGCACACCGAGTTGGAGAGCCTGGTCATGCCGTATGTGACCCTGGTGGGCGACAATGCCTTTAGCGGTTGTACGGCGCTGACCACGGCGGACCTGCCGTCGGTGGTGCAGGTAGGGGAGAATGCCTTTGCCGGTTGTACCGCACTGGAAGAATGGACCGCCGGGGAGAACCTGGCCGCCATCGGCTCCCGCGCGCTGGCACAAACGGCGCTGCGCACCCTGAACCTTGGCCCGCAGGTAACAGCGGTGCCGGAGGGACTGTGCAACGACTGCGCCCTGCTGGAGCGAGTAGACCTGGAGGGCCGGGTCACAGAGATCGGCGCCTGGGCCTTTGAGGGCTGCGAGGCGCTGCAAACAGTGACCGGCACAGAGCATTTGACCACCGTAGGGGACTATGCGTTCTCCGACTGCCAGTTGGTGGAGTTCAACTTCCCGGCGCAGTTGGAAGCGGCCGGTGAAAATGCCTTTTACTTCTGTCGGCAGCTGAAGATCGGCGCATTGCCCCGGACCATTCAGTCCATTGGCGAGCGGGCCTTTGCCTACTGCCCCGGACTGACGGAGGTGCGGCTGCCCGCAGGCATTGCCGTGGTGCCGGAAGACGCATTCCGTGCCACCAATGCCAAGACCATTGTGCTGCCGGGGGGCGTGGAGCGGATCGAGGCCGGTGCTTTTGAAAGCTGCAAGGCCACGGCCATCACCGTGCCCGGCACGGTCAAGTATATCGGCAAGCGGGCGCTGTACAGCGTGCTGCTGCGTGATGTGAACTTTAACTGCCTGTCCCCGGTGATGGAGGACCAGGTGCTGTACGGCTCCAAGCGGCTGGTGGTGCGGTGCTATTTGGGCACCACCCCGTACCAGTACGCCAAGGCCAATCAGATCAAAATTGAGCTGAAACAGGATCTGCCGGAAGTGATCCCCGGCACAGACGATTAAGGAGGGGCGATATGAACGCAAAACGGATAAGAACTGGACGGCGGCTGACGGCACTGCTTTTGTGCCTGCTGCTGACGCTCTCCGGCGCGCCCCTGCAAGCGCTGGCGGCGGATACGGAGACCGGCGTTGTTGCCTGTACCGACCCGACAAATGCGGACATTGCAATGACTTATGATTACGACACCGATACCTTAACGGTTAGCGGCACCGGTCGGTTCTCCGGCCAGGTGCTGGTGCCACCCCAGAGCCAGGCGGAGGATATGACAGACGCCTTTGTTCTGAAAAATCTGGTGGTGGAAGAGGGCGTGACTGCCATTGGCCCGGAGGGCGACGACGCGTATGTGATCGCCACCGCGTCCACCACGGATATTTACCTGCCGGACAGCCTGACCGATGAGAACTTTAGCTGCAAGGGCGCCACTTACTTAGTGGAAGTGCGCTTGCCGGCGGGTATGCACACCCTGGGCGACCATATGTTTGACGGTTGCAAATATTTGGACACACTGAATATGCCCCAGGGCGTTACCAAGATCGGCGATTACACATTCTACGGCTGCCGGGAACTGGATATTACCCTGCCGCCGCTGCTGGAGAGCATTGGCGATAAGGCGTTTTGCCGCTCCGGCGTGACAGGGGCGGTGCTGCCGGACACGGTCACGACCGTAGGCGCCAGCGCCTTTGAGCAGACCGCTTCCCTGACCCAGGCCACCCTGGGCGCCGGTATGACCGCCGTGCCCAAGCGGATGTTCTACGCCAGCGCTGTGGAGCAGGTGACCCTGCCTGCGGGGGTGCAGTCCATTGAACAGTCTGCATTCTTTAATTGCAGATCCTTAACGGACTTACAACTGCCGGAGGGGCTGACCACCATTGGCAGCAGCGCGCTGGGCGGCTGTGTGGCGCTGACAGAACTGACCATTCCCGGTACGGTAACCAGCATTGCGGAGACTGCCTTTGATGGCAGCTGCCTGGCAGTGGTGCATGTGCGCGAGGGTATGACCCGGCTGGCAGACACGGTATTTGCCAATCTGCCCCTGACCCGGGTGGACCTGCCGGATAGCCTGACTACCATTGGCGACGGTGCTTTTGCGGGCTGCACCAAGCTGCAAGAGATCACCCTGCCGGACAGTGTGACAGAAATGGGCGAGGGCGTATTTGACGGCTGCTCGGCCCTGACTACGGTACATTGGCCCAAGAATTTGGCCACCATACCCAATTCTGCCTTTACGAACTGTAAAGCGCTGACGGACTTTGATTTTACCGGCATTACCGCCATTGGCGACAGTGCCTTTAGCGAAACCGGTTTGACCGAACTGGACTTGCCTATGACGGTGACCCGGCTGGGGGAGAGTGCTTTTGAACACAGCGCGCTGGCGGAGATCGTCAGCCTGGGCGGTGTGGAGACCCTGCCCACCGATGTGTTCGCTTACACCCAAATTAAGGCGTTTGACATTCCCCAGGGGCTGTACATTGCCCCCGGCGCCTTTGAATACTCTGCCCTGCAAAAGGTGGCCACCGGTATAGATGTAACGGAGATCAACGACGGTGCGTTCCGCAACTGCCGAAAGCTGACCTCGGTGGAACTGAACGAGGGCGTCACCCGCATTGGGAACAACGCCTTTCGTGCCTGCACGGCGCTGACTTCCATTGACTTCCCGGAGTCGCTGGTGAGCATTGGCGACTATGCCTTTTATACCAGCGGTCTGACCTCGCTAGTGGTGCCGAACACGGTGCAGCAGATGGGCCGTATGGCCTTTGCAGGCAGCGCACTTACAGAGGTATCTGTGGTCAGCGGCGTCAAATCCCTGGGCGATTATGCCTTTGCCGGGTGCAAAGCTACTTTCCGTCTGCCTATGAGCCTGACGGAGATGGGCAAGTACCCCCTGGGCTTTACCGCCTCGGAGAACGACGGCAATGTGACCGTGTTCAAAATGGAAGATGTGACCGTTATTGCACCGGCGGCCAGCGAGGCTATTCGCTATGCCAAGCAAAATGACCTGAAGTATAAAATGATCGGCCCGGAGGACACGGACTTTAACGAGGAGAATTACCTGTACGGCACCGTGGGCGACGGCGACTGGTACTTTGACAAGCGCACCGGCGCACTGTCCACTAATGCTACCAATGTGGGTGGAGTACAGGGCTTTTACCTGGCGGACGGCCAGCTGTGGAGAGTACGGCAGGCGGGCGTGCGCTCCGTGCACCTGTTAAACGGTGTAAAGAACCTGGGCGAGATCTTTGCCGGGATCACCACCCTGGAACAGGTCACGGCAACGGACAGCCTGACCAATATCAATTCGGACGCCTTTGTGGGCTGCACCGGGCTGAAAAGCGTCAGCCTGCCGGCAGTGACCAAGATCGGCGCCAACAGCTTTGCCGATTGTACGGCGCTGCAAACGGTGGATCTGCCCCTGGCTGCCACCATTAGCGACAATGCGTTCCAAAACTGCACAGGCTTGCAGGTTCTGGAACTGCCGGCGGTGACAAAGATCACTGCCACCGCCTTTGCCGGGTGCACCGGACTTACCGATCTGACCCTGGGCAAGGGAGCGGCTGTGATCGACGATCGCGCTTTTACAGACTGCAAGGCGCTGACCCATTTGGACCTGGGCGGCACCGTGTCCATTGGTCGTGAGGCTTTTGCCGGTTGTACCGCACTGGCGGCCATTAGCGTGCCGGACAGCGTGACCCAGCTGGGCGTAGGCGCCTTCCGCGACTGCACCGGCGCCACCGGGATCGAGATCGGCAGCGGGCTGACGGAAGTGCCGGCCTATGCCTTTGCGGACTGCACCGGGGTCAAGGACATTGCCTTTGCTGAGGGTGTGGTCACCATCGGCCCCAGAGCGTTCCAAAACGCAGTATCCCTGGTGTTCCTGACTCTGCCCAACAGTGTGGCCACCGTTAGCAGCCACGCTTTTGCCGGACTGCTGAATGTGGAAAAGATCACCCTGGGCAGCGGGCTGACCAAGGTGGAGAGCTACGCTTTTGATAACGCGGTGAACTGCT
Organism: Bifidobacteriaceae bacterium; assembly: GCA_963642245.1. GTDB lineage: Bacteria > Bacillota > Clostridia > Oscillospirales > Acutalibacteraceae > CAG-217. Next base: position 11,209 of record CAVIFY010000039.1, on the reverse strand, counting down.
ACCAGCTGACCCTGGACAGCGCTGTCAATGCACTGACCAACGCGGATATGGTGGCGTGCCACCTGGCCTATTACGGCGGCCAAAAGCCCATGATCCCCGGCGTAGGCATGGCCTACTCTGTGGCGGGTTACAACAGCTTCCGCCGCATTGGCGAGAACACCGCCGGTCTGGCTGTGGTGGTAGGCGACAACGCCACTGCACTGAGTATGCACTTCCTGGCAGCCCAGACGGATAAGGTCAAGAGCGTGGCTCTGGGCAAGCAGGTGCAGCAGATCGGCTATGAGATCAAAAAGGGCTACACGGCGGATTACACCAAGGCCTTTGCCACCGAGTTTATCGGCAATGGCAATCTGGAGCAGGTGACCGTCAGCAGTGACAATCCCTATTTGTACGCAGACGGCACCGGGCTGTATTCTAAAGATAAATCTACTCTTTACGCCGCCGTGACCGGCAAGAGCGATCATACAGAGAACACCGCCTCTGCCATCGGCGACTGGGCGCTGTCCTGTAATGAAAAGTTAAAGAAAGTTACACTGGGCAAGAGCGTGCGCACCATTGGCGATAAGGCCTTTGCCTACGATCAAAAGCTGAAGTATGTGCAGCTGACCGACGGGTTGCAGCAGATCGGCGCCAGTGCCTTTACCGGCTGTACTGCGCTGAAAGTGCTGGAGCTGCCGGATACGGTCACCACCCTGGGCGACAATGTGTTTGAGAACTGCACCGCCCTGGCGTCTGTATTGCTGTCCGGTGGACTGACGGCGCTGCCTACCTACGCATTTCGGAATTGTACCGCCCTGACAGGCGTGGTGGTGCCGGACAGCGTAGCCACCTTTAACCCGGGCGCGTTTGCAGACTGCAAGGCGCTGACGGAGGTGTATATCGGCAGCCAGAGCACCCAGTATGTGCAGCTGGGCACCAACCGCACCCATGTGTTTGCCCGTTGCCCGGCGCTGACCATTTACACCATGGCCGGGTCGGACGCCGCCGTATATGCCAAGACCCGGAGCATTCCCACGGAGCTGTACACGGACGCAGACGCGTTTGCCGATCTGTGCGCCATGAAGCGGGATATTTACGCCGGTTACCTGGGCTTTTGCACCGACGGTCACGGCGACATTCAGTGGCTGACGGTGTACGCGGCGGACTGCACCCATGACGGCTACGCAATCGGCGTGTGCGAGTATTGCTCCGCCATTTTGGAGGAGCGGCACACCACCGCCACCGGCCATAACTATGTGGTCAGCGAGACCCCGGCGGCAGACGGTCGGGACGGGGTGCGCATTACCACCTGCCAAAACTGCGGCGACAGCAGCTACACGGTGCTGCCCGGCAGCGGCACAGTGGCGGAGGAGACCCACACCGTGACCGGCACAGTGGTGCTGGCAGCGGACCGTGCGGCTACCAAGGGCACCCACGCCGCCATCGGCGCAGATATTCTGCTAAACGGCTACACCCTGGCTACCACGGACGAAAAGGGCAACTTCTCCTTGCAGCTGAAAAGCGGCACCTACGCCCTGACTGTGCGCTATGCTTACGGCTTTAGCCGCACCCTGTATGTGGTGGTCAGCGACCACGACCTGCAATGCGGCAGCGTGCCTGTGATCGGCTGCGACTGGAACAAGGACGGCAAGATCGACGATCAGGACTACTATATGTTTAAGCTGATCTTTGGCACCCATCAGGGCCAGGCCGGGTATCTCAGCTATGTGGATATGAACCACGACGGTATGATCAACACCCGGGATATGATCTTTGTGGAGCGGTGTATGGGGCTGCAAGCCGGCAGCTTTGCGTACACACCGCTGGTGATCCGGTAATCGGGGCTGCGGCCCGGATATACAAGTGGGGGCACCCACGGTCAAAATCAATATAAGCGGAAAGGCAGGGCCCTTGGGTCCTGCTTTTCTGTTGCAATTCCCATCCCGGTATGGTACACTGGGTGCAGAAGGGGGATATTGTTATGAAAAAACTCTATCGTATTTTGGCGCCGGTGCTGGCGCTGCTGCTGATCGCCGGGGTGTTCTCCGGTTGCGGCGAGAACGGCAAGGCCGCCGTTCAGGAGACCTATGCCGGTTATACGGACCTGGCGACAAGCGCCGTATTTACCGACCGGGAGGGCAAGACCCACAAGTCCTTTGGCCTGCGGGGGAGTGCGGAGAGCAACACCTACATTACCGTTGATCTGGGCGAGACCAAGGCCTTTAACACCGTGGTGGTGCGGGAGAGCGGCAAGCATGTGACCTTGTTTGAACTGTACGGCAGCAACAGTCCGGATAAAGATTTTGATTTTCTCTATCAGAGCGACTGCATTGAGGGCGGGCACACCTGCTTTTTGGGCGATGTGCAGTACCGCTATCTGCGCCTGTTTGTGAACCAGGCGTCCTCTTCATTCCGGCTGACGGATTTTGAAGTGTACAACATTAAGAGCAAGACCGCCAAGGACCTGCGGGTCACGGCGTACCTGATCGTGAATAATATTACGGAAAAGGCGGACTTTTCCATGCTGGACGGCGTGACGGATATTATCCTGTTCGGCACCGCCAAGTTTGACGGCAATGGGGACATTCGCTTTATGGACGATAGTGGCAAGGAGACCGGCGAGGCGGACTACGCCAAGCGGGTGGCGCTGCTGCGCAAGGCCATTGGCGACCGCAAGATCAACTTGATCGTAGATGTGGCTATGCCCTATGGCGAGGGCAATACGGACATTAACTCTATGCTCAGCGACGAAAAAGTAGACCATACGGTGGAGAGCGTGCAAAAGCTGGTAGAGAAGTACGACTTTGACGGCTACGATATGGACTACGAATTCCCGTCCAACAAGCAGGAGTGGAAGCAGTTTAACACTTTCCTGCGCAAGATGGACGCTGCGCTGGGCGACCGACTGCTGTCCATTGCCGTGGCGCCCTGGGACCTGCAATTTGATGAGGATGTGATCGCCGCCATTGATCGGGCAGAGGTAATGCTGTACGATATGTTCACCGCCCACGGGTATCACTCCATCTTCCCGGTGACCGCCAACGGCATTCGCAAAATGCTAAAGGGCGGTTTCTCTGCCGGGCAGCTGGATCTGGGCGTGCCGTTTTATTCCCGGCCCACCAACCGGCTGGGGTACTGGGGCAATTACAACCAGTATGCAGGCAAGCTGGACCGCTATACCAATCTGCTGTACTTTAACGATTTTGACCATGACGGCAATCCTATGACCGCACCCCAGTATATCAACTCGGTGCAGATGATCGCCGACAAGACCGCCTACGCAGTGGATGCCGGTTTGGGCGGCATTATGGTGTGGCATATGAGCTGCGATCTGCCCTACGACCAGCCCCTGTCTCTGTTTAAGTCCATTTCGGACACCAAGGCAGCCAAGCAGCAGTAAAACCGAAAAGAATAAAAAAAGACAGCCTGTGTGCTCTGCGCATAGGCTGTCTTTTTATGTAGGCTGTTCGGTTTTGCCGTTAGGCCATACTCCGGGCAAAGGCCACGGCGGTGTCCTCGTCACATTCCAGGTACAGGTCGTACTCGGTGTTGCCGTCCCGGTAGCGCAGGGTGCAGCTGTCGTCCCGGGTCAGCACCAGAATGTCCAGCCCATTGGCGTGTACCAGCTTGCCGCTTTCTATATCGGTCACCCGGTCCTTGCCCTCCCAGTCGTTGGCGGTGGCATACCGGGTCACGGTCAGGTCACCGGCGGTGCCGTCCGCCTCAAACAGCACCTGGGCGCTGGTCATGGTGTTGTCGCTCTGTATGGTGCGCACGGACTGTATGTCGCCCTGGGCCAGCTGCCGGGGGAGGGTCACCGGAGAGATCCCCAGGTCCGCCAGTTCCTTGGCCGGTTCGGTGTCCGTCAGGGCATAACCGGCGGCGCTGGTGTCCGCCTCCGCCAGGTTGGGGTCGATCTGCGCATTGCCGCTGATCTTGTGGGCGATCTCGGACGGAATGTCAAAGTTAAACAGATGGGCGGATACGCTCACAGCCGATACAGCCACGGTGGCGATCACGGCAGCCACGATCACAGCCTTCAGCCACTTGCGGCGGGGGCGCACGGTGATCCTGCCGTCGGCGTGCATTTCCATTAGATCAAAGCAGGTGTCGATATAATTCATATCGATCTGGCTGCTGTCTTTTTCCAGCTCTCGGTCGATCATCAGCCGCAGCTCCCGGTCGCTCAGGTTGGGCAGTCCGTTATACAGTGCCCGCTTTACTTGCTTTTGTGTTGCAGTCATAGTGTTTCCTCTTTCGTTTCGTTCTTTGATTTTATTCCAGCGATCGTATGGATCGCTTGATCTTTTCTTTCAGGCGCACATGGCGTTTGCTGACGGCGTTCTCCGTCATACCCAGCTGGGCAGCTACCTGCCGCAGCGGTTTTCGTCGCACATAGTGCTCGTAGTAAATACGACGGTCCGTGGCATTCAGCTTGGATAGGATGGCAACGGCACGGCGGCGGATCTCATCGTCCGTAGGCTCCGGCTCTGTCTCCGCAGGGAATTCCTGCTGGTAGATGCCCGCCTGCTCCATGGCGATCACTTTGTCGCTGTCCTTTTCAAATTGCATCTCCCGGCGCATTTTCTCCTCCCGGATCATCACCTGGCCCTTGAGAATGGCTACTTTGAACAGCCAGGCCTCGTAATTGTGAATGCACCGACCGGCTCGCAGCGCCTGCATCAGCTCAATGTAAGCCTCTTGCACGCAGTCCTCTGCGTAGTCCGGCCAATCCCGGAAGTACAACCGACATCGCCAATATAATTTGTCTCGATAGCGCTGGCAGTCCTCCACCGTCTTTTGAACGGTGTCTTCTACGGGTGGCGCGTTGGGTGTTTGCTCTATCATAATGCCTCGCGTGGAAAAAATAAAAAAGTCATCTATATACAAGAGAAATATGCCATAATTCGTTCAATTTGTCAACACTTTGACGGTGAAATTTTGCAGTTAATGAACACATCACTGCTTATAAAAATTTTTTTAAAAAATTTTGCCATTTTTTTGGCGTATTTTGGCAAAAAGGCACACTATATAGTAGAGGGTCTTTTTTCCTCGGTCAAAGAAAAGATGAAAGATTGAAATTAGGGTAGATACCAGCCTGGTGGGGGTCGCCCCCACAACACCGTGCCCCGGCGCAAGAATTCTTGTGCCGGGGCATTTCCTTTTTACTGTTCAGTTTTGATATAGAATATCCTGCTTTTCTTGCAAGGGATAGGTTTGCAGCGCGGTGCTGTCCGGTTCTGCTCCGGCCAGGCGCACGGCACAGATCCGGTGATTGTCGTATGTGGTGTAGTAATAGGTGCCGGTGTCTGCGCTGCAACAGCTGGTGTATAGGGTGATCTCGTACTTATCCTCTGCCACCCGGCAGCAGCCCCGCTGCTGTTCTACACTGCCCAGAATATGCAGCAGCTGGCTGACGGCGGCCGTTTCTTCTGTGGTGGACTTGGCATTGGCGCGGGTGAACGCCGCTTTCACAAAGCGGGAGGGGGAGGACAGATCACCGGGCAGTCCGTAGGCACCCATACCCCGGCTAAACAGCGGCAGATCCGCGCCGGGTACAATGGTATTCTCCGGCTGGCTGGGGGACAGTCCCCGGTACAGGCTCAGGTGGCGCATTTGCTCCGGGAATGGCGGATTGTTGGTGAGCACCCCTGCCGGGTCGTCATACAGGTGCAGCCCATCGGCCATAGACTCGATCACCAGGGCGCCGGTGCGGTCTGCCACCAGCCAGTGCAGCTGGGCGCAGGGCAGGGCGGCGCTGAATGGCGTGTTCGTGAGTTGCAGGTTTTGCAGCTTTTCTCTGGCCTCTGCCAGGTTGGCGCACTGCCCCAGCAGCCAGGGGATCAGCTCAAACTGGGCCACATTCTCTTTGTCCTTGACCGGCGGGTGATAGACGGCGTTGCCCACAAAGTTCAGCCCGGCGATACACAGGCCCTTTTCATTCATAGCGTCATAGTAAAGGGGATAGTCCTCTGCCACCAGCCCCATACCGATGATGGCGTAGTGGTGGGGTTGATCCTCCGTGTGGCGAAAGTGCAGGGCGTACTGCCTGGGGGTAATGACGATTTGGTTGCCGTAAGAGACTTCATAGTCCAGGGTGCGGCCAAAATAAAAACCGGCCGGTTGATAGGTTGCTGCGGTGCACATAGGCGTGGCTCCTTTCTTTTTTGTCATTATAGCATACCCGATTTTGCATTGCAATTTTCCGCTGCGCTCGGCGGCAACTTGACTGGATGGGCCATACATTATATAATAAAGGCCGATTTTAATGGGGAGGGATCTGTATGAAATTGCGTGTACCGGCGTTTTACCGGGATTTTGCCTGCATTGCCGGGGCTTGCCCGGACTCTTGCTGCCAGGGCTGGGAGGTGGACGCGGACCCGGCGTCTATGGACTATTACCACACCCTGCCGGAGAGCGAAATTCGGCGGCGTATTTTTTCTGTTTTAGATAAGGACGAGTACGGCAATACCATTTTTCACCTGGCGGATCGAAAGCGCTGTCCCTTTTTGAACTGCGAGAACCTGTGCGATATGCACATTGCCATCGGCGGGGAGCATACGCCTTTCACCTGCCGCACTTTTCCCCGGTTTATCAACGATTTTGGCGCGTTGCGGGAGATGGGGCTGTCCTTTAGCTGCCCGGTGGCGGCGGAGATGATGTTTGACCCCAAATACGATTTCTCTTTTACAGAGGAGATGAACGATCTGCCGCCTACCCTTAATGATATTGACGCTCAGTTATATTTTACCCTGCTATCGGCTCGCAAGACCGCTTACGCCCTGGTGCAGGACGGCACAAAGTCCCTTGCCCGGTGCCTGGCAGAATTGCTGGACTTTGCAGAGGAACTGCAAGGCCAAATCGGCGATCTGCCTGCGGTGACTGAGAAGATGGATTTTCGCGCAGTGTTCCAAAATCCGGAGCTGATTAATCCTCAGTGGCCGGAGAAAGTGGCCGCCGGTGACCTGACCGCTCCGGTGGCAGAGAGCCATTACGGGCGGCAGATCGCCATGTATTTTCTCTTTCGCTACTTCCTGAATTTGGGGCTGGAGGGCGATGTGCTCTCCGCTGCCAAGATGGCGGTGGTGGGCGTGCTGGTGCCTACCTATTTTGGCACAGACAGCTGGGTCATGCACCTGTGGAGCAAGGAGACCGAGCACAGCGATGTGAATATGGAGCGCTACCGCCGCCTGCTGCGCACCGCCGATTGCCTGTCCGTCCCCGCCCTGAAGTCCCGGCTGGATACACAAGAATAAAACAGCAGCGCACCTGTAAGTTATGCAGGTGCGCTGCTGTTATTATAGTATGGGTCGTCTGCCCATTTAGCCGGATTTTCTTCAATATACCGGCATTTGTTCAAATAGTCGTCCTCATCGCGAATGATGTGGTCGTAGTAGCCTTTTTGCCACAGGCTGTAGCCCAGTTCCCGGCTGACTTGTCGCTTAAATTGCCCAATGACCGTAGGGGCGGCAATCTGCCGCCCGTCTTGTGTGACAGGGCGGATCTCTAACAAAAAGTGGAGATGGTTGGGCATAATGACATAGGAAAGCACGCGGCAGGCGGGATAAACCTCTTCAATCTTTTTCAGTGCGATTTGTACAACGGCACCGGCGTGGGTCAAGCGGACTTCCGGCGGGCGGATACTATCCGCCCCTACCAGTGCAGACAGGCAGTTTCGCCTTTCTTTTGTGCATATGGTAATGAAAAAACAGCCTTGCAAATACATTTCATTGGGCAGTCTGTGCGGCTTCCTTACAGGTAAAGCCATCTTTACAACTGTGCGGCGGCGTAGGCGGCGCCAAGGAGACCGGCGGTGCTGCCCAGCTTGGAGCGCACGATGTTGACCTTTTTGTAATTCTCCATCATATTTTTATAGATTTTGCGGTCGATCAGCTCGATGATATAATCCTCGTTGATGACCCCGCCGCCCAGGATCACCAAGGGCGGGTTGAAGATATAGATCAGGTTGGTGAGACCCAGGATCATTTCGTCGATCCAGTGGTCCACCACCGCCCGCACGGCCGGGTCCTGCAAATTCTCTTTTTCAAAGATGGTAAAGGCGTCCAGCGGTTTGTCCGTAACGGCGCGCACTTTTTCGATCAGCGCCTTGGTGGAGGCATAGCGCTCATAGCAGCCTTTGCCGCCGCAGGGGCAGTCCAGGCCGTCGGCGTGGGTGATCATGTGGCCGAACTCCGCTGCGGAGGAGGTGCTGCCTTTATACAGCTGGCCGTTGAGATACAGCGCGCCGCCGATCCCGGTGCCGTACATCAGGCAGAGAAAGTCCTTTTGCCCCTGCCCGGCGCCAAAGTGAGCCTCGCCCAGAGCCGCCGCGTTTACATCATTCTCCACATAGGTGGGCAGACCGGTGTCGTTCTCAATGCGTTTTTTGATCATCATACCGGTGTAGTAGGGGATATTCCCGGCGGAGTAGACCACAATGCCGTTCCGGCTGTCTACCTGCCCTACGGTGGACACCGCCACCCGGTCAATGTGCTGGTATGTACCGATGATCTCCAGCAGCCGCTCCATAATTTGCTGGCCGCCCTGTTGCGCCCGGGTGGGCACCGTGTGCACATCGCTGAGCCGGAATTGCTCGTCGCACAGCGCATAGCGAATGTTGGTCACGCCAATGTCAAAAGTGAGAATGTTCATAATCGTCCTCCAGTGGTAAACGGCGCCTGCCGGTCTTTGTACCAGTGTATGCTCGTCCCACGGGGGATAGAACACCGGGTCGGCCAACAGCTTTCGCCTTGATTGTTATTATATCAGCAAAAAATTCAAATTTCAACACAATATGAATTGAAAAAATGCCTTGTTTATGGTAATATCAAAGCAGAACCACCAAATTGGAGGAATACCCATGAATGAAGAAAAAAAGCGCCCGGAGCAAGAGACGGAAGTTCCGGCACAGAACGATATAACCCCCGAGGAGCAGACGCCCCCGGCAGCAGAAGAAACTCCGGCAGCAGAAGAAACCCCGGCGGCAGAAGAAACCCCGGCGGCGGAAGAAACTCCGGCAGCAGAAGAAACTCCGGCAGCGGAAGCAGCTACCCCGGAAGAAGCACCTGCTCCGGAAGAAGCACCGCAGACGGAAAAGGCAGAAGCGGCCGCACCGGTGCTGTGCAGCCCGCTGATCGTGCATAAGGAGGGGGACGCCTCCTACCAGCCGGACACGGTGGAGGACGGTATGACCGCCACCCACACGGAGGACGAGCTGGAGGCGCCCACCATTGAGCGCCACCGGTTCCGTAAAAAGAAAAAGAGCCACAAGGGCGCCTATGCGCTGATCCTGCTGCTGGTGGCGGCAGTGGCTGTGTGCGCTGCCTTGTACTTTACCGGTACATACGACTTTGGCTTAAAGCCCAAGGAGACCACCACCCGTGCCGCTGTTACCGGCGACACCACCCAGGAGACTACCAATTACGACCATGTGATCACCGTAAAGGGCACCTATCTGTTTTATGAGGGCCAGGAGGTGGACGGCGTAGAGGGGCTGATCGCGGCCATCAAGTACGAGCCGGAAGGCAGCACCTTTACCGTGCAGGACGAGAACGCCAACAGCAACTTCTTAAATAACAATGTGCTGTCTACTTTGTCCCTTTATAAGATGAACTATAACATTACCCATATTGTGTCCTCCGGCCTGACCTCCAAGTACGAGACCACCAAGGCTACTACACAGGCACGGACCACAAAGCCGACCACTCAGGCGGCCAAGAGCAATGATCAATGATTTTTATTTGAATGCGGCGGCGTTGCCTACGGACACCCGCACCCTGGTCACCGAATGGATGGCCGCGCACCCGCGGCGGCTGCAATGGGCGGTGCGCCGCGCCAAGCTGCACTTTGGCTATTTGGATCACTGCAATGATCTGACCCGCTTGGCGGTGGTGCTGGCTATGCTGCCGGACACCCACGAAAAATACCGCCAGCTGGGCATTGACGATACGGTGTTTGCAGACACCATGGCAGACATCGGCATTTGGTGCGCCAACTGCGGCGGTGGCGGTCTGCACAATGTGCACTGGATCAAAAACCATTTGGCCGCCCGGCTGTTTCGCCTGGGGCGGCTGCAATTCCAGCTGTATCGGCTGCCGCCGGTAGCGGCATATCCCCGCACCGCGCCGCTGACGGTAGGCGCGCCGGTGGTGTATATCCATATTCCCCAGGGCGCGCCCCTGGAGCCGGAAGCCTGCCGATCGTCGATTGCCCGGGCACGAGCGTTTTTTGACCGGGTGTTTCCGGATTTTGCCTATACCTGCTTTTTCAGCGAAAGCTGGCTGCTGTTTGGCGGCAACAAGGATTTTATGCGCCCGGGGTGCAATATTTTGCAGTTTGCGGCGCTGTTTCACCCGGTGTGCGACCTGCCTTTATCGGCGCAGACCATTGAGCGGGTGTTTGGCGCCAAGTGTCGCCGCACAGAGGACTACCCGGAGGGGACGGACCTGCAACGGCGGCTGAAAGCCTATTTGCTCTCCGGCGGGCAGCCGGGTATGGGCGTAGGGTATATTGAGCGATAACGGCCACGGAGGCGTTTATGAAGTATTTTACAAAAGAATGGTACCGTGCCGCGCTGGCTGAGGAACAGCAGCGGGCAGCGGGCGGCAAGTTGAGATTTAACAAAAAGCCGGACACCGCCATGCGGGACTACCAGCGGGCGTTGGCCAAAATTCAAAGCAAGCTGCCGGAGTGCGTGTGCAAGACCTTTCACGGTAGCGTGATCACCGATGTTGCGGCCCGCCAGGACCAGGTGGTGCTGTATTTTGACAACAGCGAGAGTTTTTCCGATGTGGAGAAACTGGTGCTGTACGACGCGGATATTACTTGCAGTGAGGGCGACCCGGTGGGCAAGACCTGGCTCCATGAGGAAGTGAGACTGGCGGACGGCGCCTTTTGCCTGGCGGCGCTGCTGGGGGACGATCAGGGCCAGCTGTATTACTTTACCGTTCGCTTTACCCATGCGGAGTGCGTGGTGACGGATTATACGGACAGTACCGAGGCCGGTATGGCGGAGACCCTGGAGAGCATTACCGCCCTTTGCGCCGAGGAGGCGGGGCTGGATTATGACGCGCCCACGCCGGAGGCGTTGGGGAAATTTCTACAGGGGATCGGCGGTTACAAGATCGCCGAGGAGAACCTGTACCGCTTTGAAGCCGGGGTGTTCAACCAGGCTTGCGAGGAGTTTTACGAACTGCTGTTTACCCGCCGGGTGTGCGCCCGCAGCGGCAAC
>CAVIFY010000038.1:0-20241 GCA_963642245.1 Bifidobacteriaceae bacterium | reverse complement strand
TTTGCCTCCCTTGCAAAGGGAGGTGGCAACGCCGTAGGCGTTGACGGAGGGATTGGCGGGCGGCAATTACATAAATATTTTACTTCTTGGTCGTCACACTCTTAGCCTTACTCCAACCGGAATAGAGCTTCACATTCTTACCACCGATTTTCACGGTTTTATAAGTGCGCACGCGAACATAATACTTCTTCTTGGCGGACAGCTTGCTGACAGACTTGGAAGTGGTCTTATTTTTGCTGATCGTCACCGTCTTGGCGCTCTTGAATTTGCTACTGGTACTGTACTGCACCTGGTAGCCGGTGGTTTGGGTGGCCTGCTTTTTCCAAGTGACCTTAAAGCCTTTTTTGGCGGCGGTGACCTTAGATACGCTGGTGCCTTTGGGATTGATGTTATAGGTCATAGACTTACTGCCGCTGTAATTACCCTTAAGGGTCACTTTCACGGTATAGCGGCCTACATTCTTACAACCGCTGCTGTAAGACACGGTGTAATCCGTGCCGTTCTTTAAGGTCTTGCCCTTGCTGTCTTTCACGGTCACAGACGGTTTTTGCACCTTGCCGTTATAAGTATAAGCGGTCTTGTTCAGCTTGATATTGCTGACCTTATAATAGGTCTGCAGGGTCTTGGTGTAAGACGCACCGCAGCCGTCATAGGTGCAGACATAGGTGGCGGTCAATTTGCCGTCCTTAGAAGTGGTCGCCTGGATCCGTGCGCGGCTTTTTTCCTTATAATTATGCTTAGTCGCCGGGTCCTTGGTCCAGGTGGCATAGACCGTTACATTTTTGTAGCGCACATAGCCGGACGCCTCTGTGATCAAAGTATCTTTGTCGTACTGCTTATCGGTCTCATCGTCCTGGTCCCACACTCGCCAGTACAGGTATTTACAATTTTTCCCGCTGCCGTCCTGCTTGGTATTCCACCCGGCAAAGGTGTAGCCGTGCCGAACGGGAACATACGGCAAAAGGGACATGGCGGTGCCGGAATTCCCGCCGCCTAAATAGTCATACCGGCCCACGGCCTTGCCGTCTATGGTGCCGCCGTTGGCGTTCAATTTCAGCACAAGTCCGCTGCCGTCAAAAGTATTTTGGGTATAGGTTGCGGTCAATTCTGCCACTGCGCCCTTGGCAAAAGCGCCGGCGTCCAGAACGGTGACCAGCTTGCCGCCCAGGTCCCAGCCCACAAAGGTGCAGCCCTTGCGCACAGGGATATATTGGGTCAGATCAATGGTTTGGAACGCCGTGGCCGGGCTTTGCAGCAGGATCTTGGCTTTGCCGCCGATGGTGCCGCCAAAGGCGTCCAGCGTTGCATAATAATTGCCGGTATCGCTCAGCGCTTTGTCGGAAAACACCGCCGTCAGACTCAGACCCCGGGTGTAAGTGACTTCGTCACCGGTGGATGTGTAAAAATTGCCGGAAGAGGTAAAGTCTTGCAGCGCCAGGTCCTCGCCGACTGTTTCGCCTTTTCTGTTGACCCAGTGGGAGAATTCGGTTTTGCCGTTAAAGGGGGTAATGCCCGCTGTCAGCTCCGACAACTTTACCGTGGTTTCGCCCGCTGCCACATTGAACCGGACGATGGTGGCGTATTCACCGTCAAAGCAGCCCTCCCATTCGTCACTGGGGGTATGCAATACCAGCGCATACTCGCCGGTCTCGCCGATGGTGGCGGCGTTGGCCGTGACCATGCCGGAAAAGCTGAACACAGCCACCAATAGCAGCAAAAATACAGATCTCCACTTTCCTGCGGTTTTGGTCAGATAGGTTTGATGGTTCATAAAAGTGCCTCCTTGCTCTAAATTTTATTCTATGCGTTCTGTTTTTTTCTTTTGCCACATACTGCGGTGCCTGTCAAACAGACGCCCGCTGCCGATAGCACCAGCCACAAAATCCGGTGGTCAGCCTTACCGGTTTGCGGAGATACAGCCTTGCCGCTTTTTTGAGGGAGCGCAGACTGGGTAGACTGCTCGCCGGGTCGGGTCTGGGTGCCGATGGCAGGGATCACAACGGCCGCTTTCTTGTAGCCGCAGACCGTGCATTCCTCGTGCTTGGCCCCGTTCTCACGCGCCGTGGCCTGCCGATCCGTGACCCACTTGAAAGTATGTGCCGCCCGGTGGGCCGTAGCGCCGCAAGCACATAGGTGCCAGTGCGCCGCCTCATCATACGCCCACCCGGTGCCATAACTGTGGCTATGGGGTACAGAGTCGCCGCCCGGTGTGATCACCGTACCGTAAGTTATAAGACAAGTCTTGCCTGCATCCAGCACCAGAACATCGGAGCCATCGGGCAGGCTCTTGCCGTTCAAAGTCATATTTTCCGTAGAAATGCTGTCGCTGAATACAAAGCCGTCCTTGGCCTCCAGTCGCACAGAATACCGGTACTGCCCGCCCTGTTCAAAGGCAGTCAGGTGCGCATAACCTGTGGGGTGATACCCCGCATCGGAATACCAGTACGCCGTTGCTTCTGTGGCAGCCGGGTCTACCTTGCCCCAGCATTCGTAGAGAATGACATATTGCTCCTGATCGGCCGCCACCTGCGCCGTTGCCTGCGGCGTATCGCCCGGCTGATAATCGAATTTTATATGCTCAAGCACTACCGCAGTGATGGTGTTCGGCGTAGCCACAGGGGTCCAATGGGCTTTCAATGTTATATTCTCGGCCACTTTGGTATCAAAGGCATACGCTGTGTTCCCCAAATACCAACCGGCAAAAACATAGCCGTCCTTCTTTGGATCGGCAGGCTTAACGGCAGGGGAATTGAGCAACTTCTGCTCCGCCACGGCGCTGCCGCCGTCAGAGTCAAAGATCACCGTAAATTCATCAAAAAATGACCAGGGAACCTCGCCGCAGTTTTCAATAGTTCCGCCGGAAATGGCAACGATCGCCGTGCTGGTTTTGCCGTACACCCCGTTGCCAACACCGCCCAGATCCACCTTGCAGTCCTTGATCGTGCCGCCGGTCATGGCAAAGCTGCCGTTCTCATATATATTCACCGCGCCGCCGTTGGCACCGGCTGAACAATTCTGAATAACACCGCCGTTCAGCGCAAAGGAGCCGCTCTGCTTAATAAACACAGCGCCGCCGTCATCCTCGGCTCTGCAACCGCTGATGGTGCCGCCGTTCATAATAAAAGTGCAGCCGCTGCCGATATCCACCGCACCGGCGTCGTCCTCCGCCGTGCAGTCCATAATCGCGCCGCCGTTCATAATGAACTTGCCGTAGCGGATCGGCGTTTCCGTTACACCGGTGTTGGACACATCCACGGCGCCGCCATCTCCATCGTCCGTGCAGTTTACGATACTGCCGCTTTCCAAGGTCAGCGTGCCGCCCTTGACTTCCGCTCCGCAGTTCCTATTCTGCCCGTCGATCTTACCGCCGCCGGCGCTGTCTTTCACCGTCAGATCGCCGCTGCTGCGTACCAAAAACAGGCTCTCATTCCTGGAACCGGAAGTGAGGGTACAGCCGTTCAGGTCCAGGGTCACGGCGCGCTGCACACGGAGTGCCTCCGTGAGTTCCAGGTTGCCGCCCAACTTGATCCGGGCGCAATCTTCGTCTTCAAGCGCCGCTTTCAGCTCCGCCTCATTGCTGACGGTCAAATCCGCCGCAAATACTCCCATCGGCGCCAGCGAAAGCAGCATACACAGCGCCAGCAGGGCGGTCAGCAGCTTGGTTTTTGTGGTTCTTCTCTTCATAGGGTCACGCCTTTCTGCGGTTTGCACCGCAAACACAAGTGAGATTTTGTCCTATCTACTTATCTGCAATATTTCAAAATTGCAATAGACCTTGACAGGGTAATTGTATCATACCGGCAGGGGCAATTCCCTATATTTTCCAAAGTGTCAATGGCCTATTTTGGAAAACGATCCCCGGGCGCACTTTTCTTTTGCAACAAAGTGCGGTATAATAGTACCAAATGAACGGTCAGGGAGTGGAGCGCGTGACATTCAGCGAACAGTTAAACGACTATATGGAGCAGCTGGGCTGCTCGGCAAGGGAACTGGGCGATCTGTCCGGCATTTCGGCAGCTTCCCTCAGCCGGTACAAAAGCGGCGCCCGGGTCCCGGCGCTGGGATCCAAGGCGTTTGAAAATCTGTGTGGCGCCATTGCTCGGCTGGCCGCCCAAAAGGATCTGCCGGAGATCACCGCAGGCGCTGTAAAAGCGGCGTTTTTGGCCTGTGCGGACTTTGTGGCTGCCGACAAAGAGGCGCTGCGGCAAAACTTCAACACCCTGATCGCCGGACTGAACATCAACCTGACCCGCCTGAGCCAGGCCATCAACTATGACACCTCCGCCATCTTCCGCATTCGCAACGGCTCCCGAAAGCCCGGCGATGCCCGGCAGTTTGCCGACGGGGTGGCCGCCTTTGTGGCAAAAGAGATCCGGTCCCCTGCGGAAATTTCCGCTTTGGCAAAGCTGGTAAGCTGCGACGCCGACGATCTGCGGGACCAATCGGCACGGTATGCAAAAATCAAAAGCTGGCTGTTGGTGCCGCCGGTGCAGGCACCGGGGAACGATCAAGTCTCCCGCTTTCTAAATCAACTGGACACCTTCGATCTGAACGAATACATCAAGGTCATTCACTTTGACCAAATGAAAGTGCCGTCCCTGCCGTTCCAAATCTCCTATTCCAAAACCTATTTCGGCACCCGGGAGATGATGGACAGCGAGCTGGATTTTCTCAAAGCCACCGTGCTGTCCAAGTCCATGGCGCCGGTGACCATGTACAGCGATATGCCCATGGCGGAAATGGCAAAGGACCCGGACTTTCCGAAAAAGTGGATGTACGGCATGGCGCTGATGTTGAAAAAAGGACTGCACCTGCACCAGATCCACAATTTGGACCGCTCCTTTGACGAGATGATGCTGGGGCTGGAAAGCTGGATCCCCATGTATATGACCGGGCAGATCACGCCCTACTACTTCAAAAATACCCAAAACACGGTGTTTTTACATCTGCTCAAGGTCTCCGGTGCGGCGGCGCTCACCGGCGAGGCCATTGCCGGTCACCACGCCGACGGAAAATACACCTTGACTAAGTCCAAGCGGGAGGTGGAATACTACCAAAAGCGGGCGGATGAAATGCGCCGCAGCGCGTGCCCGCTGATGGACATTTACCGCCGGGAGAAAGAAGAGCAGCT
This sequence comes from Bifidobacteriaceae bacterium, assembly GCA_963642245.1. Taxonomy (GTDB): domain Bacteria; phylum Bacillota; class Clostridia; order Oscillospirales; family Acutalibacteraceae; genus CAG-217. Next base: position 15,110 of record CAVIFY010000038.1, on the reverse strand, counting down.
GCGCGCCTTTCTTCAAACAGACGCCGCCAAACCCGGGCGACGCCGCAGTATGCTCTCCACCCTGCCGCTCTATACCATCAGCCCGGGATTGCTGGACCGTATCCTTACGGAAAGCGGCATGGACGACCGGCAAAAAGAGAAGATCCGGCAGCACGCCGCGGCGCAAAAAGCCCGGGTGCTGACCATTCTGGAAAAAGACACCCTGGAGGACGAAGCGCCTGTCTTCTCGCCCCGGGACTTTGCCAACGACCCGCCGGTACTGGAGCTGTCCGGGGTCTTTTGCGAGCAGGATATTCCGTATAACGAAGCCACCTACGCGGCCCATTTGGAGGAGATCCGGGCATTTGCCGCAGAAAATCCAAATTACCGATTTCAGCAGACCCCCGCCCACACCTTTCGCAATTTGCAGATCTTTATGCACCGGGGGCAGTGGGCCATGGTGTCCAAGGGCAAGGCCCCGGCCATTCACTTTGTTATACGCCACCCAAAGTTGCGCAGCGCCATTGAGCATTTTATGCCGCCCATCACGGAATGTGAATAGTGGGTTTCTTATATGTAAATCCATAATAAGCGGGCGGATGATATCCGCCCCTACGGTATTATGGGGTCCCCGAAAAGGCATCAGCCTTTTTGGGGAGAGGAGACATTACGGAATGCGCGCGGGGTGGATTTTGTTAGAAATCCGCCACAAGCAATATGCCGTAGGGCGGGGGCTTGTTCCCGCCGCATAATCCCTCCACCACCTACGGTGGTCCCCCTCCCTTTACAAGGGAGGCAAAAAGGTTTATCGTAGGGGCGGCAACCTGCCGCCCGCGGTGCGATGTGGGCATCGCACCCTACAAATTTTATTTTATAAATGTAGGGGCCGATGCCCGCATCGGCCCACCATTCAATCCCACAAATACAAAAAACCGGCACCCTTTACACAAGGGTGCCGGTTCTTTATTTATACAATGCTATTTATGCTCTGGGCAGGATGGCCTCGCGCTCCGGGCCGTTAGATACCATGGTGACCTTGTGGCCGATCTCCTGCTCAATAAAGGCCACATAATCCTTGGCCTCCTGGGGCAGATCCTCAAAATTCTTGATCCCGCGAATATCGCAGTGCCAGCCCTTTAAGGTCTTAAGCACCGGCTTGCAATCCTTAAGAATATGGGTGACCGGGAAGTCCTTAATCACCTTGCCGTCGATCTCATAGCCTACGCAAACCGGGATCTCTTCCAAATAAGACAGGCAGTCCAGCGCGGTCATAACCACCTGGGTAGCACCCTGGCACTCTACGCCGTAGCGGGTAGCCACGCAGTCAAACCAGCCCACACGGCGGGGTCTGCCGGTGGTGGCGCCAAACTCGCCCTTGTCGCCGCCGTGGATCCGCAGCTCCTGGGCCTTGTCCTCGTCCAGGATCTCAGACACGAACTCCCCGGCGCCAACGGCGGAGGAATAAGCCTTGGTGACCACCACGATATCCTCGATCTTGTGGGGCGGCAGCCCGGCGCCGACGGCACCGTAACCGGCCAAAGTGGAGGAAGAAGTGACCATGGGGTAAATACCGAAATCCGGGTCCTTCAAAGTGCCCAGCTGGCCCTCCAGCAAAATGTTCTTGCCCTCTTGCACCGCCTTTTGCAGGTAGGCATGGGTGTCGCACACATAGGGGGCGATCTTCTCTCTATACTCCATGCAGGTGGCGAACAGGTCGTCCACATTCAGCAGGGGTTTATGGTACACATGCTCCAGCACCAGGTTCTTTAAGGTGCAGATATTCTCCAGCTTGGCCCGCAGCACTTCCTCGTCAAACAACTCGTTGACCTGAATACCGATCTTGGAGAACTTGTCGCTAAAGAACGGGGCAATGCCGCTCTTGGTGGAGCCAAAGGCGTTCTTGCCCAGGCGCTCCTCCTCGTAAGTATCCAGCAAAATGTGGTAGGGCATCAGGATCTGGCAGCGCTCACTGACCAGCAGGTGCGGGTTCAGCCCGGCAGCCTTTACATCCTCCAGCTCCGTTAAGAACTTGTTAATATCCAGCGCCACGCCGTTGCCGATGATGCAGGTGGTGTGGTCGTAGCACACACCGGAGGGCATCAGGTGGAACGCAAAGCGCCCATGCTCGTTAATGATGGTGTGGCCCGCATTGGCGCCGCCCTGAAAGCGAATAACAATATCGCTCTTGGCAGCGAACATATCCGTGATCTTGCCCTTGCCCTCGTCGCCCCAGTTGGCGCCAACGATCGCTCTAATCATAGTGATGTACCTCTTTCACTCCAAAGTGCCCCCGCAGGGGTCATACAGGTGTATTATACTAAATTTTATAGAGAAAAGCAACGAAACCCTGCAAAAAGGTTCAGTTTTTGCAGGGGATCTCTTTTCGTTTACAGCAGTTTGCGGCCCATAATGACGCCCATGACGGAGGCCATCATCAGCCCGCGGGTCCAGCCGCTGGAGTCGCCCAGGCAATGCAGGCCCTCTACGCTGGTGTTAAAGTCCGTGTCCATCTTGATCCGATTGGAATAGAACTTCAACTCCGGGGAGTACAGCAGCGTCTCATAAGAGGCAAAGCCCGGCACCACATGGTCCATAGCCTGGATAAAGTTGATAATATTGGTCATGGCCCGGTAAGGCATGGCGGCGGTAATATCACCGGCCACAGCGTCCGGCAAAGTGGGGCGCACATTGGACTGGGCCAGCTCCTTTTCCCAGGTACGCTTGCCGTCCAGAATATCGCCAAAGCGCTGCACCAAAATGTGGCCCGCTGCCAGCATATTGGTCAGCTCGCCCACCTTTTGCGCATAGGCAATGGGCTGGTTAAAGGGATAGCTGAAATTGTGGGAGCACAGGATCGCCAGGTTGGTGTTGTCCGACTTCAATTCCTTGTAGGAATGGCCGTTGACCACCGCCAGGTCGTTGTCGTAATTCTCCTGGGCCACAAAGCCGCCCGGGTTCTGACAGAAAGTGCGCACCTTGTTCTTAAAGGGCTTGGGATAGCCGATGAGCTTGCTCTCGTACAGGGCCTCATTGACCTTTTCCATCACCTCGTTGCGGCACTCTACACGCACACCGATGTCTACGGTGCCCGGCTGGTGGGCAATGTTGTGCTCGGCACAGATCTTCTCCAGCCACTCGGCGCCGCGACGGCCGGTGGCCACAATGGTATGGTCCGCCCGGATCTCCCGCTGGGTGCCGTTCTCCGTCAGGATCACGCCCTCGCACTTGGTGCCGGAGAGAATAATGTTGTTGCACTCCACGCCAAAGATAATCTCTACCCCATTCTCCAGCAAATACTGCTCCATGGCGTAATAGATCTCTCTTGCCTTTTCCGTGCCCAGGTGGCGAATGGGGCAGTCCACCAGCTTCAGCCCGGCCTGAATGGCCCGCTTGCGGATGGCCTTTACCTCGTCCGTATTCTCCAGGCCCTCAATGTGGGTGTCTGCACCGAACTCCAGGTAGATCTTGTCCGTATAATCAATGGTCTCCTGGGCCAGGTCCGCACCGATCAGGGAGGGCAGGTCGCCGCCTACCTCATAGCTGAGGGACAGCTTGCCGTCCGAGAACGCGCCCGCACCGGAAAAGCCGGTGGTAATGTGGCAGTAGGGCTGGCAGTTCATGCACTTTTTGGTCTTGGTCTTAGGGCAGGCACGGTTCTCAATGGCCTTGCCTTTCTCGATGATCAAGATCTTCTTTTTGCTGCCGTGGCGCAGCATCTCAATGGCGGTAAAGATCCCGGCAGGGCCGGCGCCCACGATGACTACATCATACTTCATCTGTTTTTGTACCTCGTTTATCTCACTTGCCGACAGGCATAAAAAGAACCGTCCCCCATTCCGTTGGACTGAGGAATGTGACGGCAGTTTGCGTTGTAACTATACCATACTTGCCGTCTTTTGTCAATGAGTTGAAATACAGTATAAAGTATGCTATATTAGATAAAATAGATATTCTGTTATAAGGAGCAAAAAAGTTGAAGGAATACAATGTTCTCCAGTACGGTGCCGTAGGCGACGGCGCCACCAACGACGCCTTTGCCATTCAGCACGCCATTGACGACTGCGCCAAGAACGGCGGCGGCCGGGTGGTGCTGCAAAGCGGCTATGTGTTTTACAGCGACTCCATTCGCCTGCGGGCCAATGTGGACCTGCATATCCAAAAGGGCGCCCGGCTGAAAGCCACCGGCAATATTGACGGCTATATCCGCCCCAACAAGCTGATCAACGACCCCAAGACGGCGCTGATCGGCAACCCGGTCACCGGCAAGCCCAGCTTTGTCTTTCTCTACGGCTATGAGGCAGACGGCTGCACCGTCAGCGGGGAAGGCACCATTGACGCCAACGGCCACGCCTTTGTGCAGCGCAAGGACCAATACTATGTGACCGGCGACTTTTACCCCCGCCCCACGGTGATCTATGTGGAGAAATCGAACCACATCACCTTTAAGGACATTACCATTGTGGACGCGCCGTTCTGGACCCTGCACCCGGCCGGGTGCAACGATGTGCTTATTGACCGCATTCGCATTCTCAACGATCTGGATGTGGCCAACAGCGACGGCATTGACCCGGACCACTGCTCCAATGTGCGCATTTTGGGCTGCCATGTGGAGTGCGCCGACGACTGCATTTGCCTCAAGGCCAGCAAGGGCAACGCCGAGTACGGCCCCTGCGAGAATATCGTCATTGACGGCTGCACCCTGGTGTCCACCTCCGCTGCCATTAAGATCGGCACCGAGGGGGTCGGCGACTTTCGCAATGTGCTGGTGCAAAACTGCGTGATCTCTCGCAGCAACCGGGGACTGTCCATTCAAATTCGAGACGGCGGCTCGGTGGAGAATGTAAGCTATTCCAACATTATCATTGAGACCCGGCGCTTTTGCCCGGACTGGTGGGGCACGGCAGAGCCCATTACCATCACCGCCTTTGACCGGGACCAAAACACCCGCTGCGGCAAGGTGAAGAACATTCGCTTCTTTAACATTACCGCCAAGGGCGAGAACGGGGTGCTCATTCACGGCACGGCGGAGAACCCCATTGAAGATGTGCGCTTTGAGAACTGCCGCATTACCCTGACCAAGACCAGCAAGTGGCCCTGCGGACTCTACGACCTGCGGCCCTGCCTGGACTACGGGGTGGAGAAGTACAAAAACGCCGCTTTCTTCCTGCGCCACGCCAAGGACATTACCATTGAAAAGACCAAGACCGACTGGGGCAACCTGTGCCCGGATTACAGCTGCGCGGTGGACGCCGCCTATGTGGACAATCTGGAGCTGGTGCGCCTGACCGGCCACGCCGCCGACCCGGCAGAGGACGATCTGAAGCTGAGCCATGTGCGGCTGGTAAAATAAAGGAGAAAAAGTATGGTACAAATACAAGGCTACAAGGTCAACAAGCTGCATATGGAGAACACCGTGCCCAACGGCACCGAGTTGCAGCTGCAAAACCAGGTAAAGTACAATGTGAACTACATGGACGATGTGCACAAGTGCGTGGGGATCCTGTCCTTTCGCATTACCGATGGGCACATGAACCCCTTTGAGGTGCAGATCGACATGGTGGCAGAGTTCACCTACGACGAGGGGGACGACAAGGCGGACATTCACACCCAGTCCTTTGACCAGATCTATCCCTTCCTGCGCCAGATCGTCAGCCAAATGGCCGGCCACTGCGGCGTGCCCGGGCTGATGATCCCCATTATGCGACTGAACAAAGACACGGTGACCGTTGGCGGCCCGGACCAGTCGCCCCTGAACTGATATGGACAGACTGTGTGAGAACTGCTGGTACTTTGTGTGCGACGGCGAGGGCGAGGACGCCGAAGAGGGCTTCTGCGACCTGATGCTGGACGAGGACGAGTACGCCCGTATGCTGGAGAGCGACACCTCCGCCGGGTGCAAATACTTCCGTCCCGATGTAGGCGAGTACGGCATTGTAAGGAAACAAAACTGATATGGCCGAGTATTTTGACCTGCTGTCCCCCACCGGGGAACCCCTGGGGGTCACCAAGGAGCGGAACGCCGTCCACCGGGACGGAGACTGGCACCCCAGCGTGCATATCTTTGTGGTGAAGGGTGACCGGGTGCTGCTCCAGCGGCGAAAGTGGGATAAAGAGTCTTTCCCCGGCAAGCTGGACCTGGCCTGCACCGGCCATGTAGACGCCGGCGAGGACTACCTGACCGCCGCCCGGCGAGAGCTGCAAGAGGAGCTGAACCTGACCGCCGGCGCCGATGATCTGCGCTACCTGTTTACCCAAAAATTAGAGGTGGACGCAGACTTTGGCCACGGCCGCTTTGTCAGCAACGAGCACTGCCGGGTGTATCTGCTGGCGCCCACCGTGCCCCTGACCACCCTGCGCTACCAGGCGGAGGAGATCGACCAGCTGGTATGGGTGGACCGACATACGGACATAACCGGCGACGAATATTGCTTGCTCCCCGCCGAGTGGCATAGAGCCATGGGTATGATTTTTGGGGAGTGATATGGCCGATTTGCGGTAGAAAATCAACCATCGGGTTTTCGCCTCCGGCGCAATCCCTCAGTCAGCTACGCTGACAGCTCCCTTTGCAAGGGAGCCGAAAAGGTTATAATACCCAAAGCCTCCCTTGTAAAGGGTGACTCCCCGCGGTGCGGGGAGATGTCGCGCAGCGACAGAGGGGACGGGCACCGGTTCGGTGGGGGACCACCGCAGGTGGTGGAGGGATTTCGCCCCCACCCACGAATAAACGAACACCCCAAAAAGCACAATAACCCCCGCGTACACAAGCGTTGACCTGTGTGCGCGGGGGTTCTTTTATACGCATTTATACAATTACACTGTTAAATATGCAAAACGGCGGTGGCGAAGCCAAAGTAGATCAGCAGAGAAATGGCGTCCACAATGGTGGTCACAAAGGGGGACGACATCACTGCCGGGTCCAGCTTAAACCGCTTGGCGATAATGGGCAAAGAACAGCCGATCATCTTGGCCAGGGTGACCTCTACGATCAGGGTCAGGCTGATCACCAGGTCTACCTTTAAGGTCACGCCGGTCATACCCAGCATTAAGCGATCCACCAGCAGCACCTTAACAAAGTTGATGGCTGCCAGGCTGGTGCCGCACAGCAGGCCCACCCGCAGCTCTTTCCATACCACCCTGAAAATATCCCGCATATCGATCTCGTTCAGGGACAGGGCGCGGATCACGGTAACGCTGGCCTGGCCGCCGGAGTTGCCGCCGGTGTCCATCAACATAGGGATAAAGGAGGTCAAAATGATCATACTGGCCAGCTTGTCCTCAAAGCTGGTGATGATGGATCCGGTAAAGGTGGCGCTGACCATCAAAAGCAGCAGCCAGGGGATCCGGGACTTCCAAGTGGCAAACACGCCGGTCTTGAGATAAGTCCGCTCCGTGGGCACGATGGCGTTCATCTTCTGGATATCCTCGGTATTCTCCTCCTGGATAACATCCATAGCATCGTCTACGGTGATGATACCCACCAGCCGCTCCTCCAGGTCTACCACCGGCAGCGCCAGAAAGTCGTACTTGCTCAGCTGGGTGGCGGCCTCCTCCTGGTCGCTCAGGGTGTTCACATAGATCACATTGGTCTCCATAAACTCCTCGATCAGATCATCCTGGTCGTGGAGCAGCAGCTCCTTTACAGTGGTCACGCCCAGCAGATGGCGGGAGGCGTCCGTAACATAGCAGGTATAAATGGTCTCTTTGTCCACACCGGTGCGGCGGATCCGCTTAAAGGCGGCCTCCACGGTCATATCCCGCTTTAAGTCCACAAACTCCGGGGTCATAATGGAACCGGCGCTGTCCTCCGGGTAGCGCAGCAGGGTGTTGATGGAGGCGCGGGTCTCCACATCCGTGTTGCGCAAAATGCGCTTGACCACGGTGGCGGGCATTTCCTCGATCATATCCACCGTATCGTCCAGGTACAGCTCGTCCAGCACCTCTCGCAGCTCGTTATCGGAGAAAGCGTGGATCAGCGCCTCCTGGTTGTCCGGCTCCAACTCTACAAAGGTGTCTGCCGCCTCTTCCTTGCCCAGCAGGCGGAAGAACAGCAGCCGCTCCTCGTTGCCGAACTCCTCCAAAAGCTGGGCAATATCCGCCGGGTTCAGCTCGTTCAAAATGGTCTTAATGGCAGAGAACTGCCGTTTGGCATGAAGATCCTCAATTTCTGCTTTCAGCTCTTCTAACTCCATAGGCGCGCTCCTTTCTGCACTTATTTTTTATATTTTATATCTATGATATAAGCGATTTACCGCTCCGATCTGTAAAAGGACGGCTCGTCCTCGTCCGTCACCCGGGCGGTCTTGCGAGCGTGGAATACCAATAGAACCATCAGCACCGCCAGTCCGCCGGCACCGGCAGCCACCGCCATACGAAAGGGGGTCTGCTGGTAAAAGCGGGTGCCCTCCACAAAGGAGGTGTAGTCCTCCCGGGCCATCTCTGCCCGCACCTGCTCCACGGTCTTGTCCACCCGGCGCACCTTAATGGTGTAGGTGCGCACCTGGCCGTCCGAGGCGGTCACCGGCAGGGTCAGGTCGATCTCCTGCTCCGGCGCCAGGGTCATCTCCACCGGGGCGCAGTAGGCGTTAATATCCTTGGTCACCGGGGTAATCATCAGCGAGGTCAGGTCGCTGGGGATATACAGCTTGTAAGTGGTGGTGTCGTCGTTCATCTCCGGCACCAGCTCTCCCAGGGTGCAGGTCACCGAGTCCAGGTGGTTCTCGCCGTTTTTTACATAAGACGCAGCGTTCTTGTAAGTAAAGGTATATTTGGCGGAGCCGGTGTCATAGCTAAGGGTGACCACCACCGCCGTTTGGTGGTTGGTGCTGTCCGTGTCATAGTTCACAAACAGGTTGCCCTCCCCCTGCACCTTGTAGCTTTTCAGCTTAGGGGACACCGCCGCATTGTCCAGCACCAGCTGGTACTGGTACACATCGCTCTTAAACTGCCCCACAATGGTGGCGCCGGAAAAGGCAATGCTCTCCAGCACCGGGACCTGCGCCGCAAAGGCAGGCAGGCACTGACCCAGCAGGCACAGGGTCAGCAGCAGGTATAAGAACTTTCGCTTCATAAGGTCACTCCGTGATCAGGTAACAGGTGCAGCCCCGGTCGTCCAGCAGCTGCTTCACTGCCCGGCGGCTTTTTTCCGGGCAGGTAATGGCATAAATTTGGTTCTCGCCCGGATTTTGGGCGCACTTGTCGGCCACCTCTTTTTTCAGGTCCGCCGTAGCGGTAGAGGTCATATTCACCGCCACCGGTTGCAGGAATTTGACCTCCTGCCCCAGATCGGCAGTCAGCCGCTTGGACAGGTCCGCAAACCCATTGTGGCTAAAGGTGCCTGCCGCCTGGGGCAGCTCCGTGCCCTCCAGCACAAACACCGTTACCCCGGCGCGGGCGCTCTCCTCCACCAGCGAGCGAATGTAGTTATAGACCTCCGTGCTGTCCGGGTTCAGGTAGCGGTTGCCGTCCCCATCCGTGTAAGCGGTTTTGCCGCTCTTTACCGCCCAGGCCGGATTGGCCGCAGTCTGCACATTGTCCGGATAGCAAACAATGTGCCCCAGCACCAGCAGGTCATTCTTGCCCAGCTTTTGGCAGGAGGAGCGCAGGTCCCCGGCAGGGGAAGATACCGCCCCGGCTGCCGCCACGGTGCCCAGGGTAGAGGCGTAACCCACGGTGCCGTCCGCCCGCTTAATGTCAAAGCAGGCAGCGGTGTAGCCCCCGGAGGACAGGTCGTCCATCATCGCGTCCAACATCACCGCCCCGTCCAGGGACAGGCTGTCCACCTTGGCGGCCTTGGCCTCCAGCGCCACGGTGCTGATGGTGTTGCCGTCCACCGTGTCCGTCTGGGCGGCGGGCATAGCGTGCAGGTCCATCCAGGCGTCCATTAAAATGTAGCCCACATACAGCAGCACCAGCCCCAGCAGCACCAGGAGCACCCGGCGCACCACCTGGCCGGGCGTGGTCTTTTGGAACGCCGGGCCTTTTTTGCGCCGCTCCCGGTCCAGCTCTGCCTGGCCCGCCTGGGTGCGAGGTTCGATATATTTGTCTGCAAAGTCAATGGGGCGGCCCACTTCCGGCTCCGTCCACTTTTGACCCCGCTTGTCGTTGCTGTAAAATCGCTTTTGCTTTTTCTTCATCTTGCCTTATTCCGCAGCCTGCTGCGCCGCACGGCACAGACCGGCAATGGTGGCTGCCGGGTCCGCACTCTTAAACACCGCAGACCCTGCCACAAACACATTGGCGCCGGCCTTGGCCGCCACCTTTACGGTCTCCAGGTTAATGCCGCCGTCCACTTGCAGATCCAGGTGGGGATAGCGGCTGCGCAGCAAAGTGAGCTTGGGCATCATATCCGCCATAAAGCTCTGGCCGCCAAAGCCCGGCTCCACGGTCATTACCAGCACCATCGCCAGCCGATCCGCATAGGGCAGCACCGCCTCAACCGGGGTGCCCGGCTTAATGGCAATGGCGGGCTTGCAGCCCCGGGCAAGGATCTTGTCGATCACCGCATTCGGGTCGTCGTCGCTCTCCAGGTGGAAAGTGATCAGATCCGCACCGGCGTCGGCGTAATCGTCAATATACCGCAGCGGCTGGCTGATCATCAGGTGCACATCAAAGGGCAGATCGCACACCTTGGACAGCCCGGCGATCACCGGCGCGCCAAAGGAGATATTGGGCACGAAATGCCCGTCCATAACATCCAGGTGCAGCAGATGAGCGCCCCCGGCGGCGCATTTGTTGGCCTCTGCGCCCATGCTCGCAAAATCGCAGGCCAGCATAGACGGTGAAATCTTCATATCCATACAGAATTCCCCTCTCGGTAACGGCAAAACTGCCGGTTTGCATTCGTGCTCTTATTATACGCCCAAAAGGGCACAAAATCAACAGCAACGCCTACGAAATATGCCTTGACGGCGCACCCGGTTTTCGTTAGAATAGTACAAAACAGGAGGCGCTGAAATGGAACTCTCCCCCATCTGCAAAAAAGAATACCCGGCGCTGCGGGCCTTGTATCGCAGCGCATTTCCGGCAGCGGAGCGTATGCCCCTCTCCCGCTTTTTTGCCCTGCAAAAGAAAGGGCAGGCGGAGATCTTGGCCCTGCGCACCGGCGGCGCCTTTGCCGGGCTGATGATCGTTACCTTTGCCCCCGGCTATGCCCTGCTCAACTACTTTGCCGTAGAGCCGCGCTACCGCTCCCTGGGGCTCGGCTCCCGGGCGCTGCCCGCCTTGCAGCAGCGTTATCCCCATCGGCAGGTGGTGCTGGAGGTGGAGCCGCCGGAGGATACGGCCCCCAACGCCCGCCAGCGGCAGCGGCGGCTGGCGTTCTATGCCAAAAACGACTTTCTCCCCTGCAATTTGCCGGTGCGGCTATGCGGCGTGGCGCTGGATGTGCTCACCCCCGGCGGTCAGGGGCTGGATTTTGCCGCTTATCGAGGGCTTTATCGCCCGATCTTAGGGCGTCTGGCGCCCCTTTTTGTGCAAAAGCGCCAATAAAACGCCGCCGGGCCAAATTCTCCTTGTATTTTGGCCGGGGGTGGTGTAGAATAGTTGCGGATTTTCAGATACAATAGATAACAAAGCCAGTAACGGAGGATTTCTCTATGATTCAAGCCAATAATGTAACCGTGCAGTTTGGCGGTCGCGCGCTGTTTGAGCGGGTCAATGTGACCTTCTCCAAGGGCAACTGCTACGGCATCATCGGTGCCAACGGCGCAGGTAAGTCCACCTTCTTAAAGGTGCTGGACGGCGAGCTGGAGCCCCAAAAGGGCGAGGTGGTCATCACCCCCGGCGAGCGGCTCAGCGTGCTCAAGCAGGACCACTTTGCCTACGACCAGTACCAGGTGGTGCGCACCGTGCTGATGGGCAACCCCCGCCTTATCGAGATTATGGAAGAAAAGGACGCCCTGTACGCCAAGCCGGACTTTAGCGAGGAGGACGGCGTGCGCGCCGGGGAGCTGGAAGCGGAATTTGCCGATATGGACGGCTGGAACGCGGAGAGCGACGCGGAGTTTATGCTCAACAAGCTGGGCGTCACCGACGAGTACCACTATATGACCATGGCGGAGCTGCCTGCCAACTTAAAGGTAAAGGTGCTGCTGGCCCAGGCGCTCTTTGGCAATCCGGACATTTTGCTGCTGGATGAGCCTACCAACCACCTGGACCTGTCCGCGATCCGCTGGCTGGAGAACTTCCTGCTGGATTTTGAAAACACGGTGATCGTGGTGTCCCATGACCGTCACTTCTTAAATAAGGTCTGCACCCATATCTGCGATGTGGACTTTGGCAAAATTCAGATGTATGTGGGCAACTACGACTTCTGGTACGAGTACACCCAAATGCGCCAGCGCCAGGCCCGGGATCAGAACAAGAAGAACGAGCAGAAGATCAAAGAACTCCAGGCCTTTATCGCCCGCTTCTCTGCCAATGCGGCCAAGAGCAAGCAGGCCACCAGCCGTAAAAAGCAGCTGGACGCCCTGGAGATGATCGATATGCCCGTGTCCTCCCGCCGGTTCCCCTTTGTGGACTTTAAGCCGGACCGGGAGTGCGGCAATGACCTGCTGCGGGTAGACCACCTGACCAAGACCATCGGCGACCGCAAGGTGCTGGACGACATCAGCTTTGTGATCCATCCCAGAGAAAAAGTGGCCTTTGTAGGCGCAGACGCCATTGCCAAGACCACCCTGTTTAAGATCATTATGGGCGAGATGGAGCCGGACGAGGGTGAGTTCAAATGGGGCGTGACCACCACCCAAAGCTACTTCCCCAGCGACAACAGTGCCTACTTTGACGGCGTGGACCTGAGCCTGATCGACTGGCTGCGCCAGTACACCACCCAAACGCTGGAAACGGACATTCGCTCCTGGCTGGGCCGTATGCTCTTTAGCGGCGACGAGGCGCTGAAGAAGGCAAATGTGCTCTCCGGCGGCGAGCGGGTGCGGTGTATGCTGTGCAAGATGATGCTCTCCGGCGCCAATGTGCTGGTGCTGGACGAACCCACCAACCACCTGGACCTGGAGTCCATCACCGCCCTGAACGACGGCCTGATCCGCTACCCGGAGACCATTCTCTTCACCTCCCACGACCACCAGTTCGTGCAGACGGTGGCCGACCGGATCATCGAGGTCAGCGGCAATACCCTGCTGGACCGCAAGGGCACCTACGACGAATTCCTGGCCGACTTCGACGAGGACCAGCTGAAAAAGTACTAAGCAAACCGCATAACATAAAAGAACAGGAACGCATAGATCTGCGTTCCTGTTTTTTATGTTCTATGTTATTTTTTCCGGCGCTGCACCAGCCACCATACGGCAAAGATCACAACCGCTACGCCGGTAAAGATCAGGCCGTAGTTGCGCCAGGTGTATAGGTCAATGGCGTACAGCGGCACATCGTCTTGCCAGCGGAATTCGCCCATAAAGGGCAGCAGCGCCCCCAACGGCAAGATAAAGGCCAGCGCAACGCTGTTGAGAAAGTAGGTCAGCTTGATGTGAACTGCCCGGCCGCCGTCCGTTGCTCGTTCCAACACCCGCGCACCGACCATCAGCGCCAGAGCCACCAGCCACAACGCCAGCCCCAGGAAGAAGCCTTGCAAACTGCGCCACTTCTCCACCCCAACGGTATAAGCCGTCACCGCCGCAAAAATCGAAACCGCTACGGACAAAATATCCGCCATTTTCATCGCCACGACTTTATACATAACCGTACCTCCAAAATGTTTCGCCGGATTTTGATATTCTGCACAATGCTTTCCAATTGCATTATATCATAGCCGTGATCGAATGTAAATAAATATTATATATTATCCATAAAAACCCGGGAACGCACAAACAGGCGTTCCCGGGTCGATTTGTATTTTACAGTCACTCAGCTGTTACGCGGAGCAGGAGGGCGCCGTGGGCGGGGACGGTGGCGGAGAAGCGGTTTTTGGAGGTGCCCAGCCGGTGGCCGGACCAGATCTCCGTCAGGGCGCAAGGGGTATCCGGCAGGTGCAGGGCGGTGAGATCCAGGGTTTGGCGGGCCGGGCGGTCCTGGGTATTAAACAGGGCGGCGTACTTGCAGCCCCGGCCGCAGGCCACCCACTGAATGGTGCCGCGGCCGTTGGTCTCGCGCCGCAGCAATTCCCGGGCGCCGTAAGAGGCGGCGTGCATTTGCAGATACTCTTGATTGGTCAGCATAGCCAGCACATCGGCGGGCAGCTCCGGCAAATTGCCGCCCAAAAACAGCGGACTGCGGAAAATGCCCCACAGGGTAAACATGGTGCGCACCTCGTCCGGGGTGAAATTGCTCATACGATTTTGCGCGCCGTGATAGGGGGCGTCCTTGCACAGGCGACCCACCGGCAGCATATCGCAATCCGGCCAGCAGCCGGGGCCGGGCACGCCCTCCCAGGTCTTGCACCGGTCAAACATATCGTGCAGCTTGTCCCACCGGTCCCAAAAATCGCCGGTCATCCGCCACATTTGGGCGTGGCGGCGCAGGTGGGGCAAGTTGGCAATATCCGCCGGGCCGGGAGAGAGGGACAGCACCACCTCCCGCCCGCAATTTTGCAAGCTGCGGTGGAGCATTTCCACCTCGTGGCGGGCGTTATACGGATCGTCCCACTTGCGGAATTCCGTCACGCAAATATCGTCGCACTTCATAAAATCCACGCCCCAGTCGGCATACAACCGGCAAACGGAGTCATAGTACGCCTGGGCGGCGGCATTATCCCGCATACCGTACATATCCGTGTTCCAGGCGCAGACGGAGAAGTGATGGGCCGCGTCCCGGGCGGTAAAATCCGTGCCCAAAATGGGGGTGTCCCGGTGCACCGCCTGGCGGGGAATGCCCCGCATAATATGAATGCCAAAACGCAGACCCAGGGAATGGCAGTAGTCCGCAATGGGGCCAAAGCCCTTGCCCCCGGCTGCGCTGGGAAAGCGGTTCTCCGCCGGTAACAGCCGGCCGTAGTCGTCCATACAAACCGGGGCAAAATTGTTGTATTCATTGCCCTTTGCCTGCGGCTCGTACCACTGAATGTCGCACACCAGGGTGTTCCACCCATAGGGCAGCAGGTGCGCCGCCATAAAGCGGGCGTTCTCCCGCAACGCTTCCTCCGTTACGCCGGCGCCGTAGCAGTCCCAGCTGTTCCAGCCCAT
>CAVIFY010000037.1:0-20471 GCA_963642245.1 Bifidobacteriaceae bacterium | reverse complement strand
GTGGAGAAGGTCTTGGAGGTGGCGCTCTTACTCACCGTAAAGTCCAGAAAATTCTGCTTAAAGTTCTTGGTGGTGGAGTATTGCACCTGGTAGCCGCTGCACGCCACTTTGCCCCACTTTATGGTGATCTTCTTAGACTTGGGGGAGGTGGCGGAGCTGATTTTTGGGGTAGCGGTCAGCGTTTTGGTGCTGACCTTGCTGCTTTTGGCGCCGGTCTTGGTGCTGCTGTCTGCGGTGTACGCCGCCACCTGGAAGGTGTAGGCGGTATTGGCTTTCAGCTTGCTGACGGTGCCGGTGGTTTTGTTGCCCTTGACGGTGGCCACCTTGGTGGTCTTTTTGGTCTTGGCGTCGTAGCGATAGATGTAGTAGCCGTCGGCACCGGCCTTTTTGCTCCACTGGAGGGCCACAGAGGCCGCAGAACGGCTTTTTATCTTGGCGCCGCTGACTTTACCGGGCAGGCAGTGCTTGGTGTTGTAGGCGCTGTAAGGGCCGTATTTGCCGCTGACATAAGCCCGCACCCGCACAGCGTACTCCTGGGTGTCCGTCAGGTTGTTCAGGGTGGCGCTGGTGCCGGTGACGGTCTTGGAGAAGTGGGTGTTCTTGGTCTTATTGGTAATGTCGATATAATACTTGGTGGCACCGGAGACCTTGTTCCACTTGTAGGTCAGGGAGGTTTGGGTGCGGGCGGTGAGCGTCAGCCCGGTGACCTGGTTCTTGGCCGCTGCCGTGGTGGAGGGCTTGGTGGTGGTCGTGGTGCTGCCGGAGGTGGAAGTGGAAATGTGGTTCACATCGGCGGTGGAAGCGGGCATACCGCTGTACACGGGAATGATAAAGGTCTTGGCCGTGTCCAGAATATTCGCCGCCTTGTAGGCGTTATAGGTGGTGACAGACTCGGAAGCCGCCGCCTGCACATTGGCCATATACTCGTGGCTGTGCTTCTCTGCGGTGCCGGGGGCCACATTGAACTTTTGCAGGTAGCCGGTGTTCTGGGTCTTGGAAAAGCCGTTTGCTATGTACGCAGCGCCGTTATAAATGGATTTGTAAGGATTGGTCCAGGGGCGGCCGTAGTTAAAATACTTGGTGCGGCAGGCGCTTTTGAGCACATAGCCGGAGATACCGGTGGAGTAGCTGCCGTTGTTATCCGTGTACAGGCGCACCCGGTAGTAGTCGCCGGCATTGGCCCGCCAAACCATATACTGACCGGCTTTGGCCTCAGTTTTGGTGCCGCTGACCTTGCCGTCCTTGTAGTCGGAATAAATGGTGGCGGCCTTTTCCAGCCGCAGGTAACCGGCAGCCCATTCCAGCCCGTCCATCGCGCCACTGTAAGCGCCGATATTGTAGTAGTTGTAAATCCCGATAAACGGCGCCCGATCGCCGCTGGCACCGCCGGTGGTGGCCTTGGTGCTGCCCACCTCCTGCACGATCTTAGAGGCCAGGTAGTAGGCGCTCATACCGCTGTTTTTGGCGGCGGCCAAAATGGCGTCGGAATACTTGGTTTTGCTGTCGTAGTTCTTGCGGGTCTTGCCGTCGGTGGTCAGATAGTTGATCAGAGAGTCGTGCATCCAGGTGGGGGAGAGGATGGTCTCCACCCCGGCCTTGGTCTGGGCAGAGTTATACGCTGTGGACTCGAACTGGAAAATATGCTTCTCATCAAAGAAGTTGCGCGGGTCCATATAGTGCATGACCGCGTTTTGCGAGGCGGAGTACCAGCTGGAGCCTTCCTGGGGCTTGTTCTTGCAGGAGGCGCAGCTGCAATAGTAGGCGGCAGACAGGGAGGACTGGCGCTCGATCAGCTGCTTGGAGTGGGGAGAGCGCTCTGCGTTCACGGCAGAGGTAAAATTCAGCCCGGTTTTCAGCGGCTGAAAGTCCCACTTGGGGTACTTGTTGTGCAGGCTCACCAGCTTGCTGATATAGCTCTCCGGGAAGCCTTTGTCCCGCAGCTGGTCGGCATAACTTTTTGCAAAGGCACTTGCCGGTAATGCAGCCAAAGTGGTCATTAACAGACAAAGTGCCAAAAAAATACTAAAAAATTTTTTGGTCATATTCAAATTCACCGTTCCTTCGATTTTTGGCGGTATTATGCGGTTTTTCGCTACTTTTTGCTTTATAATATCATTTTGTCACAGCTTTGTCAATTTTTTGTAACCGGAAAATGTTGGCGAAACCCTTGACAAATCCGAAAAAATTGTGTAAACTTGTCACGCTGTGAAAAAGGAACACGGCTGGTATCAAAAACGAATGAAAAAAACAGAAAACCCAAATCATCCAATCACTGAAAATTATGAAAGAGAGGGGATCAGAAAGCAATCATGAGCAACACTGATAACACAACAAAACAACAAAATCCCAGCAATGTACAAGAGGACAAGAGCCTGGCCGTGATCTTAAAGCGCTTGCGTGAAGAGGCGAACATGACCCAGGAGCAGGCGTCCGATTTATTTCGGATCAACCGCAGCACCTATGCGTATTACGAGAATGGCAAGAGCCATCCCAAGTACGACACCTTGCGGACGATCGTTAAAGCCTACGGCGTGACTTCCGACTACCTGCTCGGTCTGTCTCCCGTATCGGGCGCAGCACCGGTAGACGAGCTGCACGCCGCAGAGGTGCCCTATGATACCAACAACGAGCAGGCCCCCAGTTATTTGAAGGGCCAGATCAATGACGGTATCGCTGAGCTTAGCGATGTGGAGCGCATGGTACTCTTTCGTCTGCGGATCATGGACAAGGAGGACCAGAGGGGGATCGTCAGCTTTATCAACCGCTTGGGCGAGTTGAATAAAGAGGAGTGGGAGACCCTGTTCCGCCTGAGCCTGATGGACAAAGAGGATCAGAAGAAAGTCCTTGACTTTATCAAGAGCCTGTAAGCAGGCGATCGCAAACAAAAGAGAGCCACAGAGACCGGCAACGGTTTTTGTGGCTCTTTTGTTCTGTTTAGCCTTGTAGGCCGTACAGCGCGCGGGCGTTCTCAGCCGTTTGGCGCAGCACCTCCCGGGCAGACAGCCCCAGCACCTGGCCAATGCGCGCGGCAATGTGGGGGATCAGGGCGGAGTTGTTGCGCTGCCCGCGGCAAGGCTCCGGTGCCAGGTAAGGGCAGTCTGTCTCCAGCACCAGGCGCTCTAAGGGGATCGTTTCCACCACCTCCAGCGCTTTGCGGGCGTTCTTAAAGGTGGCCACGCCGTTCAGGCCGATGTACATACCCAGCTTGATGATTTCCTTTGCCATTTCCTTGCTGCCGGAGAAGCAGTGCACCACCCCTTTGGGCTGCAAGGCTTGCAGTAGCTCCAGGGTGTCACCGTGGGCCTCCCGGTCGTGGACGATAACAGGCTTGTCCAGTTCCTTTGCAAGCTGGATCTGGCGGCGGAAAAAGGCCCTTTGGGTGTCTTTATCGCTGGCCATCCAGTGGTAGTCCAGGCCGATCTCGCCCACCGCCACGCACTTGGGGTCCGCCAGCAGCGGCCGCAGGCGCTCTATATCCTCTAAAGCGGCGCCTTCCAGGTTCTCCGGGTGAAACCCGGCGGCAAAGTAAAACCAGGGGTATTGGCGACTCAGCGCCTGATTTTGCAGGGAGGAGGGCAGGTCGCAGCCGCAGCTGACCACGCCCACCACTCCCAGGTCCGGCAGTCGGCCCAGCAGTTCTTCCCGGTCCGGGTCAAATTGGGGGTCGTCATAATGGGCGTGGGTGTCAAAAATCGGAGCGTTTTCCATAAATCGAATTCCTTTATAAAAAAGAGCGACCGGTCCGCAGACTGCTCGCTCTTTTGTGTTTTTTAGCGGATCTTGGTGCCGGCGGGCATACCGTCCACAAACAGCACCTGTACATCATTTTCGCCTACATCGCCGGCCAGGAGCATACCGTTGCTCATCTCGCCGCACAGCTTGGCAGGCTTTAAGTTGGCTACGATCACCACTTTTTTGCCGATCAGGTCCTCCGGCTTGTACCAGGGGGCAATGCCGCTGACGATCTGGCGGCTGCCGTCGCCGTCGTTCACTTGCAGCTTCAGCAGCTTTTTGGCCCCCTTAATGGGCTCGCAGTCGGTGATTTCTGCCACCCGCAGCTCTACCTTGCTAAAGTCGTCAAAGGCGATCTGGGCCACGCCGGGTACCTCTGCCTTAGGCTGCTGGGCCGCGGTGGCCTTTTCCATTTGGGCCTTAATTAAGGCGTTCAGCTCGTCGATCTCCTTGTCCGTGTCAATGCGGGGGAACAGAGCGTCGCCCTTGTGCACCGTTACATTGGCAGGCAGCACGCCGAACTTGGCGGCGTTCTCATAGGTGATCAGGTCCTGGGTGGCGCCGATCTGTGCCCAGGCCTTGGGCATAGAGGTGGGCATAAAGCAGGACAGCAGGGTGGTGGTGATCCGGATCACTTCCAGCAGGTTGTACAGCACGCTGGCCAGCCGGGCCTTGCGGCTCTCGTCCTTGCCCAGGATCCAGGGGGTGGTCTCGTCAATATATTTGTTGGCTCTGGAGATCACTTTGAAGATCTCGGCCAGGGCGTTGTTCAGCTGGGTCTCGTCCATATAGGCGGCCACTTTGTCTCGCAGCTCCAGCGCCGGGTCGATCAGCGAGGCGTCCAGTTCTTCGTCTGCCTCTCTGCATTCCGGCAGGGTGCCGCCAAAGTATTTCTCCGCCATGGCCACGGTGCGGGACACCAGGTTGCCCAGGTCGTTGGCCAGGTCCGCGTTAATGCGGTTGATCATAATTTCGTTAGAGAAGGAGCTGTCCGCGCCCAGTGCCATCTCCCGCAGAATGTGGTAGCGAATGGCGTCTGCGCCGTAGCGCTCGCCCAGTACCAGCGGATCCACCACATTGCCGATGGATTTGCTCATCTTTTGGCCGTTAAAGGTGATCCAGCCGTGGACTGCCAGGTGCTTGGGCAGCGGCAGATCCAGCGCCATCAGCATGGCGGGCCAAATAATGGCGTGGAAGCGCATAATGTCCTTTGCAACCATGTGCACATCGGCGGGCCAAAAGCGGTCAAAGTCGTCATATTTGTCATTCAGGTAGCCCAGAGCGCTGATGTAGTTGGACAGGGCGTCTACCCACACATAGACCACATGGCCCGGGTCAAAGGTGACGGGAATGCCCCAGGTAAAGGAGGTACGGGACACGCACAGGTCCTCCAGGCCGGGCTTGATAAAGTTGTTGACCAGCTCTACCGCGCGGCTCTTGGGCTGCAAATAATCCGTCTCCAGCAGCAGCTTTTCGATCCGGTCGGCAAAGGGGGACAGCTTAAAGAAATAGGCTTCCTCGGAGGCCTCGGTGACCTCACGGCCGCACTCCGGGCACTTGCCGTCTACCAGCTGGCTCTCGGTCCAAAAGCTCTCGCAGGGGGTGCAGTATTTGCCCTTGTATTCGCCCTTGTAAATGTAGCCCCGGTCGTACAGCTCCTTAAAGATCTTCTGTACCGTCTCTACATGGTAATCGTCGGTGGTGCGAATGTAGCGGTCATAGCTGATGTTCATATAGGACCACAGCTTCTTAAAGACGGCCACGATCTCGTCCACATACGCCTTGGGGGTCACGCCCTTTTCGGCGGCCTTTTGCTCGATTTTCAGCCCGTGCTCGTCCGTACCGGTGAGAAAGAGCACATCATACCCCTGCATCCGCCGAAAGCGGGCGATGGAGTCGCAGGCCACGGTGGTGTAGCAGTGCCCGATGTGGGGGTTGCCGGAGGGGTAGTAAATAGGCGTGGTGATATAAAACTTTTCCTTATCCATAGGAGCCTCCTTATACAAATACATTGAAGTTGGCCGTCGCGCCGTCCTTGGTGCGGGTCTCTACCGCATCGCCGGTCTGCATATTGACTTTGACGGAGGCGTACTTCTTCTTGTTCTTATAAACGGCAAAATAGTAGTTGTTGCCCTCGGACACGGTGCCGTCCACATCGTAGCCCTTGCCATAGTAGTTGGTCAGGGCGTCCAGTGCCTGGTTCACGGTGTAGGCGCTGCCGCTGTCCTCTTTTGCCTTTTTGGTGGTGGTTTCTGCCGGTTTGGCCGTGGTGTCGGTGGCGGCAGCTGTGGTGCTCTCCGGCACCGTGGTGTCTGTTGCCGTAGCAGCGGGTTGCGTCGTTACCGTGGCGGGTGCAGTGGTGGTCTCCTCCGGGGCAGCCTTGGTGCAGCCAAACAGCCCGACGGCAGTAACGCAGCACAGACCCAGCGCCAGCGCTGCTTTGATCCCTTTATTCATATTCGATCACCTGATTTCAAAATGTTACAGCAGGGAAGCGGCGCCCCGATCCAGCATCAGCGTTACATCCGTGTGGAACTGCAACACAGAGGCGGGGCATTCCGGGGTCACATTGCCGGAGATCACCTGCTTGATAGCCTTGGCCTTGTGCTCGCCCAGGGCAATGATCAGAATGCGCTTGGCCTGCATAATGGAGCCGATCCCCATGGTCAGCGCCTGGGTGGGCACCTCCTCAATGGTGTTAAAGAAGCGGCTGTTGTCCTGAATGGTGCTCTCTTTAAGGGACACCACATGGGTCCACCGCTGGAAGGAGTCGCTGGGCTCGTTAAAGGCAATGTGGCCGTTGGAGCCGATGCCCAGCAGCTGAATATCAATGCCGCCGGCGGCGCGAATGCTTTCCTCGTACTGCTTGCACTCGGCCTCTAAGTCCGCTGCATTGCCGTCCAGGAAGTGAATGCGCTCCTCCGGAATATTGATGTGGTCAAACAGATTTTCGTGCATAAAGGAGTGGTAGGAGTTCTTATCCGCCACATCCAGCTTGCAGTATTCGTCCAGGTTAAAGGTGGTCACTTTGGAGAAGTCCACAGCCCCCTGCTCATACAGGCGGATCATGTGGTTGTAGGGCTTCAGCGGTGTGGAGCCGGTGGCCAGACCCAGTACAGAGTTGGGCTTTGCCAGTACCTGGCCGCACATATAGTTACCGGCTGCAATGCCGATCTGTTCTTCCGTGTCGTAAATCAATACATTCATGTTGTTCCCTCGCTCTTAATTTTAAGAATATGTCCTATATTATATACGATTTGGCGGCAATGTCAAATCCTGCCTGCCTTTTTGGTACGATAGCGCAGCCAAAGCCACAGCAGTACCCCGGCGCACAGCAGCCCCAGGGCCGCACCGGCGGTGTCAATGGCCCAGTCCGTCGCCTGGCAGGACCGCCCGGGCACAAAGCGCTGGTGCACCTCGTCCGTGATGGCATACAGGCTGGCAATGGGCAGGCTGACGGCCGTGTACCGGCGTCCCCAGGTGGCGGCGCAGGCAAAACTCAGCAGCAGGCACAGCCCGGTGTATTCTAAGAAATGGGCGGATTTGCGCACCAAAAAGTCTGTGAGCCAGCCGTCCCCCAGCAGCCGGGTGAGCCAGGCCAGTACGGCACCGCTCTCTCGGCTGGATTGGTCCGCCGTGCGGGAGGACAGGTAGAAGATTACGCCCATACATACCGCACTGAGCACCCAAAAGACCGCGGCGTACCGCTTATGCTCTGACTGCTTCAACAAAGGAGACCCTCCCGCTGCCCGGGTGGAACTGAACGCCGCTGACGCCCTTTGCCATCACATAGTAGGCAGACTCGTAGAATACCGGCAGCACGGCGCCGGTTTGGATCAGCGCCTGCTCGCAGTCCCGGCAGGCGGCGGTGGCTGTACCGGCAGTGGCGTTCTTGGCCACCGTCAGCGCCCGGTCGATCTTGTCGCTTTGCAGCTTCATATAATTGGTGGAGATCAGGTCGGACAGGAAGGTCACCGGGCTTTGGCTGGCGGCCTCCATGGGATACAGGGCAATGTCGTAGGTGCCTGCGGCCATTTGGCTCTCCATCTCCGTTTTGGTCATAGTTTCAATTTTCAAAGAAAAGGCAATGCCGGTGCCGTTGCCGTAGGTGGTAACAGAACCCAGGCTGCTTTGCACCCCTTGTACCAGCGCCTTGGCGTAGGCGTCCATCTCCGGGGTGGTAATGACCGTCAGTGCCACGGTGGTCAGCCCGGTCTCCTCCAACCCGGCTTTCCACAGGGTCTGGGCGCGGGCAGCGTCCCTGGCAGGCACCAGGCTGGTCTTGGCTGTGGTCACTGTGCCGCCGTCCACCGTGGTGCTGGGCGGAGTAATGCCGGTGGCCGCTTGCAGGTACTTACTGCTTTTTGTGTCTGCCGGGGACAGGCTCAGGCAGATGGCCCGGCGCATTTTTTCATTAGACAGGCTGCCCTGGTTGGTGTTGAGCAAAAAGGCCCAGGTGGTGTTGGCGTAGGGGGTAGCGGTCAGGTCGTCCTGCTTTTTCAGGGCGCCGTACTCGCTGCCGGTGAGAAAGGCGGCGTCGTAGTAGCCGCTTTCCAGCTTTTCCGGCACCTTGCTGTTTTCGTCCTTGATATTCAGGGTGATGTTGTCCACCTTGGTGGGGTTGGCACCCTTGTACTCCTGATTTTTGTTCAGGGTATAGGAGGTGTCCAGCTGATTTTTCACATAAAATTGGCCGTTAAAGAGGGAATACTCCGTGCCCAGGCCGTAGCGGCCCTTGGTGGCGGTAAAGAATTCTTTGTTGCAGGGCATGGCTGCCGCGCCGGACAGGGTAGAGAAGAACCCGGCGTCCGGGGTGCGCAGGGTGATCACCAGGGTGTAGTCGTCCGTGGCCTTCACTTGCAGGGCAGAGGCGCCCTTTTCTCCCCGGTACACCTGCTGGGCACCGGCAATGCCGGACAGGGCAGGGTACAGCGGGCAGGCGGTCTGGGGCGACACGGCCCGCTGAAGTGCAAAAACAAAGTCGTGGGCGGTAATGTCCGGGTCCCAGTTCTTGCCCATACGCTCGGTGACCGCGTCCGTCAGGTGCCACTTCAGCCCCTGGCGCAGGTGAAAGGTGTAGGTCTTTTGGTCGGTGCTCACCGTCCAGTCCGCAGCCACAGCCGGTTTGACCGTGCCGTCGTCCTCCACACGCACCAGCCCCTCGTAGCAGTTCTCCGCGATCAGGTATTCGTCCTGGGTGGCGGCCACCTGGGGGTCAAAGCTGGTGATGTTGCCGGTGATTGGGTAGATAATATCCAGCTGTTTGTCCCGTCCGCCGCAACCGGCAAACAGGGCGCACACCAAAGCGGCGCACAGCAGCAGAGAGAAGATACGCTTACAGTTTTGTTTCATGGTTCGCTCCAGTTGATTTTCTTGCCGTCTATTATACCATAAGGGGAGAGGAGAAATCAATTTTTAGCGCTCCGATTTGTAGAATTTTTCAAAAAATTCTTGTACAAAATGACGAAAAACAAGAAGCACACGGCGGCGTGTATCAAAAAGTTTTTGCTTTTGGTGAATTTATATAAAAATAATTGTTGACTTTCCGGGTCTGTTCGTCTATATTATATGCACGATTAAAATGGAAATTTATGCGCACGAGTGTATGCGCGCCCCTGCCGCGGGGTGCGAAAAACTTTGGCCCGCGGCAGCGGATCGGCGCTGAATTTCGACTTTTTTCTGAGAAAAAAAGATTGGAGTGACCCCTTTTATGTTGAACGTGAAAGACGTGCAGCTCGGCACCACAACACGAAAGAGTTTTGCAAAGATCAATGAAGTGATGCAAATGCCCAACCTCATTGAAGTGCAGAAGAAATCGTACCAGTGGTTCCTGGATGAAGGTTTGGAAGAGGTGTTCCGCGACATTGGTTCCATCACGGATTATACAGGCAATCTGGTGCTGGACTTTATCGACTACACCATGGACGAGGACCCCAAGTACACCATTGCCCAGTGTAAGGCAAGGGATGTGACTTATGCCAAACCGCTGAAGGTCCGTGCCCGCTTGCAGAACAAAGAGACCGGTGAGGTGAAGGAGAACATCATCTTCATGGGCGACTTCCCGCTGATGACGGACGCCGGCACCTTTGTGATCAACGGTGCAGAGCGCTGCATTGTGTCTCAGCTGGTGCGTTCCCCCGGCGTGTATTACCACATGGACCATGACAAGACCGGTAAGGAGCTGTACACCAACACCGTGATCCCCAACCGGGGCGCATGGCTGGAGTACGAGACCGACGCTAACGACCTGTTTTATGTGCGCATTGATAAGAACCGCAAGATCTTTATCACCACTTTCCTGCGTGCGCTGGGTCTGGGTCTCGATCACGAGATCATTGATTATTTCGGCGAGGACGAGCGCCTGGTGGCCACCATTGAGAAGGACACCACCAAGAACCAGGAGGAGGCGCTCCTGGAGGTGTACAAGCGCCTGCGTCCCGGCGAGCCGCCCACTTTGGAGACGGCACAGGCCCACTTGGACGGCCTGTTCTTTGACCCGCACCGGTACGATCTGTCCCGGGTGGGCCGCTACAAGTACAACAAAAAGCTGGGTATGGCTGACCGCCTGAACGGCCAGATCCTGGCAGAACCGGTGATCTCTCCCCAGGGCGAGTTCCTGGCAGACGCCGGCGAGAAGATCGACAAGATCAAGGCCATGGAGATCGAGGATGCAGGTGTTATGTTTGCATTCGTCGATGTGGACGGCAACAAGGTAAAAGTCGTGTCCAACGGCATGGTCGATATTAAGAAATATGTGGACTTTGACTGCACCCCCTTGGGTATCCGCGAGAAGGTCAGCTATGCTGTCCTGGCAGAGATCCTGGAGAAGTGCGGCGATGATGAAGAGGCGCTGAAAGAGGAGATCCGCATTAAGCAGGACGACCTGGTGCCCAAGCACATTACCACAGACGATATTTTTGCTACCGTGTCTTACCTCTGCAACCTGGCTTGCGGCGTAGGCACCACGGACGACATTGACCACCTGGGCAATCGTCGTATCCGCGCGGTAGGCGAGCTGCTGCAAAACCAGTTCCGTATCGGCTTTACCCGTATGGAACGCGTTATTCGTGAGCGTATGACCTTGCAGGCACAGGACGACGAGGACGCCATTACCCCCCAGGCACTGATCAACATTCGCCCGGTGGTGGCTGCCATTCGTGAGTTCTTCGGCTCCTCTCCGCTGTCCCAGTTTATGGACCAGAACAACCCCTTGGCTGAGCTGACCCATAAGCGCCGTCTGTCCGCACTGGGCCCCGGCGGTCTGTCCCGTGACCGTGCCGGGTTTGAGGTGCGAGATGTACACTATACCCACTACGGCAGAATGTGCCCCATTGAGACCCCCGAAGGTCCCAACATCGGCCTGATCTCTTACCTGGCTTGTTACAGCCGACTGAACGAGTACGGCTTTATTGAGGCGCCGTACCGCAAGGTAGATAAGGAGACCGGCGTGGTCACCGACGAGGTGGTCTATATGACCGCCGATGTGGAGGACGAGTTCGTTGTGGCCCAGGCCAATGAGCCCCTGGACGAGGAAGGCCACTTCACCAACCGCCGCGTGACCTGCCGTCACCGGGATGAGTTCTTGACCCTGCCCCCGGAGCGGGTGGATTACATGGATGTATCCCCCAAGATGGTCGTGTCCGTAGCTACCGCTATGATCCCGTTCCTGGAGAACGACGACGCCAACCGTGCACTGATGGGCGCCAACATGCAGCGCCAGGCTGTGCCGCTGCTGAAGACCGAGGCCCCGGTTGTGGGCACCGGTATGGAGTACAAGGCAGCTTACGACTCCGGTGTTGTGGTGATCGCCAAGCGTGGCGGCACCGTGTGCGCCGTAGACGCTCGTACCATTGATATTAAGACCGCTACCGGCGAGATCGACCATTACGAGCTGGTGAAGTTCAGCGGCTCCAACCAGGGCACCTGCATCAACCAGCGGCCCATCGTCTCCCTGCACCAGCAGGTAGAGGACGGCCAGGTGATCGCCGACGGTCCTGCCACCTGCAACGGTGAGGTCTCCCTGGGTAAGAACGCCCTGATCGGCTTTATGACCTGGGAGGGCTACAACTACGAGGACGCCGTACTGATCAATGAGAAGATCGTGCGGGACGATGTTTACACTTCCATTCATATTGAGGAGCACGAGGTAGAGTCCAGAGACACCAAGCTGGGTCCGGAGGAGATCACCCGCGATATTCCCAATGTGGGTGAGGACGCGCTGAAAGACCTGGACGAGGACGGTATCATCCGTATCGGTGCCGAGGTCCACAGCGGCGATATTTTGGTGGGTAAAGTGACCCCCAAGGGCGAGACGGAGCTGACCGCAGAGGAGCGGCTGCTGCGTGCCATCTTCGGCGAGAAGGCCCGCGAGGTGCGCGACACCTCCATGCGTGTGCCCCACGGCGAGTACGGCATTGTGGTAGATGTTAAGGTGTTCACCCGCGCCAACAGCGACGAGATGAGCCCCGGCGTGAACAAAGTGGTTCGCGTTTACATTGCCCAAAAGCGTAAGATCCAGGCCGGTGATAAGATGGCCGGTCGTCACGGTAACAAGGGCGTTGTGTCCCGTGTGCTGCCACAGGAGGATATGCCGTTCCTGCCGGACGGTCGCCCGCTGGATATTGTACTGAACCCCTTGGGCGTACCTTCCCGTATGAACATCGGGCAGGTGCTGGAGGTGCATCTGGGCTATGCCGCTATGGCACTGGGCTGGAAGATGATGACCCCCGTATTTGACGGCGCCCATGAGGACGACATTCGCGAGTGCCTGAAGCTGGCCGGTCTGCGTGAGGACGGTAAGACCACCCTGACCGACGGCCGTACAGGCGAAAAGTTTGATAACCCGGTGACCGTGGGCTATATGTATTATCTGAAGCTCCATCACCTGGTAGATGATAAGATCCACGCCCGTTCCACCGGCCCTTACAGCCTGGTTACCCAGCAGCCCCTGGGTGGTAAAGCCCAGTTCGGCGGCCAGCGTTTCGGTGAGATGGAGGTTTGGGCACTGGAGGCATACGGCGCTGCTTACACCCTGCAAGAGATCATGACGGTGAAGTCCGATGATGTTGTGGGCCGTGTGAAGGCTTATGAGGCCATTGTCAAGGGCGAGAACATCCCCAAGGCAGGCACGCCGGAATCCTTCAAGGTTCTGTTTAAGGAGTTGCAGGCACTGGGTCTGGATACCCGTGTGTATGACGCCAACGGCGAGGAAGTAGAGCTCAAGCAGGATCTGGACGATGGCACCGGTATTCAGCCCATTGATGACAAGGCATTCACCACCGTCAATGACTTTGACGAGGGCAGCGAGGGCTTTGGCATTGAGAATGCGGAAGAAGCCGGCGAGGAAGCAGGCGCAGACGCAGCGGATTCGTTTGCAGATTTGTTTGCAAACGCCCTGGACGATGATTCGGACGACGGGGCCGACGCGTAAACGCCATTCCGACACTACATTATATATAAAGGAGTGCTTCCATGATGGAGAATAAAGAAAACGAATTCAGCTCGATCAAAATCGGTCTGGCGTCTCCCGAGCAAATTCGGGAGTGGTCCTACGGCGAGGTCACCAAGCCGGAGACCATTAATTACAGAACGCTGAAGCCGGAGCGGGACGGTTTGTTCTGCGAGCGCATTTTCGGCCCCATGAAGGACTGGGAGTGCCACTGCGGCAAATATAAGAGAGTACGCTATAAGGGCAAGGTCTGCGAGCGCTGCGGTGTAGAGATCACCCGGGCCAAGGTACGCCGTGAGCGTATGGGCCACATTGAGCTGGCGGCTCCCGTGTCTCACATTTGGTATTTTAAGGGCATTCCCAGCCGCCTTGGGCTGGTACTGGATCTGAGCCCCCGTTATTTGGAGAAGGTGCTGTACTTTGCACTGTATATCGTAACGGATCCCGGCGACACCCCGCTGGAGAAAATGCAGATCCTCAACGAAAAAGAATATGCAGAAATGCGCGAGCGCTATGAGGACGACTTTGAGGCCGGCATGGGCGCCGAGGCTATCAAAAAGCTGCTGCAAGACATTGATGTGAAAGCCCTGCGGGATGAGCTGACCGAGGAGCTGGAGACCGCCACCGGTCAAAAGCGCGTGCGTCTGCTCAAGCGCCTGGATGTGGTCAATGCGTTCTATCAGAGCGGCAACAAGCTGGAGTGGATGATCCTGGACGCTATCCCGGTGATCCCTCCGGACATTCGCCCCATGGTCCAGCTGGACGGCGGCCGTTTTGCCACCTCCGACCTGAACGACCTGTATCGCCGTGTTATTAACCGAAACAACCGTTTGAAGAAGCTGCTGGAGCTGGGCGCACCGGACATTATCGTGCGCAACGAGAAGCGTATGCTCCAGGAGTCTGTGGACGCCCTGATCGACAACGGCCGCCGCGGCCGTCCGGTCACCGGCCCCAACAACCGCCCGCTGAAGTCCCTGTCCGATATGCTGAAAGGTAAGCAGGGCCGCTTCCGTCAGAACCTGCTGGGTAAGCGTGTTGACTACTCCGGCCGTTCCGTAATCGTGGTTGGCCCGGAGCTGAAGATGCACCAGTGCGGTCTGCCTAAGGAAATGGCTATCGAGCTGTTTAAGCCCTTTGTGATGAAGCGGTTGGTAGAGACCGGCGTGGCCTCTAACATTAAATCCGCCCGCAAGATGGTGGAGCGTGCCAACAACCCGGCGGTTTGGGACTCTCTGGAAGTGGTCATTAAGGATCACCCGGTGATGCTGAACCGTGCACCTACCCTGCACCGTCTGGGTATCCAGGCCTTTGAGCCGGTGCTGGTAGAGGGCCGTGCCATTAAGCTGCACCCCCTGGCTTGTACCGCATTTAACGCAGACTTCGACGGCGACCAGATGGCTGTGCATGTGCCCCTGTCCGCAGAGGCTCAGGCCGAGGCCAGAATGTTAATGCTGGCTGCCAACAACCTGCTGAAACCCTCTGACGGTAAGCCGGTGACCGTGCCTACCCAGGATATGGTGATCGGTTCTTACTACCTGACCATGATCAAAGAGGGCGAGCCGGGTTGCCCCACGGTGGAGAAAGACGCCGAGGGCAACGAATATACCCGCTATAACATTTATAGAGATAAGGACGAGGCCATGATGGCCTACCAGGAAGGCTCTTTGGGCCTGCACTCCGAGTGCTTGATCCGCTTCTCCAAGGAAGTGGACGGGGAAGTGCACGAGCACCTGGTGAAGACCACCATCGGTCGTGTGATCTTTAACGCGCCGGTGCCCCAGGATCTGGGCTTTGTGGATCGTTCCGATCCGGAGAACGAGTTTGTACCGGAGATCAGCTTTGTTGTTAAGAAGAAGCAGCTGGGTCAGATCGCCGAGAAGTGCATTCGCGTGCACGGTGTGGCCGTGGCTTCCAAGGTGTTGGACGCTTTGAAGGCACAGGGCTATAAGTATTCCACCATTTCCGGCACCACCGTTGCCGTTGTGGACGCCCTGATCCCGGAGAAGAAGAAAGAGTACCTGGACGAGGCCGAGAAGCGGGTGGACGAGATCACCACCAACTACAACTACGGTCTGATCACCAACGAGGAGCGTTCTTCCGCCGTTATCAAGGCTTGGGAGGACTGCACCAACAAGGTGTCCAACGAGCTGACCAGTAACTTTGACGGCGCCCATAACCCCATTCACATGATGGTAGACTCCGGCGCCCGTGGTAGTACCTCTCAGCTGCGTCAGCTGGCCGGTATGCGCGGTCTGATCGCCAATACCGCCGGTAAGACCATTGAGGTCCCCATTCGTGCTAACTACCGTGAGGGTCTGAATATTCTGGAATACTTCATTTCCTCTCGTGGTGCCCGTAAGGGTCTGGCCGATACCGCACTGCGTACCGCAGACTCCGGTTACCTGACCCGCCGTCTGGTAGATGTATCCCAGGATGTAATTATCCGTGACCAGGATTGCGGCTGCCACGATGGTATTATCGTAAGCAAGATCATGGACGGCAACCGTGTGCTGGAGCCGCTGGAGGAGCGCCTCACCGGTCGTTTCGTTGTAGACCCGGTGATCGACCCCAACTCCGGCGAAGTGCTGATGGAGCCTGATCGTATGATGACGGAGGAAGACGCCAAGCGTATTGTGGACGCCGGTATCGAGTCCGTAAAGATCCGTTCTCTGATCACCTGTAAGTCCCACCACGGCGTGTGCTGCAAGTGCTACGGCGCCAACCTGGCCTTTAACGAGCCGGTCCAGGTGGGTGAGGCCGTGGGTATCATCGCTGCTCAGTCCATCGGTGAGCCCGGTACGCAGCTGACCATGCGTACTTTCCATACCGGCGGTGTTGCCGGTGGTGCCGATATTACACAGGGTCTGCCCCGTGTAGAGGAGCTGTTCGAGGCCAGAAAGCCCAAGCAGCTGGCCATTCTGTCCGAGATCGACGGTGTGGTCCACTTTGAGGAGATCAAGAAGAGCCGCCACGCCATCGTCACCGGCGAGGACGGGGAAGAGAAGAAGTACCTGATCCCCTACGGTGCCCGCCTGTGCGAGCACATTGTAGAGGGCGCCCATGTGAAGAAGGGCGAGGAGCTGACTCTCGGCGCCGTGAACCCCCACGATGTTTTGGCGATCCTGGGCGAAGAGGCTGTTTACAACTACCTGATCAAGGAAGTACAGTTTGCTTACCGTACCCAGGGTGTTGATATCAACGATAAGCACATTGAGGTTATCGTTCGTCAGATGCTCAAGAAGTGCACCGTGGACGACGCCGGCGATACCGACCTGGTGTCCGGCACCATGGTGGATGTGGCCCAGGTAGACGAGGCCAACGAGGCCATTGACAAGCGGATCGCTTTGGGCGAGACCACTTTGAAGCACGCCACTTATATCCCGATCCTGATGGGTATTACCAAGGCGTCCCTGGCTACCGACTCCTTCCTGTCCGCCGCCTCCTTCCAGGAGACCACCCGCGTGCTCACCGACGCTGCCATTAAGGGCAAGGTGGACCCGCTGATCGGTCTGAAGGAAAATGTTATTATCGGTAAGCTGGTGCCCGCCGGTACCGGTATGCAGGTGTTTGACAAGGTGGATGTGGTGCCCAGCTATTTCTCTGCTGAGGGCAGCGAGGAAATTTTGAACCTGGAACAGCTGCAAGAGCTCTTGACAAACAGTATGTCCGAGTGATATAATGCTAACTTGTCGGTGTGCGATTTGCGCTAAATCGGCCCAAATCCCATCGAATTTAGCCAAAAATTGATCATTTACCGGGGCAGAACCGCAAAGTTCTGCCCCCGTAGGTGCGTTTTTGGGCAGAAAATGCAAATTTGTTTTGCCAAATTTGGGTTTTGTGCGCAAAAGCGTACAAAATAATTTGAAAGGAGATAAACGATTGCCTACCTTTAACCAACTTGTAAGAACAGGTCGTAAGACGCTGGAGAAAAAGTCCAAAACACCGGCTCTGCTGAAGGGGCTGAACACCAAGAAGAATGTTATGACCGATAACAATTCTCCCCAGAAGCGCGGCGTTTGCACCGCAGTCAAGACTGCAACTCCGAAAAAGCCGAACTCTGCACTGCGTAAGATCGCCAGAGTGCGTCTGTCTAACGGCATTGAAGTGTCCGCTTACATTCCCGGCGTAGGTCACAACCTGCAGGAGCACTCTGTAGTTATGATCCGCGGCGGCCGTGTAAAGGACCTTCCCGGTGTGCGTTACCACATCATTCGCGGTACTCTTGATACCCAGGGCGTGAACGGCAGAATGCAGGGCCGCTCTAAGTACGGCGCCAAGAGACCGAAAGCTGCTAAGAAATAAGAGCAGCGCCGATCCGTTAAGGATCCACCAAACTCAGTAACCCTGAGTTTGATCTTCTTGTTTGGAAATCCGGCAAAAGTTTATATACTTTATATTGCTATACAGTGTATGACCTTTTTGTTGGCTCCACGGGAAAACTCGAGTACCTATGAACTCATCAATGATAATGAAGGAGGGAAGCGAAGATGCCAAGAAGAGGCCAGATCGCTAAGCGTGACGTTCTGCCTGATCCGCTGTACAACTCTAAGCTTGTTACACGCCTGATCAACAACGTTATGTACGATGGTAAAAAGGGTGTCGCACAGAAGATCGTGTACGACGCTTTCGACATCATCAAAGAAAAGACGGGTAATGATCCCCTGGAAACTTTTGAAGCTGCCATGGAGAATGTTATGCCCGTACTGGAGGTTAAGGCTCGCCGTGTAGGCGGTGCTACCTACCAGGTACCGCTTGAGGTTCGTCCGGAACGGCGCCAGACCCTGGGTCTGCGCTGGATCACTCTCTATGCGCGTCAGCGTTCTGAGAGAACCATGAAGGAGCGCCTGGCAGCCGAGATTATGGACGCTACCAATAAGACCGGCGGCGCTGCCAAGAAGTGCGACGATACCCATAAGATGGCTGAGGCAAACAAGGCGTTTGCTCATTTCAGATATTAAGCCATTCAGTTTGTTAGGAGGATATTATGCCGAGAAAAGTATCTCTTGAAATGACAAGAAATATTGGTATCATGGCGCATATTGATGCTGGTAAAACCACCACCACCGAGCGTATCCTGTATTATACGGGTATTAACCATAAGATCGGTGAGACCCATGATGGTACAGCAACCATGGACTGGATGGAGCAGGAGCAGGAGCGCGGTATCACCATTACTTCCGCTGCCACCACTTGCTTCTGGAAGAACCACAGAATCAATATCATCGACACCCCCGGGCATGTGGACTTCACCGTAGAGGTGCAGCGTTCCCTGCGTGTACTGGACGGTTCCGTTACCGTGCTGTGCGCCAAGGGTGGCGTTGAGCCCCAGTCTGAGACCGTATGGCGTCAGGCTGACGAGTACCATGTACCGAGAATGATCTATGTCAATAAGATGGACATTATGGGTGCGGATTTCTACAATGTACTGGATATGGTCAACGACCGTTTCAAGTGCAATGCACTGCCCATCCAGCTGCCCATCGGCGCGGAGGATACCTTCCGCGGGATCGTGGACTTGGTGAATATGGACGCTGAGATCTATTATGACGATCTGGGCAACGATGTTCGCCGCGAGCCTATTCCTGAGGAAATGATGGAACTGGCTCAGAAGTACCGCGAGCAGCTCATCGAGCATGTCGCCGAGATGGACGACGAGCTGATGGAGAAGTATTTCGCCGGTGAAGAGCTGACCGTTGACGAGATCAAAAAGACCATCAGAAAATCTACCATTGAGAACAAAATGGTGCCGATCACCTGCGGTACTTCTTACCGCAACAAGGGTGTGCAGCCCCTGCTGGACGCAATCGTAGATTATATGCCCGCCCCCACGGATGTTGAGTCCATTAAGGGCGTAAATCCGGACACGGACGAGGAGGAGTATCGTCACTCTTCCGACACAGAGCCTTTCGCTGCTCTGGCGTTCAAGATCGCTACCGACCCCTTCGTTGGTAAGATCTGCTTCTTCCGTGTATATTCCGGTACCATTGACGCAGGCTCTCCCTGCTACAACTCTGTAAAGGGTCATAAGGAGAGAATGGGTCGTATTCTGCAAATGCACTCCAATCACCGTGAGGATATTCCCACCTGCTACGCCGGCGACATCGCTGCTGCCGTAGGTCTGAAGAACACCACCACCGGTGATACCCTGTGCGACGAGGATCATCCCATTATTCTGGAGTCCATGAACTTCCCGGATCCCGTGATCCGCGTTGCCATTGAGCCTAAGACCAAGGCCGGTCAGGAAAAGATGGGTCTGGGCCTTGCCAAGCTGGCAGAAGAGGACCCCACCTTTAAGGCTTACACCGATGAAGAGACAGGCCAGACCATCATCGCCGGCATGGGCGAGCTGCACCTGGAGATCATCGTTGACCGTCTGCTGCGCGAGTTCAAGGTAGAGGCCAATGTTGGCGCTCCCCAGGTGGCTTACAAAGAGACCATCACCAAGGAAGCGGCTTCCGATACCAAGTATAAGCGTCAGTCCGGCGGTAGCGGCCAGTACGGTCACTGTAAGATCCGCATTATGCCCAACATTGATCCGGAGACCGGTATCGGCAAGGGCTATGAATTCGTGAACCAGGTTGTCGGCGGTTCCATTCCCAAGGAGTATATCCCTGCGGTTGACGCCGGTATCCAGGGCGCTATGAAGAGCGGTATCCTGGCAGGCTACAATGTGGTAGATGTCCGCGTAGAGCTGTACGACGGTTCTTACCACGAGGTAGACTCCTCTGAGATGGCCTTTAAGATCGCCGGTTCTATGGCGTTCAAGGACGCTGCCAAGAAGGCCGGCCCCATCATTCTGGAGCCTATGATGAAAGTCGTTGTTATCGTTCCTGAGGAATACATGGGCGATGTGATCGGCGATTTGAACTCCCGCCGTGGCCAGATCCAGGGCATGGAGGACCGCAACGGTGCAAAGCAGATCAATGCTCGCGTACCGTTGTCTGAGATGTTTGGCTATGTAAACGACCTGCGTTCCAAGACCCAGGGCCGTGGCCAGTACACCATGGAGCCGGACGGCTATGAGCCTGTTCCCAAGTCCATTTCCGAGAGCATTATCAGCGAACGCGCCAAAAAAGACTGATAATTCGATAAAT
This sequence comes from Bifidobacteriaceae bacterium, assembly GCA_963642245.1. Lineage (GTDB taxonomy): Bacteria > Bacillota > Clostridia > Oscillospirales > Acutalibacteraceae > CAG-217. The sequence goes on along the minus strand of CAVIFY010000037.1, from coordinate 197 downwards.
CAATAAAAAATGCTTGCTATTTTTATCCGATTTTGATAGAATAGCAATGACAATTGACTATTGTAAATTCTTAAGGAGGAAATTCCAATGGCAAAAGAACATTTTAACAGAACCAAACCCCATGTTAACATTGGTACCATCGGCCACGTTGACCATGGTAAGACCACTCTGACCGCAGCTATCACCAAGTACCTTGC
>CAVIFY010000036.1:0-20920 GCA_963642245.1 Bifidobacteriaceae bacterium | reverse complement strand
AAAGGCCAAGTCCCTGGACGAGATCGTGGACAAGGCCACCGAGGAGGCCGAGCCAGAGAAAAAGGACCCGGTGGAGGTCTTTACCGTTACGGACGCCCAAATGGAGGCGGGCGTGGCGGATTATAAGCTGCCGCCGGTGTCGCTGCTGACCCCTGCCCAACACAAGTCTGTAAAAGATGTGAGCGGGGAGCTGAAAACCAATGCGGAGCGGCTGATCGACACCCTCCATTCCTTTAATGTGGACGCCACCATTACGGACATTAGCCGCGGCCCCACGGTGACCCGGTATGAGCTGAAACCGGCTGCCGGTGTGCGTATCTCCAAGATCACCAATTTGTCCGACGATATTGCCCTGAATTTGGCGGCTACCCATGTGCGTATCGAGGCCCCCATTCCCGGCAAAGCAGCGGTGGGTATCGAGGTGCCCAATTCGGTGAAAAGCGGCGTATCTATGCGCGAGCTGATCGACACGCCGGAGTTCGGCAAGCAGCGGTCTATGCTGTCTGTGGGCCTGGGGCGTGATATTTCCGGTGAGGCGGTGTACTGCGATGTGGCCAAGATGCCCCATCTGCTGATCGCCGGTACTACCGGTTCCGGTAAGTCCGTGTGTATGAACAGCATTATCGTGTCTATTCTGTACCGGGCCAAGCCGGACGAGGTGAAACTGGTACTGATCGACCCGAAGAAAGTAGAATTCAGCAAATATGCCGGTATTCCCCATTTGCTGGTGCCGGTGGTGACCGATCCCCGCAAGGCGACCGGTGCCCTGGGCTGGGCTGTGTCTGAGATGCTCAAGCGCTACCAGACCTTTAGCGATACCGGCGTGCGGGATATTGAGGGCTACAACAAGTATGTAAAAAAGCATGAGGATATGCAGCCCATGCCCAAGATCGTCATTTGCATTGACGAGTTGTCCGACCTGATGATGGCGGCGCCTAAGGAGATTGAGGACTCCATCTGCCGTTTGGCCCAGATGGCCCGTGCGGCGGGTATGCACCTGGTGATCGCCACCCAGCGCCCGTCTGTGGATGTAATTACCGGTCTGATCAAGGCCAACATTTCTTCCCGTATTGCGTTGACCGTCAGCTCCCAGATCGACTCCCGTACCATTTTGGACGCCTCCGGCGCAGAGAAGCTGCTGGGCTACGGCGATATGCTGTATGCGCCCATCGGTTCCTCCAAGCCCATTCGTGTGCAGGGCTGCTATATCAGCGATGAGGAAGTAGAGTCCCTGTGCGACTTTATTAAGGCCCAGAGCGAGAGCCAGTACAATGCGGATATTCAAAAAGAGATGGAAGCCAAGGAAGTGCAGCCGGATAGCAAGAAGAGTCCGTTTAAGGACGACGAGGGCACTGAGCAACTGGACCCGCTGTTTGAAGACGCCGTGAATATTGTGCTGGAGACCGGCACTGCGTCCACTTCTTTCTTGCAGCGCAAGCTGTCCGTAGGCTATGCCCGCGGGGCCAAAATTATGGACCAGCTGGAAGAGAAGGGAATTATCGGCCCCCAGGACGGCGCCAAGAAGCGTGATATAAAGATCGACAAGCAGCAGTGGATGGAAATGCAGAACCAAGGCCCGGCACCGGACCTGACTGCCGAGAATGCGGAGCAAATGCGCTTTGAGGAGCCGGAGACGGACGAGGACCAAACGGATGAAGAATGATTTTTTACCCATTACCCCGGCAGAAATGCGCGCTCGGGGATGGGGCCAACCGGATTTTGTGTATGTGACGGGTGACGCCTATGTGGATCACCCGTCCTTTGGTGCTGCCATCATTACCCGCTTGTTGGAGAGCCAGGGGTTCAAAGTCGTAGTGCTCAGCCAGCCGGACTGGCACAGCGTGCGGGACTTTCAGCAATTCGGGCGGCCCAAGTATGCTTTTTTGATCACCGCCGGGAATATCGACTCTATGGTGGCGCACTATACCGCCGCCAAAAAGCTGCGCCATGACGACGCTTATACCGCCGGTGGCAAGCACGGCAAGCGCCCGGACCGGGCGGTGAATGTGTACACCCGCCTGGCAAAAGAGGCCTACCCGGACTGCCCGGTGATCTTAGGCGGGCTGGAGGCGTCCCTGCGCCGCTTTGCCCATTATGACTACTGGGACGACGCCATTCGTCCCTCTGCGCTGGTGGACTCCGGCGCGGATCTGCTGATCTACGGTATGGGTGAGAAACAGGTAACGGAGATCGCCCGCCGCCTGCGAGAGGGTGAGCTGGTAGGCAGTATGCACGATATACGGGGCACTATGTATGCGGTGCCCACCAAGGACACACCCTTTGGCGGGGTGGAGTGCCCCTCCTTTGAGAATGTGTGTGCCTCAAAAAAGGAATACGCCCGCTCCTGCCGATTGGAGCAGGACGAGCAGGACCATGTGCGGGGCAAGCTGCTCAAGCAGCGCCACGGCAAGGTGATGGTGGTGCAAAACCCGCCCATGGAGCCGCTGACCACCCCGGAGCTGGACCGGGTGTACAGCCTGCCGTATATGCGGGCCTACCACCCCAGTTATGAGAAGTTGGGCGGCGTGCCGGGCATTGAAGAAGTGCGCTTTTCCATTACCCATAACCGCGGGTGCTTTGGCGCTTGCAACTTCTGTTCCATTGCGTTCCACCAGGGGCGCTATGTGACTTCTCGCAGCAAAAAGAGCCTGCTGATCGAGGCCCAGAAGATCACCCAAATGCCGGACTTTAAGGGCTATATCCACGATGTGGGCGGCCCTACCGCCAACTTCCGCCATCCCAGCTGCGCTTTGCAGGAGAAGCACGGTCTGTGCAAGGGCAAAAAGTGCCTGGCACCAAAGCCCTGCCCCAACTTGCAGGCGGACCACCGGGAGTATTTAGACATTCTCCGGGCGCTGCGCCAGGTGGACGGGGTCAAGAAAGTGTTTATCCGCAGTGGTATTCGCTATGATTATCTGCTGTGCGACCCGGACGACAGCTTTTTCCGGGAACTGGTGCAGCACCATGTGAGCGGCCAGCTGAAAGTGGCCCCGGAGCACTGCTCCGCCGCGGTGCTGGACAAAATGGGCAAGCCCCACATTGAAGCGTATATTGACTTCTCCCGCCGGTATTTTACCTACACCGGCCAAATCCAAAAGGAGCAGTACCTGGTGCCGTACCTGATGAGTTCCCACCCCGGCTCCCGGTTGGACGACGCCATTGAACTGGCCTGTTTCTTAAAGAAAAATCACATTCGCCCGGAGCAGGTGCAGGACTTTTATCCCACCCCGGGCACCATCTCCACCTGTATGTTCTATACGGAGCTGGACCCGTACACCATGGAGCCGGTCTATGTGGCCAAGAACCCGCACGACAAGGCGCTCCAGCGGGCGCTGCTCCAGTATTATAATCCAAAGAATTACGCCCTTTGTGCCGAGGCGCTGCGCCGTGCCCACCGCACGGACCTGATCGGCAGCGGCCCCAAGTGCCTGATCCCGGCGGCACCCTCCGGCCCACGACCCGCGCCCCGCACCGGCGGCAAGCCAAAGGGGAATGCACCCGGCTACGGAAAACCCGGCGGGAACGGTCGCTTTGACGGAAAGTCCGCAAAGCATAAACCCTATGGCAAAAAGAACGGTAAGAAGAAATAAGACATAAAAAAGCACGACAGCCGAAACTGTCGTGCTTTTTGGTGCGGGTAACAGGGGTCGAACCTGCACGGTTGCCCACAGGAACCTAAATCCTGCGTGTCTGCCAATTCCACCATACCCGCATAACGGCTCTTATTTTAGCATTTTGCGCCCAAAAAAGCAAGTATAAAAAAAGCGAAGCCGCAAAGCTCCGCTCTTTATTCCGCCCAGCCGCCGTGTGACGAGAATAACCTGCATCTCAAGCAGGTGGGTGACCGCCGTTCGGTTTTGTGCTTCCATCGTCCCCGCAGGGGAGGCCTGCATACCTGCCGACCGAGCAAGAAACCCTTGTAAAAAATTGTTCGGGTTATTAAATCACACGGTTGTCGAGAAGGGCAGAACAGATGTTCTGTTTCTTATTCTTACTGCTCCGGCTCGAAATATTCTACATCATATTTCTTTTCTACCATAGCCATCAGAATATCGGAGACCTGCTCAAATTCCATCTCGTCCTCGATCTCGGCCAGGTATTCCTCGCCGTTCTCCTCCAGCACTTTCAGGATAATGACCTCGTTGTCCGCCTCTACGATCTCTTCCGCCTCGTCGTGGTACTCGGTGATGGCCACATACACATCATCGTCCGTCTCGTACCGCTCCAGCAGTTCAAATACGATCTCGTTGCCGTCGTCGTCAGACACGGAGATCAGGTCCGGCTCGTACAGTTCTTCTTTATCGCTCATAAGTTCTCACGCCTTTCTTTTTGCATTATACTCTATTTGCCCATTGCCGTCAATGCCTATTTTGTGGTTGGCGGGGGACAAACCCCATATTTTGCGTATTGGGGAAAACTCTTGGCAGAAATGCACAAAAAAATTAAAAAAACTTGCAAAAACCTATTGACAACTGCCAACTTCAGTGCTACTATGTAGTTGAACACAGGAGATAAGCCTTAGGAAGTAGTTAAGGCGTGTTCAATCTAAAAAGGAGGTCGGTCCAATGGAGAGTGAACCCTTTCAGCAGACCGCCTGCACCGCTCGTCAATAGAGTATAACGGATTTGTGTATGGACAGAGTGCAAATCGGAATTGCACGGCGCACACAAGCTCAAGTGAGCAAAGTAAGAGTTATCATGCAGGATTGATCAGAACGGCAGGCGCTGGTTCAACTGAATAGTAAAGGTATATATCGGTCATCTGCCTGCAAGTGACCTGGGAGTGCCGCCCGGCGGTGCTTTCATAGAAGATGTATTTTACGACCAGGTGAATTCCAATGGAGAAGTAAATTTCGTTTTTACAACTTTAATTTTTGTCAAAATCTAAAAAACGAGGTACGGTCCAATGGGCTAAACAGTGTGCACGCTATGTGCCGAACATAAAAACTAAATAATAAGTGGACATACACTCCGGGTGCTGCAAGACATCCGGAGTTGTTTTTTGTCTGTACGGCGTTGCGCTGTCCGTATCGTGCGGTTTTTTCATTGGATCTATGCACTTTTGTGGGCGCAAAATCCCGGCTGCCGCTTGACAAGGGGCGGCGGTTTTGGTACTATAATACCAATAGAAAACGGCTTGGAACGGAAGGAGTACCCCATGGCGGCGGCAGAGAGAGCCTGTGGTCGGTGCAAACAGGCGCGCCCAGCGGGGGAAGGTAGTCCGGGAGCCGGTGCGGTGAAAGACAGTAGTCGCACCCGTGTGCCGCGTTAAGGCAAGAGCGGCGCGCTTTTGGCGCGCAATTTGAGTGGTACCGCGGAAGTTCAGTTCCGTCTCATTGTGAGACGGGGCTTTTTTTATTTTGTAAGGAGCAAGATTTTATGGCAAAAGAGTTGGACAAACAGTACAGCCCCCAAAATGTGGAGGACCGCACCTATAAATTCTGGTGCGATCACAAGTATTTTCACGCAGAGGTGGATCCGGACAAGAAACCCTACACCATCGTGATCCCGCCGCCGAACATTACCGGCCAGCTGCACATGGGTCACGCGTTGGACGAGACTTTGCAGGACATTCTCATCCGCTGGCGCCGTATGGAGGGCTACGAGACCCTGTGGCTGCCGGGCACGGACCACGCGTCCATTGCAACGGAGGCCAAGATCGTAGAGGCTATGCGCAAAGAGGGCATTACCAAAGAAGAGATCGGCCGGGAGAAGTTCCTGGAGCGCGCCTGGGAGTGGAAAGCCCAGTACGGCGGCCGCATTGTGGAGCAGCTGAAAAAGCTGGGCTCCTCCTGCGACTGGGACCGGGAGCGGTTCACTCTGGACGAGGGGTGCAGCAAGGCGGTGCGCGAGGTCTTTTGCAAGCTGTATGACAAGGGCTTGATCTATCGTGGCGAGCGCATTATCAACTGGTGCCCCCACTGCCTGACCTCTATCTCTGACGCAGAGGTGGAGTATGAGGACCAGGCCGGTCACTTCTGGCACCTGCGCTATCCCTTTAAGGACGGCAGCGGCTACCTGGAGTTGGCTACCACCCGACCGGAGACCCTGCTGGGCGATACGGCCGTGGCGGTGAACCCCAACGATGAGCGCTATAAAGATATGGTGGGCAAGGCCCTGATCCTGCCCATCGTGCATAGGGAAATTCCCGTGATCGCCGATGATTATGTGGATATTGAGTTCGGTACAGGCGTGGTAAAGATCACCCCGGCCCACGACCCCAACGACTTTGAGGTGGGGCTGCGCCACAACCTGGAGGTCATCAATGTATTGACCCCGGACGCCAAGATCGTGGACGATTATCCCAAGTACGCCGGTATGGACCGCTATGAGGCCCGCAAGGCCATTGTAGAGGACCTGGAAGCCGAGGGCGCGCTGGTGGAGATCGAGGATTACAGCCATAATGTAGGCACCTGCTACCGCTGCGGCACCACCGTGGAGCCGCGGGTCAGCAAGCAGTGGTTCGTGAAGATGGAGCCGCTGGCAAAGCCTGCTGTGGAAGTGGTAAAGAACGGGGAAGTGAAGTTCGTTCCCGAGCGGTTCGACAAGATCTATTTCCACTGGATGGAGAATATTAAGGACTGGTGTATCTCTCGCCAGCTGTGGTGGGGCCACCGTATTCCCGCCTACTATTGCGATGACTGCGGCGAGGTGATGGTATCCGCTGAGGAAGTGCACACCTGCTCTAAGTGCGGCAGCACCCATGTGCACCAGGATCCGGACACCCTGGACACCTGGTTCTCCTCCGCCTTGTGGCCGTTCTCTACCCTGGGTTATCCGGATGATACCAAGGAACTGGAGTATTTCTATCCCACGGACACGCTGGTCACCGGCTATGATATTATCTTCTTCTGGGTGGCCAGAATGATCTTCTCCGGTGTGGAGCACATGGGCCAGGTGCCCTTCCACACGGTGCTGATCCACGGTCTGGTGCGTGACGCACAGGGCCGCAAGATGAGTAAGTCCCTGGGCAACGGTATTGACCCGCTGCTGGTGATCGACCAGTACGGTGCCGACGCCCTGCGCTTTACCCTGGCTACCGGCAACGCCCCGGGCAACGATATGCGCTTCTCCGACGAGAAGGTGAAAGCCTCCCGCAACTTTGCCAATAAGCTGTGGAACGCCGCCCGCTTTGTGCTGATGTACCTGGGCAATGATTATAATTACCCGGGTCTGCCGAAAGACCTGGCTATTGAGGACAAGTGGATCCTCTCCAAGGTCAACACCCTGGCTAAGGAAGTGACGGACAACCTGGAGCGCTTTGAACTGGGTATCGCCGTTGCCAAGCTGTATGATTTTATTTGGGATGTGTTCTGCGACTGGTATATTGAGATCGCCAAGATCCGCTTGCAGTCCGGCGAGGGCGCCGATACCGCCAAGGCGGTGCTGGTGTATGTGCTGACGGATATTCTCAAGCTGCTGCACCCCTTTATGCCCTTTATCACAGAGGAAATTTACCAGGCCATTCCCCACGATACGGAGTCCATTATGATCTCCAAGTGGCCGGAGTATGACCCGGCGTTGTCCTTTGCAGATGAAGAGGCCCAGATGGAGAAGATCATGGACGCCATTCGGGCCATCCGTAACCGCCGGGCGGAGATGAATATTCCCCCCAGCAAAAAGTCCAAGGTCTATGTGGAGACCGCCTTTGCCGATGTGTTCGCCGTGGGCAGTGAGTTTATCAAGCGGCTGGCCTATGCCTCCGATGTGGAGATCGCAGACGGCTTTGGCGACCTGGGCAACACGGTGACCATCGTTACCAACGACGCCAAGATCTATATTCCCCTGGGCGACCTGGTGGACTTTGAGGCGGAGGCTAAGCGCCTGCAAAAGGAACTGGCTGCCGCCGAGGAAAAACTGGCCTTTATCAACAAAAAGCTGGACAACCCGGGCTTTGTGAACAAAGCGCCGGAGAAGGTGGTCCAGCAGAACCGGGACGAGGCTGCCAAGCTGACGGAAAAGATCGCCAACCTGCGCTCCTCTCTGGAGAACCTGGGCAAGTAAAATGACCTATGAAGCGGCAATCAAATTGATCAAACAAAAGCAAAGCCTCGGCGTGCAGCCGGGGCTTTCCCGCATGGTGGCGGCTATGGAAAAAACCGGCAATGTGCAAAATCAATTGCAGGTGATCCATGTGGCAGGCACCAACGGCAAGGGCACCGTTTGCGCTGCCGTGGCTGACGGTCTGCGCCGTGCCGGGTATCGGGTGGGGGTGTTCAGCTCCCCCTGGGTCACGGATTTTCGCGAGCAGATCACCGTGGACGGCCAAATGATCCCCAAGCAGGACTTTGCGGATTGCGTGGAGGTCTTTGCCGATGCGCCGCTGACGGAGTTTGAACTGATCACCGCAGTGATGTACCTGTACTTCTACCGCAGCGGGGTGGACTACGCGGTGGTAGAGTGCGGTATGGGCGGTGCCGGGGATTGTACCAATGTGCTGGCGCGCCCGGCGGTGTGCGCTTTTGCCAAGGTGGCGCTGGACCATACGGCTTTTTTGGGCGACACGGTAGAGGCCATTGCCCGGGAAAAGAGCGGAATTATCAAGCCAGGCTGCCCGGTGGTACTGTACCCGCACATTGCCGCCAAAGATGTATTTTTGGCGCGGTGCCGGGCGCTGGACTGCCCGGTGGCGGCAGCCCCGGAACAGGGCGACCCGATTGCCGACGATTTGGCGGTGGCCGGGGAAGTGCTGCGCCTGCTGGGAGTAGATGCTACGCCCGAGCTGCCACCCCTGCCTGCCCGGCGGGAGCACTTTGGCAAGGATCTGCTGCTGGACGGCGCCCATAATCCGGACGGTGCGGCGGCGCTACTGCCCCATCTGCCCACCGATCGGCCCATCACTGCCGTACTGGCAATGATGGAGGATAAGGACATTGACGGCTATCTCTGCCAGGTCCTGCCCCGGTGCCGTCAAGTGATCGCCACCACCGTGCCCGGTATGGGGCGGGCATTGTCTGCAAACGCCCTGGCAGCGGCTGCTAAAAAGTATTGCGCCTATGTTGCCGTAGAGCCGGACCCGCACCGGGCGCTGGCGGCGGCCAAGGCGGGCAGCGACTTTGTTTTGGTCTGCGGGTCTTTTTATTTGGCACGAGAGATCAGAAAAGATTTGATCTAAAACACAATACGGCAAATTCTGCAAAACCGGTCTGTTACAGTGTGAACAGACCGGTATTTTTTTGGAGTGATGGTATGAATGTAACTTTAGAGAGCAGCGGCAATTTGCTCATTGCCTATCTGTTTGGCGAGATCGACCACCACACCGCCGTTGCGGTGCGCAGCCAGATCGACAGCGCCATACAGGACAAGCTGCCCGGCCACCTGATCTTGGATTTTAAGAATGTCACATTTATGGATTCCAGTGGTATTGGGCTGGTAATGGGCCGCTATCGGCTGGTGCACAGCTATCGGGGCACGGTGGAGATCAAGAATGTGACCGCCCGCACCAAGAAGATTATGGAGCTGGCGGGGCTGGGGAGCATTGCACTGATAAAGGAGAACGAAGATGAAAAAGACCAATGAATTTCGCCTGACTTTAGACGCCCGCAGCGTCAACGAGGGCTTTGCACGGGTGGCGGTGTCTGCCTTTGCGGCGCCGCTGGATCCTACCTTGGAGGAGCTGGCGGACTTAAAGACCGCCGTGTCCGAGGCGGTGACCAACTGCATTGTCCACGGCTATAAGGACTGCTGCGGCAAGATCTATATACATACGGCGCTGTTGGACCCGCCGGCGGTGCGGGTGACCGTGCGGGACAAGGGCTGCGGTATCGCCGATGTGCAGCAGGCGATGACCCCGCTTTATACCACCGGGGAGGGGGAGCGCGCCGGGCTGGGCTTTACGGTGATGGAGAGCTTTTGCGACAAGCTGCGGGTCACTTCTAAGCCGGGCAAAGGCACCACCGTGGTGCTGGAAAAGCGCATTACCGGCAAGCAAAAATGGTGACTGCGGAGCGGGAGCGGCAGATCCGGGAGAACCTGGGGCTGGTGCATACCGTTGCCAATCGCTTTCGCGGGCGGGGGATCGAGTATGACGATCTGTACCAGTCCGGCTGCGTAGGGCTGATCAAGGCGGTGGATCGGTTCGACCCGACCCTGGGCTATGCGTTCTCCACTTATGCGGTGCCGGTGATCATCGGCGAGATCAAGCGCCTGTTTCGGGACGGCGGCGCCGTGAAGGTCAGCCGAGTGCTCAAGGAAAAGGCGCTCCGCGCCGCGCGACAGCGAGAGGACTTCCTGCGCCGGGAAGGACGGGAGCCGACCATTGGCGAGTTGGCGCAGCTGCTGTCCTGCGACCCGGCAGAGGCGGCGGAGATCGTTGGGGTTATGCAGCCAACGGTGTCTATCAACAGTGCCGGTGAGGACGGCGATACCACCCTGGATATTCCGGTGGACGACAGCGAGCAGCTGTTTGACCGGCTGTCTGTTTTGCAAGCCATGGACGGCCTGGAAAAAAGCGAGCAAATGCTGGTGGAACTGCGCTATTATAAGGGCCTGACCCAGTGCAAAACCGCAGAGATCCTGGGGCTTTCTCAAGTACAGGTCTCCCGCAAAGAAAAAGCCGCCCTGCAAAAAATGCGCCGGGTCATGGACGGATAAGGTATAAAAAACGGCAGCCACTGCTTTAAGGTGGTTGCCGTTTCCACGCACCGTGGACGGATTTCCACTATGCGCTCCCTTGAACAAACCCTTGGCGTGTGGTATGCTAACGGTAGAAAGAATGTTCTGCCCATAATAACGGCTTGAGTGTAGCCGGAAAGGGAGAGAAAATGAAAAAGATAGTAGCCAAGGCGATCGTTCCCGTCCTATTTGTAGTGTGCTTTGGATTGATGTTTTACTTCGCTTATGTGGATCATCAAAAAGAGGCGCGCATACAGGCGGATCTATCCGGCGTGGATGTGTGCGGTATTTATTTAGGCGAGGACGCGTCGTATGATGGAACGGTGAAAGCAGGGTATAAGGCGGTTTGCTATGTGCTCAAGGTGGAGAACCGCTCGCACCATAAAATGGATAATATGATCATGGAGCAGATCGGTGCATATCCAAATATCACCACCGGCGAATATGATACATTCTATGAAGGCGGATTTCACTTATCACCGAAAGAGAGCGGTACCTCGGTAACCGTTGCCTGGCAGGTGCCTGAAAGTTTAACGGACGATGAAATTATAAAGTCCTTGTCTGATAACGAACTGCATATCCAGTTTGATGTGGATAAACGAGATCAAACATTGCCTGTTGCCCGCTGGCGAAAGGGCACGCAGCAGGAAATTAAGGACTACATGGTGGACGGACTGTTTGCCGGACCGGCAAAAGTGCCGGAAGATAAATAGCGTGTGAACCAATACTGTAAAACACAAAAAAAGGCACAGCGTAATGCTGTGCCTTTTGGTCTATATCCATTAGTTTTTCAGGCTATGGAGCGGAGCGGGGATCTTGCCGCCGCGGTTGATGAACTTGGCGGGGGAGCCGGTGTTCACTTTCATGACCGGGCCGGCGCCCAGCAGGCCGCCGAACTCCAACTCGTCGCCTACCTGCTTGCCGATGGCGGGGATCACGCGCACGGCGGTGGTCTTGCAGTTGACCATACCGATGGCGGCCTCGTCGGCGATAATGCCGCTGATCACCTCCGGCGTGGTATCGCCGGGAATGACGATCATATCCAGACCCACGGAGCAAACGGCGGTCATGGCTTCCAACTTCTCAATGGTCAGCGCGCCGCAGCGGGCTGCGTCGATCATACCGGCGTCCTCAGACACCGGGATAAAGGCACCGGACAGGCCGCCTACGCTGGAGGAGGCCATCACGCCGCCTTTCTTTACAGCGTCGTTGAGCATAGCCAGGCAAGCGGTGGTGCCTGCGCCGCCGCACTTCTCCAGGCCGATCTCTTCCAAAATATGGGCCACAGAGTCGCCCACCGCCGGGGTGGGGGCCAAGGACAGGTCCACAATGCCAAAGGGCACGCCCAGCCGCCGAGAGGCCTCTACGCCTACCAACTGGCCCATACGGGTGACCTTAAAGGCAGTCTTTTTGATCAGCTCTGCAATATCGTTAATGGAGTAGTCCGGGAACTTGGCAACGGCAGCACGCACTACGCCGGGACCGGACACGCCCACATTGATCACGCAGTCCGGCTCGGACACACCGTGGAATGCACCCGCCATAAATGGGTTATCCTCCGGGGCGTTGCAAAAGACCACCAGCTTGCCGGCGCCGATACAGTCGCTCTCTTTGGTCAGCTCTGCGGCTTCCTTTACCTTTTGGCCCATCAGCTTTACTGCGTCCATATTGATACCGGCCTTGGTGGAGCCGATGTTCACGGAGGAGCAGATGTGCTCCGTCTCCGCCAAAGCGCGGGGGATAGAGTCGATCAACTCCCGGTCACCGGCGGCAAAGCCTTTTTGTACCAGGGCGCTGTAACCGCCGATAAAGTTGACCCCGATGGTGCGGGCCGCCTTTTCCAGCGCCAGGGCGTACTTTACCGGGTCGCCGCCGCTGATACCGGCCATCATGGAAATGGGGGTCACGCTGACTCGCTTGTTGATAATGGGAATACCGTATTCCCGCTCAATGTCCTCGCCGGTCTGCACCAGCTTCTCCGCCTTGGTGCAGATCTTGTCATACACCTTGGCGCAGGCCTTGTCAATGTCCGTATCGGCACAGTCCAAAAGGGAAATGCCCATGGTGGTGGTACGAATGTCCAGGCACTCGTCCTGGATCATCCGAATGGTCTCTAAAATATCGTAAGTATTGATCAATGGAGTGCCTCCCGTTAAATCTTGTGCATGGAGTTAAAAATATCCTCGTGCATCACATGGATAGAAAGATTGCTTTCTTTGCCAAAGCCCTCCAACTCGCCGGACAGGGCGGAGAGGGAAGTGTTGCACCGGGTCAGGTCCGCCATCATGATCATGCAGAACATATCCTGCAAGATGGACTGGGTCACCTCTACAATATTTACCTGGTGCTCGGCGCAGATGGCAGACACCTTGGCCAGAATGCCCACGGTATCTTTACCTACAACTGTAATGACTGCTCTCATTATCAAGACCTCCGTTATGTCTTTTATTTGCTAATGATTATAGCAAAGATGTAAAATTTTTTCAATAAAAGCGCAAAATATATTTTCAACTTCCGCCGATTGTGGTAAAATACTGTGCAACAAGCGGATTGGAGATGAAATTGTGCATTACGAAAATCTGGTAGACCTGCACACCCATTCGGATCATTCCTTTGACGGCAAGCAGTCCTGTATGCTGCTGTGCGAGACGGCGGTGGCCAAGGGTGCGTCCTGCATTGCCATTACCGATCACTGTGAGATCGACTCAAAGACCGAGGACTTCCGTGCTCTGTGCACCAATCAGTATGTGGAGACCTTTGAGTGCAAGCGGTACTTTGAGGGCCAGCTGCTGGTGCTCCAGGGGCTGGAGCTGGGGCAGGCCATTTATAATATCCCGCTGGCAAATCATATTCTGGATAAGTTCAGTTATGACTTTGTGCTGGGCTCGATCCACAATTTGCCGGAGATGGAAGATTTCTTCTTTATGGATTATAAGGACAAAGATGTGTACGACCTGCTGACCCAATATTTCCAAAAGGAGCTGGAGCTGGCAAAATGGGACGGCTTTGACTCCCTGGCCCACCTGACCTACCCGCTGCGGTATATGGTGGGGGAGCAAAAGATCCCGGTGGATATGACCCGGTTTGACGATGTGATCGGCGAGATCTTTGAAACGCTCATCAAGAACCATAAAGCCCTGGAGATCAACACCAGCGGCATTGCCATGCCCCTGGGCGATACCCTGCCCGGCGAGGCGTACATACAGCGCTTTCACGATATGGGCGGGCAGTATATCACCGTTGGGTCTGACGCCCATGTGCCGGAAAAGCTGTGCGGTAATGTTGACAAGGGTATGGCGCTGGCCAAGAAGTGCGGGTTTGACTATGTGACCATCTTCAACCGCCGGGAGCCTATGCTGGTGCCCATTGAGTAACACAAGGAGAGAGAACGATATGATGGATGAACTGTTAAGTCTGATCAAAGAGAACCCCCGCCTGACCAATGCAGAGTTGGCGGCGGCGCTGGGTCGGGACGAGGCCCAGGTGGCGCAGCAGGTGCGCCAATATGAGGCAGACGGCGTGATCAAAGGCTATTGCGCCATTTTAGATAAGGAAAAAGCCGGGGACGAAACGGTAACGGCGCTGATCGAAATCAAAGTGCAGCCCAAGTTCGGCCACGGTTTTGACGATATTGCCCGGCGCATTGCGGCGCTGGAAGAGGTGGAGAGCATTTTCCTGATGAGCGGCGCCTATGACCTGTGCTGCCTGGTGACGGACAAGTCCTTCCAGGAGGTGTCCATGTTCGTGGCCAGCCGCCTGTCGCCTATGGAAGATGTGGTGTCTACCGCCACCCACTTTATCCTGAAGAAGTACAAGGAGCAGGGTATGCTCTTTGAGCAGAAGAATACGGACGATCGGGGGAATATTTCTCTGTGATCCAGTATGAAAATGATATGAACCCCGCCCTTTGCAATGTGAAGCCCAGCGGTATCCGCAAGTTCTTTTCCATTGCAGAGGAGATGGATAATGTAATTTCCCTGGGTGTGGGCGAGCCGGACTTTTTGACCCCCTGGCACATTCGCCGGGAGGGGATCGACTCCCTGGACCGGGGCGCCACCCGCTATACCGCCAACGCCGGGCTGCTGTCCCTGCGTCAGGAGATCTGCGCCTACTATGCCCGCCGGTATCATTTGCAGTACCGGGCGGAAAATCAGGTGCTGGTAACTGTGGGCGGTTCCGAGGGTATTGATATGGCTATCCGCACACTGGTTTGCCCCGGCGATGAGGTACTGGTGGTGGAGCCGTCCTTTGTGTGCTACAAACCGCTGGTAGAGGTCAGCGGCGGCGTGGCTGTGCCGCTGGTGACTAAGGAAGAAGATAACTTCCGCCTGACGGCTGCGGCACTGGAGGCTGCCATTACCCCCAAGACCAAGCTGCTGGTGTTCCCGTACCCCAACAACCCCACCGGTGCGGTCATGCGCCGGGAGGACTTGGAGCCGGTTTGCCGGGTGCTGCAAAAGCACAATATCTATGTGCTGTCCGATGAAATTTACAGCGAGCTGACCTACGGCGGCGTGGACCACACCTCCATTGCGGCCATGCCCGGTATGCAGGAGCGCACGGTGGTCATTAACGGCTTTTCCAAGACTTACTCCATGACCGGCTGGCGCCTGGGCTATGCGCTGGGGCCTGCGCCCATTATTCAGCAGATGACCAAGCTGCACCAGTTTGCCATTATGTCCGCCCCCACCACCAGCCAAACGGCTGCCATTGAGGCCCTGCGCCACGGGGACGGAGATATTGATAAAATGCGCCGGGATTATGATATGCGCCGCCGCTTTACCGTGCACGCCTTTCGTGAGATCGGACTGCCCTGCTTTGAGCCGGAGGGGGCGTTTTATCTGTTCCCCTGTATTCGATCCACCGGGCTTAGCTCCGAGGAATTCTGCGAGCGGCTGATCTATTCCAAGCGGGTGGCTGTGGTGCCCGGCAACGCCTTTGGCGATTGCGGCGATGGCTTTATCCGCGTGTCTTACTGCTATTCCATTGAGAACATTAAAGAGGCTGTCACCCGCATTGGTGAATTTGTGAAAGAATTAGAGGACGAGCATGACCGTTAAACGCGTAGAAGTGCTGGCGTATGCCAAGATCAACTTAATGCTGGATATTATCCGCCGCCGCACCGACGGCTACCACGATCTGTTTATGATCATGCAGAGCGTGGGGGTGGCCGATCGGGTGACCGTGGAGCGGGAGCCGGGGCGCAAGCTGCGGCTGACTGCCAGCATTAACGATATTCCCCTGGACGATAAAAACATTGCCTGGAAAGCGGCCGCCCTGTTTTTTAAGACCACCGGGCTGCGCTGCCCGGGGCTGCATATTCACCTGGAAAAGCACATTCCCCACGCAGCGGGCCTGGCCGGCGGCAGTGCGGACGGTGCGGCGGTGCTGGTGGCCCTTGACCGGCTGATGGGGACGAGCCTGTCCACGGAGCAGCTGTGCGCTATGGGCGTGCAGATCGGGGCGGATGTGCCCTTCTGCATTGTGGGCGGCACTTGCCTGGCGCAGGGGATCGGTGAGGTGCTCAGCCCCTTAAAGGCCATGCCTGCCTGCCATATTGTGCTGGCAAAGCCGGACTTTGGTGTGAATACCGGCAAGGCCTACGGTCTGTTTGACACCAACGGTAAGACCCATAATGCGGACCAGCTGGGTATGCTCACGGCGGTACAGAACCGGGACCTGCCTGCCATTTGCGGCAAGCTGGAGAATGTGTTTGAGCAGTTTGTGGAGGTGCCCGGCCGTATTGAGATGAAAGAGGTGCTCCGCGCTGCCGGCGCAGCGGGCGTTTGTATGAGCGGCAGCGGGCCAACGCTCTTTGGTATTTTTACAGACAAAGCTAAGGCCAATGCGGCGGCAACGGCTCTGGCGCCCTATGCCAAGGATATTGCCGTCACCAAGCCGGTGCGGCAGGGCTGCAAGGTTGTAGAAGTTATAGAGGCTTGATAGAATTATAAAAAGGTCACCGTATATGCGGTGACCTTTGCGTTGCTTTTGCAGGGTTATTCTTTTGTTGGATTTAAGTGCAGCACGATGATCTCCGGGTGGTTAAAGAGCCGCAGGGGGAACTCTGCGTTGCCGATCCCACGAGAGACGATCAGCCGCGGCCGCTCTCCAAAGCTGCCCCGGGCGTACCGGGGGCGCAGGCCCTGACCGGGGGAGAACACCGGCCCGATCCCCGGGAGGATCCATTGCCCGCCGTGGGCGTGACCGGACAGTTGCAGGTCAAAGTCATATTGGCTGTAATCATTTTCTGCCACAGCGGCAAAGTTCTCCGGATAATGGCACAGCACGATCTTATAGCCCGGGTGCTCTGCCAACTGAGCAAACAGGGCAGAGGAGTCCCGATAGCGGAAAGTACCGGCCTTGCGCTGGCGATAGGCCTCAAAGCTGGCCTGGTTCTCGTCCAGCCCCAGGAAAGTAATGCCATTGACCGTTTCGATCTTATCTGTCAGCACATGAAAGCCGATGGCGGACAGCTCACTCATCAGCGTATCAAAATCCGCCAGCCGTCGCTCGTGATTACCGGGAATGTACAGCACCGGCGCCAGCTGCACCAGCTGCCGTCCGTAGTCCAGCATTTTTTGCCGATTTCGATTTTTGTCGTTGATATAATCGCCGGTAATGCAAATGATGTCCGGCTTTTGGGCAGCTGTTTCGTTTAGAATACGGGAGGATGGTTTGGAGTGCAGGTCCGACAGGTGCACCACCGTGCAGGCGGGCGCGCCGGGGGCCGGCAGGTCATATGCGGTTATATCCGGGCGGTTGTTCTGATTATAGGCAAAGGCCAGGAACAGTGCCACCAGGGCAAGAATTACGGGAATGATCCAGTACATTTATCATCACTCATTTCATCAACAGCATACCTTTTTTCTTAGCTTTCGTCAAGAAACAAATTGAATTTATAAAAAAAGGGATTTTTTCTCTTTTTGCGTATAAAATATAGACTATTGGATAGGAGTGGCGTTATGGACAGTGCAATTCGCTTGCGATCGGAAGAAAATGAAAGACGCATTTTGTCGCCAAAAGCCTGTTTGGCGGCAGAGAGCCGCGGCCGTTTGCGCCCGGAGCCGGAGTGCGAGATCCGCACCTGCTTTCAGCGGGACCGGGACCGGATCATTCACTGCCGTTCCTTTCGACGGCTCAAGCACAAGACCCAGGTGTTCCTGGCGCCCAGCGGCGACCACTACCGCACCCGTCTGACCCACACCTTGGAGGTGGCGCAGATCGCCCGCACCATTGCCCGGGCGTTGCAGCTCAACGAGGATCTTACCGAGGCCATTGCCCTGGGGCACGATCTGGGGCACACCCCCTTTGGCCACGCCGGGGAGCGGGCGCTGAACAGCCTGTGCTCCTGCGGGTTTACCCACTATGCCCAGAGCGTGCGCACGGTGGAGAAGATCGAGAAAAACGGCGCCGGGCTGAACCTGACCGATGAAGTGAAGAACGGCATTCTCTGCCACACCAAGGGGGAGGAGGCCTACACTTTGGAGGGGCAGATCATTCGCATTGCGGATAAAATCGCCTATATCAACCATGATATTGACGACGCCTGCCGTGCCGGTGTGATGGCGGAGGAGGATATTCCCCTGGAGCTGCGTATGGCCCTGGGTATGACCAAATCCCAGCGGATCAACCACATGGTGCTGGATGTGATCGAGAACAGTACGGACAAAATTCGTATGAGCCCGGACACTTACGAGCTGTTTTGTGACCTGCACGACTTTATGTTCACCGCCGTGTACACCAACCCGGTGTGCAAGGGCGAGGAGCGCAAGGCGGTGGATATGCTGACGAAGATTTACGGCTACTATATTGACCATGTGGAGGAAATGCCGGAGGAATATGTGCGCATTGCCGGTGAGGACGGCGACGAGCGCGCCGTGTGCGACTACATAGCCGGTATGAGCGATACCTATGCGCTGAAAGTGTTTAACCACCTGTTCGTGCCCATGTTTTGGCACGAGTAAGGGTATTCTATAGTATAGACAGAAAGAGGTGAGAGATCGTGCCCCTGAGCGATAGTTTTTTGCAGGAATTAAAAATGAAAACGGATATAGAAGATGTGATCTCTACCTATGTGACCTTAAAGCGGCGGGGCGCCACTCTGGTGGGTCTGTGCCCATTTCACAATGAGAAAACGCCGTCCTTTACCGTGTACCCGGCCACCCAGTCCTTTTACTGCTTTGGCTGCGGCGCCGGTGGGGACGCCATCACATTTCTAAAAAAGATCGAGAACTTAGACTATTTGGACGCGGTCAAGTCCCTGGCCCAGCGGGCGGGGCTGCAAATGCCCCAGGAGGGCTTTGACGACTCCCTGTCCAAACGGCGCCGCCGGATCTTGGAGATGAACCGGGAGGCCGCCCGCTTTTACCATAGCGTACTGCTGTCCCCGGAGGGAAAGGTGGGCTATGATTATTATATCGGTCGGGCGCTGAGCGCCGCTACTATCAACCACTTTGGCCTGGGTTTTGCCCCCAATCGGTGGGACGCACTGCTAAGGCATATGCGCGCCAAGGGCTACCAACCGGCAGAGCTGGTGGACGCCGGGCTGGCCCGCAAAGGGCAAAAAGGGTATTATGACAACTTCCGCAACCGGGTCATGACCCCCATTATTGATGTGCGGGGCAATGTGATTGCCTTTGGCGGCCGGGTGCTGGACGACAGCAAGCCCAAATATATCAACACCGGCGACACGCTGGTGTACAAAAAGACCAACGAGCTGTTTGCCCTGAACTTTGCCAAAGACAGCAAGGAGGACGCGCTGATCCTGTGCGAGGGGTATATGGATGTGATCGCCATGCACCAGGCCGGTTTTACCAATGCGGTGGCCGGTTGCGGCACGGCGCTGACCACGGAGCAGGTGCGGCTGATCAGCCGCTACGCCAAGGAAGTGATCCTGACCTATGACGCAGACGAGGCGGGGCAAAAGGCCCTGCGCAAAGCCATGACCCTGTTTGACCAAACGGATGTGAAAGTGCGCATTCCCGCCTTAGTGGGCGGCAAGGACCCGGACGAGATCATTCGCACCTACGGCCGGGACAAGTTTAAGGGTATGCTGGAGGGCGCGTCTAACGAAACGGAGTTCCGCCTGCTGGCTTTGCGGCGGCAGTACAATCTGGCCACCACCCAGGGCAAGATCGACTTTATCGGCGGTGCGCTGCAAATCTTGGCAACTTTGCCGCCGGTGGAGCAGGATCTGTATTTATCCCGCCTGTCCGAGGAACTGGGTGTGGAGCGGCAGAATATGAAAGTCCAGCTGCAAGACCTGGTGCGCCGCCAAGGCCGCAGCCGGGAAAAGCGGGAATTCAACCGCATTGTGCAGGAGGATATGCGAAAGACCGCCCGGGAGACCATGGCAACGGACGCCCCGCTGCGCCAGCTGCGGGCGGAGGATCGGCTGATCAGTCTGCTGCTGCGCTACCCGGATTGCAGCCGCCTGTGCAAGGACTTTGACCCCCAGTGGCTGACCCCCGGCTTTGCCCGGCGGGTGTTTACGCTGATTTTGCAGCGGCTGGAGAACGGCGACGGCACGGAGCTGATGGACCTGCGGGACCAGCTGACGGACGACGAGATGGGCCGCCTGTCCGGCATTATTGCCCGGGGCGGCGAGTCGGCGGACGCCAAGCAGGAATTTGCCGACTGCCTGCAAACCATACGCGCCGAGCAGCAAAAGAAACAGGAGAGCGCCGCAGGACTGGACGACCAGGCCTTTCGCGATCTGTTTCGCCACCATTCATAAACCATGGGTTTACATATAGAAATACGATGAAATGAGGACGAATTTATGAGCAACAACGAAGTGCATTTGCCTGCCCAGCAGCAGGTGAGCGAAGAAAAGAAAACCGCTGCCTTTAAGAAACTGGTGGAGCGGGGCAAGCAGTCCGGCCACCTGTCCGCCCAGGAGATCGACAATGTGATCGTGGAGCTGGACCTGGATGTGGACGAGCTGGAAAAGCTCAATGAGATGATCGACGCGGCCAACATCAGCATTGTGGACGACTTCTCTGCCGAGGCGCTGGACGGTATTCCGCTGGAAGTGGACCTGCCTAAGGAGACGGACGCAGCGGAGACCGTGGCTATCAACGACAACGCAGCCATGGACGACCCGGTAAAGGTGTACTTGAAAGAGATCGGCCGGGTGCCGCTGCTGACCCCGGAGGAAGAGATCGAGCTGGCTATCCGCATTGCGGATAATGACGAAAAGGCCAAGAAACGGCTGGCAGAGGCCAACCTGCGCCTGGTGGTGAGCATTGCCAAGCGCTATGTGGGCCGCGGTATGCAGTTCCTGGATCTGATCCAGGAGGGCA